>JAZKCD010000095.1:0-25740 GCA_040388355.1 Pseudomonadota bacterium | reverse complement strand
CTCCCGCTTTCGCGGGAGAGGGAGGGGCCCGCCGAAGGCGGGAGGGTGAGGGTCTTCCCGCGAAAGCGGGAGAGGGCCAAGAAGAAGCGGGAGCCCCCAGGTACGCCACCCAACCGTCTTGCTTTTCCTTCCCAATCCCGTAACCGTTACCGCTAACACGCCCGGCAGCCAGCGCGGGCACAGGAGAGGGGTTTCCACGAATGAACCAAAGCGCGGAGAGGACCAATTTCGGCCTCGTCTTCGCCATCGTCGCGGTCGCGACGATCGGCGGTCTGCTATTCGGCTATGACAGCGGCGCAGTGAACGGCACCCAGCCGGGGCTCAAGGCCGCCTTCGCGCTCGACGATGCCGGGCTCGGCTTCACCGTCGGCTCGCTGCTGATCGGCTGCGTCATCGGCGCGTCGCTCGCCGGCATCCTCGCCGACGCGATGGGCCGCCGCAACGTGATGCGGCTCGCCGCGGTGCTGTTCCTCGGCGGCGCCTTGGTCCAGGGCTTCGCGCACGACCACAACATCTTCCTGATCGCCCGGATCATCGGCGGCATGGCGGTGGGCGCCGCATCGGTGCTCTCGCCCGCCTATATCTCCGAAGTCGCGCCCGCGAGCATTCGCGGCCGGATGACCACGGTCCAGCAGGTGATGATCATCACCGGCCTGACCGCGGCGTTCCTCGCCAACTATTACGTGACGTCGATTGCGGGCGTTTCGACCAACAAGATCTGGTTCGATATCGAGGCATGGCGCTGGATGTACCTGCTGCAGGCAGCGCCCGCCGCCGTGTTCCTCGTTGCGTTGTTCTTCATTCCGGAAAGCCCGCGCTACCTGGTGTCGAAGGGCCGCAACGACGAGGCGCTTGCGGTGCTGACCAGCCTGTCGGGCCCGATCGCGGCGCAGGCCAAGGTCGCCGAGATTCAGGCGAGCTTCGCCCATGACCACCGCCCGCGCCTCAGCGACGTGCTGACGCCGGCGGGCGGCCGCGGCTTCCTCGGCGTCCGCTCGATCGTCTGGGTGGGCATCATGCTCGCGGTGTTCCAGCAGCTCGTCGGCATCAACGTGATCTTCTACTATGGCGCGACGCTGTGGCAGGCGGCCGGCTTCTCGGAGCAGGACTCGCTGATGATCAACATCGTCTCGGGCGCGGTCTCGATCGCGGCGTGCTTCCTCACCATCCTCCTGATCGACCGGATCGGCCGCAAGCCGCTCCTGCTGGTCGGCTCGATCGGCATGGCGGTATCGCTGTTCGTGATGGTCTATGCCTTCAGCCAGGGCGGGCTGGTCGATGGCAAGCTCGTGCTCTCGAAGGATACCGGCACGATCGCGGTGATCGCGGCCAACGTCTATGTGATCTTCTTCAACGTCAGCTGGGGCCCGGTGATGTGGGTCATGCTCGGCGAGATGTTCCCGAACCAGATCCGCGGCTCGGCGCTTGCCGTCGCGGGGTTCTTCCAGTGGGGCGCGAACTACGCGATCGCACAGGCCTTCCCGATCATGCTCACGTCGATCGGCCTGGCCGCCAGCTACAGCTTCTACGGGGTCTGCGCGGTGATCAGCTTCTTCCTGGTGTGGAAGTTCATCAACGAGACCAAGGGCAAGGAACTCGAGGCGATGGAGGGCTGAGCCTCCACGCTTCGAAGCCATGGAAACGGGGAGGGGTGCGGTCGCGAGGCCGCGCCCCTTCGCATAGGAAGATCGAGGGATAGAATGACCCGCACCCCCGTCCGCCCGTTCCGCTCGCGCGAATGGTTCGCGGCACCCGGCCGCTCCGACATGGCGGCGCTCTATCTCGAGCGCTTCATGAACTATGGCATCACCCCCGACGAGCTGCGCGGCGGCAAGCCGATCATCGGCATCGCGCAATCGGGCAGCGATATCGCCCCGTGCAATCGCATCCATCTCGAGACCGTCAAGCGCGCCCGCGAAGGCGTGCTCGCGGCGGGCGGCGTGCCGATGGAGTTCCCGCTCCATCCGATCTTCGAGAATTGCCGCCGGCCGACCGCCGCGCTCGACCGCAACCTCGCCTATCTCGGCCTCGTCGAGATCCTCAACGGCTATCCGATCGACGCGGTCATCCTCACCACCGGCTGCGACAAGACCACGCCGTCGTCGCTGATGGCGGCCTCGACCGTCGACATCCCGGCGATCGTGCTGTCGGGCGGGCCGATGCTCGACGGCTGGCACGAAGGCGAGCTGGTCGGTTCGGGCACCGTCATCTGGCGCAGCCGCCGCAAGATGGCCGCGGGCGAGATCGACGAGGAGGAATTCCTCCGCCGCGCGACCGACAGCGCCCCCTCGGCCGGGCATTGCAACACGATGGGCACCGCCTCGACGATGAACTCGATCGCCGAGGGGCTGGGCATGTCGCTCCCCGGCTGCGCGATGATCCCGGCGCCCTATCGCGAGCGCGGCCAGATGGCGTACGAGACCGGCCGCCGCATCGTCGACATGGCGTATGAGGATCTCCGCCCCTCGAAGATCCTCAGCCGCCAGTCCTTCCTCAACGCGATCAACCTGCTGACTGCGATCGGCGGCTCGACCAACGCCCAGCCGCACCTCATCGCGATGGCGCGCCATGCCGGGTTCGAGCTGACCACCGAGGACTGGATGGCGGGCTACGACCTGCCGCTGATCGTCAACATGCAGCCCGCCGGGCAATATCTCTCCGAGCGCTTCCACAGGGCCGGCGGCATTCCCGCGATCATCGCCGAGATGCTCGGCGCGGGCGCGATCGACGGCAGCGTGATGACCTGCACCGGCCGGACCCTCGCCGAGAATGTCGCGGGCCGCGCCGCCAGCGACCGCGACGTGATCTTCCCCTGGGACGCGCCGCTCAAGGAGAAGGCGGGCTTCCTCGTCCTGTCGGGCAATCTGTTCGACCAGGCGATCATGAAGACCAGCGTGATCTCCCCCGATTTCCGCGCGCGCTACTTGTCGAAGCCCGGCGCCGAGGGGGTGTTCGAGGGGCGCGCGATCGTGTTCGACGGCTCGGACGATTATCATCACCGGATCAACGACCCCGATCTGGCGATCGACGCCGACTGCATCCTGGTCATCCGCGGCTCGGGGCCGCTCGGCTGGCCCGGGTCGGCCGAGGTGGTCAACATGCAGCCCCCCGACGCGCTGATCCGGCAGGGCGTTATGTCGCTGCCCACCCTGGGGGATGGCCGCCAGTCGGGCACCTCGGACAGCCCGTCGATCCTCAACGCCTCGCCCGAGAGCGCGGCGGGCGGCGGCTTGGCGTGGCTGCGCACCGGCGACACGATCCGCATCGATTTGAATGCCCGCACCTGCGACGCGCTGGTCGACGCAGACGAGATCGCCCGCCGCAGGTTGGAGCCGCCGCCGCCGATTCCCGCGAGCCAGACCCCGTGGGAGGAGCTGTATCGCGAGAAGACCGGGCAGCTCGGCGAGGGCGGGGCGCTCGAATTCGCGCTGAAGTACCGGCGCACGAGCGAGAAGGTGCCGCGGCACAACCACTGAACCGCGGCGCTCACCGCCCCCGGATCAGCCCGATCCCGGTGACGATCAGCCACAGGGTCAACCCAGGAAACCGGCGATCGTCGCCACCCCGAAGGCGGACCCGTCGGCGCCCAGCGACAGCGCCAGTGCCTCGCCGGTGCCCGCCACCATCACCGCGGCGGTGGCATAGCCGATCGCGGCGGTCTTGCCGGCGCCTTCGCTACCCTGCAGCCGCGCCAGCTGGACCACGAAGCCCGCGGTCAGCAGCTGGCCGAGATGCTCGCCGATCGCGACGCCGCCATAGGCGTTGAGCAGGTCGAACGCGCGCTCGGCCGCCGCCTGCGCGTCGGGCGTGCCGGTGGCATGGGCGCGGGCGAGGCCGGGATCACGAACACCCAGCGCAGCAGCCCGATCGCCTGCGCTGCGGGTCTTTCAGCGCAGAAGTGAAGAAGAAGACCCTCACCCAACCCTCTCCCGCGAAAGCGGGAGAGGGCTAAGAACGGCGGTCGTGTTTGCAATCGACACAATTGCTGCGAAAGCAGGGGCTCAGGGCGGGACAGGTCCGTCGCTTGTGACCCTGGGCTCCTGCTTTCGCAGGAGAACAAGGCAGGTGCCCGGGGGCAGGGCCGAATTCCGCTTATCCGAATCTCTTTCCCCGGCGAAGGCCGGGGCCCAGGCTCGACGGACTCCAGGCGGCACCCGCCATCTGAATCGGCTCGCAACTGGGCCCCGGCCTTCGCCGGGGAAAAGCTGGTTCGATCCAGCTGTATCAGACCCTACACGCCTTCGCGGATCGTGAACGAAGGCAGCCCGGGCACGCTCACTTCGAAGCGGAACAGGTCGCCGGCATGCGGCTGGGCGGCGAAATCGCCCGGGGCGAGGTGCTTGGCGGCGGTGGTGGCGTAGACGGTCTTGAGGTCCGGCCCGCCGAACGCGATCTTGGTGATGGCGTCGACGGGGAAGCGGACATTTTCGAGGATCTCGCCCGCGGGCGAATAACGGCGGACCGCCCAGCCCATGTAGAGCCCGGTCCACACGCAGCCCTCGGAGTCGACGGTCGGCCCGTCGGGATAGCCCTCCTCGCTGGGGATCGTCGCGAACAGGCGGCGGTTCGAGAGATGGCCTTCGTCCGAGACATCGCAGGCATAGATCAGCCCGCCCAGCGTATCGGTATGGTAGAGAATGCGCCCGTCGGGGCTGAGCGCGGGGCCGTTGGTGATCGAGCAGAGCGGGCTCTCGCGGTGGCATGCCCCGTCGGCGCCGAGGCGGTAGATCGCGCCGCTGGTCTCGGCCTCGCCATCGTCCATCGTCCCGAACCACAGGCGCCCCTTGGGGTCGACGGTGCCGTCGTTGAGCCGGTTGGTCGGGTGCCCCGGCTCGGGATCGCAGATTGCCGTGAAGCCGCCGTCGCGTTCGTCGAAGCGGTGGAGCCCGCTCTGGAGCCCCGCGACGAAGCCGCCGCCTTCGATCGGCAGCACGAAGCCGACCTGGCCCGGCGTGTCCCAGCTGCGGGTGTGGCCGCCCGCGGGATCGTAGCGGTGGATCTTGTGGCTCTTGATGTCGGTGAACCAGAGCGCCTGGTCGCGCTCGACCCAGACCGGTCCTTCACCCAGCGGCGCGCCGAGCTGCCAGATGCTGACGGGCTCGGATGTCGTAACGCTCATTATCGCCAGCCTGCATCCACGAAATAGGTATGGCCGGTGATAAGCCGTGCATCGTCGGATGCAAGAAACAGCGCCATCGCGGCGATGTCGTCGGGGACGAGGCGCCCCTTGAGGCACTGGGCGTTGACGATCTCGGCCTCGCCCTCGGGGGTGTACCATTGCAGCTGGCGCGGGGTGCGGACATTGCCGGGCACGATGCAGACCGAGCGGATATTGTCGGGCCCGAGCTCGCGCGCGAGGCTGCGGGTCAGGCCTTCGATCGCGGCCTTGCTGGTCTGGTAGAGCGTCAGCCCTTCGAGCGCGAGATGCCACGAGATCGAGCCGAGATTGACGATCACCCCGCCGCCCCTGGCCTTCATCCCCGGGATTACGGTCTGGGCGCAGAAGAACAGATGCTTGAGGTTCACGTTGAGGCGGTTTTCCCAATAGTCCTCGGTGATTTCCTCGATCGTGTGACGATCATCATTGGCGGCGTTGTTGACCAGGATGTCGAAGCTGCCGTGCTCGTCGATCAGGCCCTGGATCGTGGCTTGCAGGCCCTTGGTGTCGGTCAGGTCGACCTTGTGGAACGCCGGCGGCTGCTGTCCGCCAGAAAGCGTCGCGACCAGCGCCTCCGAATCGGCTTCGTTGATATCGAAGAAGGTGACGTCGGCGCCCTGGCGGGCAAATCCCTCGACGATCCCCGCGCCGATCCCCGAGCCGCCGCCGGTGACGAGCACGCGCTTGCCCTTGAGGCTGGGATAGGAGGCGCGCTGGTCACGGGTAAGCGGCGTGTGCATGGGGTCAGCTTCCGACATCAGGGTTCATTCCGGCACGCAGCTCCGACACGGGACGGGGACGCGAAGCCGTAGCAGTAAACATCGGCTTCGCTAGTGAAAAACTGTTCATGCAACCGCCTTCTGCGCGAGCAGCCCGCGTGCGGCGAGGTTGCGCATCAGGTCGCGGATGCCGAAATCCCAGGGCGGCGCGGCCTTGGACGTGGTCACGCGGTTGACGAGCGTGCCGAGCGCGGGGCTCGCGATGCGGACCGTATCGCCCTGCTTGTGGGTGAAGCCGCGGCCGACATGGTCGCGGTCCTGGATCGGCGCGAACAGGGTGCCGAGGAACAGCGCGAAGCCGTCGGGATATTGATGCTCGCTCAGCGCCTGGCGGACCAGCTCGGTGGGATCGCGGCTGATCTGGCTCATCTTGTTGGCGCCTTCGAGGCGATAGCCCTCGGGCCCCTCGATCAGCAGGTCGATCTCGGCGGTGCGGACATCGTCCATCGTGAAGCCGTTGCCGAACACGCGGATGAACGGGCCGAGCGCGGTCGAGGCGTTGTTGTCCTTGGCCTTGCCGAGCAGCAGCGCGCTGCGGCCCTCAAAATCGCGGAGGTTGACGTCGTTGCCGAGCGTCGCGCCGCGGATCGTGCCGGTGCGGTCGACGATCACGACGACTTCGGGCTCGGGGTTGTTCCAGTCCGAATCGGAGCGGACGCCGATCTCGGCGCCCCAGCCGACCGCGGAGAGCACCGGCGCCTTGGTGAAGACCTCGGCATCGGGGCCGATCGCGACTTCGAGATATTGCGACCACATGCCGGCATCGATCAGCGCGGCCTTGAGGCTCGCCGCCTCGGCGCTGCCGGGGACGACGGCGCGGATGCCCGATCCGACCCTCGCCTCGAGATCACCGCGGATCGCCGCGGCGGCGGCGGAATCGCCGCGCGCGCGCTCCTCGATCACCCGCTCGATCGCCGAGACCGCGAAAGTGACTCCCGCCGCCTTGATGCACTGGAGATCGACCGGCGCGAGCAGGCGCGGGCCGCCTTCACGGTTGAGATCCTCGACTCCGCAGACCGTCTCGCCGGCCAGATCGGCGATGTCGTCACGCTCGAGCAGGTCGGCGACGGTGGGGGCGGAAGCCGACACATCGACCACGTCGCCGCCGCGCAGCACGACCGGACTCGGCCCGGCCTCGCGCAGCACGCGCCCGACCAGAATCGCCTGCGCGTGATCGGCCGGCAGCATATCGATTGTAAACGCTTCCAAGTCCTCGCTCGCCTAACGCCGTTTCTGATTTGATAGCGCTACCATTCGATGACGCAGAGGCGGCTGTCAAGCGCGGGGACGTGCAGTGTTACGCCATCATGGCGTCAAGATGCGCGATGATCTCGGCCGCGATCACTTCGGGCGCGCGCATCGTGCCGTCTTCGCTGGCGCGGACGATTTGCCAGGGGCCGAGCAGGTCGGCCGCGACGATCGCCTCGTAATTGGCGCGGACGCGCTGCTGGAGCGCGGCATCGGCCTCGTGCTCGTCATAGCTGCGGTCGGTATAGCTGCGCTGCGCCTTTTGCAGGATCATCGCCTTCGCCATCTCCCACGGGGTGTCGAGATAGATCGAGAGCGCGGGGACGGGGAGGGCGAACTGGCCGTTCTCGAGGGCCAGGATCCAGTCCATCATCGCCCGGGCTTCGTCGGCCGGGACCTTCGCGCCCTGATAGGCCATGTTCGAGGCGATGTAGCGGTCGAACACCACCACGTCGTGCGCGTCCATCGCCGCGAGGATCGCCGCGCGCCACTCGAACCGGTCGAGCGCATAGAGCACCGCGGCGGCGTGCGGCGTGACCGGCACCGGCAGCTCGCCCGCGAGGAAGCGGCCGATCGTGACGCCGCCGGCCGTCTCGCCGTAACGCGGGAAGGCGATCACCGTCGCGCTGCGCCCGGCGGCGGCGAGCGCGTCGCACACCGTCCGCGCGGTGGTCGCCTTGCCGACGCCGTCGGCACCTTCGATCGCAACGAGAATTCCCAAGCGGCTGCCTTTCATCTGTCCGTCCGCACGTCCTAGGGGCCGGCTACGGAACGGGGAAGTCCCTAGGGTGCGCGAAATCCGCTGCTAACCCCGCCCGCGCCATAGATGCGGCGTGGCGGCCGGCATCGCCCTGACGATCCCCAAGTGGTGCCGGCCGTCACGCGTATCCTTGAGTATGAGGTAGTGGAAAATGGCCGCGCGGCCCGTTCTGATAGTAGTGGTGGCCGGCGATGCGAAGCTCCGCAGCGCGCTGGCCAAGCGTCTCGCGATGCACGGCGCCGAGCTGCTCACCGCGAGCAGCTGGGGCGATGGGCTGCTCGATCGCGCGATGATCCGCGAGCCCGCGATCCTCGTCGCCGAGGAGGCTGCGATCGCCGGCGAGCCCGGCGACTGGCTCGAACGCCAGCGCCAGGGCGGCCGGTGGCGGCGCGTGGTGATGCTGACCGAGGCCACGCCCGCGGCCGGCGATCATGACTGGCTGGTGCCGGTCCACCGGCGTTCGGCACGCGCGCTGCTCGCCGCTTTGTACGGCGATGGGACAAGCTCCGGCCCCTTGTAGGTAAATCCCCTGAGTCGCTGTGGTTAAGGCCGGGACCTAGTTTGAAATCCCGCCAGCCAGCGGAGAATGGGGAGGGGCCGCGTGCCCGACGTGCAAGTGCTGCTCGTATTGGCCGTCCAGGAGGCAGGCCTCCGCAGCGCGCTTGCGGCGCAGCTGGCGATGGCCGGCGCGAGCCTGATCACCACCGGCGATATCGACAATCCGGCGCTGCTGCGCGGCGTCCGCCGTCCGGCGGTGCTCGTCCTCGACGGGCCGACCGCGGCCGAGCGGCCCGCGGACTGGCTTGCCGCGGCGCTCGACGACCTGCGCTGGCTGCAGGTGGTGCTGCTGACCGCCGCCGCCGAAGCCCAGGCCGATCCGCATCCCAAGCTGCTTCGCCTCGAAGCCCGCGGCGCGGTGCGCATCCTCGCGGACCGGATTCCGCAGTGGCGCGAGGATTGCGCGCGGGTGGCCTAGCCCTTCGGGATCAGCCCCGCGGCGAACGCGACCCGCAGCGCTTCGGAAAGGCTGCGCACCTCGAGCTTCTCCATCAGGTTGGCGCGATAGATCTCGACGGTGCGCGGGCTGATGTCGAGCTCATAGGCGATCACCTTGTTCGACCGCCCTTCGATCAGCCCCATCAGCACGTCGCATTCGCGTGGGGACAGCTTGGCGATCTTGGCCTTGGCGGCATCGACTCGCGACGCGGCGTCGCTGTTCTGCTCGAGCCGCGAGAAGGCGGAGTCGATCACCTGCATCAGCTGGTCGGCTTCATAGGGCTTTTCGATGAAGTCGAGCGCGCCCGCCTTCATCGCCTGAACCGCGAGGCCGACATTGCCCTGGCCGGTGAGGATGATCGCCGCGAAGGCGGCGCGCTCCTCGACCGCCTGGAGCACGTCGAGCCCGCTCGCGCCGGGCATGTGGAAATCGAGCAGCAGCACCCCGGGATCGAGATCGCCGGCTTCCTCGAGAAAGGCGTCGCCCGAGCGATAGCTGCGGATCACCAGATCGCCGCGCACCGACAACAGGCTGTGCAGCGACGCCCGGACGGCGTCGTCGTCGTCGACGATGTAGATCGTTCTGGTCATGCCACGCCCTCTCCCGCAGCCGGCAGGGTGAAGCGAAAGACGGCGCCGCCTTCGGGCCGGTTTTCGGCGCTCATCGTGCCGCCATGCGCTTCGATGATACGCTTGCTGATGGAAAGTCCAATACCCATTCCGCCACTATCTACCTTGGTGCTGCTAAAGCGCGAGAAAAGTTGTTGAAGGACATGATCCGGGATACCGGGTCCGCTATCCCCTACTTCGATCTTAACCATGTGGTCATCGATCTTGCTCGATGCAATAGTTATCTGGCGCTGATTTCTGGGTAACACGCGCATTGCATCGACGGCATTGCGCAAAAGGTTAACAAGTACTTGTTGAACTTGGATTCTATCTGCGTACATCTGTGATATTGAGGGATCCAAAGAATAAGTGACGCGAATATCGAACTGGCCGGTACCCATCAGCACCAGTTCGACGGCATCGCGTACGGTCTGCTCGATTGACTCGGCCTGCATCTCGACTTCGCCGCGCGCGACGAAGTCGCGCAGCCGCCGGATGATCTGGCCGCTGCGCTGGGTCTGTTCGCTGGCCATTCGCAGCATGTCGCTGACTCGCTCCATCTCCTCGCCGCGCTCGATCAGCATTCGCGCCGCGGCGAGGAAGTTCGCGGTGGCGCTGAGCGGCTGGTTGAGCTCGTGCGCGAGATCGGCGGCGAGCTCGCTCATCGCGCTCTGGCGCGAGACATGGGCGAGGTCGCTGTTGAGATCGCTCAGCCGCTCCTCGGCCGCGAGCCGATCGGAGATGTCGCGGAAGAACACCGTCAGCATCAGCCGCCCATCGACTCGCGCCAGCCCCGATCGGACCTCGAGCGGGAAGCGGCGCCCGTCGGCGGCTTCGCCGACTGCGGTGGTGCTGCGCCCGACCAGGCCGTTCTCGCCGGAGCGGAAGAAGCGCATCAGCGTGTTGGTATAGGCTTCGCGCTCCTCGGCGGGCGACAGCATCGTGAAGTTGCGCCCCACCACATCGGCGGCGCGATAGCCCCACAGCGCCTCGGCGGTGGCGCTGAACTGGTGGATCGTGCCCGCCTCGTCGATCACCACCATCGCATCGGGGACGGTCTCGAGCACCGAGCGCAGCTGCGCCTCGCGCGAGCGCAGCGCCGCCTCGCGCTCGTCGCGCTCGGTGACGTTGAGGATCGCACCGACGGTGCGCACCAGATTGCCCTCGTCGTCGTAAAAGGCGCGCGACGATCCTTCGACCGAGCGCACGTCGCCATTGGGCCGGATGAAGCGGTAGCGGTAGCTGAAGCGCTGTGCCCGCTCGGCGACGGCGCGGCCGATCGTGTCGAGCAGCAGCTCGAGGTCCGCGGGCTCGATCAGCGCCGCCCAGCTGTCGAAATCGGGCATGCTGCCGGGCTCGACCCCGAGCCGTTGCTCGGTGCCCGGCGACCAGGTGAAGCTGCCGCTGGCGACATTCCATTCGAACACGCCGACCTCGTGCGCCGCGGTCGCCGTGGCCAGCCGCTCCTCGCTCTTGGCGAGGTCGCCGATCGCGTCGAGCAGCGCGGTCTGCTCGCGCGCGACGCTGCGCACCGCCCAATAAGTGATGATCCCGACCAGCAGGATGTTGCACACCACCACCAGCAGCTTGCTGGTCAGCGACGACAGCACCCCGCCGCGCTCGATCGCGATCTCGACCAGCGACGGCAGCACCGGGAACACCAGCGCCGCGGGCAGCAGCAGCTGGAGCACGCGCCAGCCCGGCCGGTTCGAGGTCAGCAGCCGCACCCAGCCGAAGCCGCTGTGCCACAGGATGAAGGCCGCGGTGATCGACAGCGCGATCACCGCCGAGGGGATCGAGATCTGGTAGAGCCGGGCGAGCGGATCGTCGGGGCTGGCGAACAGCAGCAGGATCGTCGCGGCGGTGGCGAGCCCCAGCGTGCCGCTGGCGATCAGGCTGAGGATTTCGTTGCGCTGCCACGAGCCCCGCCCCGAGGCGTAGCCCGCGAGGCCGAGCAGGAGGAAGATCGTCGTCGGCGTCGCGCCGGGCCGGCCGGGATGCGGGAAGCCGTATTGGGCGACGCTCTCGCCGAACAGCAGCCGGTCGGTACCGAGCGTGACGCCGCCGCCATTCTCGATCAGCGACAGCGCCGCGATCAGCAGCGGGAACGCCCAGAACCCGTGCGCGGTGCGCAGGCGGCCCTGGATCGCGGCGAGGAAGCCCAGCGACAGCGCGAGATAGCCGAGCGCGGTCAGCGGCCAGACCGGGCGCGCGGGCACCCCGAAGCTGCGCAGATTGGGCGAATCGATCACCCAGCCCATGAACGCCGCGAAGCTGCAAAGGCACGCCAGCGCCGCGAAGCCTGTCGCGAGCTTCTTGCCGATCGGCCAATGGGCCGCGACCGGCGCGCCGTCTGTTATGATGCCCTGCAACGCAAAACCTCGCCCGGGGACAATCCCGGGACCAATCCATGTTAGCGGCTTCCCGGGCGGGTGCAATCCGCCTTTGTTCACAAACGTGCAGCGTGCCGCATCTTGCCAAAGCCCGCCGCGCCCGCGATCAAGGCGCCAGTTTGAAAAGGGGAGGCCCGCGCTTGATCCGATCGATCCTCATGCTGGGCGCCGCGGCGTGCCTCTCGGCCTGCGCTGCCGGCGGCGACAAGCCGAAGAGCGCGTCCGCCTCGCCCGCCGCCAAGGGCCCCGGCAAGGGCAAGGGCTATAGCCACGATCCCTATCCCTCGACCTACAAGCCCTATCCGGGTGCGCCGACCTTGGTGACCAACGTCACCATCCTCGACGGCGAGGGCGGCAGGATCGCGAACGGCGCGGTGCTGTTCAGGGACGGCAAGATCGTCGCGGTGGGGCAGGGGCTTACCGCCGACGCCGGCACCACGGTCATCGACGGCCACGGCCAGTATCTCACCCCCGGCGTGATCGACATCCACAGCCATCTCGGCGACTATCCCTCGCCCGGGGTCCAGGCCAATTCGGACGGCAACGAAGCGACCAATCCGGTCACCGCCGAAGTCTGGGCGGAGCACAGCGTCTGGCCGCAGGACCCCGGCTTCGGCCGCGCGCTGGCGAACGGCGGAGTCACCACGCTCCAGATCCTGCCCGGCTCGGCCAACCTGTTCGGCGGCCGATCGGTGGTGCTCAAGAACGTCTATGCCCGCACCCCGCAGGCGATGAAGTTCCCCGGCGCGCCCTATGGCCTCAAGATGGCGTGCGGTGAGAATCCCAAGCGCGTCTATGGCGGACGCCAGCGCATGCCCTCGACTCGGATGGGCAATATCGCCGTCGATCGCGCGACCTGGGCCAAGGCAGTCGAATATGACCGCCGCTGGGACAAATACGAGAAGGACGGCGGCGATCCCCCGGCGCGCGACTTGCAGATGGACACGCTTCGCGGCGTGCTCGACGGCGAGATCCTCGTCCAGAACCATTGCTACCGCGCCGACGAAATGGCCATCGTCATGGATATGGCCAAGGAGTTCGGCTATCACGTCTCGGCGTTCCACCACGCAGTGGAGGCCTACAAGATCGCCGACCTGCTCAAGGCCAACAACACCTGCGCGGCGGTGTGGGCCGACTGGTGGGGCTTCAAGATGGAAGCCTATGACGCGATCAACGAGAATCTCGCCATCCTCGAGAAGGAAGGCGCCTGCGTCATGATCCATTCGGACGACGAGAACGGCATCCAGCGGCTCAACCAGGAAGTCTCCAAGGCGCGCGAGGCGGGCATCCACGCGGGCTTCCCGATCTCGGAGGAGACCGCGTGGAAGTGGCTGGCGATCAACCCGGCCAGGGCGCTGGGGATCGACAAGCAGACCGGCAGCCTCAAGCCCGGCAAGATGGCGGACCTGGTGCTGTGGAACGGCAATCCGTTCAGCGTCTACACAAGGCCGCAGCTGGTGTGGGTCGACGGGGCTTTGCTCTACGACGCCAACAATCCGAAGCTCAGGCCGGTATCCGATTTCGAGCTCGGCCAGCCGGGCGAGGGGGACGTGAAGTGATGAAGAAGCTCCTCCTCTCCGCCGCCGCGGCGCTCGTCATCGCCGCTCCCGCCGCCGCGCAGAATGTCGCGATCACCAACGCCAAGCTCGTCATCGGCGACGGCTCGGCACCGATCGAGGGCGGCACCGTCGTCATCCGCGACGGCATGGTCGTCGCCGCCGGCCAGGGCGTGCCGGTGCCCGCCGGAGTCCGCGTGATCGATGCGGGCGGCAAATGGGTGTCGCCGGGGATCTTCGCCGGGTTCAGCCGGATGGGGATCGTCGAGGTCGACGGCGTCGACCAGACCAACGACAGCGCCGCCAGCGGATCGCCCTTCCACGCCGCGCTCGACGTCGCGCCCGCGGTAAACCCGCTGACCAGCGCGATCGCGCTCAACCGCGCCGAGGGGGTGACTCGCGCGGTGGTCGCGCCCGACAACAGCAACGGCTCGGTCTTCGCGGGCCAGGGCGCGATCATCGATCTCGGTGCCGACCGCGATGCCGTGACCCATGCCCGCGCCTTCCAGTTCATGGAATATGGCGAGACCGGCGCGGGCGCGGCGGGGGGCAGCCGCCCGGCCGCCTATGCGCTGCTCCGCAACGCGCTGTTCGAGGCGCGCGACTATGCGCGCAACCCGGCGGGGTTTGCGGACCGCGGCAAGGATGCGTTCCTCACCCGGCTCGACGCCGAGGCGCTGGTGCCGGTGATCGAAGGCCGCGTGAAGCTGCTGATCCATGTCGAGCGCGCGTCGGACATATTGGTGATGCTCGAGCTGAAGCGCGAGATGCCGAAGCTCGACATGGTGTTCGTCGGCGCGACCGAGGGCTGGACCGTGGCGCGCGAGATCGCGGCGGCCGGGGTGCCGGTGATCGCGACCGCGCTCGCCGACCTGCCTGCCTCGTTCGAATCGCTGGCGGCGACTCAGTCGAACATCGGGCGGATGAAGGCCGCTGGCGTCACCGTCGGCATCGGCATGATCAACGACAACGACACCCGCCAGGCGCGGCTGGTCAAGCAGTATGCGGGCAATCTGGTGGCGCTCAACCGCATCCCCGGCGCGAGCGGGCTCGACTGGGGGGCGGCGTTCGCGGCGATCAGCTCGAAGCCCGCCGAGGCGATGGGGATGGGGACCGAGTTCGGCTCGCTTCGCGCCGGGCGGCACGGTGATTTGGTGATCTGGGACGGCGACCCGCTCGAGCTCGGCACTGCGGCGCTGAGCGTGTTCATCGACGGCGTCGAGCAGCCGCTGACCAACCGCCAGACCCGGCTGCGCGACCGCTACTGGAACCCCAAGGAAGGCGCGCTGCCCAAGGCGTATCAGCACTGAGGGAACCGGGGGCACGCCCGCACATTGTCGGCCCAAGGAGAGTGACCATGACCAAGGCCTTTTTCGCGCTCGCGGCGCTGGCGCTGGCGGGATGCAACCCGGCGGCGGTGAACAACGGCGCCGAGCCGGCCAACGCCGTCGAGGAGAATGGCGTGGCGTCCGCCGATGCCAACGCCACCACACCCGGCAATGTCCTCGAGACCGTGCTCGCGATGCCCGAGCGCCAGCGCAACATCGTCTTCGTCCGCGCGCTGATGGATGCCGGGCTCAAATGCGAGGGCGTGACGCATTCGGAGCGGCTCCCCGACATGGACGGCAAGCCGCTGTGGCGCGCCGACTGCAAGGGCGGCAACAACAGCCACATGATCACGATCACGCCCGACGGCACCGCCAACATCGTCAGCCGCAACGACCGCTGACGGCCTAGCCCGCCGCGCTGCATTTGCGTAAGCGGGCGGCGATGGACGAAACCCCGCCCAAGGATAGTGGCAGCCTCGTGGAGCGGCTGACCGCGAGCGCGCGGCGGTTGCTGGCGCAGCGCCCGGCGATGCCCGCGGGCAGACGCGACTGGTGGATCGCGGGCGCGGTGGCGGTACTGATCGCCGCGGGGCCGGTTGCGACGATTGTCGGCGCCAAGCTGCTCGCTGCGAACGCCCAGGCCGAGGTGCAACGTCTTCGCGAGCAGGCCGCGCCGCGGGTCGCTGCCGAGCGGGCGACCGTCGGCGAGCGCGCCGAACTGGTGGCGCTACTTCGCAGGCCGGGCGCGGGGGCGACGCTGGAGGCACTGGCGCGGGCGCTGCCGCCCGAGGCGTCGCTGGCGCGAGTCGAGCGGGGTCCCGCAGGGCTGCTCGCAGTCGATATCACCGCGCCCGATCCCGACAGGCTCCGGGCCGCGCTGCGCCGCGAGCCTGTGCTGGCGCGGCTGCGCGATGCCGGGCAGCAGCGCGGCGAGCTGGTGATGACGGTGTCGCTTCGGGAGACCCCGGAATGAAGCTGCCGCCGCTTGCGATCGGCGCGGGGGCCGGGCTGGTGCTGGCGCTGCTGCTCGCGCCGGCGACCGGCACCGCGCTGGGCAAGCTCGACGCGGCGCGGGCCGAGCGTAGCGAGCTGACCGCGATGCTCGCCGAGCCGGTGCCGCCGCCTGCGCCGCTGGTGGTGTCGGGCCTGCCGCTTGGCGGCGACGCGGCGCTGCTCGCCGCGAACGTCCGCGAGCGGGCGCGCAGCGGCGGGGTGCTGGTCGAGGAGATCGCCGACGTCTCGCCCGCGGGCAGGCTGGCGGTGCTGCGGCTGCGGCTGTCGGGGCCTGAGAAATCGGTGGTGGCGCTGGCCGATTCGCTCGAGCGCGATGCGCCGATGGTGCGGCTGCGCGGGTGGCGGCTGGCGGCGATCGCGGGCGGGGTGCGGCTGACCGGCGAAGCCGTGGCGGTGCGGCGATGATCGCGCGCCGCGAAGCCGTTGCGCTGGGCGCCGCTGCGGTGCTGGCGGTGGCGACGCCGTTGTTCCTGCTGCCCCCTGGACCCGCGCCCGACGCTGCGCCGCCCGCGTCCGCGCCGCCGCCGCTCTCGGCCCCGCCGCAGCCGAGCCTGACCGCGGCGTTCGCGCGCCCGCTGTTCGCCAGTCCTGCCGACGAGGCCGAGACCCAGCCTCAGGACGCGCCCGCGCTGGTCGGGATCGTCGGGCGGCTCGACCAGGACGCCGTCGCGCTGGTCCGCACTGCCGACGGCACGACGCGGACGCTGAGGATCGGGGAGAGCGTTGACGGCTGGCGGCTGGCGAGCCTCGCGATCGACGCGGCGTTCTTCACGCGCGGTGCCGAGCGGGTGCGGGTGCCGCTGCCGACGGGAGATTCCCCGCCGTGAACTGCCAGCTTGTTCCCCTGCGAAAGCAGCGGTCCAGGGTCTCGAGGGACAGACCTGCTTGGCTCTGGGCCCCTGCTTTCGCAGGGGAGCAGGAAGGGTGCGGCCATGGTGGCGGTCAGTAGATCCCGTCGATCTCCACCGTCAGCCGCGGCGCGGGGGGCTTGAGCAGCAGGCTCGAGCCGCGGCGATTGTCGAGCTCGTCGGCGCGCAGGCGGCCATATTTGTCGTCGGTCACTGCCTTGGCGTCGGCGCTGTCGCGAATGATCGTCGGGCGCAGGAAGATGAACAGCGTGCGCTTGGCGCGCGATTCGCGGCGGCTCTTGAACAGCTCGCCGACGATCGGGATGTCGCCGAGGATCGGCACCTGGCGCTTCGATTCGAGATAATCGTCCGACACCAGCCCGCCGAGCACGATCGTCTGGCCGTTGTCGGCGAGGACGGTGGTGTTGATCGTTCGGGTGTTGGTGATCAGGTCCGACGCCTCGACCGACAGGCCGGTCGCGATCGACGAGGCTTCCTGGCTGACTTCGAGCCGCACGACTTCGCCGGCGTTGATCCGCGGGATGATGCGCAGCGTGATGCCGACGTCCTTGCGCTCGATCGTGGTATAGGGGGTCGCCGACCCCGTGTTGGTGAGGATCGATCCGGTCTTGAACGGCACGTTCTGGCCGACGACGATCTCGGCGGGCGAATTGTCGAGCACGGTCACCTGCGGCACCGAGAGCAGGTTCGCCTTGGTCGACACGCCGAGCGCCTGGACGAGGATCGAGAAATCGTTGCCGATGTTGAGGTTGCCGGTGAAGCCCTCGCCGACCAGGGCCGCGGCGGGGACGCCGAGCACGGTGAGGATCGCGCCGAGCGACGGCCCGACATTGCTGAACGACGTGCCCGCGGCATTGCCCTGGTTGAGCGCGGCGCCGCCCGCGCCGAGCTGGATACCGAGCTGCTCGGCATCGTCGCCAGTGATCTCGGCGATCGCCGCCTCGATCAGCACCTGCGGGCGGCGGACGTCGAGGTCGGTGATCAGCGGCTCGATCGAAGCAATCGCCGCGGGGGTGCCGCGCACGACGATCGCGTTGAGCTCGGGCGCGGGCTGGATGGTGAGCTCGGGAGTCGAGAAGCCCTGCGCGGTCTGGCCGCCGTCCTGCGACTGGCCGAGCTGCTGGTACGCGCCCGAGCGGTTGGCGAGGGTCGAGGCAGTGGCGGCGTTCTGGGCGGCGTTGGCGTTGGCGAGCGCGGCGATCGGCGAGCTGGTCGCATCGGGGCGCCGCAGCCGGCTCGCCCCGGGCGACAGCGCGCGCGCCACCGGATTGCTGACCTGGCCCTGCTCGCCGAGGATGCCGCGCAGCACATCGGTCACCGATTCGGCATCGGCATAGTTGAGGCGGAACATGCGGGTGATCGGCGTGGCGCCGCCGGGCTGGTCGAGCGAGGCGGCGATGCGGCGCGCCTCGGCGACCGCGGCGGGCATGCCGCGGATGATCACGGTGTTGCTGCGCACGTCGGAGGCGACCTTGACGCTCTCGCCGAGCACGGTGGTCAGCGTCTGCGCGACGTCGGGGGCGTTGCCGTTGCGCAGCGCGATGGTGGCGAAGGTCGATCCGCCGCTGCCGTCGAGCTGGCGCGCGATCGATTCGATGCGGCGGACATTGTCGGCATAATCAGTGACGACGATCGCGTTGGGCGCGGTCAGCGGCTCGACGCTGCCGAAGGTCGCGACCAGCGGGCGGACGACGCGGGCGACATCGGCCGAGGGTACGTTGGTGAGGCGCACCATCCGCGTCACCAGCTGCTGCCCCGAGGCGCCGCGCGACGGCACCGCGCCTTCGCGGACGGCATTGGCGGCGGGGACGATCCGCCACGACCGGCCCGATCGGATCGCCGCGAAGCCGTTGGCGCGCAGCACCGACTGGAACAGCTCCCACACGCCCGCGGGGGTCAGCGGCGTGGCGGAGGTGACGGTCACCGGGCCCTTGACCGCGGGATCGAGGATCAGCGTGCGCCCGGTGATCCGCGAGACCTGGTCGGCGACATCGGCGATCTCGACGCCGCGCATGTTGATGACGACGTCGGCATTGGCGGCGTCCTGCACCGTCGGAGCGGCGGTCTGCGCCAGCGCCGCCGCCGAATCGAGCGCGAGCGCGGCGACGGCGAGCAGGGCCATGGAGGTGCGAATCATTGTCACGGAAATCTCTTTAGCGGAGCGGAACGGTAAGCGTGAGCCGCTTCCCGTCGCGGATGACCTGGACCGTGGCGGACCCCGAGGCCTGTGCGGCAGTGAAGGCGGCACCAGCGGCGTTGGCGTCGCTCAGCGGGGTGCCGTTGACCGACATCAGCACGTCGCCCGCGGCCAGCCCGGGCATCGCCGCGTTGCCGATGCGGTAGCCGCCATTGGCGGGGGTGGCGTTGAAGCGCTGGAGCAGGGCGGCGGTGCCCGGCCCGGGATTGGCGGAGGGCGGCGGGCCCGGTGGCGGCGCGATGGCGGGCGGGGCACCGGGGGCGGGCCTGCCGCCGGGCTGGATCGCGACGCTGGTCTGCGGCTGGCCCGGGACGATCGGTTGGCCGGGCACCGGCGTCGCGTTGGGATCGGGGAAGGTCAGATATTCGGTGCGGCCGGCATTGTTGAGGATCACCCGGTCGCGCAGGATGCCCTGGATCGTCGCGCCGCCGACATTCTGGCCGATCT
The DNA here is from genome assembly GCA_040388355.1 of Pseudomonadota bacterium. GTDB lineage: Bacteria > Pseudomonadota > Alphaproteobacteria > Sphingomonadales > Sphingomonadaceae > Sphingomonas. Next base: position 6,386 of record JAZKCD010000095.1, on the reverse strand, counting down.
GGAAGGGCGCGGCGGGCTGGCCGCTGACCGCGATGAAGGCAGTCGACAGGCTCGCGGGGTCGGCGGCGACCACGCCCGACAGGATCAGCGGCAGCGCGGTCGGCTGCGAGGCGTCGCTGCTGCTCGCCTTGCCGAACGGCGCGAGCGCGATCACCGGCGAGATGTTGGCGGCGGCGCCCGGTGCGGACTTGCCCGAGGGGATGGTGATCGCGCCGGTGCCGGCATGGCCGGCGATCCGCCAGGTCAGCCCGGCGAGCGCGAAGGCGACCGAGACGATGACCGCCGCGGTCAGCAGGTCGAGCGCGGTGCGCGTCTGGCGCGGGGAAAGGGAGAGGGCGGCGGTCATGCCGGCCTTCCGTCGACGAACCCGTCGAGCGATGCAAGCGGCGCGCGCTCGGCGCCCTGGAACACGGTGATGCGGACCTTGTGGATATCGGGGTCGTCGGTGCTGGTCTCGTCCACCGCGATGCGCCAGCTCTGCCCGAGCATCTCGACTTCGGGGGGCTGGTCGGTGCCGCGCAGCGCGAGCTCGGCGAGGCGGTTCTCCGCCACCCACATCGCGATGGCGCGGCGTTCGAGCCCGCGAGTCGAATCGATATGCGATTCGACCGCGCGCATCAGGCCGACGGAGGCGATCGCGAGGACGGTGAGCGCGACCAAGGCCTCGATGAGGGAGAAGCCGCGGTCATCGCCAGCGATGGCCGCGTCCCTGCGAAAGCAGGGGCCCAGAGCCGCAGGCGACTCGCTTGCCGCCCTGGGCTCCTGCATTCGCAGGAGAACGGAAGGGGAAAAACTCACGACGGCGGCGCCGGCATCGCGGTGGCGGTGATGCCGTCATAAGTAACGATCCATTTCTGCTTGCCGCTTTCGAGCACCGCGGAGAGCGGCTGGCCCGATCCGTCGACGCCGAGCAGCACCGGCGGCTTGACGTCGAGCGTCACCACCATCCCCGTCGGGAGCGTGTGGAAGCCGAGCCCCGCATCCTTGCGCGCGACCAGTTCCTTGCCGTTCACCGTGGCGAAGCCATAGCCGTGCTCCTCGACGGTGAAGGCGATCGTCCGGTCGCCGAGCATCGCATCGTCGGCCGCGGCCTGGAGCCGGGTTGCGAGCCGCCGCGCCTCGGCCTCGACGCTCGGCGCGCGGGTCAGGCTGCCGACGCTCAGCGCCACTGCGCCCGCGGCGACGCCGATGATCGCGAGGACGATCAGCATCTCGACCAGCGTGAAGCCCGCTACGCGGGCGGGCAGCGTGAAGCCTTGGGATGCGCGGCCTCGCACCAGGATTACTGGCCCTTGCCGGTAATGTCGGCGTCGACGCCTTCGCCGCCCGGCTTGCCGTCCTTGCCGAGCGAGGTGATCGTGAAGCCGGTGCCATCGACCGTATAGACATAGTCGCGGCCCCACGGATCCTTGGGGTCGTCCTGGACATAAGGGTGCCACGCCGGCGGGGCGGGGGAGGGCGGTACAGCGAGTGCCTTCAGTCCCTGCTCGGCAGTCGGATAATCGCCATTGTCGAGCCGATACATTCCCAATGCAGTCTTGAGCGTGGCGATATTACCCTGCGCAGTGGTGGCGCGCGCCTGATCCGGACGGCCGAGGATGCCGCTCATCACGATCGCGCCAGCAAGGACGCCGATGATGACCAGCACGATCATCATCTCGATCAGCGTCAGCCCCGCCTCGCCGTGCGGCACCTCGCCAGGCTGCGCCGGCTTGCGTGGAGACAGGCGGAATGTCACGCTGTCCTTGAATTGTCTCATAGTTATGCGCATCGCGATCCCATGCGTTCGGTCGATGAAAGTGATGTTACAGTCGTGCCAGGCCCGATCTCTCCTGATGCCAGGGCGGCGGGCGTTTGGACGCTGGCCGGCAACGGGCTCATCATAGCCGAGCCGGACGGCCCGGCAACCATGCTCGTCCCGACCGAGCAGGTGCTGCTGCTCGCGGTCGACTTGCCGCTGTCGAGCCGCGCGCGCCGGCTTGAGGCCTTGCCCTTCGCGATCGAGGACCGGATCGCCGACCCGATCGACGCGGTCCACCTCGCGATCGGCGCCGAGATCGCGCCCAAGCGGTACCTGGTCGGGGTCGTCCGCCATGAGGTGATGGCCGGCTGGGTCGAGCGCGCCGAGGCGGCGGGGCTCCGTCACGCGGCGATGGTGCCCGATGCGCTGGCGCTGCCGGTGCCCGCGGAGGGTGGCTGGTCGGTCGATCTGGACGGCCACCGCGCGGTGGTGCGTGTGGGCGACGGGACGGGGTTCGCCTGCGCGGCTTCGATGCTGATGCCCGCCTGGCACGCCGCGGGGCGGCCGCTCGCCACGGCCTATGGCGCGCCGCTCCCTGCCGAGATGATGCCGGGCGAGGGTGCGCTCGAGCCCGAACCGCTCGCGCGCCGCCTGTTCTCGCCGCCGCTCGACCTGCGCCAGGGGGCCTATGCCCGCCGCCGCGCGGCGTCGAACGTCTGGCGGCGGATCGGGTGGATCGTCGCGATCGGGGCGGTTGCGCATACCGGCATCGCGCTGGCCGACACGGTGATGCTCACCGTCATCGCCAACCGCCGCGCCGCCGAGACCCAGGCGCTGCTCGCCACGGTCGCGCCGGGCACGCCGGTGACCGGCGATCTCGCGACCACTGCCGCGAACCTGCTGCCGAGCGGGGGCGGGGTGCCGCAGACCTTCATGCCGCTGCTTTCGCGCCTCTCCGCCGCGCTGGCGCCGCTGGGCGGAGTCAATGCGCGGGCGATGCGCTTCGAGGGCAACAGCCTGACGATGGATATCGAGGGCCAGCCCGGCCTTTCCGACCGCATCCGTGCGGCGCTGCGTAGTGCCCGCGTCACCGCGACCGTCGCCGATTCGCCCGACGGCAGCATCCGCATCACCGCGAGCCCGGCATGAGAGTGATCCGCATCATCCGCACCCCGGCGCTGGAAGCGGCGCTCGCCCGCTTCGACGGCTGGTGGGGCGCGCGCAGCCATCGCGAGCGCGTGATGCTCGCCGGACTGGCGGTGTTGCTTGCCGGGCTGATCCTCGTGTTCGGGGTGATCGGCCCGCTCCAGAACGCCCGCGCCAGGGCGCTCGCCGATATCCGCACTTACGAGACGCTCAACGCGCGGCTGCGCGCCGCCGGGCCGCTCGCGCCGCGGCGGGGGCCGGCGCGGACCGGCGCGCCGGCGCAGGTGGTGAGCGAGTCCGCGGCGAGCTTCGGCCTCGCGCCGCGGGTAGAGCAGGTTCCGGGCGGGGTGCGCGCGGTGATCGTCGATGCCTCGTACGAGACCTTGATGGCGTGGCTCGGCGATCTCGGCGCGACCAGCAAACTGCGCGTCCGCAGCGTCGCGCTCCAGCGGGGCACCGCGGCGGGGCATGTCAGCGCGACGATCGGATTCGGGGCATGAGCGAGACGCTGATCCTGACCGAAGAGACCCCGGTGCTGCCCTACAGCTATGCCCGCCGCAACGGCGTGCTGCTGCGGCTGGGCGAGGGCGGAATCGAGTGCCTCCATCGCCCGGGCGTGGCGCTCGATGCGATGCTCGAGGTCCAGCGGATTGCCCCCGAGGCGCGCTTCGTCGCAGTGACCGAGCCGGTGTTCGATACCGCGATCGGCGCGACCTATGGCGGCAGCGCGGGCGCCGCGGCCGATCTCGACATGGGCGATATCGATCTCGCCGCTCTCGCCGACAGCGCCGCCTCGGTCGACGACCTGCTCGATACGCGCGACGATGCGCCGGTGATCCGGCTGATCAACGCGCTGCTGCTCGAGGCGGTCAAGGAAGGCGCGTCGGACGTCCATATCGAGACGCAGGAGAAGCGCCTCGTCGTCCGCTTCCGCGTCGACGGCGTGCTGCGCGACAAGGTCGAGCCGCCGCGCGGGCTCGCGCCTTTGCTGGTCAGCCGGATCAAGGTGATGGCCAAGCTCGACATCGCCGAGAAGCGCATCCCGCAGGACGGCCGCGTGACCTTGCGGATCGGCGGCCATGACGTCGACGCGCGCGTGTCGACGATCCCGACCCAGCATGGCGAGCGCGTCGTGCTCCGCCTGCTCGAAAAGGGGTCGCTGCGGCTCGACCTCGAGGCGCTGGGGATGAGCGAGCGCGACCGCACCGTGTTCCACCGCCTGCTCGAGCGGCCGCATGGAATGCTGCTGGTCACCGGGCCGACCGGATCGGGCAAGACCACCACGCTCTACGCCGCGCTCCACCGGCTGAACGACCGCAAGCGCAATATCATGACGGTCGAAGATCCCATCGAGTATGAACTTGCCGGGATCGGCCAGACCCAGGTCAACACGCGCACCGACCTGACCTTTGCGCGGGGGCTGCGCGCGATCCTGCGCCAGGATCCGGACGTGATCATGGTCGGCGAGATCCGCGACCAGGAGACCGCGCAGGTCGCGGTGCGATCGTCGATGACCGGGCATTTCGTGCTGTCCACGCTGCACACCAACAGCGCGGTGGGGTCGGTGACTCGGCTGATCGACATGGGAGTCGAGCGCTACCTGCTCGCGCCGATGGTGGTCGGGCTCGCGGCGCAGCGGCTGGTGCGCAAGCTCTGCCGCGAATGCCGGCGGGAGGATGCCGCGAGCGAAGGCGATGCGCTGCTGCTCGGCGGCGCGATCGCGGCGGGCGAGACTCTGTGGCGCGCGCCGGGGTGCGCCGCCTGCCACAATGAGGGGTATCGCGGGCGCGAGGGGCTGTACGAAGTCGTCGCGGTCGACGATGCGTTCCAGAAGCTGATCCATGACGGCGCTTCGGAGGCCGAACTCGAGGTCGCGGCGCGCAAGGACAGCCCGAGCCTGATGGACGACGGCATCGCCAAGGTCCGCGCGGGGCTGACGACGGTCGAAGAGGTTGCGCGGGTGGTGAGGGAAGAGGGGTGACTTCACTCCGTCCCGCCACTTTTTCCCCGGCGAAGGCCGGGGCCCAGTTGCGAGCTGTTCTCGGTGGCGGGATGCCGCCTAGAATCCGCCGAAGCTGGGCCCCGGCCTTCGCCGGGGAAAAGCTTGGGTCAAGGGCCCGGCGCTAATGCCCGCCTTCTCCTATCGCGCTGCCGACAAGGCCGGGGCTTCCAAGCGCGGGATCATCGAGGCGTCCTCGCCCGCCGCCGCGCGCGCGCTGTTGCGCGAGCAGGCGCTGCTGCCGCTCTCGGTCGAGGCGGCTTCCGAACGCGGCACGATGCTCGGCGGGCTCAAGCTCCCCAGCCTCAAACGCGGGGTCAATGCGCGGCAGCTTGCGACCGTCACCCGCCAGATCGCGACTTTGGTCGGATCGGATATCTCGATCGAGGAATCGCTGCGGCTTGTTGCCACCCAGTCTGAGCAACCGGTAGTAAGCTCTTTGTTGCTCGACGTTCGTGGCGCGATCCTCGACGGGCGCAGCTTCGCGGTCGCGCTCGGCCAGCACCCCAGGGCGTTTCCCGAATTCTACCGCGCCTCGGTCGCGGCGGGCGAGGCTTCGGGCAAGCTTCCCGACGTGCTCAACCACCTCGCCGAGTTCGTCGAGAACCGCCAGGCCAACGGCCAGAAGCTCCAGCTTGCCTTGCTCTATCCCGCTTTGCTCGCCTGCGTGTCGTTCGGGATGATGGCGCTGCTGCTGGTCTATGTCGTGCCCGACATCGTCAAGGTGTTCGTCTCGCGTGGTGCGGACCTGCCGTTCCTGACGCGGCTGCTGATCGCCGTGAGCTGGTTCCTGCAGAATTACGGGCTGTACCTGATACTTGCCATCGCCGTGCTGATCCTGGCGTTCGGCCGCTGGTCGCGAGTGCCGGCCAACCGGCTGCGGCTGCACCGGGCGTTCATCGAGCGGCGCCCGACCCGGCGCTTCTCGCGCCAGATCAACGCGGCACGGTTCGCGGGCAGCCTCGCCACGCTGATCGGCAGCGCGGTGCCGTTGGTCGACGCGCTCCACGCCGCCGCGGCGGTGACTCCGAACCATTGGGTTCGCGAGCGCGCGCTCGGCGTCGCGCAACGCGTCCGCGAGGGCGTCAGCCTGCGCGCCGCGATGACCGAGGCGGGGGTTTTCCCGACGATGCTGGTCGCGATCGTCGCCTCGGGCGAATCCTCGGGCAAGCTCGCGCCCGCGCTTGGCCGTGCCGCGGGCGAGCTGGAGCGCGAGCTCGATGCGCTGGTCAGCACTTTGGTCGCGCTGGTCGAGCCGATGGTGCTGCTGGTGATGGGCGGGCTGGTGCTGACGATGGTGCTGGCGATCCTGCTGCCGATCATCAATTTGAACAACCTGGTCGGGCTGTAGTCCATCCGTCCGTCACCCCGGACTTGTTCGGTGCTTATCCCGCTGTGCCAAGTAAACTCTGTTTCCCTGCGAAAGCAGGGGCCCAGGGCCAAACAGTCTGTCCCTTGCGACCCTGGGCCCCTGCTTTCGCAGGGGAACAAGGAGGGCCT
>JAZKCD010000094.1:0-6972 GCA_040388355.1 Pseudomonadota bacterium | reverse complement strand
CGCAGTCGCGTGGCGGCGCCACGCGCAAGCGGCCTGACGCAGCCAGCGCGCCTCTCCGGGCGACCGCTTCGCGGCGGCCCGTCTTTTGCCGCCTGGCCGCGTCATGTCGTCGGTCACGATGCCTCAGCATCGCTCCCTCCTAATTCCTTGCCAGACAACAAAATCCGAACCGTCACGACCGCCTCCGGTATCGAGTACGGACCCTAGTCGACTCGATAATCGATCGGCTTGAACGACCCATTGTTCGATTGCAGCGCCGAACAGGCGGTCAGCCCGATGATCAGGTCTTCCGCCGCCCGGAACACGATCCGGTCACCCGCCTTGCTCAACGGCGCATCGACTCGCAGTTCGCCGGTCACGCCATCGACCGGCACGTTCATGAAGCAATTGAAGGCGATCGGGATCTGGTCCGCCTCGATGCCATAGGGCGCGAGTGCCGCGGCGAGATTGCCGAAGCAGCCCTGGTGCGGATCGGTATCGCCATAAATGATCCGGAACGTATCCTTCGAACACGGCGTCAGCAGGAAATCGTGCCGCCCGACATCGTCGTCGACGATCTCCAGCAATATGTTGCTGCGGTTCGAATAGAGCTTGTCCCCCGTCGTCAGATAGATGCGGCTGGCATAATCGAGCGTCCGTCCCGACGAGATCACTTCGCGCACGTCGTCGCGGCGGAATGCCAGCAGGTCGGCCACCTGCTCGCCGACCGGATCGATGACCGTGAGCATCTGCCCCTTCGTGAGTTCGAACGCGACACCCGAACGCGGCGCGATCCTATGCGGCACCGTCGATCCTTCCACGGCCCGAGAAAGGGCAGACCCAGTCCGCCCCGACCACGCGGCCGCTATATTGCCGCGCCGCCGAAATCGTGCCGTGGCGCGCCAGCATCGGGTTCTCGGTTCCCGCCGTCGCCAGGTCGCGGCCCATGATCGACGCCCGCAGCTTTTCGTAGCGGCCCTGCGCGCGGAGCTGCTCGAACTGGTCGTGGAGGTTGAACACGAGCGCCGGCCGCTCGAAGCGCCGCGCCGGCCGACTCGCGCGCGGATGCAGCCCGACGACGAAAAAGGCCTCCCCGCCGAAGCTCAGCGAGAAGTGCGAGTCTTCGGGAGAAGCGCTGACGCGGGGATCCAGCTCTTGCGCCAGCCATTCGTCCTTGTCGGTCAGCGACTGGACGCGCGCCCAGAGATTGGCTTCGAATCCGGTTTCATCGAGCCCGGCATCCGCTTCGAACAGCACCACCAGCGACTGGAACAGCACCGGATCGGCGCGGTACGACTGCGCGAGGTCGTGCAGGTTGGGCAGAATCCGCAAATCGTCCCACGCCGAGCGGATGTCACGCCCGATGACGAAGCGCATCTGCTCCTTCGCAAGCGCCGATTTGGCGCCGACGCACGGGAAATCGGCCGCCTTGATAAACGCCTGGAAGGCAAGCGAAAGCGGGTGGTTGGACTGGTTCATCGGTTTGATCATCCGGCGCCCAACACTGCACGGCGGCTTTGGTTCAGCGGATAATCGCCGGAATAACATGCGTTAGTGCGTTTGTGTTCGGCCGCGTCCCGGTCCGGCCGAAAGCGGAATGTATGGAACTACCGGACCACCGCCCCGCCCTTCATCACCACCGCGACATGCTCCAGCACCCGGATGTCGCTCAGCGGGTCGCCGCGCACCGCGACCAGGTCGGCGAACCGCCCCGGCGCCACCGCCCCGACATCCTTCTGCCAGCGCAGCAAGTCCGCCGCCACGCTCGTCGCCGACTGGATCGCCTGCATCGGCGTCATCCCGTAGCGGACCATGTACGCGAACTGCAGCGCGTTCTGCCCGTGCGGATAGACCCCGGCGTCGGTGCCGTACGCGACTCGCACCCCGGCCTTCACCGCCGCGGCGAAGCCCAGCCGCTGCGCCGCGGTGGTCTCGAGATTCTTGCGCAGATACTCGGCGGGCCAGCCCAGCCGCCGCCCCTCGGTGTCGATATAGTCGCCGTTATAGATGTCCATCACCAGCCAGACGCCGCGCGTCTTGGCCAGCGCGACTCCCTCGGCGTCGATCAGCGAGGCATGCTCGATCGAGCGCACCCCCGATCGGATCGCCGCCAGGATGGCCGCCGCGCCGTGGGCATGGGCAGTGGCGTAGCTGCCATTCTCGACTGTCTCCGCCACCGCCGCGCGCATCTCGGCCTCGGACAGCTCGAGCCGCCCGGGCTCCGATCCGACCGCGAGCACCGCGCCGCTCGCGATCAGCTTGATCGTGTCGACATGGTGCTGGAACAGGTACCGCACCCGCTCGCGCGCTTCCTCGGGGCTGCGGATCACCCCCAGCCGCATGTCGAACGGGATCGCCACGTCGGGCGCATAGCCGGTGATGTCGCCGCCGCCGCCGGGGACGGTGATGTACGCGCCGACCACGTTCATCCGCGGACCGCTCACCCAGCCGGCGTTGATCGCGTCGCGCAGCGCGACGTCGGTCAGCCCGCGATAGCAGCCGACATCGTGCACGCTGGTGAACCCCGCGCGCAGCGTCACGCTGGCATTGTGCACCCCCATCAGCGCCGCCTCGGCCTGCGAATGCTGGAGGATCGACCCCGGGCTCGAGTCGACGAAGTCGGCCAGGTGCGTGTGCATGTCGATCAGCCCGGGCATCACCGTATAGCCCGACCAGTCCTCGACCGGGCCGTCCGCCGGCGCGCCGGTCCATGGCCGCACCGCGGCGATGCGCTCGCCTTCGATGCGGATCAGCTGGTCGGTCAGCACCCGGCCCGCGAGCACGTCGACCAGCCGCCCGGCGCGGACATAATGGACCTGCGCCGCGGCGGGCAGCGCTTGGCTCCCCAGCATGAGCGCCACGAACCAGCCGATCAGATGCCGCCCAAGATGTTGCATTGCCATTCCCCCTGAACCTGCCCTAGCTTTACACCCGTTCAACAAGGAGACGATAGATGGTCCGGCGCGGGTTTGCGGCAGTTTTCGCAGTGGCGCTCGCCACCGGTTCCATCGGCGCGGCGCAGGCGCAGACGCCCGGGCCCAATCCGGTGGCCGAGGCGCAGGCGCTCGACCTGCTCAAGCACGGCATCGCCTTCCGCACCGTCACCGGCCCCGACAACAAGACCTTCGATTATGCCAGCTATCTCAGGGACGCGCTCGTCGCCGGCGGCTATCCGGCCGAGGACGTCACCGTCACTCGGCTCGGCGACACCGCCTATCTGGTCGCGCGCTGGCGCGGCACCGGCAAGGGCAAGAACGGCGCCAGGCCGATCTACGTCTCGGGCCATATGGACGTGGTCGCCGCCAATCCCGCCGACTGGACCCGCGATCCGTTCACCCCGGTCATCGAGAATGGCTATATCTGGGGCCGCGGCGCCAGCGACATGAAGTATGACCTGTCGACGATGGTCGCGACGCTGATCCAGCTGCGCCGCGAAGGCTTCAAGCCCGGGCGCGACATCATCCTGCTGCTGTCGGGCGACGAAGAGACCGCGATGAAGACCACCGCGGCGATGGCCGAGCAGTATCACGACGCCGAATTGCTGCTCAATGTCGATGGCGGCGGCGGATCGATGAGCGAGGACGGCAAGCCGATCGGCTTCGGCATCGACGGCGCCGAGAAGACCTATGCCGATTTCGCCCTGGTCTTCACCAATCCCGGCGGTCATTCGAGCGCCCCGCGCAAGGTCAATGCGATCTACCAGCTCGCCGCCGCGCTCACCCGGATCGGCGACTACAAGTTCACCCCGCAGATCAACGAGATCACCCGCCAGACCTTCCTCGCCGCCGCCCCCGGCGAGCCGCCCGAAGTCGCCGACGCGCTGCGCCGCTTCGCCGCCGACCCGACCGACAGGCAAGCGATCGAGGTGCTGCGCGACAAGCCCGGCTGGGTCGGCCAGATCGGCACGACCTGCGTCGCGACGATGGTCACCGCCGGCCATGCCGAGAACGCCCTGCCCCAGCGCGCGAGCGCCAACATCAATTGCCGGATCTTCCCCGGCGTCCATGTCGCCGAGGTCAAGGCCAAGCTGATCGAAGTGGTCGGCGACTCCGCGATGACGGTGGTCGAGAGCCCCGACGGCTCGGTCGAAAGCCCCGCCTCGCCGCTCCGGCCCGATCTGATGGCAGTGGTGACCAAGGCAATCCACGCCCGCTTCCCCGGCGTGCCGATCACGCCGAGCATGGCCTCGGGCGCAAGCGATTCGATGTATTTCCGCAACCGGGGCGTGCCGAGCTACGGCGTCAGCCCCTTGTTCATGAAGAGCTCGGACTCGTTCGCCCATGGCCTCAACGAGCGCACCCCCTTGAGCGAGATCGCGCCGTCGATCGTCTACTACAAGACGCTGCTGACGACGCTGGCGAAGTAGGGGTTAGCGCGCGAGCTTGATCGGGATCGGCAGATCGAGTGTTGCCCATGCCCGGTCGGTTGTCATGACGGTAGCTTGCTCGGCAGCTGCCAGCGCCAGGCAGGCGCGGTCGCCAAGCGACAGACCTTTGGCGCGGGTCGGCGCGCGCAATTTTGCCGTCGCCATGGCTTGGTCGCCATCGAAAGGCACGATCTTCAGGTGCATGTCCGCAAGCGCCCAGTCGATATCCTCGTCGGTCGAGCCCCGGTCGATCAACCGCGCGACGACTTCGGAAAGGTTGACCGCGCTGATCCGCGCGCCGTCGAGTATGGGGCGGATATTCTCTTGGCCGGACTCCCTGAAGATTACCGCGAGCACCGCCGACGCATCCACGACATAGGGCCCGTCACTCACGTGCGGCTTCCGCCCGACGCTCGGCGATCAATTCGTCGGAAACCAATGTGCCATCCTGCGGAGCGTATTTCGCCATCCGCTCCTGCATCCGGGTGATAACTGTGTGGTACGGCGTTATTTTCAGAGCGCGACCGTCGAGCTCCATCACGACCGTGTCGCCGTCGTTCAATCCCAACTCACGCCTCACCTCGGCTGGTATCTGCAGCCGGCCGCCGGAAACGAGCTTCGCCTGCTGTCTGGGCTTGCGATGATAGTTCATGGAGCGGACATAGTACAAACACGCAGCAAAGTACAGATACCGACAGTCTGTACCTAGTTCAAAACCTGCGCAATCCACCGCTCCGCAATCCCGCTCGCCTCCTCCGGCGAAAACGTCCCCGGCGCGAGGCACAGCTCGAGCCACAGCCCGTCGACCAGCGCCGTGATCCCCACCGCGTTCAGCCGCACCGCGTCCGCCGCCACCCCACATTCGCCCAGCAACGCCTCCAGACCCTGCCGGTATCCCGCATAGACCTCGCCATGCAGCCGCTCCATCTCGGGCCTCGCCTTGACCAGGCTCCAGAAGGCGATCCAGGTCGCGAGCAGTTGCGGGTCGGCGATCGGCTGGCGAAAGCTCGCAGTGACATAGGCGAGCAGCCGCGCCCGCGGATCGGGCCCCGCCCCCGCCACCGCCTCGGCCAGCGCCTGCGACACCTGCGCGCCGGTCCAGGCATAGGTCTCCGCGATCAGCGCATCGATCCCGTCGAAATAGTGCCGCAGCAGCCCCGGCGACACCCCCGCCTCGGCGCAGATCACCCGCACCGACGCCCCCGCCGCCCCGCGCGCCGCCAGCACCCGCGCCGCCGCGCCGATCAGGCTCTGGCGGCGCGCATCGGGCTCGGCGCGGGTATAGCTGCGAGTCATCGCACTCTCCTATCCGCTCGACACCCATTGTCGAAGCCCGAGCGTTCTGTTATACACTCGTACAACAACGAAGGGCATATCATGGCGCACAGCTTTGCCGATGCAGGGGTGGACCCCGACGACGATTTCAGCCTGCCCGGCTGGCTCTACACCGACCGCGAATATTTCGACGTCGAAGTGGAGCGCGTCATCCGCCCCTCGTGGCAGATCGTCTGCCACGAGAGCGACATCCCGAAGCCCGGCGATTACCACACGCTCGACTATATCGGCGAAAGCGTCCTCGCGATCCGCCAGCCGGACGGCGCCGTCCGCGCCTTCGCCAATGTCTGCCGCCACCGCGCGATGCGGCTGGTCGAGGGCCCCGCGGGCTGCGCGAGGAAGCTGGTCTGCCCCTATCACGCCTGGACCTACGAGACCGACGGCCGCCTCTCCGGCATCCCCGCCAAGGCCGATTATGCCGGGCTCGACTCGTCGAAGCACGGCCTCGCCCCGGTCGATGTCGAGATCTGGCGCGGCTTCGTCTTCGTCCGGCTCAAGGACGAAGGCGGGCCTTCGGTCGCCGAGATGATGTCCCCCTACGACCAGGAAATCGCCCCCTACCGCTTCGAGGACATGCGCCAGATCAGCCCGGTCCGGCTGCGCGAGCGCCCGGTCAACTGGAAGAATGTCGGCGACAATTATTCGGACGGCCTCCACATCCCCGTCGCGCACCCCGGCCTCTCCCGGCTGTTCGGCCGCAGCTACGCGATCGAGGCCCAGCCTTGGGTCGACAAGATGTCGGGCACTCTCGAACGCACCTCGAAGCACCCGTGGGAGGCCTTCTACCAGAAGCACCTCCCCCACGCCCCGCACCTGCCCGAGGCCAGCCAGAAGCTGTGGCTCTACTACAAGCTCTGGCCCAACCAGGCGTTCGACATCTATTCGGACCAGATCGACTTCATGCAGTGGCTGCCGGTCAGCCCCACCGAATGCGTGCTGCGCGAAATGGCCTTCGCGCTCCCCGACGACCGGCGGGAGATGAAGCTGGTCCGCTACGCCAACTGGCGGATCAACCGCATGGTCAATGCCGAGGACAGCTGGCTGATCACCCGCATCCAGCAGGGCATGGCGAGCAAGAGCTACACCGTCGGCCCGATCGGCCGGAGCGAGGTCTGCCTGCGCAGCTTCGCCCGCAAGATCCGCGGGCTGATCCCGGAGGCGAGGCTGCACCAGCCGCCCGCGCCGGGGTGGAGCCGAAGGCCGCGAGCGACAACCTAACCAAACACACAACACACCTCTCCCGCTTTCGCGGGAGAGGGAGGGGCCCGCCGAAGGCGGGAGGGTGAGGGTCT
>JAZKCD010000093.1:10183-12136 GCA_040388355.1 Pseudomonadota bacterium | reverse complement strand
AGCCGGGCCGTCGCCCAAGGAGAAAACCACGAAATGTCGCTAGGTCAGCAACTCGCGCCGCACCTTCCTTTCCTGCGGCGCTACGCCCGCGCGCTCACCGGCAGCCAGGTCGAAGGCGACCGCTATGTCCGCGCCTCGCTGGAGACAATCGTCGCGGCGCCCGATGAGTTCCCGCGCGAGATCGAGCCGCGGCTCGGGTTGTACCGCACCTTTCAGGTGATCTGGCAGACCACGCATCTCGAGGAAGGCGATGCCGGCACCGACGGCGCCAGCGAAGGCGAGGCGATCGCCCGCCGCCGCCTCGCCCGGCTCGCGCCGCTGTCGCGCCAGGCGCTTTTGCTCACGGCGATGGAGAGCTTCAGCATCGAGGATGCCGGCTTCCTGATCGGCAAGGCCCCCGAGGAAGTGTCGAAGCTGGTGTCCGAGGCGATCTCCGAGATCGAATCGCAGACCCGCACCCGTGTGCTGATCATCGAGGACGAGCCGCTGATCGCGCTCGACCTCGAGACCATCGTCCGCGACATGGGCCACGAAGTCACCGGCGTCGCGGTCACGCGCGACGAAGCGGTGGCGCTGGCGATGGAGGAACGGCCGGGCCTCGTCCTCGCCGACATCCAGCTCGCCGACGACAGCTCGGGGATCGACGCGGTCAAGGACATCCTTGCCGAATTCAACGTGCCGGTGATCTTCATCACGGCCTTCCCCGAGCGGCTGCTCACCGGCGAGCGGCCCGAGCCGACCTTCCTGATCACCAAGCCCTTCCAGCGCGAGACGGTGAAGACCACGATCGCCCAGGCCTTGTTCTTCGACCAGGCGACGGTGCCGGCCAGCGCCTGAACCGAGGCTTGTCCCGACGCCATGGTCCCCTGCGAAAGCAGGGGTCCAGGGTCACGATGGCTGAACTGCGTGGCCCTGGGCTCCTGCTTTCGCAGGAGTGCGCCAAAAGCGAGACCGCGGACGCGGCCGAGGAAAATCTTTCGCCAAAGTTCCATTAGGAACGGACCCAAAACGGTTTTCGCGGGTTTATGGATCATGGCTGAGAACGAAGAACCGACCCATATCGACACCCAGGACGCTCGCGCCGGGGCCACGCCGCACATGACGCGCTACGTGCTCGGCTACGGGCTGGTGCTGGTGATCATCGCCTTCGTGGCAATCTATTATTTCGCTTGAGGGGACGCAGGTGCGGGCCATGCAATTGGCAAGCGTCTCCGCGCGCCCTATCTCCACACCCAGTGAACCGAACGGGGCCGAATGACTGAGTCCGAACAGACCGGCGATTCAGACGCGTCCGCGCCCGATGGCGAGGCGCCCCCCGAGCACGTCTCGCTCTCGGACCCCGAGTTCAAGCAGCAGCTCGCGATCGTCATCCCGCATCTGCGCGCCTTCGGCCGCTCGCTGTCGGGCAGCCGCGACCTTGCCGACGACCTCGTCCAGGAGACTCTCCTCAAGGCCTGGGCGGCGCGCAAGCGCTTCCAGGCGGGCACCAACATGCGCGCCTGGACCTTCATCATCCTGCGCAACCTCTATCTCAGCCAGATGCGCCGCGCGCGCTTCAAGGGCGAGTGGGACGACCTCGTCGCCGACCGGCTGCTCGCCGCGCCCGCGAGCCAGGACCGCCATGTCGAATTGAACGACCTCCAGCGCGCGCTGCTGCACTTGCCGCAGCCGCAGCGCGAGGCGTTGATCCTCGTCGGCGCGGGTGGCTTCGCGTACGAGGAAGCCGCCGAGATCTGCCATGTCGCGGTCGGCACGATCAAGAGCCGCGTCGCCCGCGGCCGCGTCGCGCTCGAGGCGCTGCTGTCGGAAGGCCAGCTCCCCTCGCGCCGCCTCAGCGCGCCCAACCCGGGCGGCAAGAGCGCGCTCGACACGATCATGGGCGAAGTCGACGAACTCAGCCGCGATCGCTGAATCCGCCCACTCACAATAATACCCCGTCACCCCGGCCCTGTG
>JAZKCD010000093.1:0-10173 GCA_040388355.1 Pseudomonadota bacterium | reverse complement strand
CCTCTTGCCCAGCGGGCGCGGACGGGTGGACCCCGGCACAAGGCCGGGGTGACGGCTGATGTAATGAACTTCTGACCTGAGTGGGTTTTAGTGCGTCGTCACGCCCGGGGTGCCGTTCAGCCCCCGCAGCATCGCCGCCATGTCCTCGGGCAACCCGAGGTCGCGCTCGAACGCGCCGCGCAGCGCCAGCCCGATCGCATCGCTCGCGCGCGGCGCTTCCACCTGATAGGCGGGCTGCGAAGCCGTGGTTGCGGAACGGATGGGCGAGCGTGTCATGCCGGTAAAACGGCCCAGCTTCACATTTGTTGCCTGCGCGGCGATGAATACATGCTCAGGGGAAACACTTAGCCGATGTCCGACTCCGGTTTCGCTGCTTCCCTCGCCGACGCCATGGCCCGCGCGCGCGGGCACGCGCCCTTCCTCGCGCACCTGCTCGACCGCGAGCCCGCGCTCGCCGCAAACCTGGACCATACCCTCAACGACCCGCTCGCCGCCGCGAGTCTCGCCGATGGCGGCGACGCCGCGATGGGGGAGGGGAAACGCCTCCGGCTCGAGCGCCGCCGCCTCGCCTTGCTCGTCGCGATCGGCGATCTCGCCGGCCGCTACGACCTGACGCAGGTCACCGGTTACCTCAGCGCCTTCGCCGATCTTGCGCTGGACCGTGCGATCCGCGCGGCGATCGCCGAGCGGACTCCCGGCGCCGAGGCCCGGGGCTTCGCGGGAATCGCGCTCGGCAAGCTCGGCAGCCGCGAGCTCAATTACTCGTCGGACATCGACCCGATCCTGATCTTCGACCCCGACACGCTCCCCTGCCGCCCGCGCGAGGAGCCCGCCGAGGCCGCGGTCCGCATCGGCCGCCGCGTGATCGAGCTGCTCCAGGCGCGCGACGGCGACGGCTATGTCTTCCGCATCGACTTGCGCCTGCGCCCCTCGCCCGAAGTCACCCCCATCGTCCTCCCGGTCGAGGCCGCGATCTCCTACTACGAATCCCAGGCCCTCCCCTGGGAGCGCGCCGCCTTCATCCGCGCCCGCGCGTGCAGCGGCGACATGGCGCTGGCCACCAGCTTCCTCGCCGCGATCCGCCCGTTCGTCTGGCGCCGCGCGCTCGACTTCGGCACGATCCGCGAGATCCGCGACATCAGCCGCCGCATCCGCGACCATCACGCCCAGGGCCAGGCGTTCGGCCCCGGCTACGACCTCAAGCGCGGTCGCGGCGGCATCCGCGAGATCGAGTTCTACGCGCAGATCCACCAGCTCATCCATGGCGGCCGCGACTCCGCGCTGCGCGTCCCCGCCACGCGCGCCGCGCTCGCCGCGCTCGCCGGCGCCGGCTGGATCGACTCGGGCGACGCCGCCGCGCTGACCGCCGCCTATACTCGCCTGCGCACCGTCGAGCACCGCCTCCAGATGGTCGACGACCGCCAGACCCACAGCCTCCCCACCGACTCCGCCGCGCTCGACAACGTCGCCGCGCTCGACGGGGCAGGGGACGGCGCCGCGCTGGTCGCCGGCCTCCGCCCGCATGTCGAGCGCGTCGGCGCAGTCTATGACGGCCTCGCCGGCGAAGCCTCCCCCGGCCTCGCCAGCGACGGCGAGACGCTCGAGGCGCAGCTCGGCCAGGCCGGCTTCCCCGATCCCGCCTCGGCGCTCCGCCTGATCGAGGCCTGGCGCAGCGGCGGCAGCTACCCCGCGCTGCGCACCGCGCATGCCCGCGAGGCGCTCGAATCGGTGCTCCCCGGGCTGATCGCCGCCTTCGCCGCCGGGCCCGACCCGAGCCACGCCATCGCCCGCTTCGACGCGATGCTGTCGCGGCTGCCCAGCGCGATCAACTTCTTCCGCCTGCTCGAGGCGCAGCCCGCGCTCGCCCGGCTGATGACGACGATCCTCTGCCACGCCCCCACGCTCGCCGACCGCCTCGCCAGCCGCGCGCAACTGCTCGACGGGCTGATCGACGCGACTGCGCTCAAGCCCGTCGCCGACGTTCCCGGCCTCATCGCCGAGCTCCGCACCCGCGAGCGCGGCGGCGACTATCAATGGCTGCTCGACCATGTCCGCCGCCTGGTCGGCGAGAAGAAGTTCGCGCTCGGCACCCAGATCGTCGCCGGCGCCAGCGACCCGCTCGAAGTCTCGGCCGGCTATGCCCGCGTCGCCGACGCCGCGATCGAGGTGCTCGCCGCGGCCACCGTCGACGAATTCACTGCCGCGCACGGCCGCGTGCCCGGCAGCGAACTGGTGATCCTCGCGCTCGGCCGGCTCGGCGGCGAGGCGCTCACCGACGCCTCGGACCTCGACCTCGTCTATGTCTTCACCGGCGATTATGCGGCGGAATCCGACGGCGCCAAGCCGCTCGGCGCGGTCACTTACTACAACCGCCTCGGCCAGCGCGTCACCGGCGCGCTCTCCGCGCCCACCGCCTCGGGCCCGCTCTACGAAGTCGACACCCGCCTGCGCCCCTCGGGCGCGCAGGGCCCGCTGGTGGTCTCGCTCGACGGCTTCCAGCGCTACCAGGAGGAGAGCGCCTGGACCTGGGAGCATATGGCCCTCACGCGCGCCCGAGCGGTATTCGGCTCGCCCGAAGCCCGTGCCGCGGTGCGCGAAGTCATCGCCCGCGTCCTCGCCGGCAAGCGTCCGGACCGCGACATCGTCGCCGAGGCCGCGAAGATGCGCGACGAGATCGCCCAGCACAAACCGCCCAAGGGCCCGCTCGACGCCAAGCTGCTCGACGGCGGGCTGGTCGATCTCGAATTCGCAGTCCACGCGATGCAGCTCAAATTCCGGACCGGCTTCGAGACGCGGCTCCCCCGCGCGATCGACGCGCTCGCCGCCGCCGGCCATCTGTCCCCGGCAATGCACGCGGCGCACGACTTCCTCACCCGCCTGCTCGTCACCCTCCGCCTCGTCGCCCCCGATTGCCGGCCGCCCGCCGAGGCCACGCGCGCGATCGTCGCCCGCGCGGTCGGCGTCGAGGATTGGGACGCCGTGGTTGCGTCGCTCGGCCGCACACGGCAGGAGGTGCGCGCGTGCTGGGGGGCGATCCGCGCGCAGGCAGGAGACTGAGATGGCGATCGAAGAAGGCGACAAGCTCCCGGCACTCGAGCTCGACGCGACCGGCGGCGGCAAGATCGCGCTGCGCGACCATGTCGGCCACCCCTTCGTCCTGTACTTCTATCCCAAGGACGACACCTCGGGCTGCACCCGCGAGGCGCAGGATTTCTCCGGGCTGCTCCCCGAATTCGAGGCGCTCGGCGCCCGAATCCTCGGCGTCTCGCGCGACAATGCGATCAAGCACCAGAAGTTCATCACCAAATACGACCTGACCGTCGAACTCGCCACCGATACCGAGGACAAGGCGATGCAGGCGTTCGACGTCTGGGTCGAGAAGCAGCTCTACGGCAAGAAATATATGGGCATCGACCGCTCGACCTTCCTGTTCGACGCCGAAGGCAAGCTGTTCCGCTCGTGGCGCCGGGTGCGCGTGCCGGGGCACGCGATCGACGTGCTGGAGTCGGTGCGGGAAATGGTCGGCGGGTGACTGCTTTCGCTCTTCCCCTCTCCCATAGGGAGAGGGTTGCGCAGACTTGGGTCGCGCTTCTTCAGCGCGGTCCTAGTCGGAGCTGGGTGAGGGGTTTCGAACCTCAAGACTGTCGTAACCCCTCACCAACTGCGACTAGGCAGCAAGCTGCCAAGTCTCCGTATCCTCTCCCTATGGGAGAGGGGAATTCCAATGCCCGCTAGTCAAACCATCGCCGCCGCCATCCGCACCGTCCTCACCACCGCCGACCCCCACGCCAAGGTGATGGCCGCCCGCGCCGCCGCGCGCGACTGGCGCCTCGGCCGGCTCGACCACGAATTCGACGTCGCGATGCCCGATCGCCCCGCGCGCCCCGATCACCCCGAGCTGCTTGCCCCCAACCGCATGCCCAAGCGCGGCAAGGGCGGGTCCGAGCGCGGCCGGATCGCGCTGATCCACGCGCTCGCGCATATCGAGTTCGCCGCGATCGACCTCGCCTTCGATATGGCCGGCCGCTTCGGCGGGCAGTTCCCGCGCGCCTTTACCGACGACTGGATGAAGGTCGGCGCCGACGAGGCGATGCACTTCGCGCTGCTCGACCGGCGGCTGCGCAGCCTCGGCAGCCACTACGGCGCGCTCCCCGCGCATGACGGGCTGTGGGATGCCGCCGCCGAGACCTCGTACGACGTCCTCGCGCGCCTCGCCGTCGTCCCGATGGTCCTCGAAGCGCGGGGACTCGACGTCACGCCTGCCACGATCGCGCGTTTCGCGGCGGCCGGTGACACCGGTACCACTCGCATCCTCCAGCGCATCCTGACCGACGAGATCGTCCATGTCCGGGCCGGCACAAAGTGGTTCGAATCGGCCTGTGCGGATCGCAAGCTGGCGCCGGCACCTACGTGGAAACACCTAGTAAACCGCCACTTCCGGGGTTTGCTTAAGCCTCCGTTCAACGACTCGGCGCGCGAGTCAGCCGGTCTGACGCGAGAATATTACCAGCCCCTTGCCCAAGACTGAAACCATGCGTCAGATGCAGCGTCCGAAGCGGAGGGGCTGCTTCCAGACTGTCGAGAATTGAGGGCTGCCGTCGGGTCGCGCCGGTGCGGTAGGTCTTTTTGGGGTTTCCGGGGACTCATGGCTAACGCTTCCAACACCAAGAACGCGACGCTGGGCGCCCGGTTCCGCAAATTCTTCACGACGCGCGATTTCATTTTCCACGACGGCCGGGACCTCCGCCGCTTCAGCATCGCCGGCCGCACCCAGGCCGTCGTCGCATGCGTCGCGGCGCTGACGGTCACCTTCTCGGGCTATGGCGTCGTCCAGGCCGCGATGGGCGCGATCGTCGTCAGCGGCGTCGCTCAGGACGTCTCGCCCGAGGCGCGGATGGCCGCGATGAGCCAGCAGGTCGCGAAGATGCGCGCCGATGTCGACGCCGCCAAGGAAGCCGCCAAGGCGCATGCCGATCGCGTCGAGCAGCAGCAGGCAGTGATCACCGCGGTGATGACCGGCAAGACCGATCGCGCCAAGATCCTCGCCCCGCTGCCCGAGACCAGCGCCAAGACCAGCGCCGTCGCCGAGGAAGTGCTCGAGCCGCTCCGCCGCCTCGAAGCCCGCCAGGTCGCGATGGCCGCGCAGGCCCGCGCCGCCGGCGAGGCCCGCTACGAGCAGACCGCCGCGCAGATCCGCCGCCTCGGGCTCAGCCCCGAGCGTTATGTCCGCAACGTGCCCCTCGTCGCGGGCGGCATGGGCGGCCCGCTCGAAGCCGCCGACGGCGATGACGGCACCACTGCCGCCGCCGATTCGGACGCGCAGTTCCGCGCGCTGTTCCTCACCTGGCAGCGGCTCGACTCGCTCGAGCAGACCGTGATCTCGATCCCGTCGATGCAGCCGGTCGATCATATCCAGTTCACCAGCACCTTCGGGGTCCGCTCGGATCCGTTCCGCGGCACCGCGGCGATGCATGCCGGGGTCGACATTCCCGGTGCGATCGGCACGCCGATCTACGCCACCGCCGACGGCATCGTCGGCCGCGCGGGCGTCTCGGGCGGCTATGGCAACATGGTCGAGGTCAACCATGGCCGCGGCATCCAGACCCGCTACGGCCACATGTCCAAGATCCTCGTCGAGCCCAACACCCGCGTCCGTCGCGGCCAGATGATCGGCCTGATGGGCTCGACCGGCCGCTCGACCGGCAGCCACCTCCACTACGAAGTCCGCGTCGATGGCAAGGCGGTCAACCCGATCCCCTTCCTCCAGAGCGGCGACTATCTCACCGCGATCCAGGACCGCCAGGCCGGCGCCGTCGGCGGACCCGCGAACTAACCACCCGTTTCAGAGTCGGAGAGGAGAGGGGCTGCCCGCGAAGGCGGCCCCCTTTCCGTTTGGCTGTCCTACAAGCGCCGATCTCGCTACCCTCGCGGAGCATCACCGGCTCTTTGACATCGTCCAACTCGCTAAAACCGTCGCGAACCGCCACAATCGCGCGCGAGACGCAATTCAACCTTCGCGACTCCTCCGCGACTCCTTCGCGAATGTCCGCATCCGCGACGAGATCGTCCTCCTTCCCCAGAGGAACGCGCACACACACGGCATTTTTCTTCGTGCTTTCGTTCAACCTTTCGGTTGAATAATATGACGCGGCCCATCCGGTTGCCTCCCGCCCCGCGCCGCCCTATCTCCAGCGCATGACGACGCTCGCCCAGGACATCGCGCTCACCCCCGCCGCCGCGGCGCGGGTTGCGGCGATCGCGGACAAGACCGGCAAGCCCGCGATTCTCCGCCTCTCGGTCGAGGGCGGCGGCTGCTCGGGCTTCCAGTACCAGTTCGGCTTTGCCGACGGGG
The DNA here is from genome assembly GCA_040388355.1 of Pseudomonadota bacterium. Classification (GTDB taxonomy): domain Bacteria; phylum Pseudomonadota; class Alphaproteobacteria; order Sphingomonadales; family Sphingomonadaceae; genus Sphingomonas. Next base: position 3,821 of record JAZKCD010000093.1, on the reverse strand, counting down.
TCGAGGCCGACGACACCGTCGCCGAGACCCAGGGCGTCCGGCTGGTGGTCGACGCCATCAGCCTCGATCTCGTCCGCGGCGCCTGCGTCGACTATGTCGAATCGCTCGGCGGCGCGGCCTTCAAGGTCACCAACCCCAACGCGGCCTCGGGCTGTGGCTGCGGATCGAGTTTTTCCGTTTGAAAATAGTCACTTACAACGTCAATGGGATCAAGGCGCGGATGGAGCGCCTGCTCGAGTATCTCGCCGAGCAGAAGCCCGACCTGGTCTGCCTCCAGGAGCTCAAGAGCTCGGACGAGACAATGCCGCTGAAGGAGATCGAGGCCGCCGGCTATGGCGCGATCTGGCACGGCCAGAAGGGGTTCAACGGCGTTGCCGTCCTCGCCCGCGGCGCCGAGCCGGTCGAGCGCCGGCGCGGGCTCGAGGGCGATCCCGAGGACGCGCACAGCCGCTATATCGAAGTCGAGATCGGCGACCTCGTCATCGCCTCGATCTACTTGCCCAACGGCAATCCGCAGCCGGGCCCCAAGTTCGACTACAAGCTCAAATGGATGGAGCGCCTCGCCGACCGCGCCCGCGCGCTGCTCGCCGAGGAGCGCCCCGTGGTGCTCGCGGGCGACTTCAACGTCATTCCAAACGACGACGACACTTTCTCGGTCCGCGCGATGGCGAGCGATGCGCTGATGCAGCCCGAATCGCGCGACCGCTACCGCGCCCTGCTCGCCCAGGGCTGGACCGACAGCCTTCGCACGCGCTTCCCCGCCGGCGGGATCTGGACCTTCTGGGACTATCAGGCGGGCTGCTGGCAGCGCGACGCGGGCTTCCGGATCGATCACCTGCTGCTCAGCCCGCAGGCGGCGGACCGGATGAACGGGGCAGGGGTCGACAAGGAGTATCGCGGCCGCGAGCGCGCCAGCGACCACGCCCCGACCTGGGTCAGCCTGCGCTAGCCGGCCGCCGTCCGCTTCCGGACGGCCCCTGTCCGGTTCCGGACGCGACCCGCGCCGAAAATCCCAAAATCCGGCGTGTATTACTGCTCTATAGCACCTCTCGCGCCGCGCTATCCCGCTAAGTCACTGAAATCGCTCACGCCGAGTGTATGGCACGCATAATGCACTAGGTCTTGGTGCAGGCGCCCCCAGCCTGCCCCGTTTCAGGGAAAGCAGAGGAATAGCCCCATGACCATGATCCCCGCCATCGGCCGCATCGCCGCCATCGCCGCCGCCGTCACGCTCGCGATCGGCACCCCCGTCGCCGCCTTCGCCGATCCGATCCCGACCCCCGCCAAGGCCGCCCCCAAGGCGCGCGCGACTGCCGAGACCCGCTACTGCGTCGAGCGCGAAGTCATCGGCAGCCGACTGACCCGCCGCACCTGCAAGACCCGCGACGCCTGGCTCCGCTCGGACCATTACGACCCCGCCCGCTGACGCGAACCCGGCCCGCGGCGCTGCGTTCGCGCCGCGGGCCGATTGCGTCTTGTTCCCCTGCGAAAGCAGGGGGTCCAGGGTCGCAAAGGACAGGCCTGCTTGGCTCTGGGCCCCTGCTTTCGCGGGGGAACAGGGACCTTCATGCCACAGCATGCAGCGCCGTCAGAGCGTGCGCTGGTAGATCAGATACTCGCGGTTGATCTTGCTGCCGATCGCGTCGGCGATGGCGACCATCCCCTGATTGTCTTCGAGGATCCAGCCCACCTCCGCGCGCTGACAGCCATATTTGGCGGTGGCGGCGCGGCGGATGAACTCGATCATCATGAAGGCCAGCTGGCTCGCGGTGCGCGACGCCTGCAGTTTCTTGACCACCCCCATCAGCGGCACCCGCGCGCCATGCGAGCGCGGATTGCGCAGCCATAGCAACAGCTTGATCCAATTGAACGGGAGCAGCGAGCCCTTCATCGCCTTGAGCGGCTCGTTGAGGTCGGGCAGCCCGATCATGAAGGCGACCGGCTCGCCGTCATACTCGGCGATGCGGATCATTTCCTCGAACACCAGCGGCTTGAGCTTGGTGCCGACATCGTCGATCTCGGGCTGGGTCAGCGGCACGAAGCCCCAATTGTCCGACCAGGCGTCGTTGAGGATATGGAGGATGACCGCGGCTTCCTCGGCGAAGCGCGACTTGTCGATCGTGCGGATGCGGATGCGCGGGTTCTTCTCGCCCATTTCGACGATGCGCTGGACGATCGGCGGGAAGGGGTGGCTGACGTCGAGGTCATAGGTCACCAGCTTCTTGGCGACGGTGTAGCCCGCGGCTTCGATCCAGCCGCGATATTGCGGCAGGTGGTGCCCCATCATCACCATCGGCGAATGGTCATAGCCCTTGGTGAGCAGCCCCGGCTCTTCCCAGATCGACAGGCTGACCGGCCCCAGCGCGCGGGTCATCCCCTTGTTGCGCAGCCATTGCTCGGCGGTGTTGATCAGCGCCTTGGCGGTGTTCTCGTCCTCGGCCTCGAACAGTCCCCAGAAGCCGGTGCCCGGGCCAAAGCCCTTCTCGGGCGGCATCTCGAGCGCGAGGAAGTCGATATGCGCCGAGATCCGCCCCACCGGCCTGCCGTCGCGCTCGGCGAGGAACAGCTGCGCCTCGGCGTGGCTGAACCAGCCATTCTTCTTGGGGTCGATCGTGCTCGCCACTTCGCTCTTCAGCGGCGGCACCCAATTGGGGTCTCCGGCGTTGAGCCGATAGGCGAGATTGATGAAGGCCTTGCGGTCGGCCTTGCTGTTGACCGGGCGGATGGAGAGAGCGGGCATGGCCAAGATCGGAGCCTTTCAGGGACGACGCCGCGCAGTCCTGCCAGCGCACTTGATCCTGTCAAGCGGAACCTCCTGACCCGGGACAATGCGCCACGCCCACCCCCTGTTACCGCCACCATCTAGCCACTATCTCCATGCAATGGGCCACCTATGACCAGTTCGCTTACCTTCGATCGGCGCCAGGCCGAAGCAAGGCCGGTACCGGCCATTCCCGTCTCGGAGCGGCCCGTCTCGGAGCGTATCGCCGACGACAAGGCGATGCTGCGCACCGCGGCGGACCTGACGCGCGACCTGAACGTGCCGAAGCCGGCGATCTACTGGGCCGATCTGCTCGTCTCGGCGGCGGTCGGCTATGCCGCGCTGTTCGCGGCGATGATGCCGGGCCTGGGCGGCTGGGCAGTCGCGGCGTTCGTGGTCGCGATCTTCGCGCTCTACCGCGCGGGCAGCTTCATCCACGAGCTGACGCATATCAAGCATTCGGCGGTCCCCGGCTTCCGGCTGGTGTGGAACCTGCTCGCGGGCATCCCGCTGATGGCGCCGTCGTTCATGTATGAGGGGGTCCACAATCTCCACCACGCCCGCACCCGCTACGGTACTGCCGAGGATCCCGAATATCTGCCGCTCGCGCTGATGAAGCCGTGGTCGGTGCCGTTGTTCGTGCTCGTCTCGCTGCTCGCGCCGGTCGCTTTGATCTTCCGTTTTGCCGTGCTGGCGCCGCTGTCGCTGCTGATCCCGTCGCTGCGCACCCGCGTGGTGGCGCAATATTCGGCGCTGTCGATCAACCCGGCCTTCCGCCGCCGTCCGCCCGAGGGCGAGGCGCGGATGCTGTGGCTGTGGATCGAGGCGGCTGCCAGCGTCTGGTCGATCTCGCTGATCGTCATGGTCGCGACCGGGGTGATCCCGCTGCGCGCCTTCCTGATCTTCATCGCCGCGATCTCGGTCGGCGCGGTGATCAACCAGGTCCGCACCCTCGTCGCGCATCTCTGGGAGAATGAGGGCGAGGCGATGACCGTCACTGCCCAGTATCTCGACACGGTCAACGTGCCGCCGCCGGCGCTGCTGCCGATGCTGTGGGCGC
>JAZKCD010000092.1:5501-10045 GCA_040388355.1 Pseudomonadota bacterium | reverse complement strand
CGGGCACGCCCGGCGCCTTCCGCGGCGGGCTGACCTACGGCTCGTCCTACGCCGACTTCACCAACAGCTACGATCCGATCAACAGCTACAGCCAGGGCTCGTCGGGCGGCACCTACACCGTGCGCTCGGGCGATACGCTCCAGGGGATCGCGCAGAATGTCTGGGGCGACAGTTCGCTCTGGTACAAGCTCGCCGAAGCCAACGGCCTGAGCGGCGGCGGTTCGCTCGCCGAGGGCTCGACGCTGATCCTCCCGGGCGGCGTGGTCAAATCGGCGTACAACGCCGGCTCGGTCAAGCCCTACAATCCGGCCGAGGCGATCGGCGATCTCTCGCCCACCACGCCGGCACCGCAGTCGCCCAAGAAAAACAAGTGCGGCGTCTTCGGGATGATCCTGATCGCAGTGATCGCGATCGCAGTGACGGTGGTGACGGCAGGTGCCGCACTGGCGGCGATCGCGCCGTCGGTCGGCGGGATCGCATCGGGCATCTCGACGATCCTCGGCACCGCGGTGCTCGGCGGGACGGTCGTGAGTGGTGTCGGCGCCGGCCTCATCGCCGCCGCGGGCGTCGTCGGCGCAGTGGTGGGATCGATCGTCAGCCAGGGCGTCGGCGTCGCCACAGGCATCCAGGAGAAGTTCAGCTGGAAGGCCGTCGCGATGGCCGGGATCAGCGGGATCGTCTCCGCCGGCGTGGGCGGCATCTTCGGCAAGGCCGCCAGTGCCTGGGGCGCCGCGGGCCAGGCCGCGCTCAGCAGCGCGATCACGCAGGGCATCGGCGTCGCTACGGGCCTGCAGAGCAAGTTCGATTTCGCCGGCGTCGCCGCAGCTGCGGTCGCAGCAGGGGTGGGGCATGTCGTCACCAAGGAACTGACCACGACGCGCATCTCGCCGAACGCCGCCGCCGGCGCCGACGTGACGAGCACGCTCTCGGTCGGCGCGAAGATGCTCAGCGGCGCGGCCCAAACCCTGGCGGACGCCGCGACACGGTCGGTGCTCACCGGGACGAGCTTCGGCGACAACCTCATCGCTGCGGTTCCCGACACGATCGCCAGCTTCATCCGCGACATGGTCGCCGGCGCGACGGTGAGCAAATTCACGATCTCGCAAGAGCAGCTGGCGGCGCTCGTCAATTCCAACCCGGCGGCGACCACCAATCGCGGCAACGGGGTCGGCGCGACTCCGGCCGTGCTCGTCACGGTCACTGACTCGCTCACGGGCGAGACGCTGATGATGGATGACGCGGGCAATTTCGTCACGATGCCGCAAGCGCAGGATGCGGCCGGCACGCCATCGACCGGGTGGGGCGATCAGTGGAACGCCCTGAGGACTCCCGAGGCGCGCCGCAATTCCGATATCCCCGCGATCAGGAACGCCCAGCGGCTGCTCGATTCGACGCTTCCGAAATTCCGCGCGATCGGCGTTCCGGGCCAGGACGATGGCGGTCTGCCCGGGCTGATGGGCTCGTCGATCGCGCCGTCGAGCCAATATGTGAAGGGGCAGATCGAGGATTTGCTCGTCCGGGTCGTCATCCCCGGCGAGTTGAACGAGGGACGCGATTTCGGAAGGCAGCGGACTCTCATCGGAGAGATACAGAAGGCCGCCTACCGCGCGCTGAACTATCGCCAGGAACTGGCATTCCGGTATTTCACCAGCCCGGCGGGAGGCAACTGGTCGAATCACGCCGCGGTGGCGATCATCGCCAGCCTCACCCAGGAGAGCTTCATGGATCCGGGACGGCGGCAGAACGATTATCTCGGCGCGCCCGGGGCCGGCATCGGGCTGGCCCAATGGGGCATCCGGGACAGCCGCGCCGCATTGTACAACAGCCTGCCGGGCAATCGGGGTTATCAACTCGGCGGCAACAATGTAAAGACCAATGCCCTGGCCGGCCAGCAGGCCTTCTATAACCAGTTGAGTTTCGTGAACTACGAGCTGACAAATCCCCAGTCGGACGGGGCCAGGAATTATGTTAATCTGGGGACCGCACTGCGGCAGGCGAGGACGCTGGATTCTGCGGTCAGCCTGGTCGTCGGGACCTACGAAGCGCCCAGGGATACCCGCGGGGAGACGACGAGAAGACAAGTAGTGGCGACAAGCATATGGAACGATCTGGTCGCGCGGGGTAAGATCAGGCTGCCCAGGACCATTTGAGAGGTCTTATGAGACGAGTGCTCAGATTGCTGATGATCGGCGCTTGCGCGTTGGCATCGCTGCCCGCGCAAGCGCAGGTCCGCGGCGGATATACGTTCGATCGCGATACTGCGAGAGCGATGACCTGCTTCTCGATGGGCATCGATCAGCCCGGGCCGTATACGATGTATCTTGGCTACGCGCCGATCAACGGCAAGAAGCCGTCCTATTACAATGCCTTTCAGTGGCGCGGACCGCGAGGCCGCGTCGTTACCTTCGTCGGGCTGGGAAGTTCCGACGGCGCGGGCTGGTGGTTCGGGACGCTGAACGGCAAGCAGGCGGCGGGCCATAATCTCAACCGCAAGCATTTCGTCTTCAGTACCAGCGACACGAAACTCGAATTCGAGTGCTGGGAGAAGGGCTGGCAGCACGGCTCATATTAGGGCGGCGGAGCCCGTTGTAATATGCTCCATCTAATCGCGGGCCCGACGCAGATTAGAAGGGTGTAGAATTCTGTGAAACGAGCATTCGGCTTGTTGACGATCGGCGCCTGCGCATTGCTATGGTCGCCCGCGCAAGCGCAGGTCCGCGGCGGATATACTTCGACCGCGATACGGCGAGAGCGATGACCTGCTTCTCGATGGGCATCGACCAGCCCGGGCCTTATACGATGTATCTTGGCTATGCGGCGATCGGCGGCAAGAAGCCGTCCTATTACAATGCCTTCCAGTGGCGAAGCCCGCGTCGTCACTTTTGTCGGGCTGGGAAGCTCCGATGGCGCGGGCTGGTGGCTCGGAACGCTGAACGGCAAGCAGGCGGCCGGCTATAATCTCAACCGCAAGCATTTCGTGTTCAGCACATCCGAAACCAAGCTCGAATTCGAATGCTGGGAAAAAGGGTGGAAGTGACGCCCGCGCGATGCCGACAGGCGTTTGGTGACCCCTACGGGAATCGAACCCGTGCTTCAGCCGTGAAAGGGCCGCGTCCTAACCGCTAGACGAAGGGGCCGTCCTGGGTGGAGCCGGGCACTAGGCAAAGCCGGGCACCGGGTCAAGACGGATGGGCGAACGCGATGCGCAGGCGGATGCCGCCCTCGGGGGTGCCGGCGCCTTCGATGGTGGTGGCGATGGTGATCGCCGGGTCGCCGGTGGCGATGACGAAGGCGTGCGGGTTCTCGACCGGATCGGGGGCGGGGAGGCCGTAGCACCGGGCGATCTCGGCGTTGAGCGCGGCGAGATGGGCGAGGACGGTAGCCTGCGGGCGCCCGCCGGCGGCGTGGCAGAGATAGGCGCCGGTGGTGTCATGGGCGCAGCGGACCCAGCCTTCGGGGACGATCCTCGTGGACGGCATGTCCGCGACGATGGCCTTGAGCGAGTCGCACAGCGTCTCGGCCGAAGCCGCGGGCGCGACGGCCAGGGTGGCGGCGAGGATCGGCAGCGACAGGCGGCGCACGCGTTCCTCCCTCAGCCTTCGCAGGCGCGCAGATGTTGTTCCAGCGCATCGATGATCGCCGCCTGCGTCTCCGGCCGCCACTGCAGCCGGATATGCCATTCCTGCGCATCGTCGAGCGAGACGAACAGCGACAGGCCGTCCTCATAGGGCAGGAAATTGTGCGTCAGGAAGCGCCAGCGCTCGCCGGCCGGATGCAGGTCGCCGTCATAATCGGTGAAGGGCGCGGTCACTTCGTAGCGGCGGCCGGGTTTCAGATGCTTGAAGCCCTGCCTCGGAAGCCGCGCGGTCCAGTGGCCCGAGGGATAGGCCTGGTCCATCAATCGGCCCAGGCGGCATCGTCGAGATGGAGCTCGGCGGCGGGTCGGCTGCCCCAGTCGTCGATCTTCGCCCGGCCGGCGAGCCAGAGCTTGCGGTGGCGCGGGGCGGAGAGCAGCGCCTGGCCGAGCTCGGTCTCGGCCTGGCGGAAGGCGACGGTCTTGAGGCTGCGGCCGTCGTCGCCCGCGACCACGGCGCGGACATGGCCCTTGCCGACCACATCGGCCTTGATCACCGTGACCGGCCCGGCGGCGACGCGCGGGGCGGGCCAGCCCATGCCGTAGGGGCCGCCTTCCTCCATCGCCGCGACCAGCGCGGGATTGACTCCGCCGGGGGTCACGACCGCGTCGAGCAGCAGCGCGCGGTCGCCCATCGACGCCGTGACGCGCTCGGACAGGCGCTCCTCGAGGAAGTCGGCGAACGCCTCGAGCCGGTCCTCGGCGATGGTGACTCCGCACGCCATGGCATGGCCGCCGCCCGCGGCGAGCAGCAATCGGACCATGACGGATTGGTAGAAGTACCGATGGCAGACCCAGACCGCGTTCTGCGTGTCCGCGTACTGCGGGAGCGAACCAACGGCGTTCTCGAAGTCGATCAGCGCCAGCGATGCAATCGTGGTGCTGGATGCCTTCGTGATGCCGGCGTAGG
>JAZKCD010000092.1:0-5491 GCA_040388355.1 Pseudomonadota bacterium | reverse complement strand
GCATGGCCGCCGCCCGCGGCGAGCAGCCCGGCATCCGTGGCGGCGAGGATCGCGGCGCCGAGATCGACGCCCGGGATCGAGCGGCCCGAGCCCTTGCCGACGCCGTCCTCGTCGAGCGCGATGACGATCGACGGGCGGCCGAGCTTCTCCTTGAGGCGGCCGGCGACGATGCCGATCACCCCGGGATGCCAGCCGCGCGCGGCGACGATGACCACCGCGCGGTTGCTCTTGGCGATGCAGAGTTCCTCGGCGGCGAGCTGGACCTCGGATTCGATCAGCCGGCGGTCCTCGTTGAGGCTGTCGAGCTCGACGGCGATCGCGCGGGCCTCGTCGGGGTCGCGGGTAGTGAGCAGGCGGACGCCGAGGTCCGAGCGGCCGACGCGGCCGCCGGCGTTGATCCGCGGCCCGAGCGCGAAGCCGAGATCCGAGCAGAGCGGCGCGCGGGTGAGGCGCGACGCCTCGATCAGCGCGTTCATCCCCAGGTTGCGGCGCTGGGCCATCACCTTGAGGCCTTGGGCCACGAAGGCGCGGTTGAGGCCCTTGAGGCTGGCGACATCGGCAACGGTGCCGAGCGCGACGAGATCGAGCAGGTCGAGCAGCCGCGGCTCGGGGCGGCTCTCGAACCAGCTGCGCGCACGCAGCGTGCGGATCAGCGCGGCGCCGAGCAGGAAGGCGACGCCGACGGCCGCCAGATGGCCGTGCGCGGCGCCTTCGACTTCGTCGAGCCGGTTGGGATTGACCAGCGCCAGCGCGAGCGGGAGCTCGGGGGTGCATTTGTGGTGGTCGACGACGATGACGTCGACGCCGACATCGCGGGCTTGTCTGAGCGCCTCGAACGCCTGCGCGCCGCAATCGACCGTGACGATCAGGCTGGCGCCGTCGGCATGGAGCCGGACCAGGGCTTCGCCCGAGGGGCCATAGCCCTCCATCAGCCGGTCGGGGATATAGGCGCGCGCCTCGAGCCCGAGATCGCGCAGCAGCAGGATGAGCAGCGCGGCGGAAGTGGCGCCGTCGACGTCGTAATCGCCGAAGATCGTGACCTGCTCGCCGCTTTCGACTGCGTCGGCGAGGCGTTCGGCCGCCTTGTCCATGTCGCGGAAGATCGACGGGTCGGGCATGAAGCCGCGGATGCTGGGGTTGCGGTGGAGGTCGATCTCGTCGCGCGGGCAGCCGCGGGCGAGGAGCAGCTGAGTGACGAGGTCGTCGGGCGCGAAGCCGGGATCGCGCGCGTCGGTCGCCAGCCCGCGCCAGCGCCAGGGCTGGCCGAGGATCGAGCGATGGACGTTGAGCACGGGGTTCATGCCGGGACCTTGGCGGGCGGGGAGGGCGGTGTCGAGGTTCTCATTCCGCCCCGGGAGGAGGAAGGTGTTTATCCCTCTCGCCAGGTACTTCCGTGTTCCCCTGCGAAAGCAGGGGTCCAGGGTCACGAGGGCTGACCTGCTTGGCCCTGGGCTCCTGCTTTCGCAGGAGAACAAGAAAAGGAACCCTGCTCCGATCAAGCATCATCGGCAGAATTCAATAAGTCTGGATATGCGTCTTGATCCAGGCGCGCTCGCGGAACCACTTGGTGACGACATACTTCGTCCCCTCGAGCACCCGCATCCCCTCGTGGAGCGTCTCGTGGTTGGGATGGCCGCTCGGCAGCATGTTGTTCCAGATCAGCAGCATCCCCTTGCGCGGGGCGACGCGGATGCCGGCGCGGGGGAACCAGGTCGCGCCGCCTTCCTCGACATTGTTGAGATAGGCCATCGCGGTCCAGGTGCGCTGGCCGCCCGAGGCCTCCATCGCCGGCCAATAGGGCTCGGCCTGGTGGAAATAGTCGCAATGCGCCTTGAACTGCTGCCCGGGGGCATAGCGCTGGCCCTGCATCGTCTCGCCATTTTCGGGGGGCAGGCCGAGCAGGTGGGCGAAACGCTCGTCGATCGGGCGGACCTCGGGCGACCAGCGGTCGAGGTCGCAACTGTCGCTGGTGCGGAACTCGGGATCGTCATGGCTGGCGAGCAGAGTCGAGGGGCGGCGGTCGGCGTCGATCAGCCGGATCAGCGTCGCGCACTCCGCGTCGCTCAGATAATTCTCGAACAGGAACATCTCGGCGCCGTTGACCGGCGCCTTGCGGATGCCGGGAGTCGCCTCCAGCCGCGCGGCGATCTCGCGGCTCTGGCGCGCGCGTTCGGGGGCGGTGCTCTTGGGCTTTCGTGAAAACAGGCTCATGCGGCTGCAAATTGCCCCACGCGCGCCAAATGGCAAGAGGCCCGGCCGCTTGCGCGACCGGGCCTCCATCTGCCTCCTCGGAAAAGCCGTCGCTTTACCAGAAGATGTCATACTCGACGTCGACGACTTCGCCGGTCTCGACATCGACGAGCAGCGCATCGTTGTAATAGCGCACCCAGCGATACGGGCCGTACGCCTCGGGGAGCCGGTAGTAGAACGGATCCTCGATCCAGTACTGCGACCCGAACAGGATCGAGCTCAGCGTGAAGCCGATCCCGAAGCGGCGATAGCCGTAATTATAGCCGCGCGGCGCGTAATAGCGGGGCAGGCGATAATTGTTGCGGTGGCTGTTGCGGTAGTCGCGCCAGTTGTAGCGGTCGTCGCCGCGCCAGTTGTTCGCCCAGCGATTGCCGTTGCCGCGGTTGCCGCGGAACTGCGAGCCCTGGTTGTACTGGCCCTGGCGGTTGCCGCGCGCCTGCTGGCCCTGCTGCCACTGGCCGCGATTGCCGCGGGCCTGCTGGCCCTGGCCGCGATCCTGGCGGTACTGCGGCGGGACCACACCGGTGTTGCCGTTGTTGCCACGGCCACGCCACTGCTGGGGCGCCTGCTGCTGCTGGGCCTGCTGCTGCTGACCCTGCTGGCCCTGCCACTGGCCGCGGCCCTGCCGGCCCTCGCCACGGTTGCCGCGCCACTGCTGGGGCTGCTGTGCCGCCTGCGGGGCCTGACGGACCTGCTGGGGCGCCTGGGCCTGGGCCGGCTGCTGCTGACGCCAGTTGGCGCGCGGCTGCTGGGCCGATTCCTGGCGCTGCTGGCGCGCTTCCGAACGCTGGCCGCGATCGCCGCGATCGCCCGATTCCGAGCGCTGGCCGCCGCGATCGCCGCGGTGGCGGTCCTGCGCGAGTGCCGGCGGCACCAGCGCGGTGGCGGCGATGAGCGCCGCAATGATGGGTTTGAACATTCCTCGAGTCTCCGCTCACCCGGCATTGGTGCCGGCCTGTGGTTTCCGTGTAGGTTAACTGCGATGAGCCGTTTCTGAATTGCGCTGACAGCCAATAGAAAGATTCATTAACGCCAATGAGTTCAACCATTTGCGCTATTGGCGCCTGGCCTCTTCATCGTCCGAGCCGGGAGAAGGTTCCGCGCCGCTCGCGATCCGCCCAGCGCGGGTGATCGCGTCGACCAGCCGCGGATAGATGCCGCAGCGGCAGATGTTGGGGATCGCCGCCTTGATGTCGTCCTCGCTCGGCGCGCGGTTGGTGCGCAGCAGGACCGAGGCGGCCATGACGATGCCGGGGATGCAATAGCCGCATTGCGGCACGTTGGCCGCGATCAGCGCCTGCTGGACCGGGTGGCTGCGATTTTCGGCGAGCCCCTCGATCGTCGTGACGAAGCGTCCCTCGATCCCGCCGATCGTCACCTGGCAGGCATGGACCGCCTCGCCGTCGATATCGACCGTGCACGCGCCGCACTCGCCGGTGCCGCAGCCATATTTGGTGCCGGTCAGGTTCGACGCATCGCGCAGCGCCCACAGCAACGGGGTCTGCGGGTCCATCTTGTATTCGACCGGCTGCTTGTTGACGGTGAAGCGAGTCATCGCCTGCGAGCCTAGCTCAAGCGATCCAGAAGCGAAACGGCGTGTTTCCGGATGCGGCGTTGCAGGGGCGGGGGAGAGCGCCGACATTCGCCGGCATGACGACACTCCCCACGCTCTTCATCCCGCATGGCGGCGGCCCCTGCTTCTTCATGGATCCCGAAGGCGGCCCGCCCGATCCGATGTGGCAGCCGATGCAGGCCTATCTCGCCGGGCTGATCGGCAGCCTGCCGGAGCGCCCTCGGGCGATCCTGCTGGTCTCGGGGCATTGGGAAGAGGCGCAGGTCACGGTGCACGCCGGGAGCGGCCAGCCTTTGCTCTACGATTATGGCGGGTTTCCCGAGCATACCTATCGGCTGCGCTGGGACGCGCCCGGTGCGCCCGATGTCGCGGCGCGGGCGAAGGCGCTGCTCGAAGGCGCGGGGTTTCCGGTCGGCGTCGAACGCGAGCGCGGCTGGGACCATGGCGTGTTCATTCCGATGAAGGTCGCGGTGCCGGGCGCGGACATCCCGCTGGTGCAGCTGTCGCTCCGGCGCGATCTCGATCCCGCCGCGCATCTCGCGATCGGGCGGGCGCTGGCGCCGCTCCGCGACGAAGGCGTGCTGATCGTCGGAAGCGGCATGAGCTTCCACAATCTGCGCGTGCGCGGTCCCCAGGCGGTCGCGCCGTCCGGCGAATGGGATGCAGCGCTGGTCGATGCGGTCACCGATCCCGATCCCGCGCGTCGGGGCGGACGGGTGGCGGCGTGGGACACGCTGCCCCATGCCCGCTTCGCCCATCCGCGCGAGGAGCACCTCCTGCCGCTGATGGTCGCGCTCGGCGCGGGCGGCGAGGGGCCGGCGGTCTGCGACTATCGCGACCATGTGATGGGCTGGGCGGTCAGCGGCTTCCGGTTCGGGTGAGCCTTGCAAAATAGGATTTGACCTGTTCGCCTCGCCGGGCCGCAGAGGATTGGGGGCCGCTCTTTGACAGGTGAACGCATGGGACCGTAGCAACGTCCGGCAACGCGGACGAAGCCATGCGATTCGCAACTGGAACGTCCGCGAATGCTTCGCGAAAGTGCGCATCGAAGACGATTTCGTCCTACGCTCTCTCGGGAACATGGCGCGCTTCGTCACTTCGTCCCGAAAAGCCGATTTGCAATAAGGCTTGCTTTCCGCCGGGCGTCCTAGTCGCGCCAGCTCCGGTCGGTGCGGTCGACCAGCCGGACCATCGCCGCGAAGTCGGCCGCGCCGGGGCCGCCGGGGATCTGGACCATGTGGAGGTCGCGCTGGTGGACCGCGACGACCTCGTCGGGGACCAGCAACGGCTCGCCCATCGAGGCGGTGGCGACCTGGATCTCGCACGCGCGCTGGAGCGACCAGTGCTTGATGAACGCCTCGGGCAGGGTGCGGCCCATCACCAGGATGCCGTGGTTCTTCAGGAGCATCACGCGCTTGTCGCCGAGATGCTCGAGCAGCCGCACGCCTTCCTCGTCGCGGACGGTGACGCCCTCGAAGTCGTGATAGGCGATCTGCCCGGCGAAGTTGCACGCGTAGAAATTGACGGGACGCAGCCCGCCCTCGACGCTGCTCACCGCCATGCCCGCGGTGGTGTGGGTGTGCATGATGCAGTGCGCGTCGGGCAGATGGCGGTGGAACAGCGCGTGCTGGACGAAGCCGGCGCGGTTGACCGGATAGGGGCTGTCGT
>JAZKCD010000091.1:13134-50403 GCA_040388355.1 Pseudomonadota bacterium | reverse complement strand
ACCGCGAGGCAGGTGTCGAGCACGTCCGAGCTGGTCATGCCCTGGTGCATGAAGCGCGCCTGATCCCCGACATTGTCGGCGACCCAGGTGAGGAAGGCGATGACGTCGTGCTTGGTCACCGCCTCGATCGCGTCGATCGCAGGGACGTCGATGACCGGGTTGGTCGCCCACCAGTCCCACAGCGCCTTGGCCGCGGCCTTGGGGACCACGCCGAGCTCCGCCAGCGCGTCGGTGGCGTGCGCCTCGATCTCGAACCAGATGGCGAAGCGGCTCTCGGGCGACCAGATCGCAGTCATCTCGGGGCGGGAATAGCGGGGGACCATGGGGCGCCTTTCAGGAGTCGCCCGCGCCCCTAGCAAGCGCTTCCTAGACCTGCCAGCGGTATCGCCCGGTGATCGGCCAGTCGAGCAGCGCATCCTCCTCGCGCGCGCCGCCGCCGATATTGTGGATGATCAACGGCGCGCTTCTGCCGGGGCGGTCCGAGACCAGACCGATATGCGTGCCGGTGCCCCCGACGATCGAAGTGAAGATGTCGCCCGGCTGCCAGCCCGATCCGCTGGCCGGGATCGGCAGCGCGGCGTGGTGGCGCGCGAACCAGGCGCGCAGATTGGGGACGCGGCGATGATCGATGTTGCGGTCGGCACGGCTGAGGCCCCATTTCTTCGGATAGGCGGCGAAGGCGGCGCGCATGTCCGCGTTGACCAGCGCCTGGAGATCGAGCCCGAGCGCGTCGCGATAGGCGCGGATGATCACGTCGGTGCAAACGCCTTTCTCGCGCGGCACGTCGCCATTGGGGAAGGGCAGGGCGGTGTAGGCGGAATCATAATGCAGCGTGACGCCGACCTGCCTGCGTGCCGCTGCGATCAGCTTGGCCGCCTTGCCCGTCGGCGGGGCCACCGGCGCCGAGGCGGCGCGGCAGCCGGCGAGCGCGGCGCCGGCGCCGAGCAGCAGCGATCTGCGGTCGATCGGGATCATCGGCGTGCCTCGCGAACCGGGACGATCGGCATTCTAGCCGCGACCGGCCGCAGCAGCAACGGAACGCGAGACGCGTGGTGCGGGTTGAAGGGGCAGACGGGGACAGAGGAGAGAGACATGTCGCGTACCGCCCTTTTCACCGCCGCGCTGCTGGTTGCCGCGCCTGCCTTCGCCCAGGACGCCCCGCCGGCGCGGCCCGCTCCGGTCGAGCCGACTCCGCAGGTCAACCGTCCGGCACCGGTCGAGCCGACTCCGCAGGTCACCCGGCCCGCGCCGGTGGACCCGACCCCGCAGGTCACCCGGCCCGCGCCGGTCGAGCCCACGCCGCAGGTGCCGCGTCCGGCGCCCGTGCCGCCGACGCCGCAATAAGCGCGGCGCAAAGTCGCGAGGCGGCCGCCGGACCGATGGGTCCGGCGGCCGCTTTTGTGTGCAGGCCGGTGTGGCGCGAGCGACACAGGGCAACGCAAATGCGATGAATCGGCGCGGTTCGGGGGTGAGCCGTGACACCATGGCTGGATCAACGGAACAACATCTTCGCCGTGAGAGTTGAATGGAAGGAATGGGACAAAGATTCATCGCCCGTGGATTAAAGAAAATCCGGGCATAACTTGTGAGGATATCATAATGTTGAAGTATCTTCTTCTCGCCACGACTGTCGCTATTGCCTCGCCTGCTTTCGCCCAGGAAGCTCCCGTGAGCGACACGACTGTCGCGCCGCAGGAGGCGCCGGCCGCTGCCGCGCAGACTGCGCCCCCGCCCGCCGAGACGACCCAGCCGGCTGCCGAGGCCGCCGTCGCGGCGCAGCCGACTCCGGAGACCCAGCCTGCAACGGCTGCGGCGCAGCCGACGCCGGCCGAACCTGCCAGCGAGGCTCAGCCCGCCACGGCTGCCGCGCAGCCGGCTCCGGCTACGCCCGCTGCCGAAGCGCAGCCCACGACTGCGGCTGCCGCCCCCGCGGCGCCGGCCCCCGGCCAGCCCGCGACCGACGCCGGCCAGGTCGCGCAGGTCGTGACGCAGGAATTCGCCAGCTATGACAAGGACGCCAGCGGCGGGCTCGACAAGACCGAGTTCGGCCAGTGGATGATAGCGCTGCGCAAGGCGGCTCAGCCCGCGTTCCAGGCCGAATCGGCCGAGGCGACGACCTGGGTCGGTCAGGCCTTCGCCCAGGCGGATGTCGACAAGAATGCGACGATCAACCAGAGCGAGCTGACCAATTTCCTGACGCCCAAGCCCGCCTGATCCTGAACCCTGCTCCTGGGGCGGCCGCCGGACCTTCGCGTCCGGCGGCCGCTTGTCAGTTCCAGACCGCCGTGCTGAGCCCGATCACGCCGAGCACCCCGACGCACGCCGCCAGCGTCAGCAGGATGACGAGCAGCGCGAGGCTTGAGATGAGCAATCCCGCGATGCTGAGATAATAGGCGGTCCGGTCGGGCAGGTCGCGGCCGAGATTCTTGCCCTTGATCCCGAACGCCACCGCCGCGACCAGCGTGAAAATGCCGAGATGCGGGATCACGAACGACACCAGCGCGCAGACCAGCGAGATGATCCCCGCGGTCATCGCCGATCGTGCGGGGTCGTCGCCGCCGAAGCCGATCGGACCGGCGCCGCCGCCGCCGGGAACCGGGTAGATGTCGATTGCCTCGCCATCGGCCACTTCGAAATCGACGAGGCGGCCGGGGATGGGCTCGCCCGGGCCGCGCCAGGCGTCGGCGCCGAACCGCAGCCGCCCGCCCGACAAGTCGTTGATCGCGCCCGTGCCGCTCGCCGCATCGAAACCGAGGATCGTTCCGCGCATTGCCCGCTCCCAGTCCGTTCTAGGCGTGAGGGGTGCCATAGCGGCGCACGGGTTGCAAACCGGCGGCGGCCCCTCCCTCCGCCGTCACCCCGGCCTATGTGCCGGGGTCCCCTCATCCTCACGCGTTGGACAAGAGGCTCTTGCTCTGCGGGCAGACGCACAGTGGACCCCGGCACAAGGCCGGGGTGACGGAGGGAGTGAGGAGGGGAGGGGGAGTTACTTCAGGCGAACGCGTATCCGCCCCTAGATCAGCCCCATCGCACGCAGGCTCGAATGGCCTTCGGAGCCCATGATGATGTGATCGTGGAGCGTCACCCCCAGCCGTTTGCCTGCCTCGGCGACCTGGCGGGTGATGTCGATGTCGGCGGGGCTCGGGGCGGGATCGCCGCTCGGGTGGTTGTGGACGAGGATGATCGCCGACGAGCCCAGGTCGATCGCGCGCCGGATGACTTCGCGGACATAGACCGCGGCTTCGTCGATCGAGCCTTCGCCCATCAGCTCGTCGCGGATCAGCATGTTGCGGCTGTTCATGTGGAGCACGCGGACGCGTTCGATCGCGTGGTGCGCCATGTCGGCGCGCAGATAGTCGAGCAGCGCCTGCCAGTTGGCGAGGATCGGCCGCTCGGCGACCTGCGCGCGCAGCAGGCGGAGCGCGGCGGCGTGCGCGGCCTTGAGCGCTGCCGCCGAGGTCTCGCCCATGCCGGGCACCCGCGCCAGCGCCTCGGCATCGGCGGTGAGCAGCCCGGCGATCCCGCCGAACTCGGTGAGCAGCGCCTTGGCCAGCGGCTTGGTGTCGCGGCGGGGAATCGCCAGCGCGAGGAGATATTCGATCAGCTCATGGTCGAGCAGCGCGTCGGGCCCGCCGTCGAACAGCCGCTGGCGCAGGCGCGCGCGGTGGCCGCTATTGTCGGGGGGCGAAGGCGTGGGCGCGGCCATCGGGAACGGGTAGCGCGCGCGGGCGCTTTAGGAAAGTTGCGCGACGGTTGACTCGGATCGCCCCCCTTCCTAAACGGCGCCTGCCTTGGCGGGCTCGCCCTGGGTATAGGCTGTTCCGGTTGGCCCTTGAAAGGCGAATGGGAGCAGGAAATGACCGAGAACGAGCCCGATCTGGAACCCCTCGGAGAGGACGCACGCATCACATCGCTCGATGAGCGGTTGAAGCAGGCGCAAACGGAGGAGGATATCAGGACGGGCAGGCGGGCCGCGGGGCTGCGGGTGGCACAGACGGCGGGGACCAAGATCCTTTCCGACCTGGTCGGCATCCCCCTGGGCAGCGCAGTGATCGGCTATGTGCTCGATCGGCTGTTCGGGACCTTGCCTTGGATAATGCTGGCGATGCTGTTCCTCGGGTTCGGCATTGCGGTGCGCAACGTGATGCGCAGTACGACACAACCCCCCGAATGATCTTCGGGGACTTGAGGATTAGAGGGTAGAACGTGGCGGCCGAGAGCAAAATCGACCCGATGCACCAGTTCCAGATCTCGCCGATTTTCGGCGATCTGGGGCAGGGCAATCCGTTCGTCTTCACCAACAGCGCGCTGTGGATGCTGATCGTGCTCGGCGCGATCTGGCTGTTCATGATCGGCGGGATGCGCCGCGAGCTGGTGCCCGGCCGCTGGCAGATGGCGGTCGAGAGCCTGACGGGCTTCGTCGATACGATGCTGGCGACCAGCGTCGGCCCCGAGGGACGCAAATATGTCCCCTGGGTGTTCACGGTCTTCACCTTCATCCTCTTCGCCAACCTGATGGGGATGATGCCGTTCGCGATCGTCCCCGGCGGGCATCCGTTCACCGTAACCAGCCAGTTCAGCGTCACCGGGGTGATGGCGATCATCAGCTTCGGTATCGTGCTGGCGGTCGGCTTCTGGAAGCACGGCCTGCATTTCTTCTCGCTGTTCATCCCGCACGGCACCCCGGTGGTGCTGCTGCCGCTGATCGTCCCCATCGAGCTGATCTCGTTCATGGTGCGCCCGTTCAGCCTGATGCTGCGACTGTTCGTGGCGATGATCGCCGGGCACATCCTCGTCGAGGTGTTCGGCAGCTTCATCGTCCAGGGCATGAACGCCGGCACGCCTGCCGGCTATGCGATCAGCGCGCTCTGCTTCGTCTTCATCGCCGGAGTCAGCGCGCTCGAGCTGCTGGTCTGCGCGATCCAGGCCTATGTCTTCGCGCTGCTGACCTCGCTTTACATCAAAGACGCAGTCAACCTTCACTAAGTCCTTTTCAACAAGCCTTTAAAAATTCTGGCAATTTTCTAAACGGAGCACATCATGGATCTCGCATCTGCACAAGTCATCGGCGCCGGCGTTGCCGCGATCGGTATCGGCGTGGCCGCCATCGGCGTGGGCATCGTCTTCGGTTCGTTCCTCCAGGGCGCGATGCGCAATCCGTCGGCCGCCGCCGGCCAGACCGGCACGATGTACATCGGCTTCGCCGCGGCCGAACTGCTCGGCCTGATCGCGTTCGCGGTCGCGATGATCATCCTCTACGCCCGTTAAGGTCCAGTAGCGGCGGGGCCGGCATTCCGGTCCCGCCGCCGCTGATCGAGGAACTCAGATGCCTCAGCTGAACCAGCTCGCCGATGTCGCCTATTCGCAGTTCTTCTGGCTGCTGCTGACGCTTGCCGTCATCTATTTCGGCATCGGCAAGGCAATGCTGCCCAGGATCCAGTCGACCGTCGATGCGCGCGACAGCCGCATCGCCGAGGATCTTGCCGCAGCCGAGCGTGCCAAGGCCGACGCCGAAGCCACCGAGGAGGCCTATCGCCTCGCGATGGACGAGGCGCGCGCCGAAGCGCTCAAGGTGACCCAGGCGGCCAAGGCCAAGACCGCGCGTGACGCCGAGGGGCGGCTGCGCACCGCCGATGAGGCGCTGGCGGCCAAGGCCGCTGACGCCGAAACCGCGTTGCGCGCTGCAAGCGCCGCCGCGGTCGCCGATATCGAAAGCATCGCCGCCGAGGCGGCTGGGGAAATCGTCGCCAAGCTCACCGGCCTGAAGGTCGGCAAGGCCG
This sequence comes from Pseudomonadota bacterium, assembly GCA_040388355.1. GTDB lineage: Bacteria > Pseudomonadota > Alphaproteobacteria > Sphingomonadales > Sphingomonadaceae > Sphingomonas. The sequence goes on along the minus strand of JAZKCD010000091.1, from coordinate 44,623 downwards.
ATGCGGCGAAGGCAGTAAAGGCGGCACTGGCCGATGTCTGACATGAAGGCGCACACCGAAGTCCCGGCCGAGGGGCATCACGCCGAAGCCACTGCGTTCGGGATCGACGCGCCCGGCTGGGTCGCGCTGGCGATGATCGCAGTGTTCGCGATCATGATCTGGAAGCGCGTGCCCGCCATCGTCGGCAAGCTCCTCGACGGCAAGATCGCGGCGATCCGCACCCAGCTCGACGAAGCCCGCAAGCTTCGCGCCGAGGCCGAGGCGCTCAAGGCCGAATATGAGGCAAAGACCGCCAACGCCGATGCCGAGGCCACCGCGCTGACCGATCGCGCCAGGGACGAGGCCAAGGCCATCGTCGCCAAGGCCAAGGCCGACACCGCCGCGCTGATCGAGCGCCGCGGGCGCATGGCCGAGGACAAGATCGCCGCCGCCGAGCGTGCCGCGATCGCCGAAATCCGCGCCAGGACCGCCGACGCCGCCGCCCGCGCCGCCGCCGCGATCCTCGCCGAGCAGCACGGTGCCGCCGCCGACAAGCCGATCGTCGACCGCACCATCGCGGGGCTCGCCACCATCAACTGAACCCGCGCCAAATTGTTGCCCCCTCCGTAAAATCCCGTAAGAGAGCGGCATGGCCAACACTCGCCGCGACCTGGGGCTGATCGCGCTCGCCGCAGCCTTTGCGGTGCTGGCGGCGGCGGTGCTGGGCACGCTTCTGGTCTTCCAGGGCCAGCAACGCGCGCAGGCTTTGGTCATCCACACGCTCGAGGTCGAGGACCGGCTGGGCAGCACGCTTTCGCACCTCCAGGACGCCGAGACCGGGCAGCGCGGCTATCTGGTCACGCGCGATTCCGCCTATCTCCAGCCCTATTATGACGGCACGCGCCGCGTCGATGCGGACCTGACGGGGCTGGCCGCCGCCGTTGCCGACAATCCGGCGCAGAAGGCCCGCGCGGCCGAGCTTGCCCGGGTTGCCCGGGCGCGGATCGAGCGGCTGTCGGCCGGTCTCGACCTCACGCGTGCGCACAAGTTCGATCGCGCGACCGAGACGGTCCAGTCCGGGATCGGCAAGCGGCTGATGGACCGGGCGCGAGCGATCATCGCCACGATGAAGGCCGAGGAGAACCGGCTGCTCGCCGAGCGCACTGCGATCGCGCAGTCGCGCGCGACCTGGCTGTCGATCTGGCAGCTGCTGAGCGCGGCGGCGGTGGCGGCGGTCGCGCTGTTCGTCACGCGCGATGCGCGGCGGCGGGCGGCGGACGCCGCGAGATCGCGCGACGCGCTGGCGGAGGCCAATACAAGGCTTCACGCCGAGGCGGCGAGCCGGCAGTCGGCCGAGGCGCAGGTGCGCCAGATGCACAAGATGGAGTCGGTCGGCCAGCTGACCGGCGGCATCGCGCATGATTTCAACAATATGCTCGCGATCGTCATCGGCTCGCTCGATCTCGCCAAGCGCCGGCTGACGAGCGACCCCGCCAAGGCCGGCGCCAATATCGACGCGGCGATGCAGGGCGCCGAGCGCGCGGCGCAGCTCACCGCGCGGCTGCTCGCCTTTTCGCGCCAGCAGCCGCTCGCGCCCAAGGCGCTCGACTGCAACAAGCTGGTCGGCGGAATGAGCGAGCTGCTGCGCCGGACGATCGGCGAGACGGTCCGGTTCGAGACGGTGCTGGCGGGCGGGCTGTGGCCGGCGTTCATCGACGCGGGTCAGCTCGAGAGCGCGCTGATCAATTTGTGCGTCAACGGCCGCGACGCGATGCCCGGCGGCGGGCGGCTGACGGTCGAGACCGGCAACGCGCATCTCGACGAGGCCTATGCCGTCGCGCACGCCGATGTGAAGCCGGGGCAATATGTCGTGGTCTCGGTCACCGATACCGGCGGCGGCATGCCCGTCGACGTGATCGATCGCGCCTTCGATCCCTTCTACACCACCAAGGGCGTCGGCAAGGGCACCGGGCTGGGGCTGAGCCAGGTCTATGGCTTCGTCAAGCAATCGGGCGGGCATGTGAAGATCTATTCGGAGCCCGGGGTCGGCACCACGGTGAAGCTCTATGTGCCGCGCCATTTCGGCGTCGCCGAGGCGCCGGACCCGGCGGCGGCGACGGGCGAGCTGGCGCGGGCGAAGGACGACGAGATCGTCATGGTGGTCGAGGACGAGGAGCGCGTGCGCCACCTCTCGGTCGATTCGCTGCGCGAGCTCGGCTATGTCGTGATCCACGCCGCCGGCCCGCTGGAGGCGCTCGACCTGCTCGCCGCCAACCCGAGGGTCGACCTGCTGTTCACCGATATCGTCATGCCCGAAATGGACGGGCGCAAGCTGGCGGAGAAGGCGGTCGCGGCGCGGCCGGGGCTCAAGGTGCTCTACACCACTGGCTATACCCGCAACGCGATCGTCCATAACGGCGTGCTCGACCACGACGTGAACTTCCTCGCCAAGCCGTTCACGATCGCCCAGCTGGCGGCGAAGGTGCGCCAGGTGCTGGATGCCGCGCCGTGAAGGCGCCGGGCGCGTCGGTTATTTGGCGCTGAAACGATAGCGGTCGCCTGGCATGATCGTGAACTGGAGCGTTTCGCTGCCATATCTGCAAACATAGATACCCGGTAGAAGTGTCACCGTGGTCCCAGGGGCGAGCGCGAGCGGCCATTTGTTTTCGCCGCGAAACGCCGCCAGGTTGCACCTGATGGACGCGCTCGTGCCGTTCGTCACGATCGCGGTTTTCCGGCCCTTTGTGCCTTCGGACCCCAGTTTCTGAAGCATGAGCCGGCCCGGCGCGTCCCCGGCGGGAGCTGCTGTTTGTTGCGGCGGCGGTTGTTGTTGCGGCTGCTGCTCCTGCTGCGGCGGGACTGCCGCCGAGGTTTCGACGGCCTTGGGCGCGATGGTCTGTTCCGCCGCGTTGCGGGTGGGATTCGTCGCCACGACCCCGGGGCGGGGTTTGGCGGGTGCCGGCGAGGGCAGCGGCCGGACGGAGCCCTTTGGCCGGGCATCGTCGAGCCCGGCGCCGGCATCCGCCGCGGCCGCGAGCGGGTTGGCCGAAAGGGGGAGCTCGCCGGTCTGTTCCTCTGCCACCTCGAGCAGTTCTGCGACTCGTTTGCGGTCGCCGACGCGTAGCGCCTGGCGCGCCCGGTCGAGCGTGAGCGAAAGCGCCGCCGCCTGGGTCTTCGATTGGTCCGCCTGCGCGCGCGTCGCCTCCAGCAGCTGATTGATGTAGATGCTGAACGTCAGAAACCCGGCGACGATCGCCAGGAGTCCGACGATCAGGAACGGCTGTCGCCGCCGGGCCGCCCGCTCGAGCTCGTCGATCAGCCTGCCTGGATCGCGATCAGTCATCGCTGCGCTGTGCAACCAGTTGCCGCATCAGATCGGCGATCAGATCGAATGCCTTGCGCAGGAACAAGGTGACCTGGGTTCCGGCGATCACAAACAGCCCGCCGGACCCGAACAGCAGCGCGAACTGATCGGGCGTCACATTGCCGGCGCGCACCATCAGAAAAGCTGCGTAGGTAAGCAGCACCAGCGAAGCACCGGCGCCGACCAGATAGATGATCCGCTCGACCTGAAACATCTTCAACAGCCGGTCCAGGCTCGACAACGCCTGCTCCAGTATCTCGTAGTCAGGCTTTGACATGGCCGTCCCCCTTGGTCGGCGAAGCCTACACCAATTCGCATCGCGCAGAAGCGCGAATAGTTGAGGCGCCGGGCTTCATCGACCCATACGGCGCCGTCGCCGCGGCCTTAGGGCTTGCGGAACCGGTAGACGAACTGGTCGGTCTTGCCGCGGACCGTCGGGTCGAACACATTGGTGGTGTGCGGATCGGCGGGGTTGCGGAGCAGCGGGGTGTCGCCGTCGAACTTGAAGCCGACGCTCTCGAGCTCGGCGCGCGCGGCGGCGGGATCGATGCGGTGGAGCGTGTCGGGCACCGCGAAGCCCGGATCGGTGTTGGCGACATGATCGACCACCAGCAGCACCCCGCCCGGCTTGAGCGCATCGTACAGCCGCTTGGCGATGTACGCGGCCGCGCCCGGAGGCGCGAACTTCAAGTGGAGATCGTGATAGTTCTGGACGGTGATGATCGCATCCAGCGGCTCGGGGAAGGCGACCTCACCGAGGCTGCCGCGGCTGGGCGTGACATTGGCATAGCCCTTGACCGCTTCATCCTGCTCGGTGGCGTAGGCGGCGCGGTAGCTGATGAACTCGGCCGCCTGATAGGCGTAGACATGGCCCCTCGGCCCCACCACGGGCGACAGGATGCGGGTCCAGTAGCCGCCGCCCATCAGGAAGTCGGCGACCTTGTCGCCCGGCTTGACCCCGGCAAAGGCGATGATCTCGCCGGCATGGCGCGCGGCATCGCGGTCCTTGTCGGCTTGCGGGCGCGCGGAATCGGCAAGCGCGGCGGTGATCGCCGGGGAGACGGCCTGCGCGGAGGCCGCGAAAGGCGTGGCGAGCGCAAGCAGCGCGGCGGAGGCTAATAGCAGCTTCATGGCATCTCTCCCGAAATTCCGGCTCACTATGCCGTGCTTTTGTGTCGATTCAAATCGCCCCGTTTGCGGGGCAGGGTACCTAGCCCAGCGGGTGGCGCCCGAAACGCGCCCATAGCTGCGGATAGCGTTTCGACAGGGCGTCGTCGTCCTCCTCGAACGCCTCGCCCTTCGGTTCGTGCGAGCCTGTAGCGGCGGCATTGGGGAAATCCTTGGGGCCCAGGCCTGTCCGCTGCTGCCATATGCCGAATGCGACATAGGCCAGGCCTTCCAGTTCGAGCGGCTCGTCCGAGCCGTCGGGGATCAGCCGCGCAAGCGTATCCGGATCGGCCAGCGCAGCCTCGTACGTCGCTTGCCCGCGCGAGATCAGCCAGCACCGGAAATAGTCGAAGCCATCGTCGCTGGCGCCGCCATGGATCAGGTAGGCGGCTCCCCACAGATCCCAGCTATAGGCATCGGCCATCTTGCGATCGAACGCAGCTTGAAACGCCGCGACTTCCTCGGTCGATAAGGCTTCGACTTGCCGGTGCAGGCGCTCGATTTGTGCTTCAAAGTGATCCGGGGCCGGCGCGCTTGCCGCCATGATGCTCCAGAATTTCTCGTCGGACATGGTTGCTCCTTCGCGTGGATGCTGCACGGGCGTCGGTAGCGCGGACGTGGCGGGCACGATCGGGATCATGAGGGCGATGAAAGCCAGTTCACGAATCATCCCCGATCCCCTCGCAATATGCGCGCGAAACTGTTCGCGGCCGTGCGGCCTGTCTAGTGTTCGTGCGCGCCGCCTCCTAAATGAACGCTTCAATGTCCGACCCCAATTCCCCCAATCGCTTCAACGAGGAAAAGGCGACCTATGCCGTGCGCGGCGAAGGCGCGCCCGATCTCGAGGCGGGGGTGGCGGCGATCCGCAACGTGCTCAAGACGCTGCCGGCGCGGCCGGGGGTCTACCGGATGCAGGATGCGCGCGGCGACGTGCTCTATGTCGGCAAGGCGCGGGCGCTGAAGGCGCGAGTCAACAACTATACCCAGGTCCAGCGGCTGTCGAAGCGGCTCCAGCGGATGGTGGCGCAGACCCGGTCGATGACGATCGTGACGACCAACAACGAAGCCGAGGCGCTGCTGCTCGAGGCGCAGCTGATCAAGCGCTACCGGCCCGCCTATAATGTGCTGCTGAGGGACGACAAAAGCTTCCCGTTCATCCTCTTGCGCGCCGACCATGAATTCGGCCGGGTCCAGCTTCATCGCGGGGCGCGGCGGGCGAAGGGCGATTATTTCGGGCCGTTCGCGGGGGCGGGGCAGGTGCGCAAGACGCTCAACGCGCTGCAGAAGCTGTTCCTGCTCAGGAGCTGCACCGACGGCTTCTTCGCGACGCGCGACCGGCCGTGCCTGCTCTATCAGATCCGCCGCTGCTCGGCGCCGTGCGTCGGGCGGATCGACGCGGCGGGCTATGCCGAGCTGATGAGCGACGCGCGCGACTTCCTCCAGGGCAAGTCGACCAAGGTCCAGTCCAAGCTCGGCGAGGCAATGCAGGCGGCGGCGGCGAGCCTCGATTTCGAGCAGGCGGCGGTGCTGCGCGACCGGCTCAAGGCGCTGACCTTCATCCAGGGCAGCCAGGCGATCAACGCAGAAGGGGTGGGCGACGCCGACATCTTCGCGATGGCGCACCGCAACGGCGTGATGGGCATCCAGGCCTTCTTCATCCGCGGCGGGCAGAATTGGGGGCATCGCAGCTTCTTCCCGGCGCACACCAACGACGTGCCCGAGGACGAGGTGCTCAGCGCGTTCCTGATGCAGTTCTACGAGGAAGTGCCGCCGCCCCGGAACGTGTTCGTCGACCGCGACCTGATCGAGGCCGAGCTGCTCGCCGAGGCGATGTGCGAGCGGGCGGGGCACAAGGTGGCGCTGAGCGTGCCGCAGCGGGGGCCGAGGCGGCGGCTGATGGAGCAGGCGACGCGCAACGCGGCCGAGGCGCTCGACCGGCGGCTGGCGGAGTCGACGACGCAGGCCAAGCTGCTCGCCGAGATCGCCGAGCTGTTCGAGCTTCCCGAGCCGCCCGACCGGATCGAAATCTACGACAACAGCCATATCCAGGGCACCAACGCAGTCGGCGCGATGGTGGTCGCGGGGCCCGAGGGCTTCCGCAAGAACCAGTATCGCAAGTTCAACATCAAGAATCCCGAGACGATCCCCGGCGACGATTTCGGGATGATGCGCGAAGTGTTCGGGCGGCGGTTCGCACGGGCGCAGGCCGAGGACCCCGATCGCGAAGGCAGTCGTGATGGGGGCGGCTGGCCCGACCTGGTGCTGGTCGATGGCGGGCGCGGGCAGCTCAACGCAGTCAAGGGCGTGCTCGAGGATCTCGGGATCGAGGACGTCTGCCTGGTCGGAGTCGCCAAGGGGCCCGACCATGGCCGCGAGGGGCGCGAGGTGTTCCACCTGCTCGACGGCCGCGAGCTGACGCTGCCGGTCAACGCGCCGGCGTTGTTCTACCTCCAGCGGCTGCGCGACGAGGCCCACCGCTTCGCGATCGGCGCGCACCGGACCAAGCGGGCCAAGGCGATCGGCGCGAGCCCGCTCGACGACGTGCCGGGGATCGGTCCCGCGCGGAAGAAGGCGCTGCTGATGCATTTCGGCACCGCCCGCGCGGTGCGCGGCGCAAGCCTCGAGGACCTGCAGAAGGCGCCCGGAGTGAGCAAGGCGATGGCGCAGAGCCTGTACGACTATTTCCATTCGCGCTGAGGAGTCGTTATATTCCGGGGCTTCGAGTGGAGTACCGCCATGGCCACGGCAGCGAATGCCTATGATCCCTTCGCGATCCCGACCCGGCGGATGACGCCGGAGCAGGTGCACGAGGCGGCGGCTTATTTTGGGATCGACGTCAGCGGCGCGGATATCGAGACCTTGCGGGCCAGGGTGAAGGAGGCGGGCAAGGCGCGCTGGATCGAGGAGAACCGTGAGGCGATGGACGCATCGAACGCGTGGGTCGAAAAGAACGGATTGCCGCTGGCAAAACATCGCCTTTTCTAGATGGCGCCTTACGATGTACATGCGGCTCGAGAAGGGTTTGGCTTGTTGCTGAATTGCCAGTCCACCTATCTCGATCACTTGTCCCATCGTCTGATGGTGCCGTTGCTGACGCCGGACAACGCGCCTCGCCCTCGCATACCGCGATTGAATCCGATCTTTATTATCGGAGGCGAGCCGTGGGTCATGATGACCCACTTCGCGGCCGCTACGCCCATCAGCGACATCGGCAAGAAGATGGCGTCTCTCGCCCACGAGCATGACCGTATCATCGACGCATTCGACGTGCTCCTTACCGGCTTCTGATCAACGACGATCCCCGCTTGCCCGCCCCACGCAACCCGCTAGGGTCACACGGTAAATCGGGGAGGGATGATGTTGTTTCGCGCGTTGCTGGCGGGTGCCCTTCTCTGTCTTGGCGGCGTCGCGCATGCCGGGGACAAGCCGCTCTATGCGGCGGCGGCGCCCGGCTGGGTGAAGGCCGCGCCGGCGATCGACGGCGCCAAGCTCACCGATGCCGATCCGGTGTTCCTGATGCTCGACCAGCAGCAGCGGCTGCAGGACGGGCAGGTCTGGGCCTTCTTCAACATGGCGACGCGAATCGCGTCGAACCAGATGCTGATGCAGGCGGGCACGATCCAGCTGCCGTGGAGCCCGGAGCAGGGCGACCTGACCATCCACGCGGTCGAGATCATCCGCGGGCCTGAGCATATCGACGTGATCGCCGGCGGCGCGCGCTTCCAGGTGCTCCAGCGCGAGCAGATGCTCGAGCAAAGCTTCATGAGCGGGATGCTGACCGCGACGATGGCGGTCGAGGGGTTGCGCGTCGGCGACGTGCTGCGCGTCTCCTTCTCGATCACCCGCAAGGACCCGGTGCTCCAGGGCAATGTCCAGACGATCGCGCCGATGATGGCGGCGCCGATGCAGATCGGCTTCGGGCGTGTCCGGCTGCTGTGGCCGGCGGCCAGCGATCTCCACTGGCGCACCTATGTCCAGAACCCGGGCGTGCTGACGATCGAGCATGGCGGCTACAAGGAGATCAACGTCACCCTGCCGGTGGGCAAGCAGCCCGACATGCCCGGCGACGCGCCCGCGCGCTTCCAGAAGCCGCCGATCCTCGAGGCGAGCAGCTATGCCGACTGGGCCTCGGTCTCGCGCCAGATGGCGCCGCTCTACAAGACCGAGGGGATGATTCCCGCGGGCAGCCCGCTCGCCGCCGAAGTCGCCAGGATCGCCGCCGCCTCCACCGATCCGCGGGTCCGCGCGGCGATGGCGCTCCAGCTGGTGCAGGACAAGGTCCGCTACCTGTTCCGCGGGATGGACGACGGCAATTACGTGCCGCAGTCCCCGGCGCTGACCTGGAACGTGCGCTATGGCGACTGCAAGGCCAAGTCGCTGCTGCTGCTGTCGATCCTCCGCGCGCTCGGGATCGAGGCCGAGGCGGCGACGACCAGCATCTCGGCGGGCGACCTGATCCCCGAGCGGCTGCCGATGCCCGGCGCGTTCGACCATGTCATCGTCCGCGCGACGATCGCCGGCCAGACCTTGTGGCTCGACGGCACCGGCAGCGGCAGCCGGCTGAGCGACCTCGACGACACCCCGCCGTTCCGCAACGCGCTGCCGTTGCGCATCGCCGGTGCCGATCTGGTCAAGATCCCGCTGCGCGCCACGGCCCGGCCCGAGACCGAAGTCGAGATCGACCTCGACCAGACCGCCGCGATCACCTTCCCCGCGCCGTTCAGGATCAGCGTGCGGCTGCGCGGCCAGATGGCCGAGATGCTGCGCACCGCCGCGGCGCAGGGCGGCAAGGAGCGGTCGGACAATATCGTCGATTCGATCATCGGCGGCCATCTCGGCACTACCCTGGTCACCGAGCGCAGCATCCGCTTCGACGAGGCGTCGGGGGCGACGATCCTCACCGCGAGCGGGCTTGCCTATCAGGGCTGGGCGAAGGATGGCGACCGCTTCAAGGTTCAGCTCGACACCGCGATCGAAGGGATATCCTTCACGCCGGACCGGGCGCGGCCGGCGTGGAAGGACATCCCGGTCAGCAGCGGCGCGGCCTCGGACAAGCTGGTGCGCACCCGCATCCGGCTGCCCGATGGCGGCCAGGGCTTCGCGCTGGAGGGCGACCAGGCGCTTCCCCCGGTCCTCGCCGGCACGATCCTGTCGCGCACCGTATCGCTCGCGGGCGGCGTGGTGACCACCGAGGAACGCGTCATCACCGGCGTCAACGAAGTCGCGCCGGCGGACATCGCCGCGGCGCGGCGGCAGGTGGCGCTGGCCAAGGCCCGGCTGCTGAGGCTGAGCGCGCCCGCGGACTATCCGATGGGACCGGCACGCGTCGCGGCGGGCAAGCGCGCCCCGGCGTTCCAGGCGATCCAGGCGGCCTTCGCCAGATATATCGCCGGCAAGCCCGACGATGCCGGCCGCTACATCGCCCGCGCGGCCTTTCTCGAGGGCATCTACGATCGCGAAGGCGCGACGCGCGATCTCGACAAGGCGCTGGCGATCGAGCCGACCTCGGCGAGCTATCTGTGGCGCGCGCGGCTGCGGACGGCGCGCGGCGACGACAAGGGCGCGATCGCCGACATGCGCGCGGCGCTCGAGGCCGAGCCGGGATCGGGCTTCGCGAGCCGGACGCTGGCGATGGAGCTGGCGCGCACCGGCAAGCTCGACGAAGCGCTGGCGATCCTCGCCGAGCAGATCGACCTTGGCGGCAAGGAGAAATTCTACCCGGTCATGACCCAGGCCGAATTGCTCGGCGAGAATGGTCGTGCCGACGAGGGGATCGCCGCGCTCGACGCCGAGCTCGCCCGGACGCCGGGCAATGCGGAACTGCTCAACAGCCGCTGCTGGGTGAAGGGGACGGCGCAGCGCCAGCTCGACACCGGGCTCAAGGATTGCTCCAAGTCGATCGAGCTGAGCGAGAACCCCGCGAACGCGCTCGACAGCCGGGCGATGATCTATTTCCGGATGGCGCGCTACGACGACGCGATGGCCGATCTCAACGCCGCGCTCGACCAGGCGCCCGAGCAGGCCGGCAGCCTGTTCCTGCGCAGCCTGATCCGCAAGCAGGCGGGCGACAAGGCCGGCGCCGACGCCGACCTCGCCGCCGCCCGGACGATCTCGCCGCGGATCGACGAGGAATATGCGCGGTACGGGATACGGCCTTAGGCTCGTCGGCCACCCCCTCCGTCATCCCCGCGAAAGCGGGGACCCATCTCCCGCACCGACAACGCGCACGACGGCGGTGGTATGCTTGGCATCTCCCGGAGATGGGTCCCCGCTTTCGCGGGGATGACGGCGATGGGCCGTCAGTTTGCAATTCCTTCACTCCGCCCGCGCTATCTCCCCACCATGACTCGCGTCTTCCTCACGATCGACACCGAGCTGATGTGGCGGCACCATGTCGCCGGACTCGATGCCGACAGCATCGCCGCGCGCTCGCTCGAGCCTGCCGGCGTCGGCATCGGCTGGCAGCTGGCGCAGCTCAAGCGGCATGGCCTCAAGGCGACCTTCTTCGTCGATCCGATGCCGTGCCTGCTCTACGGGATCGACTGGATGAAGCGCGTGGTCGGCGCCGTGCTCGAGGCCGGGCAGGAAGTGCAGCTGCATCTCCACCCCAATTGGGCGGGCGCCAAGGCGGGCGATAGCGGCGTGGCGCACGCGGCGTTCCAGTTGATCGAGTACAGCTTCGACGAGCAGATCGAGCTGATCGCGGGCGCTTCCGACATGCTGACCGCATCGGGCGCGCCCGAGCCGGTGGCGTTCCGCGCGGGCAGCTACGCCGCGAGCGACGACACGCTGGCGGCGCTTGCCGAGCTCGGCTTCCTCTATGATTCAAGCCATAACGGCTCCGAGCATCCCTGGCCGAGCGCGTGCAGCCTCGGCACCCGCCAGATCGCGCCGATCCTGCATCGCGGGATAGTCGAAGTGCCGGTGACCTTGATCGAGGACCAGCGCGGGCATCTGCGCCATTTCCAGATCTGCGCGCTTTCCGCGGCCGAGATGCGCGCCGCGCTCGAGCATGCGGTGCGCGAGGATCATGCCGCGGTGACCGTGGTCGGGCACGGCTTCGAGCTTGCCAACCGCGCCGGAACGCGGCCTAACGCAGTGCATGTCCGCCGCTTCGAGACTCTGTGCCGGATCCTCGCCGAACACCCGGGGAGCCTGGTGACCTCGCACTTCGCCGACCGGCCCGAGCTGCCGCTCGACCGGCAGGACGCGCCGCTTGGCCCCAACACGCTGCGCACACGCTGGCGCCAGGCCGAGCAGCTCTGGTCGAACCTGGTCGAGGAACGCGCGGCGTGAGCACCGCGTATCCGGCCAGGCCGATGCCGCTCAAGTTCGAGATCGGCGCGCGGACCTTGATGGCGGTGCAGCGCTCGCTGGCGCGGGTGCCGCTGAGCCTCGACGAGGCGCGCGAGGGGCGGCTGCCCCAACTGCCGCCGCTCGAGCGCGAGGCGCATGGCTATTCGGTGACGTCGCTCCCCGAGGACCGCCAGGCGGCGATGGTCTATGCCTCGGGCGGGATGCTGCCGTTCGTGCGGCAGCGCTACACGCGCTATTTCATCGACTTCGCAGCCGGGTTTGAGGCGTGGTTCGAGGGACTCTCGTCGAATGCGCGGCAGAATCTGCGGCGCAAGGCCAAGAAGATCGCGGCCGAATCGGGGGGCGATCTCGACGTTCGGCGCTTCTCGACGCCTGACGAATTGGATGCGTTCCACGATGTCGGGCGGCGGATCTCGCTGCGCACCTATCAGGAGCGGATGCTGGGATCGGGCCTGCCCGACAGCCCCGAATTCCTCAACCAGATGCTGACGCTCGCCGCCGCGGACCAGGTGCGCGCGTGGCTGCTCTACGTCGCCGGCGAGCCCGCGGCGTACCTTTATTGCCCGGTGATCGGCGACACGGTGATCTACGCCTATGTCGGCCATGATCCGGCGTTCAACGACCTGTCGCCCGGCGCGGTGCTCCAGCTCGAAGCGATGCGCGACCTGTTCGACGAGCAGCGCTTCGCGACGTTCGACTTCACTGAGGGCGAAGGCCAGCACAAGCGCCAGTTCGCCACCGGCGGCGTGGCCTGCGTCGACCTGCTGCTGCTGCGCCCCAGCCTGGCCAACCGGCTGACGATGGCGGCGCTGGGCGGGTTCAACCGGGTGGTGGCGACGGGGAAGCGGGCGGTGACTGCGGTCGGGCTGGAGAAGCTGGCGAAGAAGGTTAGGCGGGGCGGCTGATCCAAATCCTCCCCCGCAGGGAGAGGGGGACCGCGAAGCGGTGGAGGGGGCTCGCCCCACGCGATTCGCCTCCTCTCGACTACATCCCTTGCCGCGCTCCCCCTCCACCACGCTTCGCGCGGTCCCCCTCCCCCTGAGGGGGAGGATTGAGTAAGCCCACCCCATGCACCTGCGCGCCGAAGCCATCGTCCTCTCCGTCCGCGCGCATGGCGAGCATGGCGCGGTGGTGCGGGCGCTGACCGAGAGCGACGGGCTCCAGGCCGGCTATGTCCGCGGCGGGCGGTCGCGGCGGTTGAAGCCGATCCTCCAGCCGGCGAACCTGATCCTCGGCGACTGGCGCGCGCGGACCGACGAGCAGTTGCCGGGCCTCACCGTCGAGCTGATCCACAGCCGCGCGCCGCTGTTCCGCGAGCCGCTCCCCGCCGCGGCGCTCGAATGGGCGACTGCGCTGACCGCCAGCGTGCTGCCCGAGGGCCAGGCCTATCCGCATCTCCACAGCGCGCTCGACGGGGTGCTCGGCGCGGTCGAGGCGGCGCCCGCGGCGCGCGGCTGGGCCGTGGCGCTGGTGCGCTACGAGCTGCTGCTGCTCGCCGGGCTCGGTTTCGGGCTCGACCTCGATCGCTGCGCGGCGACGGGCACCAACGACGATCTTGCCTATGTCAGCCCCAAGAGCGGCACCGCGGTCAGCCGCTCGGGCGCGGCCGGCTATGAGAACCGCCTGCTCCGGCTGCCGCGCTTCCTGATCGAAGGCGGGGCGGCCGAATGGGGCGATATCCTCGACGGGCTCAGGCTCACCGGCCACTTCCTCGAACGCGACCTGCTGACCGCCAGGGCGGCGGACCTGCTCCCCGCCCGCGCGCGGCTGGTCGACCGGCTCAAGCGAGCGGTTGCGTAAGCCGCGCGGGGGCGGCAAAGCGGCGCCAATTCTGACGAGCGTGGGAGCGAAGATGCCGCTGATTGCAGTCCTGGCCGGCGACGGCATCGGCCCCGAGGTCACCGCCGAGGCGCGGCGCGTGCTCGAAGTGATCGGCGGAGACCTGACCTTCGAGGAAGCGCCGGTCGGCGGCGCCGCCTATCTCGCCGCGGGGCGGCCGCTGCCCCCCGACACGCTCGAACTCGCCAGGCGCGCCGATGCGGTGCTGTTCGGCGCGGTCGGCGATCCGCGCTTCGAAGCGCTCGAGCGGCGGCTGCGCCCCGAGGCAGCGCTGCTGGGGCTCAGGCGCGAGCTCGGCCTGTTCGCCAATATCCGCCCCGCGACGCTGTTCCCGGGGCTCGAGGATGCCTCGCCGCTGCTGCCCGAGATCGTCAGGGACCTCGACATCGTCATCGTCCGCGAGCTGACCGGCGACGTCTATTTCGGCGAGAAGGGCCGCCGCACCGATGCCGAGGGGCTGCGCCAGGGCTTCGACCTGATGACCTATAACGAGCGCGAGATCGAGCGGATTGCGATCGTCGGCTTCGAGATGGCCAAGCGCCGCAAGAGCAAGCTCTGCTCGGTCGACAAGGCCAATGTGCTCGAGACCTCGCAGCTGTGGCGCGACGTCGTCAACGAAGTCGCGACCGGCTATCCCGAGGTCCGCCTGACCCACATGTATATCGACAACGCCGCGATGCAGATGGTGCGCAACCCGACCCAGTTCGACGTGATCGTCACCGGAAACCTGTTCGGCGACATCCTTTCCGACCAGGCGAGCATGTGCGCGGGATCGATCGGGATGCTGCCCTCGGCCTCGCTGAGCGCCTGGACCGGCGCCAACGGCATGTACGAGCCGATCCATGGCAGCGCCCCCGACATCGCCGGGCAGGGCAAGGCCAACCCGTGCGCGGCGATCCTCTCGGCGGCGATGCTGCTGCGGCATTCGCTGAACGACGACGCGTCGGCGAAGCGTATCGAGGCGGCGGTGTCGAAGGCGCTGATCGCGGGCGCGCGCACCGCCGATCTCGGCGGCAGCCTCTCGACTCGCGAGATGGGCGACGCGGTGCTCCGGGCGCTGGCGTGAACGCAGGCCCGCTCGAGCTCGCGGTCGTCGTCCCGACCTTCAACGAGCGCGCCAATGTCGGCGTGCTGGTCGCGAAGCTCGACGCCGCGCTCGCCGGGCGCAACTGGGAAGCGATCTTCGTCGACGACAACAGCCCCGATGGCACCGCCGACGCCGCGCGCGAACTGGCACGGACCGATCAGCGGGTGCGGGTGATCCAGCGGATCGGGCGGCGCGGGCTTTCCTCCGCGTGCATCGAGGGGATGTGCGCCACCGCCGCGCCGATGGTCGCGGTGATCGACGGCGACCTCCAGCACGACGAGAGCCTGCTGCCGGCGATGCTCGACGCGCTGCAGGGCGACGCCGCGCTTGACCTGGTGGTCGGATCGCGTTTCGTCGACGGCGGCGGGACGGGGGAGTGGGACCGGGACCGTGTCGCCAAATCGGCTTTCGCAACAAGGCTCTCGCGGATGCTGCTCAAGGCCGATCTCAGCGACCCGATGAGCGGCTTCTTCATGATCCGCAGCGACATCGTCCGGTCGCTGGTGCCGACGCTGTCGGCGATCGGCTTCAAGATATTGCTCGACATCATGACCGCGAGCCCGCGGCCGCTTGCCTTTCGCGAGCTGCCCTATGTGTTCCGCACCCGCGCGCTGGGCGAGAGCAAGCTCGATCACGTCGTCGCGCTCGAATACCTCATCGCGCTGTACGACCGGATGTTCGGCCGGATCGTCCCCGTCCGCTTCGCGATGTTCTCGGCGATCGGGGCGATGGGGGCGGGGGTGCAGTTCGCCGTCCTCTGGCTCCTCTACCGCGCCGCCGGCGCCCCCTTCCTCACCGGCATGATCGCCGCAACCTGGTTTGCGATGACCTTCAACTTCATCCTCAACAACGCCCTGACCTATCGCGAGCAGCGGCTGAAGGGCTTCAACCAGCTGGTCGGCGGCTGGGTGTCGTTCTGCCTGGTCTGCGCGCCGCCGGCGGTGGCGAATGTCGGGGTGGCGGCGTTCCTCCACGACGCCCAGCACGGCGACTGGCGCTTCGCGGCGATGGCTGGGATCCTGGTCGCGGCGGTGTGGAACTTCGCGCTGTCGTCGCGCTTCACCTGGGGCCGCTACTAGCGCCAGTTGTTGAAACCGAACTCCCACATCCAGCGGTTGAAGCCGCCGCCATCGGCGAGCGGCATGGCGGCGATGATCGGGTAGAAATAGGCGAACACCAGCAGCGACGCGGCGAGGAACCATTCCTCGCGCCCGCGCTTCCGCCCGCGATCGAAATGGTCGAACGCCACCGCCAGCGCAAGGCACAGGAAGATCGCCGAGAGGTGGTAGTAATAATAGAATCCCAGTGACTTGGGGATGACAATGTAGATCGCGAGCGAAGCGGTCCACAGCAAAGCCATCGCCAGCGGCACGATCGCGCGCGACTTGAACCAGGCGACGATGCAGGCGCCAACGCCGAGCAGCCCGCCCCACATGATCAGCGGATTGCCGAGCACCAGCACCCCGCGCCATGCGCCGTTGTAGAATTCGTAGAAGGCCCATACCGGCCGCA
Organism: Pseudomonadota bacterium; assembly: GCA_040388355.1. Lineage (GTDB taxonomy): Bacteria > Pseudomonadota > Alphaproteobacteria > Sphingomonadales > Sphingomonadaceae > Sphingomonas. Next base: position 28,358 of record JAZKCD010000091.1, on the reverse strand, counting down.
GCAGCAGCGGCCAGCTCCACCAGCTCGACTGGTAGGGATGGCTCTTCAGCACCTGCGTCTGGAGCGCATACATCTCCTGCTGGAAGGGGATCAAAGTCGCCAGCGTCAACGGGCGCTCGGCATAGAAGAAGGCGGGGAGGAAGGTCAGCAGATAGACCGCGATGCTCACCGCGCCCATGATCAGCAGCGCCGGGATCGTGGCGAGCCCCGGCCCGTGCGGCTGGTCCTTGCCGGTGATCGCGGTGGCGAGCGGGCGCCTGGCCAGCCGCGCGTCGCGCAGCCGGATGACGAGGAAGGCCAGCCCGGCAAGCGCGACATAGGGGATCGCCGCCCATTTCACGCCTACCGCGAGGCCGAGCAGCACGCTGCCGGCGATCCATCGCCTGAGCGCCTGCTCGCGCGTCCCGGCCTTCATCGACCAGGTCAGCGCGACCATCGCCCAGAGCAGGAAGGCGCCGAGGAACACGTCGAGCATCGCGATCCGCGCGAGCACGAACAGCAGCTGGTTGAGCATCAGCAGCAGCGCGCCGACCACCGCGGGCCGCATCCGCCGGGTCAGCAGCCACAGCAGCGCGAAGGCGGCGATGACGGTCGCGGCGCCCGCGAGGCTCGGCATCACGCGCCAGCCATAAGGGGTATCGCCGAAGACCAGCATCCCCAGCGCGATCAGTTCCTTGCCGACCAGCGGATGCTCGGCGTTGCGCGGCGCGCTCTGGTCGATCAGCGCCTGCGCGGCGGGGAGGTAATGGACCTCGTCGAACATCGGCTTGCTCGGGATGCCGATATGGAAGCTGAACAGGATCAGCGCGGCGACGCCGAGGAGCAGGGCGACTTGCCAGGGCTTTTCGGCGAGGGCCTTGAGGCGGGGATGCATGGGGAGAGGGATAACCCAGCCCTTCCCCTTCGTCATGCTCCCTTTTCTGTTCTCCCGCGAAAGCAGGAGCCCAGAGCAAAGCGGTTCATCGCTTGCGACCCTGGGCCCTGCTTTCGCAGGGCGCTTATGCTCTTGGGGCAGGTACTTCCCTGATCCCCTGCGAAAGCAGGGGCCCAGAGCCAGGCAGTTCAGCCCTTGTGACTCTGGACCCCTGCTTTCGCAGGGGAACAGAAACACGCGTCCCTGCTCGATGGGATACGCACACTTTCGCAGGGGAACATGGAACGGCTTGATTTGCGGTGAGAAGCACCAGCAAGTTCGGACCGCCAAGTTTTTCCTATCCTTGACGCCCGCCCCCCGCCCGCCGCAAAGCGTCCTCCATGAAACGCCGCACCGGACAAGACCGCAGCATCACGCAGAACTGGAAGCCCGCGACCCAGGCGGTGCGCGGCGGCACCGCGCGTTCGGAGTTTGGCGAGACCAGCGAGGCGCTGTTCCTCACCTCGGGCTATGCGTACGACTGCGCTGCCGATGCCGCGGCGCGCTTCGCCGGCGAGCAGGCGGGCATGACCTATTCGCGGCTCCAGAACCCGACGGTGCAGATGCTCGAGGAGCGGATCGCGTTGCTCGAAGGCGCCGAGGCGTGCCGGTCGATGGCGACCGGCATGGCGGCGATGACCGCGGCTTTGCTTTGCCAGCTCGAAGCAGGCGACCACCTCGTCGGCGGCCGCGCCGCGTTCGGGTCGTGCCGCTGGCTGACCGACACGCTGCTGCCCAAGTTCGGCATCCAGACGACGATCGTCGATGCGCGCGATCCGCAGGCCTTTGCCGACGCGATCCGCCCCGAGACCAAGGTGTTCTTCTTCGAGACCCCGGCCAACCCGACGATGGACATCGTCGATCTCGAAGCGGTGTGCGGGATCGCCAGGGCGCACGGCATCGTCAGCGTCGTCGACAATGCCTTCGCCACTCCGGTGCTCCAGCGGCCGATGGACTTCGGCGCCGATGTCGTCGCCTATTCGGCGACCAAGATGATGGACGGGCAGGGCCGCGTGCTCGCCGGCGCGGTGTGCGGGACCGAGGCTTTCATCAACGACACGCTGCTGCCCTTCACCCGCAACACCGGGCCGACGCTGTCGCCGTTCAACGCCTGGGTGGTGCTCAAGGGGCTCGAGACGCTCGACTTGCGCATCCGCCGCCAGAGCGAGAATGCGCTGAAGGTCGGCCGCTTCCTCGAGACGCGGGTGCCGCGGCTCCTCCATCCCGGGCTGCCCAGCCACCCGCAGCACAACCTCGCGATGCGCCAGATGGAGGCGTGCGGCCCGATCTTCGCGTTCGAAGTCGAGGGCGGCCGCAAGCAGGCGCATGGGCTGCTCGATGCGCTCGGCCTTATCGATATCTCCAACAATATCGGCGATTCCCGGTCGCTGATGACCCATCCTTCCTCCACCACCCATTACGGCGTCGCCGAGGACAAGCGCCTCGAGATGGGCGTGACCGAGGGGATGATCCGCATCAATGTCGGGCTTGAGGACCCGGACGACGTGATCGCCGATCTCGACCAGGCGCTGGGGGCGGCCGGCCTGTGATGAAGGCGCTGTTCACCGGCGAGGCGGAGACCCGCGGGATTACCGTGCGCGTGTCGGTGAGCTATCTGCCCGAACAGTCCGAGCCGAACCGCGGCCGCTGGTTCTGGGCCTATCATATCCGCATCGAGAATAGCGGCCCGATGGTGGTGCAATTGCTCACCCGCCACTGGATCATCACCGACGGGCGCGGCCATCGCCATTCGGTCGAGGGCGAGGGCGTGGTCGGCGAGCAACCTTTGATCGCCCCGGGCGGCAGCTTCGACTATGTCTCGGGCTGCCCGCTCTCGACTCCGACCGGCAACATGCACGGCACCTATCACATGCTCGGCGAGGACGGATCGGGCTTCGATGTCGAGATCCCCAAATTCGCGCTCAACGCGCCCGCGGTGATCAATTGAAGCGCACCCATCTCCCCTTGAACGGCCTGCGCGTGCTCGACGCGGCGGCGCGGCATCTGTCGTTCACCCGCGCCGCGGACGAGCTCGCGGTGACCCCCGCCGCGGTCGGCCAGCAGATCCGCGCGCTCGAGGACACGCTCGGCACCGTGCTGTTCCGCCGCACCACCAAGGGGCTCGAGCTGACTCCCGAAGGCGAGGCCGGCCTCGCGGCGCTGCGCGCCGGGTTCCTCCAGTTCGAGGAATCGGTGCGGGCGATGCAGGCGGGGCAGACCTCCAAGTCGCTGACCATCGCCGCGCCTCGCGACCTGACCGCCAAATGGCTGATGCCGCGCCTCGCCGAGATCGCGCGCGCCGATGGCGAGCTGCGCTTCATGCTGATCCCGGCCGACGACGTCGTCGACTTCACCGAAGCCAATCTCGATCTCGCGATCCGCTGGGGCGAGGGGCCGGGCGAGCATGAAGGCGAGGCGCTGGAGAGCGACGGCATGGTGACGGTCGAGCGGCCGGGGGGCGGAGTCGATACCCGCATCTCGTGGCCGGGCTGCCTGTCCGAGGATTCGGTGTCGCTGGTGCGCGTGGCGGACGCCGGGCTCGCGCTCGACGCCGCGGCCGAAGGGCTGGGGCGCGCGACTGTGCCCGAGCTGCTCGCGCGCGGCGATCTCGCTTCGGGCCGGGTGATCGCGGTGGGCGAGGCGAAATCGTCGCGGCTCGGATACTGGCTGGTCGCGCCGCTGCCGCAGTGGCGGCAGAAAAAGGTCAAGGCGCTGGTCGAGGCGCTGGGCGCGTGACCGAATCCGCCCGGAAGACGCCGGTCCTGACGACCGAGCGGCTGCGGCTCCGCGCGCGCACCGGCCGCGATGCCGAGGCGCTGCACCCGAGCTTCGCCGACCCTTCGCTGATGCAATGGTGGTCGCACGGGCCGCATGATTCGGTCGAGGTCACGCGGCAGGATTTCTCCAAGACCGCGGGCGAATGGCGCTGCTGGGCGATCACGCTCAAGGGCGACGACACCGCGATCGGCTTCGTCGCGGCGGGCGAGCGGCGCCAAGGCAACGTCACCGAGATCGGCTATATGCTGGCGCGCGAGCATTGGGGCGGCGGCGTCGCCCGCGAGGCAGTGAGCCGGGTGATCGACCAACTCTTCCGCACCGAGGGCCAGCGCCGCGTCTTCGCCGATACCGACCCCGAAAACCTGCCCTCGCGCGCGCTGCTCGAGCGGATGGGATTCAAGCTCGAAGGCCTGCTCCGCGCCGAATGGGAGACGCATATCGGGGTGCGCGACACCACGCTCTACGGGCTGCTCCGCGAGGAATGGGTGCGGGATAGTTAACACCTCCCCGTGCCGGGGAGGAATTAGGGCGCGGCCAGCTCGGCGGCCTTGCTGACCAGCCCGGCGAAGCGCGCCTCGTCGATCGCGGCTTCGGTGTTGTTCCAGCTCGCGGTGATCACGTACCAGGCCTGGTCCTTGCCCTGGAGCAGCAGCGTCATGTTGATCACCCCGGGCTCGGACCCGCCCTTGTAGCCGACCCAGGCCCAGCGCCCCGCGGCGGGGCGGGCGATGCCCGGGTTGATGCTCAGGATCGCACGCGCTTCGGCGCCGGGGCCGCCGGCGGTGTTGCGGCGGAGCCAGTCCATGACGCGGACGAGATCGGCGGGGGTCTCGAACCATTCGACCTTGTCGATCAGGATCGGCTTGCCATCGCTGAACAGGGTCGGGAGGATCGCCAGCACCGGCTCGCGGGCAAGCTGCCCGTCGAGCATCGCCCGCCGCCCCGCCTCGTCGAGCGCCAGCCACTGCGCCGCCAGCTCGCCACCCCGGATGCCCTTCAGCTTGAACATGTCGAGCGTGCCGATGAACGGCCTGAGCGCTGCCGGGTTGGCGATGCCGAGGACGGGCAGCATCGCCTCGACCCGCGTGCGGCCGAGCGTGGCGAGCAATATATCGGTCGCGCTGTTGTCGCTGACCGAGATCATCTTGGCGGCGAGGTCGCGTAGCGTGACTTGCGTGCCCGCGGGCGACAGCGTGTAGGCGCCGCCGGGAAGCGCGGTGATGCCGTCGAGCGTGACGGTGTCGGTCCATTTGCGCTCGCCGGCATTGGTCGCGCGGACCAGCTCGGCGAGGATCACCAGCTTGAACGCCGATCCGATCGCGAAGGGCCGGTCTTCATGGTCGGACATCAGCAGCCGCGGCGCGCCATCGCCGAGCCGGGCATAGGCGAAGCCGGTCTGGCCGGGCAGCGCACGCAGCGACGCCGCGACTGCGTCGAGCGTCGCCTCGCGCGCGGTAAAGCCGAGGAAGCGCAGCCCGGTCACGCGATTGGGCGCCGCGGGATCGACCGCGATCCAGACCGCGCCGACGCCGTCGCGGAACCCGAGGGTGAAGTTGGCGGTCCAGAGCGAGAGCGGCGTGACGGCCTCGACTCCGGTCACCGGCCCGCCCGCGGCGGCCAGCTGGGCGTTGATCGCCATGACCTGAGCCTTGGGCACCTGCGCGCGGAATTCGGCGGAGAAATACGCGTCGTAATCGGCCGCGCCGGCGAGGATCGCGGGCAGCTGAGCGATCCGCGCCTTGAGCGGCTCGGCCGCCTGGGGTGCTGCGGCGGGCGCTGGCTGGGCGATCGCGGGGGCCGCGAGCAGGAGCAGGGCGATCCAGGCAAAGGCTCGAAACATCATGATTTCCCCTGACGCGACCCCGGCATCAACTCTTACGCGTCGATCGCATCTTCCTCGAGCCGCGCGGCATTCTCCTGGATGAAGGCGAAGCGGTGCGCGGGGTTGTTGCCCATCAGCCGGTCGACCAGGTCCTTCACGCCGGCGCGCTCCTCATATTCCTGCGGCAGCGTGACGCGCAGCATCCCGCGCGTCTTCGGATCCATCGTGGTTTCCTTGAGCTGGTTGGGGTTCATCTCGCCGAGCCCCTTGAACCGGCTGACTTCGATCTTCTTGCCCTTCAGCTCACCCGCCTCCAGCTCGGCGCGATGCGCGTCGTCGCGGGCGTACCAGGATTTGGCTCCGACCGTCAGGCGATAGAGCGGCGGTTGGGCGAGATAGAGATGCCCGTTTCTCACTATGTCACTCATTTCATTGAAGAAAAAGGTCATGAGCAAAGTGGCGATGTGGGCACCGTCTACGTCGGCGTCGGTCATTATTATTATTCGTTCGTAGCGGAGGTTTTCGGCGACGCAGTCTTTTCGGGTGCCGCAGCCGAGCGCCTGGATGAGGTCGGCAATCTCGGAGTTGGCGGCGATCTTGGCCGAGGTCGCCGAGGCGACATTGAGGATCTTGCCGCGGATCGGGAGGATCGCCTGGGTCTTGCGGTCGCGCGCCTGCTTGGCCGAGCCGCCGGCCGAGTCCCCCTCGACGATGAACAGCTCGGTCCCCCGCGGATCGTCGGCCGAGCAATCGGTGAGCTTGCCCGGCAGCCGCAGCTTGCGCGCCGAAGTCGCGGTCTTGCGCTTGACCTCGCGCTCCTGCTTGCGCCGCAGCCTTTCGTCCATCCGCTCGAGCACATAGCCGAGCAGCGCCTTGCCGCGGTCCATATGGTCCGAGAGGAAATGATCGAAATGGTCGCGCACCGCCCGCTCGACCAAAGTCGCCGCCTCGGGCGAGGTCAGCCGGTCCTTGGTCTGGCTCTGGAACTGCGGGTCGCGGATGAACACCGACAGCATCAGCTCGCTGCCGGTCATCACGTCGTCGGAGGTGAGGTCCTTCGCCTTCTTCTGCCCGACCAGCTCGCCGAACGCACGCATCCCGCGGGTCAGCGCGGCGCGCAGCCCCGCCTCATGGGTGCCGCCGTCGGGGGTGGGGATGGTGTTGCAGTACCAGGAGTAGCTGCCGTCGCTCCACAGCGGCCAGGCGACCGCCCATTCGACCCGGCCCTGCGCCTCGCCGGGGAAATCCTGCGAGCCGGTGAAGAAGTCGGCGGTGGCGCATTCGCGGGTGCCGACCTGCTCCTTGAGATGATCGGCGAGCCCGCCGGGAAACTGGAACACCGCCTCCGCGGGAGTCTCGTCCGAGATCAGCGACGGGTCGCACTTCCAGCGGATCTCGACCCCTGCGAACAGATAGGCCTTGGACCGCGCCAGCCGGTAGAGCCGCGCCGGCTTGAACAGCATCTCGGGGCCGAAGATCTCGGGATCGGGGACGAACGAGACCGACGTGCCGCGCCGGTTGGGGGTGCCGCCGAGCGGCTCGAGCGGCCCCAGCGTCTGCCCTTGGCTGAAGCGCTGGCGGTAGAGCTGGCGGTCGCGCGCGACTTCGACGACGGTGTCGACCGACAGCGCATTGACCACGCTGACGCCGACGCCGTGCAGGCCACCGGAGGTCGCATAGGCCTTGCCGTCGAACTTGCCGCCCGAATGGAGCGTCGAGAGGATCACCTCGAGCGCCGACTTGTCCGGAAATTTGGGATGCGGATCGACCGGCATGCCGCGGCCATTGTCGACGATGGTCAGCCGGTTGCCGGCCTCCAAGGTGACTTCGATGCGGTTGGCATGCCCGGCGACCGCCTCGTCCATCGAATTGTCGAGCACTTCGGCGGCGAGATGGTGCATCGCGCGCTCGTCGGTACCACCGACATACATGCCGGGGCGGCGGCGGACGGGCTCGAGCCCCTCCAGCACTTCGATCGAGGCGGCGTCGTACGCGCCGGGGACGGCATTGGCGGCGGAAGCGAACAGGTCGTCGGACATGGCTCCGCTATAGGGTCACGCGATTCCGCGGCGCAAGCCGGGGCGTTCGCGCGGCTGTGGATGAAACGCCGCCTGGCGGATGAGCGCGGCGCGCAGCGCGGCGACTTCGCGCATCTCGTGGAGGAGGGCGCCGATGCTGCGGGCTTCGGCTTCGCGGGTGGGGGCGGGGCGGGGGGTGGGCATGGGGGGTCTCCTTTGGTGGAGGAGGCTTAGCACGTGGGCGGGGGGAAGGGAAGAACGTATGGGGAACGGATTGAGGGCTACGCAGAGGTTGGGGGCGGCAAAGACGCGCTTCTAACGCACACTAATTTTTTTGAAGGGCGGTCTAAGAAATGCCAAAGGCTCAGAGGCACAATTCGTAACTTACTAGACGGAGGTCATCGAGCCATTCCGCCATGACAGTCTGCGGGCGGCCAACCATAAGATTTCCAAGAAACCGGTAGGCAACCCTCTCGGTCGAATAGTAAGGCGCCGCTGCTATAACCCTAATAACCTTCTCGGCCGTTCCTTTATTTCGGTGAGCGAAAAAATTCCGTATCGGTGGGGAATGTCGAAAGAAATTCGTGGGGTAAGAGAAAGCTGACGCTACTTGCGCGAAGTTAGAAAATGCCAAGGTAGATGCCAGTTTAATAAGCGTGTTCACTTCATGCCATGGCGGTTCACTGCGCACCTCCACCACGGGCGCGCTACTAACTGTACTAAAAAGATGCGGCTTCAAGATCCCGATGGCAGCAACCAAGGCGTCACGCTCATTTCCGTAAGCCTGACTTGGTCCAGATAACGCCCCTTGTATTGTGCGGGCGCGATACAACGCACAGGAGAGGTAGTATTCTCTAGCAAAAATCGCCCAGCTATTCAAAGCTTCAATAGTAACATAAGCAGCCGTACGATCGGCTGAGGGATCTCCCAAATCTACACCTCGCGCTAGCGACGCCAATCGCGATATGCGCCTGTCGTAAGTGTCGTGTAATACTCGGAGAGATTTTCGACGACGCATCTCTTATTTTGACGCGGCGATAGCCGCCCTGAAGGCCTCGATGCGCTTATTGCGCTGGTCCTTAACGTTAGTTCGATCCGCCGAGCCTTCCGCGAAACTCTTTTCGGAGGCGTCGGTCAGCGTCGCAATGTCTGCGTCAAGGGCAGCGGACAGCGCCATTAATTTATCCTCTAGTGCCGCCATATTGAGGGTCAGTTGCGCTCCAGGATTTGTAGCGCGACCGGCATCAAGCTCCATTATTAGTGCAATCGCCAAACTGTATACCTGGTAAGGTTTCGCCAGATTTGAACCTTTGATAAAGCTCATTTGCGTGATGGCAGCGAAAGCTGACAGCATTTGCGTTTGTCGTTCCGCCTCGGCGGGGAAAGAAGCATCAAAGTCTCTATACAATTTATCGAGGCTCTTGCGCGCAGTAGTCGTCACGCCATATTCAAGAGCGTGCAGAATTTCCGTAAACAATTTTAAGTCTTGCATTCGAACGATATCTTTATCGCGGAACACGCCTAGCGTGAGCAGGTTCTCAGCAAATTCGGCGCCAATGCGGCTTACAAACCACTTGAACGCTCCCTGGTTTTCAGCATGCCTTAATTCCTCTGGATTCAGAGGAACCGTATAAGAGTTCATCCGTCGAAAAACCTGTCTCACTTCAGACGAAGTAGCGCCAATGAACTGATCAATCGAAAGGGGATAGGACAGGAAATTCCCTTGATAATCGCCGAGTGAGCTGTATTTAAGGCCACGCAATTCCACTGTATCGAGGCTATTTGATAAAGCGAATCCGTCCTTCAGAAACTCCTGAATTGCTCGGCTTCTCTGTTGGCCATCAACTATTTCTTTAATAGTTGTTCTATTCTTTGGATCGGCTACAGTATGAAGATAAAATTTCGGAATGGGATAGCCGAGAATAATTGACTCTATAAGATATGATTTGGCGCTTTCTGGCCACACCTTGTCGCTTCTTTGGTAGTCTCTATTAACGGTTATTTCGTTACGTCCCATGGCTGCGCAGTAATCGGCGACATTCATATTGGCTGATACGGCGGTCACCATTTAATTATCTCCACGAACTTTACGAAAACAGAGCACAGACTCGAAAGCTTTGCTCTCAGAACGATACTTAATGCTGCCAGGATTGATAGAAGCCATAGTTCTAACAGCAAAGTCTTCACGGCGTTCCAACGCCATGCCCTGCCTTTCGCTCATCTCTGAGAGGATTGTGGACAGGTCGTTACGAATTTCTTTGTAGAAGCTGTCTTGAGCCACAAGAACAGCTACGCCACTATGGCTTAATGCGGATGACACCCGGCCGAGAGAACGATAGATTTTGTCAAAATAGTCCACGTGAGTCTTATAATAATATCCGGAAGATGCTCTCGATCTATGTTCCCTGACGCTCTCTAGGAAAGAAAGGCACGTTCTGCCCCATTCAGCACGCTCGCTGATAGCCTCTAGCGGTACCAAAGGACTGCCCGCCATTTTTCGGCGCAGCGAATCGGTATTGTGAGTCTGCAAAGGTTGCAAAAGTGCGAGCTCAATTCTTGTCGCCGACGTGTAGTCAATTCTCGTGCAGTAAGGCGGAGAGGTAAGGACTAGGTCAGCGCGCCCCCCGCTGATAATTGCACTCGTGGAGTCACCGAGCCGTATCTCAGCATCATTTCGCCAATGACCGGTTTCCGCCAGCGTGAGCGCGGCGCTCATGCTACGCAGCCGCTGTTCGAAAAGCGCTTCAATTTCGCTGGCGTTGGCTCCGACCCGCGCCTCTCCGGCTTTCGGCTTTCGCAGCCAAGTGGGGTTCGAAGTTCTAAAGCCTTGCGCGAGGCTTCGGGCAACTGAAAACAAGGCCACGTAGTTTGTCGCGGCGAGTCCAGATAGGTGATCCAAGCGCGCACCTTTGGGCGTTATCGTCAGCGCCCCTACAAGGTGCGCGCGAATGCTGCGTTCGATTCCTCTCAATATGGCAGCCGTCAAGGGTCGGAACCAAGTCAACAGAGGATCGGATTTGTCGATCTGTCGGTTTGCACGCGCTTCGTAGAGTACCCTCTGGCCGAGCGGTACTAAGGTGTCGGCCTCGCTTGACCCAAGCAAACGAGCACGAGCCACAATCACCATAACCGGATTTATGTCGATACCGATCGCGCTACGACCGCATAGGGCCGCAGCGTAACTGGTGGTACCGCTACCGTTCCACGGATCCAGGATCACATCGTCCCGACCGAGCTCCGCGCTCGAAATCAGGTTCTTCGCAAACTCGGCTGGGAAGCCGGCATAGTAGGGGAAAAATCCCTCCCAGCCGTCGCCGTGACCCCGTGCGCGCTTCGGTGATCCGATTGCTAAGTTTTCGATTTTTGTCATTTATCAGCCCCGTGTATCGGTAGCTCTTTGCGATGGGGTACTCAAGCGGCACACTGACGCCCAGTCTGTATCCTTACCAACTCGCTGTATCCCGGTCAGATGGAAAGCCTGCCTGGACTCCGCCAGATAATAAGCAACACGGTCTTTAAACCAATCTGGTACATGCTCTTGCAATGTAGGAATTCATTCGGTTCAATACACCCCTAAGCACGGGGGAACCGGCATGGAAAAGAAGGGCGTAACCCAAGGCGGCAACCGTCGCCCGGTGCAGATCCGGGCGGAGCGGAAGGACGGGTTTACCGCGGCGAAGAGGCAGCTGTTTCTCGATCACCTCGCCGGGTGCAGCAACATCAGGCAATCGGCGGCGGCGGTGGGGTCTACGCCGACGACGATCAATTATCACCGGCGGCGCGATCCGGTGTTTGCCGAGGCGTGCGCCGAGGCGCTGGCGGCGGGGTATCTGGCGCTGGAGGCTTCGCTGCTCGAGCGGGCGGCGCGCGGGGGGCGCTATACGCCGGGCGAGGGCGCCGACGCGGTGCCGGGGCCGGAGACCGTCGATATCGGGCTGGCGCAGTTCCTGATGGGGCTGCGCGCGCGGGAGATGGGGCAGCGGACCGGCGCCCATAGCGGGAAGCGGCCGCAGCGGGTGACCGAGAAGGAACTGGACGACGCGATCCTCGCCAAGCTGGCGCTGCTCGACAAGCGCATCCGCGCGGAGAAGGCGGCCAAGCGGAGAAAGGGGGCGTGACGCGCGACCAGAAGGCGCTGCTGCGCACCGTGCGGGGGCTGGCGCAGCGGCCGGTGGTGGAGCAGCGATCGGTGCTGCGGCGGATGCCGGTGCCGCACAAGCGCACGCTGAACGAGTTCTGGCCCGCCTGGCTGCATGCGGGCCAGGCGCCGCCGCCCGGGGACTGGCCGGTGTGGCTGATGGTGACCGGGCGCGGATTCGGCAAGACGCGGGCGGGGGCGGAATGGGTGAGCGCGCTGGCGCGGGGCGACGGGGGGCTGCGGATCGCGCTGGTGGGCGCGACGATCGAGGATGCATTGAAGGTGATGGTGACCGGCGTGAGCGGGGTGATGCGCGTCGCGCATACCGGGGAGCGCGTGACGCTCAACAAGAGCGAGCGGGTGGTGCGCTTTGCATCCGGGGCGGAGGCGCGGCTCTATTCGGGCGCGTGCCCGGAGAAGCTGCGCGGACCCGAGCATCATGTCGCGTGGTGCGACGAGATCGCCAAGTGGCGGCACCCCGAGGAGACATGGGACAATCTCCAGCTCGGGCTGCGGCTGGGGAGCGCGCCACGGACGCTGGTGACGACGACGCCGCGCGCGGTGCCGCTGCTGCTGCGGCTCGCCGAGACGGCGGCGGTGACGCGCGGGCGGACCGTCGACAATCCCAACCTGCCGCCCGCATGGGTAGCGCGGATGGAGGCCGAGTATCGCGGGACGCGCAAGGGGCGCGAGGAGCTGGACGGCGAACTGCTCGGCGAAGCGGAGGGCGCGCTGTGGAGCCGCGCGCTGATCGAGGCGTGCCGCGGGCCGGGCTTTGCCGGGCCGGAGGACGAGGCCGGGGGCAAGCGCTTCGTGCGGATCGCGATCGGCGTGGATCCGCCCGCCACCGCGGCGGGGGATGCGTGCGGGATCGTCGCCTGCGCCGTGACTCCCGACGGCATCGGTCATGTGATCGGCGACCATAGCGTGCATGGGCTCTCGCCCGAGGGCTGGGCGGGCAAGGTCGTGGAGGCGGCGACGGCGTGGGGCGCGGATGTGGTGGTGGTCGAGCGCAACCAGGGCGGCGACATGGCGGCGAGCGTGCTCAAGGCGCGCGACGCGGCGCTGCCGGTCAGCCCGGTGTTCGCGCGCTACGGCAAGGGGGATCGCGCCGAGCCGGTGCTGCTTCTGTTCGAGACCGGGCAGGTGCGGATCGCGGGGAGCTTTCCCGAGCTGGAGGACGAAATGTGCGCGATGACGCGCGGCAGGGGCTATGCAGGGTCGCGGCGATCGCCCGACCGGGCGGACGCGATGGTCTGGGCGATGACCACGCTGATGCTGGGCGGGCCGAGGGAGGCGCGGGTGGCGGTGCTGTGAAGGGGGCTAGGGGGCCGGCGCCGGCCTGGCGCCCCACCGCGCGTGGAACAGGACGGGCAGGCTGCACAAAGCCGTCACGCCGAACGCCCATTGCAGGCCCCAGGCGTCGGCGATGTTGCCCTGGATGAACACCAGCGCGGGGCGGTCCGGTCAGGCGGCGCGGAGCTGGGCGACGAACTGCTCGGTGGCGCGCTCGAGGTCGCGGGCAGTGCGCGAGAGGCCGGTGGCGGCGCCCGAGACCCGGCCCGACAACGCCTCGGTGTCGCCGGCGGCGCGGACCACGCCGGTCAGCCGGTCGGAGACGCTGGTGGCGTCCTGCGCGGTCTCGCGGGCGCTGGCTTCGATCGATCGCGCGGCGGTGCGCTGCTGGCCGACTTCGGTGCGGATCGCATCGGCGGCGCTGGCGAGTTCGGCGACCATCGCGGCGATTTCGGCAAGCGCGTGGTGGGCGACGCTGGCGCCGTCCTGGACGGTGCCGGCGAGCATGCGGATCTCCTCGGTCGCGCCGCCCGCCTCGCCGGCGAGCTGCTTGACTTCGTTGGCGACCACCGCGAAGCCGCGCCCTGCCTCGCCGACCCGCGCGGCTTCGATGGTGGCGTTGAGCGCGAGCAAATTGGTGTGCGCGGCGATCTCGTGGATCGACTGGGCGAAGCGGGTGATCGCGTCGGCGCGGCCCGAGAGCGACCGCACCGCGGCTTCGCCCGAGACCGAGAGGGTGCGCGCGTCGCCGCTCAGCTGCGCCTGCTGCTCGACGCTCGAGGCGATCGCGACGATCGAGGTCGAGAGGCCCTCGACGCCGTCGGCAAGCCCGGTCGCGGCGGCGGAGGAGCGGGTGGCGGTCTCGGCGGTTTCCGACAGCTCGAGGCTGGCCTTGCGCGCGAGATCGTTGAGCGCCGACGCCGACTGGTCGAGATCGCCCGCCGCGGCGCCGACCGCACGGACGACGCCGGCGACCGATTCCTGGAAGGCCGAGGCGAGCGCGAGCATCTCGGTGCGGCGGGCGGCGTCGGCGTCGCGCTCGATCGCCTCGCGCCGGCTGCGCTCCGCCGCCTCGCGCGCTTCGGCGGCGCGGATCGCAGAGACTGCGGACTCGGCCTCGCGGCGGCGGGTGTCGGCTTCGAGGGCGAACCGCTCGCTTTGCGCGCGCGCCTCGGTCTGCTCGGCCAGCAGGCGCTGGAGCCGGACGGTGAGATAGCTGAGGATCGCGAGCTGGAGCAGCACCGCCAGCGCGTGGAAGATGACGCGGCCGAAATTGCCGGCTTCGGAAAACACCCAGGTCGGCGCGGCGAGGTCGAGCGCGATGTGGTGCGCGGCGATCAGCGCCGAGGCGAGCGCGATCGGGCGCCAGTCGTACAGGATCGTCAGCGACGCGAGCGCGACGAAGAAATACATGTGCGCGTCCATCTGCCACGGATGGCCGGACAGCGCGAAGACCCCGAGCGCGGGCTGGATCGCCGCCAGCGTGCCGAGCAGCAAGCGGCTGGACAGGTCGAAACGCTTGCGCAGCAGCATCAGCGTCGGCGCGATATTGGCGCCCGCGCCCATCACCAGCGCCGGCCAGGTATGATCGCCGCCGAGCGCGAGCCCGAGCAGGAACAGGCTGGCGGTGGTCAGCCAGCTCGCCACGATCAGGATCCGCGCGCCGCGGCGGCGCAGGCGATCGAGATCGGAATTGGCCGGATCGGGACCGGTCACGCGGCCGGGGTTCCGCAGCCCGCAGCAGGCGCCGCCAGGGTCAGCACGCCGCTGGAAAGCAGCGCCGGCGCGATCGCCGCGCGCGTGCCCGAAATCACCAGCGAGTTCGGCACCGGGCCGCGATCGACCAGCAGCGCGCCGGACTCGAGCGCGCGCGCGGCCAGGCCGCGCTCCGCACCCGGCCACACCGGTATCAGGATCATCCTGCCGCTGCGCGGCGGATAGAGCGCGATTGCCGCCAGACTGGCGACAACCGCCGCCAATTGCAGCGCCAGCAGAGTGCCGGGGAGGGAGAACAAGGCGCGGACCACGCGCTTTTCTTACGTGCGCGTGGTTAGCGAAGCCCTAACGGCCGGCGTGTGCCGTCATGACGGTCAGGGCGAGTCATGCACGTCCGCGCCGAGGCTGCGGCTGTTGCCATGAGGCAACAGCCGGACTCAATCAGCCATGTCTTGAAGCCGATTGCATCCGCGAATCGTACTGGGCTGCAAGGCCCCAACAACAACGGAGAACCCCATGAGATTGCTGCTCCTTAGCGCCGCG
>JAZKCD010000091.1:0-13124 GCA_040388355.1 Pseudomonadota bacterium | reverse complement strand
ACGACCCCCGCTTTTGCTCAGGATGCCGAGTTCGAGGGGGCTTATGTCGGCGCCACGGTCGGCTATTCGTTCCAGAACAACGATGCGGGCGAGAACATCCAGTTCGACCGCGATTTGAACGGCAGCTTCAACGACACGGTCGTCACCGCGGCGGCGGCCAATGCCTTCTCGCCCGGCTTCTGCAACGGCGCCGCGACCTCGACGGCCAACAACGCCTGCACCAACGATGACGACGGCATCACCTACAGCGCCCGGCTGGGCTACGACATGCAGGTCGGCAGGTTTGTCGTCGGCGTTGTCCTCGAAGGCGGCAAGACCGACATCACCGACAGCGTCAGCGCCTTCAGCACCACGCCGGCGCGCTACACCATGACCCGCGAGATCGACTGGAATGTGGGGCTGCGCAGCCGCTTCGGCTATGCCGCCGGCGGCACGACGCTGTTCTATGGCACGGCCGGCGCGGCCTATGCCCGAGTCGATCACAGTTTTTCGACCAGCAACACCGCCAACAGCTTCACCGGCCGCGGCCGCTCCGACGCCTGGGGCTATTCCGCGGGCGGCGGCGTCGAGCAGAAGCTTGGCAGCAACTTCTCGATCGGAGTCGAATATCTGTACACCAGCCTGAAGGACGACGACTATCGCGTCCGTGCGGGCACCGGCACTGCGCCGGCGACCAATCCGTTTCTGCTGTCGGGCGCGGGCGGAACCGATTTCCGCCGCGGCAACGAGCTCTTCCAGTTCCATGCGATCCGGGCGACCGCCGCGTTCCGCTTCTAGATCGGCGTCACCAAAGCAAAGGGCCGGCGGAGCGATCCGCCGGCCCTTTTCATGCGGCTTCCGCGCACCCGCCTAGCGCACTCGCGGACCGCCGAAGGGCAGCGGCGGCGGGGGGCGGCGGTCGCGGCGGGGGAGCTGCGCCTGATAGGCGTGGCCGCAATGCGCGACGCAATAGGGGAAGCCCGGGTTCACCTTGTCGCCGCAGAAATGGAAGTCGGGCTCGCCGGGATGGCCGAGCGGCCATTTGCAGATGCGATCGTTCAGGTCGAGCAGGCTGGTCTTGCCGGCGATCGCCTCGCTCGGCCGCGCGGGGACGAGGCGGCGCGGCGGCGCGGGCTGGATCGGCGCCGACTGCTCGCCGGGGTTCTGGCGGAGGAAGCCGCCGGGGCCGACCGAGCGCATCACCGGGCCCTCGGGCTTGGGCGGCGCAGCGGGGGCGGCGGGCTCGTCGGAGTCGGCAGCGGCGCTGGCCGGGGCGCGCGGCGCGGCGGGCTGCGCGGGGGCGGCTGCGGCGGGCGCGGGCGTTGCGGGGGCCGCGGCCTGGGGCCTGGGCTCGGCGGGCGCGGCCTTGGGCTCGTTGGGCTTGACCGGCGAGGGACGCGCGGGGAGGCCGAGGCGATGCGCCTTGCCGATCACGGCATTGCGGCTGACGCCGCCCAGCTCCTCGGCGATCTGCGTCGCGGTCAGCCCGCTATCCCACATCTTCCTCAGCGTCTCGATACGCTCGTCGGTCCAGCTCATGTTTGTCCTTCAACTTGCAGGCGGCACGGGCAGCGGTTACGCGAACGCGCGATGACCAGCCACCCTGAAATTGGTGAGCCCGAGATTCCCCCGTTCGGTGTTCCGGTGATCCGGAACGTCAATTGGGGCGGGCTCAGGACCCTCTATATCAAGGAGGTGCGCCGATTCTTCAAGGTGCAGCTCCAGACGGTGTGGGCGCCGGCGGTCACCACCTTGTTGTTTCTGGTGATTTTCACGGTCGCGCTGGGCGGCGGCGGGCGGACGGTGAGCCTGGAGGGGCGCGAAGTCCACTTCGCCGATTTCATCGCGCCGGGGCTGGTGGTGATGGCGATGCTCCAGAACGCCTTCGCCAATGCCAGCTTCTCGCTGCTGGTCGGCAAGATCCAGGGGACGATCGTCGATTATCTGATGCCGCCGCTGTCGACCGCGGAGCTGCTCGCCGGGCTGACCGGCGGCGCAGTGACGCGCGCCTTCTGCGTCGGCGGCGCGGTGTGGCTGGCGATGCAGTTCTGGCCGGGGGTGCAGGTGATGCCGGTGCATCCGTGGGCGGTCTTGTGGTTCGGGCTGCTGGGGTCGACCTTCCTCGCGCTGCTCGGGGTGCTGACGTCGATCTGGGCGGAGAAGTTCGATCACGCCGCGGCGGTGACCAATTTCGTGGTGGCGCCGCTCGCGCTGCTTTCGGGGACCTTCTATTCGGTCGAGAAGCTGGCGCCGCTGTTCCGGACGATCAGCCATTTCAACCCGTTCTTCTACATCATCTCGGGGTTCCGCTACGGGTTCCTCGGGGTGGCGGATTCGCCGATCGTGACGGGGAGCGCAGTGATCCTCGGGCTGGATATGGTGCTGGGGCTGCTGTGCTACGCGCTGCTCAGGAGCGGGTGGAAGCTGAAGAACTAGGGAGCGGCATCGGGCTCTTAAGCCCCTCCCCTGAAGGGGAGGGGCTAAGAATTGACTTGCCTCACCCCTGCGAGGGGAAGATGCCGTCGGTGGCGACGCAGAAGGTCAGCGCGAGATAGGGCGAGCGCATCGGAAAGGCCTGGGCGCTGCCCGCGGTGCCGATCCGGATCGCATCCCTCGCCATCGGCACGTCGGGCTGATCCACGCGCCGGTACATGTTGGTGCCCGCCGGGAAGGTCGCGGGCGCCGAATTCTTGGCCTTTTCCGAATCGGGCGGGCCGCTCGCGCCGAACAGCATCACTGCGTGCGAATGCATCGGCATCTGCCCGACGGTGAGCTGCACCTTCTCGACCCCGCCCTTGTCGCCAGGCGCGAACCTGGTGAGGGCGTAGCCCTGGCCGCTGCCGATCGGGCTGCGGCCGCGCAGGTCGGGGACGCCGAACGTGGTCGTGCCGTTGCCGCCATAGGTGGTGCCGAACAGCGAGAAGAGCGCGTTGTATCTCTCGATCTGCAGGACCTGGCCGTCGGCCACGACCCAGCCGTACGGACAGAAGGGCTGGCCGACCGTGATGATCGTGCCGGTATAATAGTCCTGGGCCTGGGCGGGCGCCGCGGCGAAGGACGCGGCGATGCCGGCGGCGGCGCAGAGGAGCAGTTTGTTGAAGCGCATGAGTATTCCCCCCGAATTGGTTGAAGACGCACAGGCGCAAGGCTTCCCCTCCCGATGGATGCGGGATGGATTTACCTGGAAAAGGGGGAAGCGGAACGCGCAGCAACTTCTAACCGCACGGAGTCGGCGCGCAAGACCGGCGCCGATGTGAGTATACTCATTTTGGTTATTTTAGTGCTGTCCCGCCTTCATCCTGCTCTCCTGCGGAAGCAGGCGCCCAGCGTCTCAGGGGGCAGACCTGCCTGGCCCTGGGCCCCTGCTTTCGCAGGGGAGCAAGTGGGCCTGGCGCAGGCGGTCGGGGAGTCCGGGGACGGCTTGCCGCCGCCCCCGGCGCTCAGCGGCGCGTCAGTTGCGCGCCGGGAAGATGCCCTCGGTCGCGATGCAGAAGCGCATCACCAGATAGGGATCGCGGATCGGGGCGGGCTGGCCGCCGCCGGCATTGTCGGTGGTGACGCTGCCCGCCGCCATCGCCGTGTCGGGCGCGAGCGTGCGGTTATACTCGGCCGCGGTCGCCGGCGCATAGGTCGCGGGGGTCGCCTTCTTGACCTTCTCGGTATCGGGCAGCGCGCTCGATCCGACCAGGTTGGCGACATGGCTGTGGACCGGCAGCTGGTTGACCAGCAGCGAGACCGTCTCCGCCCCGTCCAGCTCGCCGAGCACATAATTCTCGAGGCCCGGGCCCTGGCCGACCTGGACGCCCATGCGGCCGCGCAGGTCAGGCAGCGCGAACGTGGTCTGGCCGTTGCCGCCATAGGTGGTGCCGAGCAGCGCGAACAACGCCGTGTTCTGCGAGATCGACAGGATCTGGCCGTCGGTGGGCGTATAGCCGCGCGGGCAGAAATTATACGGCGTCTGGATGATCTGGCCGAGGAACGTGTCCTGGGCCTGGGCGGGCGAGGCCACGAGCAGGGTGGTGAGCCCCCCCGCGGTCGCCACTAGAATTCGCTTCATCGTCATTGGAAATTTCCCCAATCAAGTGGCTGGCATCAGTTCTGCGACGGGAAGATGCCTTCCAGCGCGATGCAGAAACGGACGACCAGGAAGGGGTCGCGGACCGAGAAGGGCTGGTTGCCGCCGGCGTTGTCGACAGTGACGGCGCCCGTCGCCATCACCGTGTCGGGCGCGAGCGTGCGGTTGTAGCGCAGCGTGCCGGCGGGGAAAGTGGCGAGCGCGGCCTTCTTGACCTTCTCCGAATCGGGGGCGACGCTGACCCCGAGCAGATTGCCGACATGGTTGTGGACCGGCATCTGCTGGACGGTGAGCGTCGTGTTCTCGGTACCGCCCTTCTGGCCGAGCGTGAACGGCGACAGGCCCTGGCCGGTGCCGAGATGCAGCGCGACGCGGCCGCGCAGATCGGGGAGCGCGAAGGTGACCGAGCCGTTGCCGCCATAGGTGGTGCCGAGCAGCGCGAACAAGGCGGCGTTCTGCGAGATGGCGAGGAGCTGGCCGTTGGTGTCGGCAAAGCCGCGCGGGCAGAAATTATACGGGACCTCGATGATCTGGCCGAGCAGGAAATCCTGCGCCATCGCCGGAGTCGCAACGCATGCCGCCGAAATGGTGCCAGCCGCGCCGAGCAGAATATTCTTCATTTTCATGATGTTCCCCTTACCCTCTCAAAGACCGGCAAAGCTCGAATCCGAGTCGCGGGCAAATCATGCTTAACCCAAAGGGAAGCAGAGGGGGAGTGGCGACTTTTCGCCCGGACGGTCGCGATCTAGTCGAGCGCGTCGGCCAGGGTCCGCAGGACTTGGGCGGGATTGTCCTCGATCAGGTCGCCATGGCTGACGATGATCCGGCGCAGGTCCGGCTCGGCGGCCCAGGCGTCGAACTGGGCAGCGAGGGCGGGCTTGTCCGCCATGCCGCGCTGGACCGGGCGCGGAACCTGCGGGTGCGACACGCCGAAGCCGAACAGACGGGCCATGATGTGCGCGCCGAGGCCGTGCGGATGGGCGACATTGGCGAGGACGTCGTTGAGCACGAGCGTGAGCGCGCCGTCGCGGCGAATCTCGAGCGCCGCTTCGTGGCCGCCGGTGCCGGGGACGATGACGAGCCGCACGTCGGGGTCGCCGAGCACATCGTGAGTCGCGTCGACCGGAACCGCCTCCTCGACGACCGGCTTCGCGCCCGGCGGGGCGATGACCTCGATGCCGGAATAGCGCTGCTTCCAGATGCGCGCGTCGAGGCGGTGATGGTCGCCGGGGACGATCAGGAAGGCGGGCTTGCCCAGCGCCTCGATCCGGGCCATTTCGGGCTCGTCGAGCGCGATCGCGCTGTAGATCGCGGTGCGGTGGCCGGAGAGGCGAACGACGGTCATCCGCCGCGGGAAATTGCCGATCGGCATGCGGATCTCGCCGGCGGCGGTGAGGATTCCGTCATCGACTTCCACCAGGGCCTCGTGCGGCTGGACTTCCCATTTCTCGAGTATCGCGGGCATGATTGTCTCCGTTGGGACACCTCCCCGCTTTCGCGGGAGAAGGAGGGGGCCACGCGAAAGCCGCGAAAGCGGAAGAGGGCTGAGAAGGATGAAACTCGCGCCCGCGGCGAAACGATCCGCGGCTCGCGGTGTTGACGCCTCGGCTCGCCGATCTGTAAAAGCGCGCTCCGGCGGCCCAGCACGTGGCCGCCCTTTTTCGTTTCAGGAGATTCCGTCGTGGCCATCACTCCGCTCATGCCCGTCTACCCGCGCTGCGGGGTGCGGCCGGTGCGAGGCGAGGGGTGCTACCTGATCGGCGAGCAGGGCGAGCGCTATCTCGACATGGCGGCGGGGATCGCAGTCAACGCGCTCGGGCACGGCCATCCGCACCTGACCAAGGTGCTGCAGGACCAGATCGCGACGCTGATGCACGTGTCGAACCTCTATGGGTCGCCGCAGGGCGAGGCGCTTGCCGCACGGATCATCGATGTGAGCTTCGCCGACACGGTGTTCTTCACCAATTCGGGGGTCGAGGCGATCGAGTGCGCGATCAAGACCGCGCGGCGCTATCATCATGTCAACGGCAACCCGCAGCGGCACAAGCTGATCACGTTCAAGAACGCGTTCCACGGCCGCTCGATCGGCGCGATCTCGGCGACCGACCAGGCCAAGATGCGCGACGGCTTCGAGCCGCTGCTGCCGGGCTTCGACTATGTGAAGTTCAACGACCTCGAGGCCGCGATCGCCGCGATCGACGACGAGACCGCGGGCTTCCTGGTCGAGACGGTGCAGGGCGAGGGCGGGATGACCGCGGGCACGCCCGCGTTCATCAAGGGGCTGCGCAAGGCATGCGACGAGCATGGCCTGCTGCTGATCCTCGACGAGATCCAGTGCGGATATGGCCGCACCGGCAAGATGTGGGCCTATGAGCATTACGGGATCACCCCGGACATCATGACCGTCGCCAAGGGCATCGGCGCGGGCTTTCCGCTGGGCGCGTGCCTCGCGACCGAGGAAGCCGCCAGGGGCATGGTGATCGGCACCCATGGCTCGACCTATGGCGGCAATCCGCTGGCGATGGCGGCGGGGCAGGCAGTGCTCGACGTGATGCTCGCGGATGGCTTTCTCGACCATGTCACTCAGATGGGCGACCGGCTGCGCCAGGCGTTCGAGCAGATGATCCCGAACCACGACCATCTGTTCGAGGAGATCCGCGGCAAGGGGCTGATGCTCGGCATCAAGATGAAGGAGCCCGCGGTCGCGCGCGACTTCGTGGCGCATCTGCGCGACAATCACGGGCTGCTGACGGTCGCGGCGGGCGAGAATGTGTTCCGCGTGCTGCCGCCGCTGGTGATCGAGGAGTCGCATATCGCCGAGTGCATCGAGCGGCTGAGCGAAGGCGCCCGGACTTTCGGGATTCCGAGCGATGATTGAGGGGACTCAAATCCTCCCCGGTACGGGGAGGGGGACCGTTCGCGAAGCGAATGGTGGAGGGGGCTCTCCTCACCGGACTCGCTTGCCGATAGCCCCCTCCACCATGCTTCGCATGGTCCCCCTCCCCGTGCCGGGGAGGAATTAGAATGCGTAGCTTCCTCGATCTCTCCGATGCGGGCGCCGACGGCATCGCGGCGATGCTGGCCGACGCGGTCGCGCGCAAGGCGGCGCGCAGCGGTTTTGCCAAGGGCAGGGCCGATGCCGACGCGCCGCTTGCCGGGCATGCGCTGGCGATGGTGTTCGAGAAGAACTCGACTCGCACGCGCGTGTCGTTCGACATGGCGATCCGGCAATTGGGCGGCAGCTCGGTGATCCTCGATGCGGGGACGACCCAGCTCGGGCGCGGCGAGTCGGTTGCCGACACCGCGCGGGTGCTGTCGGGCTATTGCGACGCGATCATGGTGCGCACCGACGATCACGCCAAGCTCGAGGAGATGGCGCACTACGCGACCGTGCCGGTGATCAACGGGCTCACCGACAATTCGCATCCGTGCCAGATCATGGCCGACCTGCTGACGATCGTCGAGAGCGGGAAATCGCTGCCCGGGCTCAAGATGGCGTGGCTGGGCGACGGCAACAATGTCCTCGCCTCGATCATCGAGGCGGGCGCGCTGATGGACTTCGACGTGGTCGCGGCGTGCCCGCAGGGTTTCCAGCCGAGCGAGGCGGACGTGGCGCGCGGCAAGGGCCGGGCGCGGGTGGTCGGCGATCCCCGCGAGGCGGTCGAGGGCGCGGACATCATCGTCACCGACACCTGGATCTCGATGGGCCAGCTTCACGCCGAGACCAAGCTCGCGGCGATGATGCCGTTCCAGGTCACCGAGGGGCTGATGCACGCGGCGAAGCCCGACGCCAGGTTCCTCCACTGCCTCCCCGCGCACCGCGGCGAGGAAGTGGTGGACGCAGTGATCGACGGGCCGCAGTCGCTGATCTGGCCCGAGGCAGAGAACCGTCTGCACGCGCAGAAATCAGTGCTAAGGTGGTGTTTCGGGCAGATATAGGGAGGCGTCGGTGCGCATCGTCCGGGTAGCGGCATTTGCGGTTCTGGCGCTGGCCGGCGCGCTGTGCGTCTGGCGAGGTTTCGGGCCGATCCCGGACAATCCGATCTGGTTCGCCTTCCTGCTCTTTGCGGTCGTCAATGCAGCGGGAGTGATCGCCTTGTCGCGCCGCCACGATGGCGCCTGCGGGCTGAAGATCGCGGCGCTCGCGCTGGTGCTGGAGGGTGTCATCGCCTTTCTTGCGCTGATCGGCTTCGATCTGTGGTTTCATCTCGTGGTTCCGCCGCCGCCGCCGGCGGAATGGCACGACTCGCTTCCCGGACTTGGCAAGATGATCGTCGGAGTGACCGTGAGCTCGGCGCTGGCGGTGGGCGGGCTGGCGCTCGGCTGGGGCTTGTGGGTCATTGCCTTGCGGCGCGCCGGGGCACCGGAGTGACTTCGCAAGCGATCGACGGCCCGCAATCGCTGCGCGTCGCCGCGGGTGCGATCATCGCGCTGGCGGCGGGCGGCGCGCTCTGGGCGGTGCTGCTGCAGGCCGGGGTGCAGGCCTTCCCGGCGGACAGCTACCTGACGCTTCCCCGCTACCTTTCGCGGCAGATCGAAGTCACGCTGCTGATGGGCGCCGTCGCTGCGGCCACCGCCGCCGCGGTCGTGTTCGTGGCGGGCAGGCTGGAGTCGCGGCCGGCACGCTGGGGACTGTGGGTCGCGCTCGGCGGCGCGGCGCTGCTGCTGCTGGCGATCGGCGCCGACATATTGTCGAGCCGCGACCTGGCCGGGCCGATTCCGAGCGTGGATCATCATGACCAGCCGATGTTCTGGTACAAGACCGTCGGCGCGATGCTGAATGCGGCCGCGGCCTGCTTCGCGCTCGGCTGGGCGCTGGTGCTGGGCGCGGCGCTTGCGGCCGTGCGAAGGGCGCGGCGCGTGGCCGGCTGAGTTGAACGCGCGCCCGGCGCTTCCCATTTACCGTCATCCCCGCGAAAGCGGGGACCCATCTCCCGACCTGTCCGCCAGAACAGCCGGTGCGTTGCGCCGCTCGCTTGGGAGATGGGTCCCCGCTTTCGCGGGGATGACGAAAGTTAGAAATGAGCGACCAGCCTGACTTCGACCGCGCGATCGGCTTCACCATTCCCGAGCGCCATGCCCGCGGCCGCGTCGTGCGGCTGGGGCCGGTGCTCGACCGCATCCTCCACGCCCACGCCTATCCGCCGGCGATCGAGGGGCTGCTCGCCGAGGCGCTGACGCTGACGGCGCTGCTCGGCTCGACGCTCAAGGACGCCGGCGGGCAGCTGACGCTCCAGGCGCAGACCACGGGCGGCGTGATCAGCCTGCTGGTGTGCGACTTCAAGGGCGGCGAGCTGCGCGGCTATGTCCAGTTCGACATGGACAAGTTCGCCGAGGCGGGGCCGAACCCGTCGCTGTTCGCGCTGTTCGGCACGGGCTATCTCGCGATCACCTTCGACCAGGCGGCGACCAAGGAACGCTATCAGGGGATCGTCCCGCTCGACGGCGATTCGCTGGCGGATGCGGCGGAGAGCTATTTCCTCCAGTCCGAGCAGATCCCCAGCCTGGTGCGGCTCGGCAGCCGGCGCGGCGCCGACGGCAAGCTGATCGCGGGCGGGTTGTTCCTCCAGCACCTTCCGGAGGGCGAGGAAGGGCGCGAGCGGCTGCACACGCGGCTCGACCATCCCGAATGGGAGCATGTCGCGATCCTCGGCGGGACGATGGGCGCCGACGAGCTCGCCGATCCGGCGCTGCCGCTCGAGACGTTGGTGTGGCGGCTGTTCAACGAGGAAAGCGAAGTCCGGGTGCTGCCCGCGACCCTGCTCAGCCGCGGCTGCCGCTGCGATCCCGACTATATCACCCAGGTCATCGCCAAGTTCCCGCCCGAAGAACGCGCGGCGATGGCCGATGAGAAGGGGATCATCACGGTCGATTGCGCCTTCTGCTCGACCAAATTCCCGGTGGCGCTGGGCGATTTCATTACACCCCCGTTGTAATCACGCCGCATCCCGCCATATCGGTTGCAAGGCGCCTCGAGCGCGCGAGTCGGCCGCGAGGCCGGCGCGAGGGCAGGAGGCGGGAGTTCGGTTGATGGTGCTCAGGCGTGCGTTACGCCCGGCAGCTGCCGGGATGCTGATCCTCTTCGGCGCGGGCGCCGCCGCCCCGCAGCGCCACGCCGCTTTGATCGCGCTCAATTCGATCGAGCACGGCCAGTGGCAGCTCCGCGAGGAGGGCGGCCCGACCAGCAAATTGTGCGTGACCAATCCCGCGGCGCTGCTCCAGCTCCGCCATCCCGGCGCGCAATGCACCCAGGTGGTGGTCGAGAACAGCCGCGAGGTGGCGACGATCCACTATACCTGCCCCGGACATGGCTATGGCCGCACCACCGTCTCGGTCGAGACCGCGCGGCTGGTGCGGATCGAGACCCAGGGCATCGTCGACGGCGCGCCGTTCGCGAGCGAGCTGGAGGGGCGCAAGGTGGGGGTGTGCAACTAGGCCGCCTGCCACGCCATACTCACTGTCACCCCGGACTTGTTCCGGGGTCCACGCTTTCCACAAGGGCAATTAGGAGAGGCTCGAGGACTGCCGCTGGCCGCGGTAGCTGAGCCTCTAGTGATTGCCGGCGTGGAAAGCGTGGACCCCGGGACGAGCCCGGGGTGACACGGATGGAACAACCCCCAATTGTGGCGAAATCTTGTTCACGGTATCTTCACCATTGGAGGCCTAGGGTTTGCGTGCTCCTTCCTGGAGCGCATTCCTCTCTGGGTTTTCCCAAATCCTCGGGCCGCTTTCGGGCGGCCCATTTTATGTCCGGCAAGGCTGGACGCGGCGGCAGAATAGGCTAGCCGTCCTTGGCATGACCAGCAGCAGCATCGCCGTCGCGCTCATCTCGGGCGGTCTCGATTCGATGGTGGCGGGCGCGCGCGCCAGGGAAGCCGGGCACCGGCTGCTCGCGCTGTCGATCGACTATAACCAGCGCCACCAGATCGAGCTCGCCGCGGCGCGCCGGATCGCGCATGTGCTGGGCGCCGAGCGGCATGTCGTGCTGCCGATGGACCTGCGCGCGTTCGGCGGATCGGCGCTGACCGCCGAGATCGACGTGCCCAAGACCGGCGTGTGCGGCAACATCCCGGTGACCTATGTCCCCGCGCGCAACACGATCTTCCTCAGCCTCGCGCTCGGCTGGGCCGAGGCGGCGGGCGCGCGCGACCTCTATATCGGCGTCAATGCGCTCGATTATTCGGGCTATCCCGATTGCCGCCCCGAATTCATCGCCGAATTCGAGAAGCTCGCCGAGCTGGCGACCAAGGCGGGAGTCGAGGGCAATCCCTTCCGCATCCACGCGCCGCTGCAGAACATGACCAAGGCCGATATCGTCCGCGAGGGCCGGCGCCTCGGGCTCGACATGGGGCTCAGCTGGTCGTGCTACGATCCCGCGCCGGGCGGGCTGCACTGTGGCCTCTGCGACAGCTGCCGGATCCGCGCGCGGGGCTTCGACGAGGCGGGGGTGGCCGATCCGACGGTCTACGCCGCGGCGCCCTAGGAATTCGGGGATGAGCTATGCGGTCAAGGAGATGTTCCTGACGCTCCAGGGCGAGGGGGTGAACGCCGGCGCGCGCGCGGTGTTCGTGCGCTTCGCCGGGTGCAATCTGTGGAGCGGGCGCGAGGCGGACCGGGCGCATGCGGTGTGCAAGTTCTGCGATACCGATTTCGTCGGGGTGGATGGGGCAGGGGGCGGCAGGTTTGCCGATGGCGAGGCGCTGGCCGCCGCGGTCGCGGGGCATTGGGGCGCGGGCAAATGGCAGCGCTTCGTCGTGCTGACCGGGGGCGAGCCGATGCTCCAGGTCGACGACGCGCTGGTCGACGCGCTCCACGCGCGGGGGTTCCGAGTCGCGATCGAGACCAACGGGACGCTGCCCGTGCATCCGGGGATCGACTGGGTGTGCGTCAGCCCCAAGGCGGGGAGCGTGGTGGTCCAGCGATCGGGCGACGAGCTCAAATTGGTGTGGCCGCAGCCGGGGAGCGATGTCGCCGCGATGGAAGACTGGGACTTCGCCCATTTCCTCGTCCAGCCGATGGACGATGCGCAGGCCGACACCAATCGCGCGGCCGCGGTGCAGTTTGCGCTGGATCGCCCGCGATGGCGGCTGACGCTTCAGGCGCACAAATTGCTGGGGTTGCGTTAGCTCTCGGGCGGGATCGGGACGGCGCCGCACTTCTTCACGACATACTCGTCCTTCTTCCAGCAGGTCTCGTTGCCGAACTGCGGGAAGCGCTGGCGCGCCGTGAGCGGGCTGAGCTGCATGCCCCAGAATTGCTGTTCGCCCCACGGGCGCAGGCTCTTGCGCAGCTCGCTCATCCGCTCCTCGGCAAGCTCGCCGAGCGCGCCGGGCTTCTTGAACAGCGCCTGATGGCCGATCGACGAGGCGACCGCGCAGAAGGTGAGCTGCGCCGAGACCGTCGAGAAGCCCGAATAGACTCGGGTGCCGAAGCGGTCGAGCTCGGTCTGGCCGACCTTCTTGTTGTTCTTGCCCATGCGGGTGAAATATTTCTCGAGCGTGGCGTACGAGGTTTTCAGCTCGCCCTCGTGATCGCGCAGGATCGCGTTGTAGTTGGTCAGCGTCAGCAGCGTCGGCTCGAACTGGCATTGCAGCGCGGCGACGTTGAGCGCGGCGCGCAGGTTCCACACTAAAGCGGCGCGCAGCTCCACCGGCGACGCCTCGGGCAGCGCCGGGCCGGTGATGCCGGGCTCGACGCCGGTCACCCGCTCGCCGGAGAGATCCATCGGCTTCATGAAGAACTGCGCCGACGCAGGCGCCGAAACCAGCATGCCGGCAGCCATTGCCAGCGAGACTATAATACGCGGAACCAGCATCCTACCCCTCGTGCATAACGCTCCGCGCGAGTGACTAAGGGGTTTTGTCCCCGGCCCCAAGTATTTTCTGGCGACGGGCTTCCGTTCGCGGGACAGCGATGGGTGTTCCTGACGGCGGACGCCTCTCCCGCTTTCGCGGGAGAGGGAGGGGCCCACGCGAAGCGTGGGAGGGTGAGGGTCTTCTTCTTCGGGCGGTCGAGGGAAGAAGAAGACCCTCACCCAACCCTCTCCCGCGAAGGCGGGAGAGGGCTAAGA
>JAZKCD010000090.1:0-26128 GCA_040388355.1 Pseudomonadota bacterium | reverse complement strand
TGAACGTGCGGTAGTTGATGGTCTCGGGCTTCTTGATCTCGCCGAACGACCACGAGCGGATCCGGTCCGGAGACGCGATGCCGATCTGGATCTGGTCGAAGGTTTCCGGCTTGGCCACCGGGTTCGAGAAATTGCTCAGTTCGTTCATGGGTAATTACCCTCTTCTGAATTCTGTCTCCTCTCCCGCCTTCGCGGGAGAGGTAGCGAGACTAGGTTCGCGTTCTTCACGCGGACCTAGTCGTAGCGGTGAGGGTCTTCTTCTTCTGTCGACCAAGGCAAAAGAAGAAGACCCTCACCCAACCCTCTCCCGCGAAAGCGGGAGAGGGCTAGAACTGCTTATTCCGCCGCGATCGCCACGCCGTCGTCGTCCACGCCGGCCTCGTTCTGCTTCAACTCCACGTTGAGGCCGAGCGAGCGCATTTCCTTGACGAGCACGTTGAAGCTCTCGGGGATGCCGGCCTCGAAGGTGTCGTCGCCCTTGACGATCGCCTCATAGACCTTGGTGCGGCCGACCACGTCGTCGGACTTCACCGTCAGCATCTCCTGCAGCGTGTAGGCGGCGCCGTACGCCTGGAGCGCCCACACCTCCATCTCGCCGAAGCGCTGGCCGCCGAACTGCGCCTTGCCGCCCAGCGGCTGCTGAGTGACAAGCGAGTAGGGCCCGATCGAACGCGCGTGGATCTTGTCGTCGACGAGATGGTGCAGCTTGAGCATGTAGATATAGCCCACGGTCACCTTGCGGTCGAACGTGTCGCCGGTGCGGCCGTCGAACAGGTCGACCTGGCCCGACGTATCCAGCCCCGCCAGCGCCAGCATCGCGGACACGTCCGCTTCGCGGGCACCGTCGAACACCGGGGTCGCCATCGGCACGCCGCCGCGGAGATTCTCGGCCAGCTCGATGATCTGGTCCGAGGACCGCGCATCGATCTCGCCGTGATACTGCTCGCCATAGACGGTCTTGAGCCGATCCTTGACCACCTCGGGCATCTGCCCGGGCTGCGCATCGGGATTGGCTTCGCGCCAGCCCTCCAGCGCATCCGAGATCTGCCGGCCCAGGCCGCGCGCGGCCCAGCCCAGATGGGTCTCGAAGATCTGCCCGACATTCATGCGCGACGGCACGCCCAGCGGGTTGAGGACGATGTCGACGGGGGTGCCGTCGGCGAGGAACGGCATGTCCTCCGCCGGCAGGATCCGCGAGATCACGCCCTTGTTGCCGTGACGGCCGGCCATCTTGTCGCCCGGCTGGAGCTTGCGCTTCACCGCGACGAACACCTTGACCATCTTGAGCACGCCCGGGGGCAGCTCGTCGCCGCGCTCGAGCTTCTCGCGGCGGTCGTGGAACTTGTCCATGATCCGCTTGATCGCCTCGTCATACTGCGCGCGGACGGCCTCGAGATCGCCCTGCATCCGGTCGTCGGCGACTGCGAACTTCCACCATTCGTGGCGGTCGACGCTGTCGAGCAGGTCGGCGTCGATGACGGCGCCCTTCTTGAGGCCCTTCGGCGTGCCGGTGGCGGTCTGGCCGATCAGCATCTCCTTGAGCCGCGACCAGGTGGCGCGGTTGAGGATGTTGCGCTCGTCGTCCGAGTCCTTCTTCAGGCGCTCGATCTCCTCGCGCTCGATCGCCATCGCGCGCTCGTCCTTGTCGATGCCGTGGCGGTTGAACACCCGGACCTCGACGACGGTGCCGGCAACGCCCGGCGGCAGGCGGAGCGAGGTGTCGCGCACGTCCGACGCCTTTTCGCCGAAGATGGCGCGGAGGAGCTTTTCCTCCGGCGTCATCGGCGATTCACCCTTGGGGGTGATCTTGCCGGCCAGGATGTCGCCCGGCTCCACTTCGGCGCCGATATAGACGATGCCCGCCTCGTCGAGGTTGCGGAGCGCTTCCTCGCCGACATTGGGGATATCGCGGGTGATGTCCTCAGGACCCAGCTTGGTGTCGCGGGCCATCACTTCGAACTCTTCGATATGGATCGACGTGAACACGTCGTCCTTCACGATGCGCTCGGAGATCAGGATCGAGTCCTCGTAGTTATACCCATTCCACGGCATGAACGCGACGAGCGTGTTGCGGCCGAGCGCGAGCTCGCCGAACTCGGTCGACGGACCGTCGGCGAGCACGTCGCCGGCGTTGACCACATCGCCCACCTTCACCAGCGGACGCTGGTTGATGCAGGTGTTCTGGTTCGAGCGCTGGAACTTCATCAGCGTGTAGATGTCGACGCCCGACTCCCCGGCACCGACATCGCCGGTGGCGCGGATGACGATGCGCGCGGCATCGACCTGGTCGACGATGCCCGAACGCTTGGCGCCGATCGCGGCGCCGGAGTCACGGGCTACGGTCTCTTCCATGCCGGTGCCGACGAACGGCGCCTCGGCGCGGACGAGCGGGACGGCCTGGCGCTGCATGTTCGAGCCCATCAGCGCGCGGTTGGCGTCGTCGTTTTCCAGGAACGGAATGAGCGACGCCGCGACCGAGACGAGCTGCTTGGGGCTGACGTCCATCAGCGTGATATTGTCCGGGATCGCCATCAGGAATTCGCCCGCCTGGCGCGACGAGACCAGCTCCTCGACAAAGCCCTTGGTCGCATCGAGCTCGGCATTGGCCTGCGCGATCGTATGCTTGGCCTCTTCCATCGCCGACAGATAGACGACTTCGTCGGTGACCTTGTGGTCGACGACCTTGCGGTACGGCGTCTCGATGAAGCCGTACTTGTTGACCCGGCTGAAGGTGGCGAGCGAGTTGATCAGGCCGATGTTCGGGCCTTCGGGCGTCTCGATCGGGCAGATGCGGCCGTAATGCGTCGGGTGGACGTCGCGGACTTCGAAGCCCGCGCGCTCGCGGGTGAGGCCGCCCGGCCCAAGCGCCGACACGCGGCGCTTGTGGGTGACTTCCGACAGCGGGTTGGTCTGGTCCATGAACTGCGAGAGCTGCGACGAGCCGAAGAACTCGCGAACCGCGGCAACCGCCGGCTTCGCATTGATCAGGTCGTTGGGCATGACGGTCGAGACGTCGACCGACGACATGCGCTCCTTCACGGCGCGCTCCATGCGGAGCAGGCCGACGCGGTACTGGTTCTCGAGCAGCTCGCCGACCGAACGCACGCGGCGGTTGCCGAGATTGTCGATGTCGTCGACTTCGCCCTTGCCGTCCTTGAGGTCGACCAGCGTCTTGACCACCGCGAGGATGTCCTCGGCGCGCAAAGTCGTCATCGTGTCGGGGGCGTCGAGCTCCAGGCGCATGTTGAGCTTCACGCGGCCAACCGCGGAAAGATCGTAGCGCTCGGGATCGAAGAACAGCCCGCCGAACAGCGATTCCGCGGTCTCGAGCGTCGGCGGCTCGCCGGGGCGCATGACGCGGTAGATGTCGCTCAGCGCCTGCTCGCGCTCCTCGGCCTTGTCGGCGGCGAGGGTGTTGCGGATCCACGGGCCGGTGGTGACATGGTCGATGTCGAGCAGCTCGATGCGGTCGATTCCCGCCTTGTCGAGCTTCTCGAGATTCTCGGCCGACACTTCGTCGCCCGCCTCGATATAGATCTCGCCGGTCGACTCGTTGATCAGGTCATAGGCCGAATAGCGCCCGAAGATCTCCTCGGTCGGGATCAGCAGCGTCTCGAGACCGTCCTTGTGCGCCTTGTTGGCGGCGCGCGGGCTGATCTTCTGGCCCGACGGGAAGATCACTTCGCCCGACTTGGCGTCGACGATGTCGAACATCGGCTTCTGGCCGCGCCAGTTCTCGGTGACGAAGGGGACCTGCCAGCCGCCCGGACCGCGGACATAGACCACGCGGCCGTAGAAATAGTTGAGGATGTCCTCGCCGTTGAGGCCCAGGGCATAGAGAAGCGTCGTCACCGGCAGCTTGCGCTTGCGGTCGATGCGGACGTTGACGATGTCCTTGGCGTCGAACTCGAAGTCGAGCCACGAGCCGCGATACGGGATCACGCGCGCGGCGAAGAGATACTTGCCCGACGCGTGGGTCTTGCCGCGGTCATGGTCGAACAGCACGCCCGGCGAGCGGTGCATCTGGCTGACGATGACGCGCTCGGTGCCGTTGATGATGAAGGTGCCGTTGCCCGTCATCAGGGGCATGTCGCCCATGTAGACGTCCTGCTCCTTGATATCGAGGACCGAGCGGGCTTCGGTATCGGGATCGACCTCGAACACGATGAGGCGCAGCGTCACGCGCATCGGCGCCGCATAGGTGATGCCGCGCTGGCGGCACTCGTCGGTGTCGAACTTCGGGGGCTCGAGTTCGTAGTTCACGAAGTCGAGCTCGGCGGTGCCGGCGAAATCGCGGATCGGGAAGACCGAGCGCAGCGTCTTTTCCAGGCCGGACACATAGCCGATCGAGGGATCGGACCGAAGGAACTGTTCGTAGGATTCGCGCTGAACCTCGATCAGGTTCGGCATCTGCACCACTTCGTGGATGTTGCCGAACACCTTGCGGATGCGGCGCTTCAGCGTGCCGCCTGAGCCCGGGCGCGTTCCCGCGCCATCGTCGATTGCCTTGCTAGCCATGGGTGTTTTGTGCCTCGTCAGCCGTAATTTCATGCCCCTTTTCCGGGGCTGGGACGTGCGAAAGGACGCGAAAAGGCCGCGCGATTCCCTGTTCGGGCTTCGGCAGCTTTCGGCGTCCTATGAAACCATAACCCCCATTCGATCGATGCGCTGCGCGACGACGCATCATTTCCCGGAGCTGTGGTGTGGGTGCGCATATAAGTGGCGTGTTGGATTTGTCAAACGGGGGAGGGGCTATTCTCCCTTTCGTGACCCCGGTGCCTAGCCCGTCGTGACAAGCACCGTGTTCCCCTGCGAAAGCAGGGGCCCAGGGTCACGAGGGGATGACCTGTTTGGCTCTGGACCCCTGCTTTCGCAGGGGAGCAGGAAGAGAGGCAAGGACATCGTGCCCAAAATCGACATCGCCGCCGTCCCCGAACGCAAGGGCACCGGCTATCCCCCGCCTTTCGACGCGCCCTGCGCCGGCCGCATCCGCCAGCGCCTCGGCGACGCCGTTCCGCAAGTACAACGAAGAACAGTCAAAGTCATTTTGCCGTTGTACCGGACATACAAAGGAACGCGCACCCGCACGCGCGCGACATTCGTTTAACCTCTGAAATAACAATCGGTTCCATTGTGGCCTTTGGGCAACGATATCCTCGGCTCGTCGCTATTCGCATTCGGTTCGCCGCGATCGGACGGACCCTTGGGCGAGTTCCATTCATTGTACCTGCGATATGACGCAGAAACCACATGCCCGCCCCCGCGCCGCGCTGTTTATCGGTGCCGCGCTCCTTGCAACCCCGGCGTTCGCCCAGGACGCCCCCACTCAGGTGACGCCGCCGCCGGTCGTCTCGACGGTCCCGCAGACCCCGGCCCCCGCGCCGTCTGTGACCTTCGCACCGGCCGCGCCGACCGTCCAGGCGGTGCCGGAAACCCCGACCGCCCAGACCGCGCCGCGCGAGGCGACCCGCACCACCGCGCGCCGCACCACCACCACGACCCGCCAGACGACGCGCGCCCCGGCCCCCGCCGCGGCCGCCCCTGCTCCGGCGCCCGAGCCCGCCGCACCCGTCGCCGCGCCGGTCGAGCAGCCGGTCGCGATCACCCCGCCGGTCGAGGCCCCGGTCGCCGCCCCCGCGCAGACCGAAACCACCGCGACCACCACCGAAACCGCGCCGACCCAGACCCCTTTGTGGCCGTGGCTGCTCGGCGGCGCGCTGGTCGTGATCGGCGTCATCGCCGCTCTGCTGTTCCGCCGCCGCCGCGAATATGACGAGGTTTACGAGGAGCCGTATGAGCCCGCCACGGTCGCCGTCGCCGAACCGCTTCCCGTCGCCGAGCGCACCTACGCCCCGCGCCACGAGCCCGAGATCGCGGCGTTCGTCGCTCCCGAGCCGGTGGTCCGCTCCGACGAGCTCGGCGAGCCTTTGGTCATCGCCGAGGATGCCGAGATCGTGAAGGCCGATGCCGACGATCTTGCCGATCTCACTGCCGCCGCGCCGGTCGCGCATCGCCCGTGGCTCGAATTCGGGATGCGTCCGGTCCGCGCCGGCACCAGCTCGGACGAGGCTTTGGTCGATATCGAGCTGACCATCGCCAATTCGGGCGACATGCCCGCCAAGGACGTGCGCATCTCGACCTTCATGCTCAAGGACGGCGAGTCGGGCGACATGGAGCGGCTGCTGGTCGAGCGTGACGACAGCTCGGTCCCGCCGGTCACCATCGCCGCGGGCGAAGGCACCCGCGTCGACGCGACGCTGGCGGTCCGCAAGGACGAGCTGCAGGCCAGCGGCGACAGCTTCTCGCCGGTGATCGTTGCCGACGCCCGCTATACGATGGCCGACGGCACCGAGGGCCGCACCTCGGCGACCTTCCGGGTCGGGCTGTGGAACGGCGGCGAGGGCATCGAGCCGATCGAGATCGGCCGCCCGCAGATGCACGACAATGTCGCCGCCGAAGTGCACGGCACGCCCGAGCACGCGTAACTTCTTAGCCCTCTCCCGCTTTCGCGGGAGAGGGTTGGGTGAGGGTCTTCTTCTTTCTTCACTGACATCGCGGCCAATCCGCGAGGAAGAAGAAGACCCTCACCCTCCCACGCTTCGCGTGGGCCCCTCCCTCTCCCGCGAAAGCGGGAGAGGTGTTCCGTTGAACCGGGGCGCGGGTGATCCTATCACCCGCGCCCTGATCATTTTTGCGTAGAGGCGCTGCCCATGAACACCCGGTTGCTCCTGCTCGCCTGCGCCGCGAGCCTCGCCGCATTCCCCGCTGCCGCGCAGCAGGGCGGCGATGTCCCGGCGAAGTTCGTGATGCCGACCGAACGCAACGATTACGAGCGCCGCGAAGTCATGGTGCCGATGCGCGACGGGACCAGGCTGTTCACCGTGATCATGCTGCCGAAGGGCGCGCGCGGCGCCCCGATCCTGCTGACCCGCACCCCCTACAATGCCGCCGGCCGCACCCGCCGCATCGACAGCCCGCATTTGCTGGCGATGCTGCCCGAAGGCGACGAGCTGTTCGTGCAGGCCGGCTATATCCGCGTCTTTCAGGACGTCCGCGGCAAATATGGCTCGGAGGGCGACTATGTCGTCACCCGGCCGGTCAAGGGACCGCTCAACCCGACCGCGACCGATCACGTCACCGATGCGTGGGACACGATCGACTGGCTGGTCAAGAATGTCCCCGAGAGCAACGGCAAGGTCGGGATGATCGGCTCGTCCTACGAAGGCTTCACCGTGGTGATGGCGCTGCTCGATCCGCACCCCGCGCTCAAGGTGGCGGCGCCCGAGAGCCCGATGATCGACGGCTGGATGGGCGACGACTGGTTCCATTACGGCGCCTTCCGGCTGGTCAATATCGGCTGGCTCGGCGCGCAGACCGGGTTCAAGGGGGCAGGGGACGAGCCGCCCTCGGGCATCTACGACGATTACGAGCAGTTCCGCCGCGTCGGCTCAGCGGGGGACTGGGCGAAGCGGTCGGGGTTCGACCAGCTGCCCTTCTGGCGGCGCATTTCCGAGCATCCCGCCTATGACGGCTTCTGGCAGGGCCAGGCGCTTGACAAGCTCGTCGCCGCGAACCCCTCCAACGTGCCGACGATCTGGCTGCAGGGGCTGTGGGACCAGGAGGACATGTACGGCGCGATCCGCACCTGGGAGGCGCTCAAGGCGGCCGGCAAGGCGGGCAGCAACCATCTGGTGATGGGCCCGTGGCGGCACAGCCAGGTCAATTACAACGGCTCGACGCTCGGGCCGCTCAAATGGGATGGCGACACCGCGCTCCAGTTCCGCCGCGACGTGCTGCTGCCCTATTTCAACCGCTTCCTGAAGGACGGCGCGCCCGCCTATGAGGCGCCGCCGGTGCTGATCTACAATAGCGGCGAGAACCATTGGGACCGGTTTGCGACCTGGCCGCTGGCCTGCGCCAAGGGCTGCGCGAACCCGCTGACGCCGATCTATCTCGCGGGCGACTGGGGGCTTGGCTTCGACAAGGTGGTGGCGGGGTCGGACAGCTATGTCTCGGACCCCGACAAGCCCGTGCCCTATCTGTCGCGCCCGGTGAGCTTCGGCGACGGCAACCGGTGGAAGGACTGGCTGGTCAGCGACCAGCGTTCGGTCGACGGTCGGCCCGACGTGCTGACCTATACCAGCGAAGTGCTCAAGGCCCCGGTCCGCGTCTCGGGCGCGCCGGTCGCCGACCTGTTCGCGCGCACCACCGGCACCGACGGCGATTTCGTGGTCAAGCTGATCGACGTCTACCCGGACGAGGTCCCCTCCGAGCCGGCGATGGGCGGCTATCAGCTCGCGATCAGCCTCGATATCCTGCGCGGCCGCTACCGCAACAGCTTCGAGAAGCCCGAGCCGATCCCGGCGGGCAAGGTGCAGCAATACAAGTTCCGCCTGCCAACGGTGAACCATGTCTTCCAGCCCGGCCACCGGATCATGGTCCAGGTCCAGTCGAGCCTGTTCCCGCTCTACGACCGCAACCCGCAGACTTATGTGCCCAACATCTTCTTCGCCAAGCCCGGCGACTACCGCAAGGCGACGGTGACGATCGAGCGCGGCGGCGGGCAGGCGAGCGCGGTGTGGCTGCCGGTGGTGCCGCTCGACCAGTCCGCCGCAATGGCGCATTGAACCCGGCTTCGTGCAGCTGAAATTCAGGTAGGGGCCCTAAATCGGTGCAGGTGATGCATCACCGCCATCGGATCGCCTTGGTGGGCGCCGCCGCCGCGACTCTTGTCGCGCCGTCCGCGCGCGCGCAGCAGGCGACTCCCACGCCGACCCCGGCGCCTTCGCGCGCGCCGACGATCATCACCCCCGGGCTCGAGAAGTTCAGCCTGCCGCCGTCGGGCGCGCAGACCCAGCCCGCGCCTGCGCCGACGGTCGCGAGCCCGATGCCAACCCCCGCGCCGAGCCCGCGGGTCACCCCGACTCCCGCTCCGGCGGCCGCGCAGCCCGCCCAGCGCACCGCCCCGCCGCCCGCCGTCCGCGCGGTGCCGACGCCGGTACCGCAAGCCACGCCGACTCCCGCGCCGGTTGCGCAGCCTTCGCCTGTGCCGACCGCGCCCGTGGTTGTTGAAACTGCGGCGCCCGCGCCGTCGGCGCCACCCGAAGGCGGCCTGCCGTGGCGGTGGATCCTGCTCGGCCTGATCGCTGCCGGAGCGATCGGCGTGGCCGGCTGGCTGGTCGGACGGCGCCGCAGCGCTGCCCGCGAGGTGGAAATCGAGGCGCCGCCTGTCCGCCGGCCCGCGCCGCCGCTGCCTTCACCCGCGCCTCCCGCCGCACCACTGGCGCCCCGCCCGGTCACTGCGGCAGTCCCGGCTGCGCCCGCCGAGCCGATCGCGATCGAATTCTTCCCGCTCCATATCGAGATCGGCGAGCAGGGCGCGGTGCTCGACTTCGAGATGGGGCTGCTCAATCTCAGCGGCGGCGCGGCCGACGGGCTGCGCGTGTCGCTGCTGATGGCGAGCGCCAACCCCGATCAGGACGCGATGATCGCGAGCTTCCACGCCGCATCGACGCTGCCCGCCGCGGGTCCGCCGGTCGACCTGCCGGCGGGGGAGGGCGGGCGCATCCCCGGCAAGCTCGCGATCGAGGCCGATCGCATCCACATCGTTCCCGTCGGCGGACGGCCGATGTTCGTGCCGCTCGTGCTGATCGACCTGCGTTGGCGCGGGGGCCTCAGCATCCGCCGCCACGGCGCCGCCTTCATGGTCGGCACGTCAGGCCAAGGTGCTGGGGGCCAGGCCGGCAAGCTCGGCCCGATCTGGCTCGACCGCGGCGCCCAGCGCCAGGCTGGGCTCGCGGCTAGCCGTTACCTGCCGCAGGCGCGGCCTGTGGCGGCATAGACGGCGCGCCGGGAGTCGAGATGTCCTGCACCACCTTCCAGCCGCCGTCGGCCTGCTTGCGGAACACGCTGACATAGCTGCCCTCCAGCCCGTCGGGCTTGCTGGTCGCCGGATTGGTGTAGGTGACATGGAAGGTGCCGCGCGTGAACGCCATGTCGCCCCCGGCCGCGACTTCGGTGCGGGTGTTGACGAATTCGATCGAGAAGCCGGGATCCTTGAAATCCTCGGCCATCGCCTTCTCCGAATCGCCGCCGCGCCCCACTGCCTTGAACGGGATCATGATGTCGGCATCGGCGGTGTAGAAGGAGGCCGCCTTCTTCGCGTCGCGCGCCTTGAACGCGGCGAGCATGTCGGCCTCGACTGCCTTCACCGCGGCGATCGCGGCGCTGGTGTCGGCGGGCGCCGCGGGGTTGGGGTTGCAGGCTGCGAGCGGCGCGCACAGCGCGAGCGTCAGGACCGGGTATCGCATCATCGCCTCTCCATGGTTGATCCGCCGAGCATAATCGATTCGCCGCCAAAACGAAAAGGGCGGCCTTTTCCTTCTTAGCCCTCTCCCGCTTTCGCGGGAGAGGGTTGGGTGAGGGCCTTCTTCTTCTGGTTCGTGCCCAACGCGGAAGAAGAAGACCCTCACCCTCCCGCTTCGCGGGCCCCTCCCTCTCCCGCGAAAGCGGGAGAGGGGTAAAACGAAAAAGGGCGGCCCGTTGCCGGACCGCCCTTTCCTTGTCTGGATCCCGGCCTGCGCCGGGACAAGTCCTGTGCGCTTACGCGCTCAGGCTCACTTGATCTCGACGGTCGCGCCGGCTTCCTCGAGCTGCTTCTTCAGCTTCTCGGCCTCTTCCTTGTTCACGCCTTCCTTGACGGCCTTCGGCGCGCCCTCGACGAGGGCCTTCGCTTCGGTCAGGCCGAGCTGGGTGATGGCGCGGACTTCCTTGATGACGTTGATCTTCTTGCCACCGTCGCCGGTGAGGATCACGTCGAACTCGGTCTGCTCTTCAGCAGCCGGTGCTGCGCCGGCGCCACCAGCGGCCGGGCCGGCAACGGCAACGGCAGCGGCGGCGGAAACGCCCCACTTCTCTTCGAGCAGCTTCGAGAGCTCGGCGGCCTCGAGGACGGTCAGTTCGCTCAGCTGGTCAACCAGCGCGTTCAGGTCTGCCATGTTCATTCTCCGTATCGGGGCAAAAGCCCCATTTGGTTCAGTTCAAAAAGTATCGACGCCTGAAATCAGGCAGCTTCCTTGTCCTTGTCGGCATAGGCAGCGAACACGCGTGCGAGCTGCGCCGCAGGAGCCTGGGTGACGGTCGCGAGCTTGGTTGCAGGTGCAACCAGGAGGCCCACGATCTTGGCACGCAGTTCATCCAGCGAGGGCAGCGTTGCGAGCGCCTTCACGCCTTCGACGTCGAGGACAGTCGCGCCCATCGATCCGCCCACGATTTCGAACTTGTCGTTCGTCTTCGCGAAGTCGACCGCAACCTTGGCTGCGGCGACGGGATCGATCGAGGTGGCAAGGCCTACCGGCCCGGTGAGCAGATCGCCCAGCGAGAGATAGTCGGTGCCGTCGAGCGCGATCTTGGCAAGCTTGTTCTTCGAGACCTTATAGGTCGCGCCGGCGTCCCGCATCTTGTTGCGCAGCACCGTGGACTGCGCCACGGTGAGGCCGAGGTTGCGGGTGACGACCACCACGCCGACCTCGTTGAAGGTGCGGTTCAGTTCGGCGACGAACTCGGCCTTTTGGGCACGATCCATGCCATTCTCCTCGTTGGGCCGCGCCGCTGGGGCGAGACCCGGTTACAAATGTCCGAGGGGCAGGATCGTCGCGGCCAGGGGCTTGCCCCGGGCGTGACCCGGACGCACGCAAGCGCGCGCGGCCGATGAATATTCTGTCCCCGTCTTGGCGAGAGATTAAGACCGGAGGCTTCCGGTCACTCGCTGTCTCGGACGGATTCCTCCCGAAGGAGGAGGCGCGCCAATAGCGGGATTCGCGGGGAAGTCAACGCGTGCCGGGCACCGCGGGGCGCGCGGGGCAGCCGGGGTGACGGAGTAAAGCGGACATGTTAGCCTCCGTCTGCCAATCAAGGGGGTCTTATGTCCGTCAAAGCCATCGACGTCGTCAAGAAATTCGCCCCCGGTGCGAAGAAGGCCTATGTCGACGCCTTCACCGATCCCGGCGGGCTGCTTGCCGCGGCGAAGATCGATACGCCGCTGCGCCTCGCGCATCTGATGGCGCAGTGCCTCCATGAGACCGGCAGCTTCTCGCTCCTCGTCGAAAGCGGGCGCTATTCGGAAAAGGCGCTGGGCAAGATGTGGGACAGCGGCAACTGGCACAAATATTTCAAGGACCGCGCCGAGATGGTGGCGATGGCGGCGCAATGCGCCATCGATGGCGGCGAGGCGCTGTTCAGCCTCGTCTACGGATCGCGCATGGGCAACGGCCCGCCCGAGACCAGGGACGGCTGGCGCTATCGCGGACGCGGGATCATCCAGACCACGGGGCGCGAATCCTACGCCAAGTACGGCAAGCAGTGCGGCGTTCCGTTCGAAGCCGATCCCGACCTGGTGACGTCGGGCGAGCATGCGCTCAAGCCCGCGCTCGCCGAATGGAGCGGCAAGAGCCTCAACGACGCCGCCGACCGCAACGACATCACTGCGGTGACCAGGGGGATCAACGGCGGCACCGTCGGGCTCGCCGACCGCAAGGCGCTGTTCGGGCAGGTCTGGGCGTTCGTGATCGGCCCGCCGCCGCCCAAGAAGACCACCGAATGGAAGGTCCAGGCGGCTCTGGTCGCGGCGGGCTATGACGCGGGCAACCCCGACGGCGCGGTCGGCCCGCGGACCAAGGCGGCGATCCTCGCCTATTGCGCCGACAAGGGGCTGCCGGCGAGCTCGTCGATCACGGCCAAGCTGAAGGCTTCGCTGAAGGTGAGTTGAGAGGCGATATTAGTGCGTCGGTGTGGCAGCGACACCCAACTCAGCCGCGGCTTTTTCCAGCCGCCGGTCGCGCGTCCAGAGCTTGCACGATGGCGTGAGCAGTGCGGATGCGAGCAGATGCGCGTCGATAAAGCCGAGCCCCCGGCTGAACAACCGGCGCTCCTCGACCAATCGAAGCACCTCTTCGTTCCGCGCCACATCGGCCTGGTCGAGCTTGCTCAGCGAGCGCAAAATGGCAGCGCGGTCCTTCAAGCTCCCCATCGCGACTTCGCCGATCACTAGTGGATGACAGAGAATACGCTGCCGTTGGAGCGCCTCCGCAAAGATCAGATTGGGCGCGCGAAGGTGATCGATCCAGATCGCGCTATCGGCGAGGATCACTAGGGGAGTTCCGAACGCCGGCGTGGTCCGGCAGTTGCGTTGGGGTCGGATCCGCCCAAACGCGCGAGCCTCCTCGCAGCTTCGCGAGAAATCAAAGCCTTAAGCGCTTCGCGGATAAGCGCGGACTTTTCCTTGATGCCGGTATATTCCTCGGCGTCGGCCATGAGCTCGTCGTCGAGGGTGATAGTGGTGCGCATCCGACTTCTCCAGTTGAGCACCAAATATAGCATCAAGTGATGCGTAAATCCACGCCTTGCGCTACTTCCCCGGCAGCGACCCCAGCACTTCGGCTGCCCGCGGCCGCTCCGGCGAGTCGTACGGGCCATGCGCCACCGGCTCGAGGATCTTGCGCGCCGCCGGACCCTGGCCCTGGCGGGCGAGCTCCTCGCCGAGCAGCAGGCGGGGGCCCGGGGCGGCGGGGACGGCGTCGGTGGCCTTGAGCAGCCCGACCGTCGCGACTTCGGGCGGGGCTTCGCCGGCGTCGGCGAAGCTGCGGAAATAGGCGATCAGCGGGAGGGTCGCCTCGGTGTCGGCGCGGTTGGCGCGGGCGATGAAGATGCGCGCGGTGCGCAGCCGCGCCGGGCGCTGGTCAGCGGGTCCGGCGATCGCCTGCTGCGCGAGCGCGATGCCCTTCCACGCCAGCGCGCGGCTGTCGTTCGGCGCGACGCGCAACGCGCGCTCGGCGGCGGCGAGGCAGAGCTCGGTGTTGCCGCTGCGGCACTCGGCCTCGGCCATCAGCACCTGCGCCTCGAGATTGCCGGGGAAATCCCCCGTGCGGTTGCGCAGCCGGGAAAGCCAGCGCGCGCGGGCGGCGAGCGCATCCTTGCGCGCGTCGGCGGCGCGATCGGCGGCCTTGGCGTCCATGCCCGGCACCGGCTCCGCCGGAATCTCGACGCGCGAGCCGAGCTCGAGCCGCCCTTTCAGGAACTCGGCCTGGCCGCGGGTCAGCTGCTGGACCAGAGGCTCGGCGGCGCGCTCGGCGGGATAGGTCATCCGCTCATAGGGCAGGCGCTTGTTGTCATAGGCCTTCACTTCGGCCTCGAGCCGGGC
The DNA here is from genome assembly GCA_040388355.1 of Pseudomonadota bacterium. GTDB lineage: Bacteria > Pseudomonadota > Alphaproteobacteria > Sphingomonadales > Sphingomonadaceae > Sphingomonas. The sequence goes on along the minus strand of JAZKCD010000090.1, from coordinate 11,931 downwards.
GAGGTCGCCGAAGACCTTGGATGCTTCCTCGAGCGTCGCGCCGTGCCCGATCGCCGAGAGATAGCGGCTGAACTGCGGGCGCCGCGCCTCCGAGAAGAACATGAAGTGGGTCAGGATCCACGCATGGAACGGCGTCCAGCGCCGCTGCGACACTGCCTTGTCGAAATAGCGGCCGGTGACGACGTCGGCGACGGGGACGTTGCCGAACGATTCGATCACCCGGCGATAGCCCTCCGGCATATGGCCATATTCGATCGCGCCATCCTCGCGGCGGATGCGGATCGTCGAGAACAGCTCGCCGAACCCGTCGAGATACCAGCGCGGATAGGCGGCGGGGAAATAAGTGAGCAGGTAATGCTGCGCGAAGCCGGCATAGATGCGGCCCTCGGCGGTGATCGGCACGGTCGAGCCGGCGCTGGTCACCTGGGTGTTGGACATGTCGGCGCCGAACAAGGTCGATTCGACCTGGCCTGTCTGCGGATTGAGCTGCGAGCTGCCGAGGCTGGCGAGGTCGATCCGCACCTGGCGCTCGATCGCCGCGACCTGGTCGGTGCGCCCGCTCGCCATCACCGCGCCGTCCTCGCGCGGGTCGTAATAGCGCTGGAGCTGGAAGGCGGGCGCGAACGGCCCCTGGCGCGAGCGGAAGTTCTTCAGGTCCATCGCGTCGAATTCGGCGGCGTCGCCGACCAGCGTGACGCGCAGCTTGATCGTGTCGTCGGGCTGGTCGACGCGGTTGAGCAGGATCGAGAGCAGGAAGTGCAGCCGCTCGAGATTGTGCGCGATCTTGGTCAGCTCGCCCTGCGGGCCGGTGCTGTAGGCGAGGACATGGTCGGTCTCGGCGACGCGCCAGTCGCTCATCTTCTCGAGGCTGCCCTGGACGACGATCGCCGCATCCTGCTGCGGCGGCGCGGTTTGGGCGAGCGCGGGGAGGGGGAGGGCGAACAGCCCCAGGCACAACAATAGACGCACGAACCCCTCCGATTTTGTTAGCGGTATCAGACCACAGCGGGGCGTGGCGCGCAATGCGTCCCCGCTATTCCTCTGCCGCGCGGTGACAGTGCCCATGCGCCAATTACTCCTCTGTTCCCCTGCGAAAGCAGGGGCCCAGGGCCAAGCAGGTCCGTCCATTGTAACCCTGGGCTCCTGCTTTCGCAGGAGAACAAAAAAGGGAACATGCAGCTTTGTTCGAACGCGCTGGCCCTTGCGTGCGGTCCATCCGTGCGCTAGACACTGAACCACATGGTTCAGTATACAGCCGCCAGCCTCGATGCTTCGTTCGCAGCGCTTTCGGACGCCACCCGCCGCGGCGTCCTCGAGCAGCTCGGGCGCGCGGAGGCGTCGATCACCGAGCTTGCCGGCAGGTTCCACATGACCCTCACGGGCATGAAGAAGCATGTCGGTCTCCTCGAGCGGGCGGGGCTCGTCACGACGCAGAAGGTCGGGCGCGTGCGGACCTGCCGGCTCGGCGCCCGCGCGCTCGAGGCGGAGGCGGCATGGATCGACGCGCACCGCCGGCTCTGGGACGCGCGCTTCGACGAACTGGACAAACTGGTCGAGGAATTGAAACGGAAGGAGAAAGTCGATGATCGAGAGCGGTAGCGAGCCCATCGTCCAGAGCGGCACGACGGTGGCACGCACGTCGGACCGGGAAGTGGTCGTCACGCGGACCTTCGAGGCCCCGGCGCGCCTCGTGTTCGCGGCCTGGACCACGCCCGAGCTGTTCATGCGGTGGTGGGCGCCCAAGTCGATGGGGATGCAGCTGCGTTCGTGCGAGATGGACGTCCGTACCGGCGGCAGCTACCGGCTCGCGTTCGGGCAGGATGCGTCGAGCAGCTGGGAATTCTTCGGCAAGTATCTCGAAGTGATCCCGGGCGCGCGGCTCGTCTGGACCAATGACGAGGGCGAGGAGGGCCCCGTGACCACGGTGACCTTCGATGAGAAGGACGGCAAGACGCTGCTGACCTACCGCGAGCTCTATCCTTCGAAGCAAGCGCTCGACGAGGGTGCGGGCGCCGAGGTGATGCCCGAGCAGTTCGAGCAGCTCGACGCGGTTCTCGCCGGCCACGGCGTCGGCGCGGGAGGGCAATGACCCCGGCCTCGCTTCGCCCGTTGCGCCTGGCCGACGCGCCGGCGGTGCTCGCCGTCATGCGTCGCGCCGAAGGCGGTCTTGGCCGGCTGCCCGGCGAGATGGACCTCGCCTGGATGGAGGAGGCCCTCGCGGGGGCGCTCGCAGGCGGTCTCGCGATCGGCGCCTGGGACGGCACGCGCCTGGCAGGCATGATCAAGGCGAGCCGCATGCCCTCCGCGCAGTTCGAGCACGTGCTTTGGGATTTGACGGTCGCGGTCGACCCCGAATGCCAGGGGCGCGGCATCGGCCACAGGCTGTTTGCGGAACTGCTTGCGAATGCCGCGGACCTGACGCCGCGGGTAGAGCGCGTGGAACTGGTGGTCAGGGAAGGCCTGACTCATGCCATCCGCCTCTACGAACGCCTCGGCTTCCGCCGGGAAGGCCGGTTCGAGCGACGGTTCCGGTTGGCCGACGGGACGTACGAAGCCGATCTCCCAATGGCCCTGTTCCTGTAGCGAACGCGCGTCATGGAGCGCGACGGCGCGGCATCTGGCTTCCGCGCGGGGCCGTGATAGACTGAAGCCGAACAGGGGAGGGACACCGTGATGGGGCTGGGCAACCGCGTCTATGGATTGGCGGCCATCGCGCTCGGCGTGATCGGGCTGGCCTGGGGCGATTTCGCCAGCGTCTGGCAGCCGGTTCCGGCCGAGATCCCCGGCTATGCGATCCTCGCTTGTGCAGCCGCAGCCTTGTCGATCGCGGGCGGCGCGGCGATGCAGGTCCGGCGCACCGCGGCGGGCGGAGCGCTGGTGCTGGCGGCGCTCTATGCGGTGTTCGCGCTGCTCTGGGCGCGGCGCGCCGTCGAGGCGCCGCAGATGTTCGGGACGTGGCTCGGGACCGCCGAGCAGGTCGCTTTGGTGGTGGCGGGGGTGGCCGCCGCGCTGGGCGCGCTGCACGCGGACGTGCGGCCGGGGCGTGCGCAGGCGGGGCGAGTGGCGTTCGGCGTCTGCCTGCTCGTGTTCGGCGCGGCGCACCTGATCCTCGTCAAGGACACCGCGGCGTTCGTCCCCGCCTGGCTGCCGCGCCGGGACCTGTGGGCGATCGGCACCGGGGTGGCGCATATCCTCGCCGGGCTGGCGTTCGTGTCGGGAGTCGCTGCGGTGGCGGCGTCGCGGCTGCTGGTGGCGATGTTCGTCGGCTTCGGCGCGCTGGTGTGGGCGCCGATCCTGCTGGCCGAGCCGCACGGCCATGTTCCCTGGGCGGGCAACGCGATCAACCTCGCGCTGATCGGCGCGGCGTGGGTGATGGCGGACTCGATCGCGCGGGCGCGGCGCGGATAGCAAAAGGGCCGGCGCTTCCGCACCGGCCCTTCTTTGTCTCACGCTGAGGAAACCCTCAGACGGCAGTGACTTCCGCCACGTCGACCCGGACGCCCGGGCCCATCGACGACGAGAACGCCACCTTGCGGAGATACTTGCCCTTGGCGCCGGCCGGCTTGGCCTTGACCACCGCGTCGACCAGCGCGTCGAAGTTCGCGCGCAGGTCCTCGGCGGTGAACGACGCCTTGCCGATCCCCGAATGGATGATGCCGGCCTTCTCGACGCGATACTCGATCTGACCGCCCTTGGCGGCCTTGACCGCTTCGGCGACGTTCATCGTCACGGTGCCGAGCTTCGGGTTCGGCATCAGGCCCTTGGGGCCCAGCACCTTGCCGAGGCGGCCGACCAGACCCATCATGTCGGGCGTGGCGATGCAGCGGTCGAAGTCGATCTTGCCGCCCTGGATGGCTTCCATCAGGTCCTCGGCGCCGACCACGTCCGCACCGGCGGCAGTGGCTTCGTCGGCCTTGGCGCCGCGCGCGAACACGCCGACGCGGACGGTCTTGCCGGTGCCCTTGGGCAGGGTGACGACGCCGCGGACCATCTGGTCGGCGTGGCGCGGATCGACGCCGAGCGCGAGCGCGACTTCGATGGTCTCGTCGAACTTGGCGGTGGCGTTGGCCTTGGCGATCCCGATCGCCTCATCGACGCCGTGGAGCTTGTTGGCGTCGACGGTCCAGCTCTTCTGCTTCTTGGTCAGCTTCATGGGATCAGCCCTCCACAACCTGGAGGCCCATCGCGCGAGCGGAGCCTTCGATGATCTTCGTAGCGGCCTCGAGGTCGTTGGCGTTCAAGTCGCCCATCTTGACCTGCGCGATCTCGGTCAGCTTCGAGCGGGCGATCTTGCCCGCCGAGATCTTGCCCGGCTCCTTCGAGCCCGACTTGAGGTTCGCGGCCTTCTTGATCAGGTACGACGCCGGCGGCGTCTTGGTGACGAACGAGAAGCTGCGGTCGGCATAGACGGTGATGACGGTGGGCAGCGGCGTGCCCTTCTCGGTCTCGCCGGTCTGCGCGTTGAACGCCTTGCAGAATTCCATGATGTTCACGCCGCGCTGGCCAAGCGCCGGGCCGATCGGCGGCGACGGATTGGCGGCGCCGGCGGGCACCTGCAGCTTGATATAGCCGGTAATCTTCTTTGCCATTGGTCTCACTCTGTTGCGGACCGCGAGCGGCCCGTTCAAGTTTAGCGGTCAGACGGCTGCCCGAAGGCGGCCTCCCGCAATTTCCATTGCTGATGCATCGGAAGGGCGCGCGGTTAGCGCAAACCGCGGCGCAGCGCAACCGCCGTCACTCGATCCGCAGCCGATAGCCGACCGCCGGCTCGTTGAGAATGCGTTCGGGCGCGGACGGGTCGCGCTCGAGCTTTTGCCTGAGCGCCCGGATCGCCACGCGCAGATAATCGACCTGCGCCACTTGCGCCGGGCCCCAGGCCGCCCGCAGCAGGTGCGCGTGGCTGAGCACGCGTCCGGGATGCTTGGCCAGCTCGGCGAGCACCGCATATTCCTTCGGCGCCAGATGAACCGTCTCGCCGTCGCGGGACACCGAGCGCCGGAACAGGTCGATCCGGATGCCGCCGAATTCGAGCGCGCGCTGGCCGTCCTCGGGTTCGAGGTCGAGCAGATTGTCGAGGTGGCGCCCGAGCCTGCCCGCCTCCGAGCTGATCGCCGCCAGCAGCGCCTTGTCGCCGGTGCCGCCCCGCCGCAGCGCGGCAACCGCGTCGGTGATCGCCTTGAGCGGCGGCTCGAGGTCCTGGCCGATCGACGCGAGCAGCATCGATCGCAGCCGGTCGCGTTCGCGAACCCCGGCAAAGGCGCGCGCTTCGCCCTCGAGCCGCCCGCGCTCGAGCGCGAGCGCGACCTGGTCGAGCAGATTGTCGAGGAGCAGCAGCTGGTCCGGCGCGGCGGCCAGGGTGCCGTCGTCGCGCGCCAGCCCCGCGGCGGCGATCACGGCGTTTCCCGACGCAACGGGATGAAACTGCCACTCGGTCGGTACCGCCCGGTCGACTCCCCGGCCTGCACGATCGCCGCTGTCGAGCACCATCGCCGCGACCGCGAAGTCGCTCGGCGCGAGCGCGATGGTGGGCGGCGTCGCGGCGCGCAGTTGCGGCTCGGGCATGCCGCCGACCAGCACGGCGTTGCAGCGGAAGACCGCGGCCAGCTCGCGCGTGGTGACCGCGCCGACTTCCTCCTCGGTCGTGCAGCCGAGCAGCGCGCGCGCGAACCCGGCGATGGTCGCGTTGCGCGCGGCATGGGCCTCCGCGACGCGCCTTTGTTCGCGGATCGACGCCGCGAGCTTGCTCGTGACCAGCGCCACGCCGAACAGCACGACCACCGTGACCAGGTCGTTGGGATTGTCGACACGGAAGGTAAAGTGCGGCGCAGTGAAGAAGAAATTATAGGCCAGCGCAGCGGCGAAGGCGGCGAACAGCGCCGGGCCGAGGCCCCATAGCGAAGCGGCCGCCAGCACGGCCGGCAGATAGAGCAGGTCGACCGCCGCGCTGCCCCATCGCGGCGCGATGGCGAGGCCGAGGAGCGTGGACGCGGCGACCATCAGCGCCGCTTCGGCATAGCCGCGAAGCGTTGCAGTGGAGCGGGTGCTGGCGAAGAGAACGGGCATGGCCGCTAAGTGCGCCCGGCAACTGCCTTCGTCGAGGGCCCGGCGCCCGGTTCCCCGCCTTTCCCAATGCCGGGGCAAGCCTTCCACATGGAATCTTTATGCCGCCGGGCACCACATCGCCCCGCATGAACAATCCCGCACCCGCCGCCGCCCTGGCCGAGGCTCCGCTCGAGGCTCACCGGCACGCCATGCCCGCGCTGATGCTCGGCGCCATCGGCATCGTCTATGGCGATATCGGCACCTCGCCGCTCTACGCGATGAAGGAAAGCTTCATCGGCCCGCATCCGCTGGCGGTCGACGCGCCGCATATCTTCGGCGTGCTCAGCCTGATCTTCTGGTCGCTGATGCTGGTCGTCACCGCCAAATATGTGCTGGTGGCGATGCGTGCCGACAATCGCGGCGAAGGGGGCTCCTTCGCGCTGCTCGCCTTGATCTCGCGCAATCTCGGCAAGCGGCGCTGGACGGCGGGCCTGGTGGTGATGGGCGTCCTCGCGACCGCGCTGTTCTATGGCGACGCGATGATCACCCCGGCGATCTCGGTGCTGTCGGCGGTCGAGGGCCTCACCATCGTCGAGTCGCGCCTCGCGCCGCTGGTGATCCCGATCGCGATCGCCGTGCTGATCGGCCTGGTCCTGATGCAGTCGCGCGGCACCGCGAAGGTCGGCGCGCTGTTCGGGCCGGTCGTGCTCGTCTATCTCGCGGTGCTCGCCGCGCTCGGCATCCTCAACATCGCCCAGCGCCCCGAGATCCTCGGCGCGCTCAATCCGTGGTGGGCGGTACGGTTCTTCGCGCAGGATCCCCGGCTCGCCTTCCTCGCGATGGGATCGGTGTTCCTCGCGATGACCGGCGCCGAGACGCTCTACGCCGACATGGGCCATTTCGGGCGCAGGGCGATCGGCTTTTCGTGGCTGGGGCTGGTCTATCCGTGCCTGGCCCTCAACTATTTCGGGCAGGGCGCGCTGTTGCTGGGCACGCCGTCCGCGGTTTCGAATCCCTTCTACCTGATGGCCCCCGAATGGGCGCGGCTGCCATTGGTGCTGATCGCCACCGCCGCGACCATCATCGCCAGCCAGGCGGTGATCTCGGGCGCCTTCTCGGTCACTCACCAGGCGATCCAGCTCGGCTTCCTGCCCCGGCTGCGGACCCGGCACACCAGCGCCCGCGCCGCCGGCCAGATCTACATCCCCGCGGTCAATTGGGGCCTGCTGGCGATGGTGCTGCTGCTGGTCGCCGGCTTCCGCCAGTCGACCAGCCTCGCCTCCGCCTACGGCATCGCCGTCAGCGGCACGATGATCATCACCACGATCATGCTTGCGGTGCTGGTGTTCCAGGTGTGGAAATGGAACCGCCTCGTCGCGGTGCCGGTGATCGGCGTGTTCGCGGTGGTGGACGGCATCTTCTTCGCTTCGAACGTCACCAAGATCGCCGATGGCGGCTGGTTCCCGCTCGCCGTCGCGGCAGTGATCTTCACTGCGCTGACCACCTGGGCGACCGGCCGCGCGCTGATGCACAGGCGCCTCGCGGCGGATGCGATCGCGCTCGACGTCTTCATCGCCTCGGCCCGCTCGGTCCACCGGGTGCGCGGAACCGCGGTGTTCCTGTCGACCTCGCCCGAGACGGTGCCGTCGGCGCTGCTCCACAACCTCAAGCACAACCAGGTGCTGCACGAACGCGTGCTGATCCTGAACGTCAGCGTCGAGGATGTGCCGCACGTCCCGCCGGCGAAGCGGCTCGAGGTGCACCGCGCCGGGGAAGGATTCTACCGCGTGATCCTCCATTACGGCTTCATGGAGGAAGTCGACGTGCCCGCCGACCTTGCCCGGATCGAGACGTGCGGCGGGGGTTTCGACATGATGAGCACCAGCTTCTTCCTCGGCCGCCAGAAGCTGATCGCGGCCAAGGATCTGCCCGGCATGGCGCTGTGGCGCGAGCGGCTGTTCGTCTGGATGCTGCAGAGCTCCGAAAGCGCGATGGAGTTCTTCAAGCTGCCGACCAACCGCGTCGTCGAGCTCGGCAGCCAGCTGCGGATATGAGGCGCGCCTAGCGCTTCGCCAGCCGCTCCGCCGCGGCCTGCAGCTCGGCCGGGGTCATCCGCTTCTCGAGCGCGGCCACCGCGCGCGGGGCGGTCTGGTGGCCGAGCGCGGCGGCGCGCTTGTACCAGAGCCACGCGCCGACCAGGTCCTTGCCGCCGCCCTCGCCATTGGCGAGCATCGCCGCGAGATCGGCCATGCCGTCGGGGTCGGCGCCCGCGGCGCCTGCCTCGAACCAGCGGCGCGCGGTCGCGTCGTCCTTGGGGAGCAGCTTGCCCTCGTAGAAATAGACTCCCATCGCGACCATCGCCGCGGCGTTGCCCTGGAGCGCGGCGGACTTGTAGAAGCCGATCGCCTTTTGCGGATCGGCCGCGACGCCTTCGCCGAGATCATAGGCGCGGGCGAGCGCGTAGAGCGCGCCGCCATGATTGTGCTTCGCCGCCGCGGCGTACCAGCCGAGCGCCTTCTTGCGGTCCTGCCCGACCCCGGGCTCGCCATCGTAGAGGATCGCGGCGAGCGCGGCCTGGGCGGGGGGATAGTCGAGCTTCGCCGCCTGCTCGTACCACGACACTGCCTTCTTCGCGTCGCGTGGGGCGCCCACGCCTTCGTAATAAAGGTCGCCGAGCGCCTTGGCGGCGGGGACGTGGCCGACATTCCAGGCGCGGCTATACCATTTGATCGCCGCCGCGCCGTCGCGCGCGATGCCCGGGAAGCCGCGGCGGTAGAGATTGGCGAGGATCACCGCGGCCTCGCCCGCGGCGGTGTTGCGCTCGGGCTGGGCGGGGTTGAAGGCGGGGGTCTCGGTCACCGGGTTGAACGGCCCGGTCGCGGCGCGGGTCAGCCATTTGACTGCTTCGGCAGGGTCCGATTGCGCGCCCAGGCCCTGGAGGTAGAGCTTGCCGAGGAACAGCTGGGCCTCGTCGCCGCCATTCTCGAACGGCAGCTTGGCCTCGGCCTTGCGGAACCAGGCCAGCGCCTCGGGGTAGCGCCCCTGGTCGAACAGCGCGAACGCCATCGGCAGCGTCTCGTCGCGGTCGGCGAGCCAGGCGCGGGTCTGGACGAAGCGCGCGGTCGACGCCTGCGCGCGCGAGTCCTGGATCGATTGCGGCCGGCCTTCGTAGCCCGCGCTGGCCGCCGTCGAACCCGCGCCGCGGCCGCCGAACGACCCGCGATCGCCGCGGGCATAGGCATTGCGGCAGGCGTCGATCGTCGCGTCGAAGCTGGCCGGGTCCGCCGGCTCGGTGAGGCCGGCCGCGGCTGCGCCGTCCACGCCGGCATCCGCGGTCGCGGCGGCGTCGCCGGCGACGAGCTCGGACTGGCCGTTGAGCACCATCGCGCGCATCCCGAAGCGCGACCGCGGTAGCACCGGCAGCGCCGATCCGGCGGGCACCGCCGGCGGCTTGCTATAGTCGGGGGTGCGCGGGAAGCGCGTGGGGACGAAGATCCGCGGGCCCATCACCGGATCGCCCCCCGCCGCGGCGACCAGCGCGCGGAAATAGGGATCGCGGGCGAGCGCCTCGCACGTCGCCGAGCGCGGCGCCTCGGAGCGGGGCATGCGCTGCCCGGTGACGGTGACCGGGGCCTGCTCGGGGGTGGTTTGGGCCAGCGCCGCTCCGGGCACGAGCGCGCCGGCGGCGATGAGCAGCGCCGCGGCCAACGGCCCGATCGATTGCGCGCGTGTCATGACCCTGCTCCCCCGCTTTTGCCGGGAAGGCTAACACCGATCGGCGGGTCTCACAATGTGGTCAAGCGTCCCAAACGCAAGCGCGCTTACTTGACGCGCTCGACATCCTCGAAGCCCAGCTCGAGCGGCGTCGCGCGCCCGAAGATCGAGATCGACACCTTGACTCGGCTGCGGTCGAAATCGAGCTCCTCGACAAGGCCCGAGAAGGTCGCGAAATTGCCCGACGTGACCTTGACCGTGTCGCCGATGTCGTAGTCGACGCTGATCTTGTGCTTGGGCGCGGCGGCGGCCTCCTCCTTGGTGTTGAGGATGCGCGCGGCCTCGGCCTCGGTGATCGGCTGGGGCTTGCCCATCGAGCCGAGGAAGCCGGTGACCTTGGGGGTATTCTTGACGAGGTGGTAGACGTCGTCGTTCATGTCGAGCTTGGCGAGGACATAGCCGGGGAAGAACTTCCGCTCGGACTGGACCTTCTTGCCGCGGCGGACCTCGGTGACGGTCTCGACCGGCACTTCGACCGATTCGACGAACCGGTCGAGCCCCATGCGGGTGGCGTCGGCCATGATCGAATCGCGGACCTTGCTCTCGAAGCCCGAATAGGCGTGGATGATGTACCAGCGCGACATGCGTGTTCGTCCTTCGGCTTACTGGGCGAGGCTGAGCAGGAAGCGCACGATCACGTCGAACAGCGAATCGATGCCGACGAAGAACACGCCGAGCAAAGTCGTCATGATCATCACCATCACGCCGGTCATGATCGTCTCGCGCCGCGAGGGCCAGACGACCTTGGCGGTCTCCGCCTTCACCTGGCGCGCGAATTCGACGGGACTGGTCCTGGCCATCTGCCTGCCTTGCTTCAAAAATGGGCTCCGGCTTCGGGGCATAAGGCTGCTACCGGTCCTTTAGGAACCGGTGCCGCCCATCCACGCTGTCGGATTGGTCATCGCATCTAGCGATTGGGGGCGGCGAACGCAAGCGGGCGGCCAAGTCTTGCAAAATAGGATTTCGGCGAAGAACGTAGCGCGAACACCGCATCGGAGCCCTCATGCCGCGCCCGTTCACCCACCGCCAGCTGATCGAGAACGCCGCCTTCCTCGCCGCGCTCGGCCGCACCGGCAATGCCCGCCTCGCCGCGCGCGCGCTCGGCGTCCACCGCGCGACCTTCACCAAGCGCCGCGCCAAGCACCCCGCCTTCGCCGCCGAATGGGACGCGACGCTCGCCGCCGCGCATGCCGCCTTCGCCCTTGCCGGCGGCGCCCGCCCGCCCGGGTCCGGCGATGCCCCCGATCCCGCCGCGCTGGCGATCGCCGACGCCCCCGCCTGGCGCGCCGCGCTGCGCACCCGCGGCGGCGAGCCGACCGTCGTCCGCACCGCCTCGGGCCGCCTCCAGCTCCGTCTCGCGCCGCCCGGCCGCATGACCCGCGCCGCCGAACAGGCCTTCCTCGCCGCGCTCGCCGCCACTGCCAATGTCCGCCTCGCCGCCGCCGCGGCCGGCTTCGCCCACACCAGCATCTATGCGAAGCGAAAGGCCTCGCCTGCCTTCGCCGCGGCGATGGACGGCGCGCTGGACATCGGCTTCAGCCGCCTCGAATCCGCGCTGTTCGCCTCGACCATCGCGGTCCTTGACGGAGTCGGCCCCGACAGCGCGTGGCGCGACTCGCTGGACGTCAATCCGATCCCGCCGATGAGCGTCGCGGAGGCGCTCCAGCTGGTCGCGCTGCGCCGGCGCCCCGCAACCCCCACAATCCCCGCAGCGCGCGCCGGGCGCCACGAATCCGCCGGTGCCTCGCGCCACCCTGACGACCCCCCGCCGCTCCAGCTCCCCCCGCTCGACCAGGTCACCGGCTGGAGCAAGGCCGACCCGTCAAAGCCCCCGCACCGCGCGGGCGGGGGGCTGTTCGGGGGATGGCGGATCGACGACTGGAAGAAGCGGACGGAGTAGGGGCGGCCGGGCCCATTGTGATTCACGTGAAGACGTGAAGAAGGATTGGTTCACGCGGAGACGCGGAGAAGAAGGGCCGCGCAACCGGCCTCCAAAGCCCGCGCCGCAGAAATTCCTGCCGCCGCCGCGGCGCGATCGTCCGCAGCGAATCCAGACACCCTCGGTGCGTATCCCCATCGAGCAGGGACGCGTGTTTCTGTTCCCCTGCGAAAGCA
>JAZKCD010000089.1:6304-18136 GCA_040388355.1 Pseudomonadota bacterium | reverse complement strand
CCTCACCCAGCTACGACTAAGCTGCGCTTCGCTCCGCTAAGTCTTCGCAACCCTCTCCCTATGGGAGAGGGGAGGCAGGTCACCCCGGCCGCCGCCGCATCAGCCCAAGTGCGGTGAAGCGGAGCACCGGCTGGTCGTCCTGGTTGTACACCGTCATCTGGCTGCGGGTGCTGCCCATGTCGGGACGGCTGCGCGATTCGCGCTTTTCGAGCAGTTCGGTCTCGCAGCGCAGGACATCGCCGGGGAAGACCGGCTTGAGCCAGCGCAGCTCGTCGACTCCCGCCGCGCCGAGCCCGGCCTGGGGGTGCGCCTTGAAGTGCGCGACGAGCATCGACATCGTCATCGCGCAGGTGTGCCAGCCGCTTGCCGCGAGCCGCCCGAAATGAGTCTGCGCCGCGGCTTCGTCAGAGAGATGGAAGGGCTGGGGGTCGTACTTCGCCGCAAAGGCGAGCACTTCCTCGCGCGTGACCTCGTAGCGCCCGAAGCTCGCCCGGGTGCCGACCTCGATATCTTCGAAATAAAGCATGCGATGAGTTTCGGTTGGAAACTTAAGTTTGGCAAGCCGGTTTGAGCGGCGGGGGTTTGAAATGGGGTTTGCATCCGCCCAATTTCCTCCGTCATCCCGGCCTTGTGCCGGGATCCACTCATCCGCACGCGTTGGACAAGAGGCTCTTGTCCAGCGGCCAGACGCTGGGTGGACCCCGGCACAAGGCCGGGGTGACGGCGTAGGGGGGAGGGCGAGTACCTCTTCTTCTACCGGACCAGCACGCCCTTGAACGGCGCATCGTCCCCGTCGAGCCCGGTCCCGGCGGGCAGCCCGAGCAAATCGCGGATCAGCGGGGCGACGTCGACATTGTCGAAGCTTGCCAGCTTCCCCGCGGGCCGGATACCGGGTCCGTTGGCGATGAACAGCGCCGCCATCTCCGGCGCCCTATTGTCATAGCCATGATTGCCGCGGTCGCCGTCGCGGGTCGGCGCGGTCTTGACCGCGAGCCAGCCCGTCTCCGCCAGGCAGAAATAGGGTGGGACGCGCGGATTGGTGCCATAGTGGAAGCGCGCCGGGATCTCGGCCTTGCGCCAGCATTGCATGTGCGCGTGCGGGCGCAGCAGCGCGGCCTCGAGCGCCGCCTCGCGCCCCGGCACGGGATAGAAGCTCGCGAACGGGCCGCTCTCGAACAGGCGATAGTCGGCGGGGTCGGCGACCTTGTCGAGCGCGATGGTGCGGTCGCGGCTGGTCCCGGCCATGCCGTGGTCGGCGACGATGACGAGGTTGGCGGGCTGGCCGAGCGCGCGCAGCTCGGCGACCAGCCGGCCGATCGTCGCGTCGATTTCGGCGACCGCGGCCGTCGTCTCGGGCGCGGCCGGTCCGAACTTGTGGCCGGCGGTATCGACGGTGTCGAAATAGAGCGTGACGAACGTCGGCCGGGTCGCGGCCGGGCGGCGGAGCCAGTCGATCGCGCCGTCGACGCGCTGGGCGGCGCCGATCACCATGTCGAACGGCCACCAGTCGTGCGGGCGGGTGCCGCCGGTGACGTCGTTGGGCCAGGCCTGCGCCATCGTCCCGCCCCAGGCGACGTTCGAGCCGGGCCAGAACATCGTCGCGGTGCGCAGCTGCGCCTTCTCGGCGGTGACCCACACCGGCTCGGCGGCGTTCCACCAGATCGGGTCCTTCGAATCCTCCATCGTGAACTTCTCGCCCGGGCGCTCGGCGGTCTCGATGTTGTTCGAGACGATGCCGTTGCGGTCGGGGCGGACGCCGGTGACGAGGGTCCAGTGGTTGGGGAAGGTCTTGGACGGGAAGCTCGGCCGCATCGCCGCCGAGATGCCGCCGGCGGCGAGCGCGTTGAGGTTGGGCGTCACCCCGCGGTCGAGATAGTCGGCGCGGAAGCCGTCGATCGAGACGAGGATGGTGACGGGTGCCCTGGCCTCGGCGGCGGGCGTCTGCGCCGTCGCGGAGAGCGGGGCGAGGGCGGCGAGGGCCGCGGCGGCGATCGGGAGTATCCAGCGCATCGCCAGGGCATGCCAGCTTTCGATGGCAGGATAAAGAATGCTCAGAACAGCGTGAGGCGCCCGCCCGAAGCGGCATAGGCGTCGAACGCGGCCCGGGCCTCGGGGCGCAGCGGCACCATCGGCGCGAAGCGATCGCCCAGCGCCATGATCCGCCCGCTTTCGAGGCGCGGCCAGAGCGGGGCGCCGGCGCTGTTGGGATCGCCGGTGCGGACGAAATTGGCCCAATAATCGCCCATCTGCCCGGCGATCGCGCGGTCCTGCGCGGTGAAGCCGCGCTCGGGCGTGACGTCGAGCGTGCCGAACACATAGGCGAGCTCGGCCGAGTGGAAGGCGCGGTATTGCGGCGCCGATCCGGGCTCGGCGTGCGTGTAGAGATAGGCGAACACCGGTGCCGCGCCGGGCCGCCGGGCGCGGGCCCAGGCGAGCATCGCGGCGATTCCGCGCTCGCGGCTCATCAGCCGCGCCGATTGGGCGGCGGTGGCCGGATCGGTCGCAGGGTAGAGCGGCACGAACGCCGCCGCCGACGCGCCGTAGCGGCGATCGAGCGTGGCGCGGATGGCGGCTTCGCTGTCGATCGCATAGTCGCCGCCGATCGCGCTGCCTTCGTCGGCGGTGAGGCCGGTGAGCACCGGGATGCCGCTCGTCCCGGCGGTGCCGGGGAGCAGCGGGGTGCCGCCGGTCAGCCCGAAGCGCATGCCCTGCGCGGCGGCGGTGACCTGCGCGGGGGTGAGCGCGCGGAGATCGGCGAGCGACTTCGCACCCGCTGCATCGGCGAAGCGCGTGCCCTGCGCCTCGGCGGCGGCGAGCGGCGGGAAGTCGTTGCCCATCCCGGACCCGCTCTGTGCGATCGCGCGGTGGAACAGGCCCCTGGCGCGCGGCGCGGCCAGCAGCGCGTGCACCGACGCCGCCCCCGCCGACTGGCCCGCGATCGTCACCTGGCCGGGATCGCCGCCGAACCCGGCGATGTTGCGCCGGACCCATTCGAGCCCGGCGATCTGGTCCAGCAGCGCGTAGTTGCCCGAGGCGCCGGCCTCGCGGGTCAGCTCGGGATGCGCGAGCAAGCCGTATACCCCGACGCGGTAGTTGATCGAAACCACCACGATCCCGCGCGCCGCCAGCGCCGCGCCGTCATAGAGCGGCACCGCCCCCGATCCGCTGGTGAAGCCGCCGCCATAGATCCACACCAGCACCGGCAGCCTGGCGCCGGGCGGCGCATCGGGGGTCCAGATATTGACGAACAGGCAGTCCTCGCCCGCCGGTCCCTGCGCGAGATATTCCCAGGTCCAGGGGCCGATCGCGCCGCGATGGGGGACGATGTCCTGCTGGCAATCGGCGGCGAAGCGCGTGGCGTCGCGGATCCCCGCCCAGCGCGCCGCGGGTTGCGGCGCGCGCCAGCGATTGGCGCCGCCGGTGCTCGCCGCGAAGGGGATGCCGAGGAAGGCGGAGACATTCCCCTGGCGCTTGCCGCCGACCATCCCGGTCTCGGTGCGTGCGCCGGGCGCATGGACCGGCTGCGCCGCGGCCGGCAGCGCCAGCAGCATCGCCATCATCGCCGCCAGCCACCGCATCCTGCTTCTCCTCGCCTGCCGGTGCACGATCGCCGGATCGGCGCCCCCGCGTCAATCGCCGAGCGAAAGCCGCGCGAAGACGGTGAAGCCGAGCGGCGCCTTGCCATAATAAGCGTCGAGCACGGCGGGCTTGGCATAGGCCATCACGCTGCCGCCCAGCGCCAGCGCGAGGTCGCCCGCCAGCGGGGTGCGCCAGGCATAGCCCGCCTCGGCCTTGGTGATGCGGAAGGTCCGGTCGTGGAGCGGATGCGCGTGATCGGGGAACAGCTCGTCATTGGCGACATTCTCGATGCGGCCGAACAGGCTGTGGTGCGCCGACAGGTCCCAGTTCACTTCGCCGAGCCACGCGGTGAGCGTATCGCCGGGGATGCGGTTCTTGGCCGAGAAGGCGAGCATCGCGCCGAGCCTTGTGCCGGCATATTGGATGCTCGCGGTGGTGCGGGCCTCGTCCTCGCCCGGGTGGAGCGCCTCGGGGCCGCGCAACCGGCCATGGCTGACCTGCGCCAGCCAGTTGGGCGACGGGGCGTAGCTCGCGCGCAGGCTCCAGCTGTCGAGCTTCGGCGTCTCGATGTTCCAGCGGCGCTCGTCGGGCTCGCGGCCGCGGAACGCCGAGGCCTCGAGCTGGAAGCGCGGGGCCTGGATGCCCGCGGTGATCACGCCATAGCTGATATGGGTGCTGTCGAACCAGTGATGGGTGATCGGCGCGAGCGGCAGATTGTGCGCCGAGCGGCGGTGCATGAACGCCGAGGGGCCGAGCGCGGGCTCGGCGACCGGGCCGCCATAGACGAACAGCGCGCGGTTGGCGCCGAGATCGACATTGAGCCGCGCCGACAGCTCCATGAACAGGTCGTGCGGGTGCTGGCGGTCGACCAGCGAGGCGCCGCCCGCGGTCTCGCCGGTCGCGAAGAGGTTGGGATAGCCGCGCGCGCCCATCGCGGGCTCGAGGCTGAGCATCGCGCGGAGCTCGAGCTTCGCGCGCCCGCCCAGCTCGCGCTCGGCGCTGAGCATCGCCATCGATTCGACGAACGCCATCGCATCGCCGCGCGGGCCGCCCTGATCGGTATAGACGCCCCAGGCATAGCCGTGCGCCATCACCATCCACTTGCCCGCCATCAGGTGGACGCCGTGCATCGCGCCTTCGCTCGACGGCAGCCGCGCGGTGCCCGATCCGTGGCGGACGACTGCGTTCAGGTCGATGGGGTAGGCGGGGTCGGCGATGCCGTCGGCGACGCCGGTGGGGTCCTGCATGTCCATCCCCGGCATGGTGTGGCCGCTATGGTCCTGCGGCGCCGGGGCGGGCGCCGGGGTCTCGGCATGACCGGCATGATCCTGCGCGAAGGCGATGCCCGGGGCGAGCAAAGTGGCGGCGAACAGCGGGAAACGAAGCATGCGCGACGCATAGCCGGGTCGCGTGCGGCGCGATATATGCCGTGGCGATGCGATCGATCGCACTCCTGCTGATGCTCGCGAGCGCGGGTTGCGCCGGCGCGCGCGAGCGGCCGGCAGCGGCGGCGCTCGCGCCTTCGCCTGCGCGGATCGGGGCGCTGGCGGCGGGGGCGTGGCTCGATCGGGCCGACCTGATGCTGTACGATGTCGGCGAGGTCCATGCGCTGCATTATGCCGAGGTCGCCGCGGCGCTCGGCGCGCTGCGGCTGGCGAGCGCGACCGGCGACGAGGCGCTGAACGAGCGGATTCGGGCGCGCTATCGCCGGACGATCGGCCTCGCCAACACGCGCAACCATGTCGACGCCAATGTCTTCGGGGTTTGGCCGCTGGCGATGGGCGGGACCGCCGAACGGGCGCTCGGACTGGCGCTGGCCGACGGCCAGTGGCGCGAGACCAGCGACGGCCTCACCACCCAGGCGCGCTGGTGGATCGACGATATCTGGATGATCGGCGCGCTTCAGGTCGAGGCGTGGCGCGTGTCGCGCGACGGGGTGTATCTCGACCGCGCGGCGCTGATGGCGCGGCGCTACATCACCCGGCTCCAGCAGCCGAACGGACTGTTCCACCACGGCCCTGACGCGCCGTTCTTCTGGGGCCGCGGCAATGGCTGGGTCGCGGCGGGGCTCGCCGAGATATTGTCCGCGCTGCCGCCGGAGCACCCCGACTATCCGGCGATCGCCGCGGGATACCGGCGGATGATGGCGGCCCTGCTCGCCAGCCAGGCCGAGGACGGGATGTGGCGCCAGCTGGTCGACCGGCCCGAGGCGTGGAAGGAAACCAGCGCCACCGCGATGTTCGGCTATGCCTTTGCGGTCGGGGTGCGGCGCGGGATCCTGGCCGATCCGGCCTATGCCGTAGCGACGCGCAAGGCTTGGACCGCGCTCGCGGCCTATGTCGGGCCCGATGGGAAGCTGTCGCAGGTCTGTGTCGGCACCGGCCAGTCGCGCGACGCCGCTTACTATCTTGCGCGGCCGACCGTGACCGGCGACCTTCATGGCCAGGCGGCGCTGCTGTGGTTCGCGGCCGAGCTGCTGCGCAAGGGAGACGGGATATGATCGTGCTGGCGGCCTGCCTCCTCGCCTGCGCGCCGGCGCAGGACCCGCCCGGGGACGTCGTGATGTGGGTCCAGCGCGGCGGGATCGAAGCGCATCGCGTGCCCGCCGAGACCAGCCCGCCGGCATGGTCGCCGTTCGACCGAGTCGAGCTCGAAGTGACGGTCGACAAGGCCGGCGCAGTGACCGAGGCGCTGCCGAGCCAGGTCTATGACCACCAGCCGGTCGGCATCCGCGACGTCAAGCGGTTCGCGACGGCGGCGGCGATGGTCCGGGGGTGGCGGCTGATGCCGTTCGTGCGCGACGGCAAGCCGGTGGCCGCGCGCGGCATCGTCACGGTGCAGCTCCATCCTGCCGAGCGGATGCCGGTCACGCGCGTGCCGTTCCCCGAGGTGCGGCGCGAGGCGGTCACCATCCGGCTGGAGCGCGACGGGCTGTGCTTCGGGCTGTGCGACCGCTATTCGGTGACGATCGCGGGCGACGGCAGCGTGCGCTTTGCCGGGGATGGCAGGGTGCTGGTCGATGGCGAGCGGCTTTATGCGATCCCGGTCGCGCGCGTCGACGCCCTGATCGCGCAGTTCCGCGCGGGCGATTTCTGGTCGCTCGATGCCGACTATGACGCGCCGATCAGCGACAGCCCGACCTTCACCCTGACCTTCAGCGCGGGGGGCAGAAGCAAGACGGTGGCCGATCATGTCGGGCAGCTGGTCGGCATGCCGGACATCGTCCGCACGCTCGAGCGCGCAGTCGACCAGGCGGCGGAGACCGACCGCTGGGTCAGGGGCGATGCCGGGACGTTGGCCGCGCTGGACGCCGCGCGGTTCGATTTCCGCTCGCCGGCCGCTGCGGAAATGCTCGGCCAGGCGATGGAGACCGGCCCCGACGATGTGGTGATCGGGCTGCTCGACCGCGGCGCGCCGCTCGACGGGCCGGCGCGCTGCTCGGGCTGTCCGGGCGGCGACAGCTTCCTCGGGCAATTGCTGTACGAGGCCGTGCAGGCGGGGCGGGTCGCAGTGTTCGACCGGCTGGACCGCGACGCGGCCTTCGCCGGGCTGGATCAGGAGACGCGCGACCAACTGCTGATGGTCGCAGCGGGGACCGGCAAGCTACACCTCGTCCAGCGCCTGCTGGCGCGCGGCGCGAACCCGGCGGCGACCGACGCGCATCTGGGCTCGGCGCTGATCCAGGCGCTTTCGAATCGCTATGGCCCGACCCCTCCCGATGCCGGCCAAGCCGCGGTGGTGCAGCTGCTGCTCGACCGCGGCGCGCCGATCGCGGCGCGCGACCATATCGGCTGGACGGCGCTCCAGCACGCCTATGACGAGGACCCGCGCTTCGTCCGGCTGCTGCTCGCGCGCGGCGCGAATATCGACGACGGGATCGCGGCGGGCACCAAGCCGATCCTCTACATCACCGACGACGAGGAGATCGCGCTGATCGCGCTCGTCGCGGGGGCGAGTCGCGGCGGGGACGACGGATACGGCAACAAGCTGCCCGCGATCGCCAGGCGCAAGCGCTGGACGCGAGTGGAGCGGCTGCTGGCGGGGCCTGCGGCGCGCTGAAAAATCCTCCCCGTGCCGGGGAGGATTTAGCTGTGCAGGAAGTGCATCACGTCGCCGTCGTGGACGATATAGGCCTTGCCCTCGGCGCGGAGCTTGCCGGCTTCGCGGGCGCGGGCTTCGCCGCCGAGCGCGACGAAATCGTCGAACGCGATCGTCTCGGCGCGGATGAAGCCCTTTTCGAAATCGGTGTGGATCTCGCCCGCGGCCTCGGGGGCGGTGGCGCCGGTATGGACCGTCCAGGCGCGGGCTTCCTTGGGGCCGACGGTGAAGAAGGTCAGCAGGTGGAGCAGCTTGTACCCTGCGGTGATGACGCGGGCGAGGCCGGTCTCGTGCAGGCCGAGCTCGGCGAGGAAGTCGCCGCGCTCCTCAGGCGGCATCGTCGCGATCTCGGCTTCGATCGCGGCGGAGACGACGACGGCCTCGGCGCCTTCGGCCTTCGCCTTCTCGAACACCCGCGCCGACAAGGCGTTGCCGTTGGCGGCATCCTCCTCGTTGACGTTGCAGACATAGAGGATCGGCTTGGAGGTCAGCAGCTGGGCCTGGTCGAGGACGCGCTTCTCCTCCACGTCGCGCGGCTGGGTCAGCCGCGCGGGCTTGCCTTCGCGGAGCAGCTCGAGCGCCTGGCCGAGCACCGAGGCGGCGATCTTCGCCTCCTTGTCGCCCTGCGCAGCCTTCTTGGCGAAGTTCGGCACGCGCTTCTCGAGGCTTTCGAGGTCCGCCAGCATCAGCTCGGTCTCGACGGTCTCGGCGTCGGCGATCGGGTCGACCTTGCCCTCGACATGGGTGACGTCGCCATTCTCGAAGCAGCGCAGCACATGGACGACCGCGTCGACCTCGCGGATATTGCCGAGGAACTGGTTGCCGAGGCCTTCGCCCTTGGAAGCGCCGCGCACGAGCCCGGCGATGTCGACGAAGCCGAGCTGGGTGGCGATGATCTTCTGCGATCCCGCGATCGCCGCGAGCTTGTCGAGCCGCGGATCGGGCACCGCGACATTGCCGACATTGGGCTCGATCGTGCAGAACGGATAGTTCGCCGCCTGCGCCGCCGCGGTCTCGGTCAGCGCGTTGAAGAGCGTGGACTTGCCGACGTTCGGAAGCCCGACGATGCCGCAGCGGAAACCCATGGGAAAATGCCTGTTCGAAGTTCGGGAAGGCGTGCCCGATAGAGCCTAAGTCCCCGAAGCGCCAGCCTCAGGCATAGGCCGACTTGTAGTTCCCGCCGCCGCGCGCCGAGGCCATCATCCCCGCGCCCGCCAGGATGAAGCCGATCAGGCACAGATTGCCCAGCCGCGGCAGCTGTTCGGTGATGCCGAGCGCGGCGTGCGCCTTGGCGAGCCAGACCGACAGCGGGCCTGCCGCGGGGCCGGCATAGGGCAGCGTCTCGAGCCCGATCAGCCAGGATTGCGCGGTGACGAACACCGCCGCGCCCGCAGCGAAGCCGAGCACCAGCTTCCACGCCCCCGCCGCGCCGCCATCCTCGTCATTGCCCGCGCTCAGCGCGACCAGCAGCACGAGCAGGAACAGCAAGGGGATCAGCGCGGGAAGCTCCAGCAGCCCGGCGGCGAAATCGGCCGAGTCGATCTCGCTCAACGCGACCAGCAGCGGCGTCGCCCCCGCCAGCATCAGCAGCGCGAAGGGAAAGGCCCAGACGAACACGCCCGCGGTGAGGGTCCGCCCTGCAATCGCGACGATCAGCGGCGCCAGCACGATCGCCAGCACCAGCCAGCGGCTATGATATTCGAGCGTGGCCTGGAGCGACGCGCAGGCGCCGCTGGTCCCCTGGCACCCCGAATTGGCGACCAGCGCATGGATCAGCCAGGGCGACAGGAAGATCAGCCCCGAAAGCAGCGCGAACAGCCCCAGCCATCGCCGCCGGAAGATGTCGGCGCTCACGTCAGATGCCCGAATCGAAGGTCATGCCACAGCTCCCCAGCCCCATCGGCATTATGAATTCAACGACTTGCCAGGAAGTTACCCGGAAAGGTTACCGGGTTCGCGTTGACAGCGCGCGCGTGCGTGTCAAACTCGCCGAAACGGGAATGGGAGAGGGGCAGATGATCGTTAAAACGGGGGCCGTTTCGATAGGGCTGGCGCTCGCGCTCGGGCTGGCGGGGTGCGCCGATCCGCAGGCGGCGTCGCAGGTCAAGAGCGAGGCCAAGGCCGAAGCCGACAAGGCCGAAGCGAGCGACAAGGCCGAAGGCAAGGCGCGGCACAATGTCGAGTGCCTCAACGCGCTCCATTGGCAGGAAGGCGCGCTGGCCAAGGCCGGGATCGGCGACGTGAAGATCTACACCGACTATTTCCAGGAGCGCCTCGACGCCGCGCTCGGCACGGCGATCATCGCCACCAAGCCGCCCGAGCCGATGCTGTCGCGCGCGACGATGCACGAT
The DNA here is from genome assembly GCA_040388355.1 of Pseudomonadota bacterium. Lineage (GTDB taxonomy): Bacteria > Pseudomonadota > Alphaproteobacteria > Sphingomonadales > Sphingomonadaceae > Sphingomonas. Next base: position 8,108 of record JAZKCD010000089.1, on the reverse strand, counting down.
TACATGAACTGGTCGTACCCCGAGGCGGTCAAGCGCTTCACCGGCGGCAGCGACGGCAACAAGGACGGCACAATCTCGTCGGTCGAGCGCACCTATCCGGGCTATGCCAAGGTGCTCGCCTGCGTCCAGGAAGTCGCCGAGATGGGCAAGGGGCCGCTGGCGGGCAAGGACAAGGTCGCGCGCATGTTCCGCATCCAGGAATTGCGCGGGCAGCTGAAGGACAAGGGGGCTTAGGGGGCCCTATTCGCTTCCTTGTTCCCCTGCGAAAGCAGGGGCCCAGGGCCAAGCAGTTCAGCCGTTGTGACTCTGGACCCCTGCTTTCGCAGGGGAACAGTCACGCCAGATGCAGATACCCCGAGGTAAAGTCCGCAGTATCGCGCAGGCGCGCCCAGTCGGCGATCGACACCGATCGCTTGCTGCGCGTGATCAGCCCGTCGTCGTGGAGCGCCTTGAGCGTGCGGTTGACGTGCACCGCGGTCAGCCCGAGCGCGTCGCCCAGCTGCTCCTGGGTCATCGGCAGCTCGAACGTGTCGCGCGCGCCCAGCCCCGCCGCCTCGCGCCGCGTCGCCAGCTCGCACAGCAGATGGGCGGTGCGCGAGCGGGCGTCGCGGCGGCCGATATTGGCGACCCATTCGCGGAAGATCGACGCCTCGACCAGCGATTCGCGCCAGAACCCGCGGCCGAGCCCCGGATGCGCGAAGCTGTGCGCGGCGACGACCTCGACATCGACCTGCGCGACCACCGATCCGGTCAGCGCCTGGATATTGTGGTCGGCGGTGTCGAGCAGCATGTTCTGCAGGTCGATGAAGTCGCCCGGGATATGGATCGAGACGATCTGGCGCCCGCCATCGCCGACGAACTTGTGGCGATAAGTGAAGCCCGACAGCATGAACGAGCAATATTTGGGGCGGTCGCCCTCGCGGAGAAGATATTGGCCCGCCTCGAATTCGCGGGCGACATGCGGCATCGCGAGCACGGCGGCGCAGTCGTCGGAAGTCAATGCAGCGCCGCGCCCCAGTCGTTTCGCCATAGGCGCCAGGCGCAATGCAGGATCGGTCATAATCGCTCCCCCGTGTGCGGAAGAGGAGGGCGGCCCCGGAAGCGAGGTCCTGACTGATCCGATGGGGCCAGCTTAATCCCCTTTGGGATGAATCATTGCATCATTTGTCTGTAGCGGCGCCTTCCAGCTCGCCCGCGCATCATTTCTCGCCTATCGATCTCAATACGCACAAAAAATGTCATCCGCCGCGCGATCCGCCGCACGCCCGCGCGCATCTGTCCCGGAACGTGACTCGACGCGGGTTGTTCATCGCGGGTACAGGGGCCAAAGGCCTTTCGTGCCAGCCGATTCCTACAGGAGCAGGGTTCTATGATTCGCCGTTCGTTTGTGTTGAGTGCCGCCGCGATGTCGCTGGCGCTGGCGGGTTGCAATGGCAGCAGCCCGAGCCCCACTCCGACGCCCACCCCGACGCCGACCCCGACGCCGACCCCGACTCCGGTGAGCTACGCGACGTTCCCGCTGGCGGCTTCGAGCGAGTTCGGCACGATCGACGCCTTCACCAGCTATACCGGCGATCTCGCCACCGGCCCGGTGACGCTCGGCGTCGCGGGCACCGAGGCGGGCTCGACGCGCTTCCGCCTCGCCGCTTTGGTCGATCCGACCGCGGCGACCACCGCGATCCCGCAGGTCGTCCGCGAGAATACCGAGGAATCGCGCTTCGTCGCCGCCGATCTGACCGCGGGCACGCCGCCGGCGACGGGGGTGAGGGAATATGTCTTCATCCAGAACGGCACGACCGCGGGC
>JAZKCD010000089.1:0-6294 GCA_040388355.1 Pseudomonadota bacterium | reverse complement strand
ACGCAGCTCGACCAGGTGGCGCAGGGCTTTCATGACACTGCGCTGCAGCTGCTGCGCACCAGCTAGACCGGCTGGATCCGCCAGGACAGCACCACCGGCGGGCACCGCATCACTTATGGCGTATGGGGCTATCCCACCGTCCCGAGCGACTTCCCGACCACGGGCACCGCGACCTACACCGCGCGCATTGCCGGCCGCACGGTCGGCGTGATCGCGGCGGGGACCGGCACGGTCCAGCGGCTGGGCGGCACCGTGACGGTGACGATCAACTTCGCGACCGGCGGCGTCACCTTCACCGCCAACGTCACCACGGTGGGCGCGGGCGGGGCCGAGACGCCCTATGGCACCTACTCCGCGAGCGGAGCGATCGCCTCGGGCGCGACGCAGTTCAGCGGCAGCTTCGGGCTGACCAGCCCGATCCCGGGCACGGTCTCGGGCACGCTGTTCGGGCCGGCCGGCGCCGAGATCGGCATCGCCTTTGCGGGCGCGGGGACGATCGGCGCGACCGATACTCGCCTCGTCGGCGTCGCGGTCGGCAAGAAGAACTGATCCATTTCCCGCGCTGCCTCAGGGTGGCGCGGGACCTACCTGATCGTCATCCCCGCGAAAGCGGGGACCCATCTCGTGCAGATGCCAGGCCGTTCCACAGCCGTGGTATCGGTGGCGCGTGCCGGAGATGGGTCCCCGCTTCCGCGGGGATGACGGTGTAAGATCGCCGGAGCCGTTTCGCGCCGCAACGCGTTGGACAGGCATGAGAACCATCCCCGTTCCCCGCTTCGTCGACCGGATGGCGGCACGGCTGCTCGCCGCCGACGATATGGATTTCACCCGGCCACGCGGCGAGCCGGCGATGGTCGGTCCCGATTCGGTGTCGTGGCGCGTGTTCCGCAACCCGGTGAGCATGACTATCGGCGGGATCGCCGCGGTGCTGCTCGAGCTGGCCGAGCCGCGGGTGCGGCACGGCGTGTGGGACCATTCGAGCTTCAAGCGCGATCCGGGGACGCGGATGCGCCGCACCGGCATGGCGGCGATGATGACGGTCTATGGCCCGCAGAGCGCGTTCGAGGCGCTGGCGGCGCGCGTCCACCGGATGCACGGCAAGGTGACCGGCGTGACCCCCGAGGGGCTGCCCTACCAGGCCAACGACCCCGAATTGCTGCTGTGGGTCCAGGTCACTGCGTCCTGGGCGTTCGTCGAGGCCTATCGCGCCTATGCCGCGCCGGTCAGCGCCGCCGACCGCGACCGCTACTATGCCGAGGCCAAGGCGGGATCGGCGTTGTACGGCGTCGAGAACCCGCCGGCGAGCGCCGCTGCGGTGGAGGCGGTGTTCGCGGCGATGACGCCCAAGCTCGGGCCGACGCCGATCCTCGACGAGCTGATCGCGGTGCTGCGCAGCGCGCCACTGCTGCCGCTCGCGATGCGGCCACTGCAGCCGGTGCTGGTCCGCGCGGCGATCGACCTCGTGCCCGAGCCTCTCCGCGAGCGGATCGGCGTCGCCCGCTACGGCCCGCTGCGGAAGCGCGAACGCGCCTTGCTCACGGTGCTGGCGCGCGGAGCGGAGCGAGTCCACTTGCCGTCGAGCCCCGCGGCGCAGGCGGCGGTGCGGCTGGGGCTGGCGAGCGACCATGTCGCGCGCAGCAGCCCCCGGCGGCTCAGTCCTGCAGTCTGAGCGCGACTTCGTTCATGAAGCGCGCATCGTCGCCCGCCGCGAGCCATGGCGCCTCGGCGGCGACTGCGCCGAGCATGTCGGTGAGTTCGTCGATTTCCTTCTTGGCGTAATTGCCGAGGACATAGCCGGTGACGCGGTCCTTGTGCCCGGGATGGCCGATTCCGATCCGCACGCGGCGGAAATCGGGGCCGATATGCTGGTCGGTCGATCGCAGGCCGTTATGCCCCGCGGTGCCCCCGCCGGTCTTCACCTTCACCTTGAACGCGAACAGGTCGAGCTCGTCGTGGAACACGGTGATGTCGGCGGGCGCGAGCTTGTAGAAGTCCATCGCCGCGCGGATCGCGCGGCCGCTTTCGTTCATGAAGGTGCCGGGCTTGAGCAGGACGATCTTCTCGGTGCCGATCCGCCCCTCCTGGGTCCAGCCCTGGAACTGCTTCTTGGGCGCGGAGAAGCCGTGCATGTCGGCGATCGTGTCGGCGACCATGAAGCCGACATTGTGCCGGTGCATCGCATATTCGGGTCCCGGATTGCCGAGGCCTGCCCAGATCTGCATTTCGTGTCCCTGAAAACGAAGATCGCCCCCGCACCGGGGTGCGAGGGCGACCTATCGGACTGTATCCGAGGAGGAAAGGCTTACTCGCCCTCGGCCTCGTCGGCCGCTGCCTCGGTCGTCGCGGTGTCGCCTTCGCTCGACTTGAGCGCCGACGGGGCCACCACGGTCGCGATGGTGAAGTCGCGGTCGGTGATCGCCGAGACCGCGCCCTTGGGGAGCGTGACCGACGAGATGTGGATCGAATCGCCGACTTCGACGCCCTTGAGCGAGATGGTGATGTCGTCGGGGATCTCGGCCGCGTCGCAGACCAGCTCGAGATCGTGGCGGACGATGTTGAGCACGCCGCCGCGCTTGATGCCGGGGCTCAGCTCTTCGTCGGCGAAGATGATCGGCACGTTCACGTGCACGCTGGCGTGCTCGGAGATGCGCAGGAAGTCGACATGGACGGGCCGGTCGGTCACGGCGTCGAACGTGACGTCCTTGGGCAGCGTGCGCTGGCCGCCTACCATCACCACCGAATTCATGAAGTGGCCGGTCATCAGGAGCTTCATCAGCTCGCGCTCGCCGACATGGATGCCGACGGGGTCTTCCTTGTTGCCGTAGATCACGGCGGGGATGCGGCCATCACGACGCAGCGCCCGGGAGGCTCCCTTGCCAACCCGGTCACGCGTCTCGGCCGACAGCTCAAGCATGTCGCTCATGTGTCTTCCAATGCGCTAAAGTTTCAGTGCCATGCCGGGCAAGCCTCCAGGGATGACCCTGCCCAAGCAAGCGCGCGCCTGTAGCCGAAAGGGGCGGGGAGGGCAAGCGGGGCGCTTCTTAGCCCTCTCCCGCCTTCGCGGGAGAGGGGACGTTCAGCCCAGCACCTCCAGCAGCGTATCGAGCTTGTCGAAGCTCTGGCTCCAGCCTTCGCGCATGCCCGCAAGCGCCGGGAGCAGTTCCGCGCTGACCTGCCTGACCACCGTCGTCATGTGCATCGCGGTGCCGCCCGGCGCTTCCTCGAACACCATGGTGGTGACGTGCTCGATCCCCCAGCTCCCGTCGGGCGCCCCGAACGCGCGCAGCACCATGACGAGGCGGCGGGGCGGCTCGACTTCGAGGAACTCGCCATGGACTTCGTTGATGCCGAAGGGCTCGGGCCCGCGCATGTCGATGCGGATCTTGCCGCCGGCGCGCGCATCGCTCGCGCTGAAGGGCACGTCGAAATGGTGCGGACCCCACCAGCGCGCGAGATGGTCGGCCTGGGTCATGCAGTCGAACACCAGCTCGCGCGGGGCCGCGAAAATGCGCTCGATCGTCACTGCGGTGCCGACGCCCGGTTCGGTTGTCATGCCTTGTCTCCTTTTTGCTGCAATTCCTTGAGGTAGGCGTCGAGGCCGTCGAACTTGGCGTCCCAGAAGCGGCGATACGCCTCCAGCCAGTCGGTCGCGGCCTTGAGCGCCGCGGCCTCGAGCTTCGCCGGGCGCTGCTGCGCGGTGCGCCCGCGCGAGATCAGCCCGGCGCGCTCGAGCACCTTGAGATGCTTGGTCACCGCGGGCCCGCTCATCGCGAAGGGGCGGGCGAGCTCGCCCACCGAAGTCTCCCCCAGCGCCAGCCGCGCGAGGATCGCCCGCCGGGTGGGATCGGCAAGCGCGGCGAACGTGGTGCTGAGCGGGTCGGGGGACATTGTGTAACCTTCAGGTTTGATAACCTGTTGGTTAGATAATGGTGGTGAGGGAGTCAACTTCCTTAGCCTCCCCTTCAGGGGAGGCGCTTAAGTAAGCTAGTAGCGCACCCGATACACCGTCATTCCGCGCCGCTGCAGGTCGCCCTGCAGCCCGTGCCGCCCCGCCAGATGCCCCGCCCCGACCGCGACGAACACTGTCCCCGGGGTCTTCATCCGCGCCGCGATCCAGTCGGCCCAGCGGTGGTTGCGCTGGACCAGCAGCGCCCGGGCCAGCTCGGGCGAGCGCATCAGGTCGTCGTTGATCAGCGTGCCGATCGCGGCGGTATCGCCCTTCGCCCAGGCCGCGACGATCGCATCGAGCACCGCCTGCGCCTTGGGCAGTCCGTCGATCGTCTCGCTGAGCATCGCCTGCTGCGCCGCGGGCGAGAGCCGGTCGAAATAGCCGAACTGCTCGCGTGCGCTCTCGAGGCCGCTCACCGGCTTGCCGGCCTTCCGCGCCGCTTGCGACAGCACTGCCTCGGCGCCGTCCCTGGGATCGTATCCGGTCGCCTGCACCGGCATGTTGGCGAGCTGGATCGCCGCCAGCCACGCCTCGGACGCGTCGAGCGCATCGGGCGCCTGCCCCATCCGCGCCAGCGCGTCGTGGAGCCGCATCGCGGTCTCGGGCGGCAGCTGCGCCGACAGCGCGCCACTGTTCGCCCCAAGCTCCTGCACCAGCTTCTGCAATTCATCCTGGGGGGGCAGCACCAGCTCGAGCACCAGGCTGTCGCTCCGGTCGAACGCATCGCGCACCGCCTCGTCGAACCAGCCCAGTCCGGGCTTGAGCGTATGCACCGTCCCGAACAGGTAGATCGTCGTGTCGGCGTCCCTGACCACCCACAAGGCCGGATCGGCATCCTGTTTCGGCGCGGGCGGGGTGCACGAAGCGAGCGCGAGCAGCGCGAGGAGAGTCGGCAATAGCCTGAACATGGGGCCCGCCTTACTGCACCCGCTCGACCCGCACACCCCGCTTCAGCAGCAGATCGATCACCGATCCCGGCCCGACGAAATGCCCCGCGCCGGCTGCGAACAGCACCGTGCCGGGCCTGTCGCGGATCCGCGCGGTCAGATAGTCGACCCACGCCGCGTTGCGCTGGACCAGCAGCGGATCGTTCAGCGCCGCGGACGGATCGAGTTGCCCGGGCAGGATGCGCAGCGGCGAATCGTCGCCGACGCGGCCCTGCGCCCAGGCGTGCGCGGCCATGTCGAGCTCGTCATGCGTGTGGTCGGGCGCGGCCAGCGCCGCCTCGAGCATCATCCGCTGCGCGCTCTCGGGGATCGCGTTGATGTTCTCGACCACCGACTTGCTGTTCTCGATCGCCTCGACCGGGCGCCCCGAATTGTTGAAATGCTGCTCGAGCCAGGCGTCGGCGCCCTGGCTGGGGATGTCGCCGATCATCAGGTCGCGGACATAGCCGATCCCCATCGCTGCGATCCAGGTCGGCATCTTGTCCATCTGCGCGGTCGCCTCGGGGGGCAAAGCCGCCTGGATCGCCGCGAGCTTGGCGCGCCAGCGGTGCGAGACGCGGTCGAGCAGCGGCGGCAGCGCGCCGCCCTCCTGCACCGGCAGCCCTTCGAGGAAGGTCACCTTGTCGGACTCGTCGTTGGTCGATTCGAGCAGCAGCGAATCGGCGCGGACGATCACCGCCTCGAGCGCCGGATTGCGCCAGCGGAACCCCGGCGGCAGGCTGTGCACCGTGCCGAAGAGGTAGATGACCGTGTCGGCGTCCGAAATCTTCCAGATCGCCGGGCGCACCGCATAGGTCTGGACCGAGGCGACCCGCGCCATTTCCGCGCGCAGCGCCTGCTCCTGCGCGGCTTCGGATCTGGGGCGGACCAGCGCCCCGGCGAAGCTCAGCCGCTCGTCGGGGGCGACGACGGCATAGGGCAGGTGGGGCTCGGTTCCGGGGCCATTGGCGGCCACCCCCGCGGTCGCGAGCAGGAAGCCCCCCGCCACGGCCCAGGCGGCGGTCCAGCGCGATCCCCCTGGCCGTGCGATTCTCCCCATATCGGGAACTGACATTAACCATTTGAGGGTGTCAACGCCTCAGGATTGACCCCTTGGGATGGGTGCGTCAAAGCGGCGCAACTTGCCAATATGGGTATTTCCGTTGTCCCAGCCCCTCAGTTTCCAGCGCATGATCCTCACGCTCCACGATTACTGGAGCGCGCGCGGCTGCCTGATCCTCCAGCCCTATGACATGCGGATGGGCGCGGGCACCTTCCACACCGCGACGACGCTGCGCGCGCTCGGCCCCGAGCCGTGGAACGCCGCCTTCGTCCAGCCCTGCCGCCGCCCCACCGACGGCCGCTATGGCGAGAACCCCAACCGGCTCCAGCATTACTACCAGTATCAGGTGATCCTGA
>JAZKCD010000088.1:0-23212 GCA_040388355.1 Pseudomonadota bacterium | reverse complement strand
CCAAGGCGGCGATCAAGGAGATGATCATCCCGTCGCTGCTGCCGGTGCTCGCGCCAATCGTGGTCTATTTCGCGATCACCGCGGTTGCGGGACAGGCGCAAGGCTTCGCGGCGCTCGGCGCGCTGCTGCTCGGCGTGATCGTCTCGGGCCTGTTCGTCGCCATCTCGATGACCTCGGGCGGCGGCGCGTGGGACAATGCCAAGAAGTATATCGAGGACGGCAATTACGGCGGCAAGGGCAGCGAGGCCCATAAGGCCGCCGTCACCGGCGACACCGTCGGCGATCCCTACAAGGACACCGCCGGCCCGGCAGTGAACCCGATGATCAAGATCACCAACATCGTCGCGCTGCTGCTGCTCGCAGCGCTGGCGGCGAACGGCGCCGCGCCGATCTGAGGTGAAGGGCTGCGGCGCTCCGCAAGGGGCGCCGGGTCGGACAAGGATGGCGCCGTCGCTCCCCCGGGGCGGCGGCGTTTTCCTTTGGCGCACGACACATGTGCGCTTGACGTGTGCTCCTTCCTTCCCGTTCCCCTGCGAAAGCAGGGGCCCAGAGTCACAAGGGCTGAACTGCTTGGCTCTGGGCCCCTGCTTTCGCAGGGGAACAAGGAGGTACCTGCCACAAGGGTATAAGCACCCCTGCGCAGGGGAACGGGATGTCCGTCTGGCTTGCGGCTGCCCCCCGTGCTGCTATGGTCGCGTACCGGGGGAGTATGCGTAGTGGTTGATTTCTTTTCGAATTTTCAGCTGGGATCGGCCGATGAGGCCTCGGTCGCACCGTCGCCCGCGACCCGGGCGGCCGATGCCGCGACTGCGCGGCTGGCCGGTGGCGGGTTCGTCGTCACTTATGTCGTCAACGGTGCGATCAAGGCGCAAAGCTACGACGCCAATGGCGCCAAGGCCGGCGCGCCGGCGGCGATCACGTCGGGCAATACCAGCCAGCCGAGCGTCACCGGGCTGCCGGGCGGCGGCTATGCGGTCAGCTGGGTCGATGCCAGCACCCATGTCGCGGTGCAGGTGTTCGGCGCGAACGGCGTCGCCACCACCGGCGTGTTCGGCGTGGGCTCGCCGACCAACTACCAGCAGCAGCCGGGCATCACCACGCTCGCCAATGGCGACATCGCGGTCAGCTGGACCTTCAACAGCTCGGCATCGAGCATCCGCGCCCAGATCTTCCACGCCGACGGCCAGGCGGTGACGGGCGAGATCGTCGCGACGTCCTCGCCCTATTTCAACAGCTATTACCCGCAGATCGCCGCGCTCGCCGGCGGAGGCTTCGTGCTGAGCTGGACCGGCGGCTTCGATTACGAAGGCGGCGGCACGGTCCGCGCGCAAGCCTATGATTCGGCCGGCAACGCCCAGGGCAGCCTGGTCCGCGTCGCCAATCTGGTCAGCTATCACGACAATTTCTTCGAGTCGGTCGCGGCGCTGCCGGGCGGCGGCTATGTCCTGACCTGGACCGAAGCCGGCGACGGCGAGGGCAGCGGCGTTCCCAGCAAGGTGATGGCGCAGCTCTACGGTGCCGACGGGACCCCGGCGGGCAGCCGGTTCCAGGTCAACACCAGCACGGCCTACAATGCCGGGCAGGCAAATGTCGCGGTGCTCGACGGCGGCGGGTTCCTCGTCACCTGGAAGTCGGACGTGCCGGGCGATGGGCCGAATTATTACCAGATCGGCGATGTCGAGGCGCAGTTGTTCGACGCCGCCGGGAACAAGGTCGGCAGCGAGTTCCAGGTCAACCAGGGCGCGCTCAACGGCCAGGACCTGCCGCTGGTCACCGGGTTCGGCACCGGCGACGTCGCGATCGTCTGGCGCAGCTTCGCCGATGGCGGGCAGGACACGCTCGTGTCGCGCACGCTCTATTCGGTCACCAACGGCACCGACGGCACCGATAGCCTGACCGGGACCGGCGGGGTGGACTATCTGCGCGGGCTGGGCGGCGACGATTCGCTCGACGGCGGCGCGGGCGCCGACGTGATGGCCGGGGGCGGGGGCAGCGACACCTTCACCGTCGACAATGCCGGCGACACTGTGTTCGAGGGCGTTGCCGGCACCGCCGATACCGATACCGTCAATGCCTATGTCAGCTGGACGCTGGGCGCCGGCCAGGAAGTCGAGCGGCTGCGCGCCGGCCCCGGCACCGATGCGATCAACCTGACCGGCAATGAGTTCGGCCAGAAGATCGTCGGCAATGACGGCATCAACACGCTGACCGGCGGCGGCGGCAACGACAATCTGCAGGGCGGCGGCGGCGCCGATATACTCACCGGCGGCACCGGGCTCGACAAGCTGACCGGCGGCGACGGCGCCGACCGGTTCGTGTTCCAGGTCGGCGGGCAGATGGACATGATCGTCGATTTCGCCGCGGGCACCGACAAGGTCGACCTCTCGGCGTTCGGCCTGACCTGGCAGCAGGTGATGGACGCGATGACCGAGAGCGGCGGCCGCACCACCCTGACGCTGGGCGGCGGCGATTCGGTGGTGTTCAGCGGCGTCGCCAAGGCCTCGCTTCAGGCCGGCGATTTCATCCTTGCCTCCGGCGCCGGCGGGTCGGCGGGCGGGTTCGAGCTGGTGCACGACGCGCTGTGGAGCGGCGGCCACCACACCCCGTTCGACTGGCATCTGATGTGAGGCGCCAGCTTGCACTGTAGGATTTGGCCTGCTTGGCTGGCGCTGCCGCAGGTCGTGGCCGCTCTTTGAGCCGTCGAACCTGCGATCAAGACGTGGGGCACCCCGCGCCACGCTTTCGCGGGCTGGAGGGCGCCACCCCCAGCCCGCGCGAGACAGGTGCGACCCCCTAACTTTCGTAACTTTCGACGGAGCCGAAACGATCTCGGCCCCTACTTCTTCCCCGGCTCGATCACGATCCGCCCGATCATCCGCCCGCCATTCCCCGCTCGCGTCAGCTCGATATCGACCGCCTCCTCGCGCTGGGTCGGGCGGCCGAAGTCGCGGATCAGATGCGCGGTCAGCAGCGACGGCCCGTTGGGGTCGATCCGGTCCGAGGCGAAGACATTGGCCTGCACGACGAACACCCCGCCATCGGGCGCGCGGCGCACGAAATACTGCTCGGGGCCATAGCCTGCGGTCATGTCGTTCGACAGATGCCCGCCGATCCGGGTGCGCGGATGGTTGTAGATCGCGCGCTCGCCGCCGGGCTCGTCGACCCACAGATCGAGGTCGGTCGCATCGGTGGTCCAGTCGACCACCACCCGCACGTCCATGTCGAGCAGCGCGATCAGCCGCGAGTCGAGGTCGGCCTTGCCGCCCAGCGCCCTGAGCCGCGGGATCAGCGCATTGGCCTCGGTCAGCGCGATGACCTCGATCCCGTCCCACGCGCTGCTCGTCGGGGTCAGCGCGACTTCGGAGAGCAGCGCGATCGCCCGCTCGAGATCGGCGCGCGCGGTCGCCGGGCGCGCGGCGGCACGGCGGGCGAGCGCCAGCGCGAGGAAGCGCTTGGGCTGCGGCCGGTCGGGATCGAGCGCGGCCTGGCGCTCGCGCAGCTCGACCGCGCGGTCGAGGTCGCCATAGCGTTCGAGCCGGTCCGCGGCGATGCCGAGCGTGACGTCGTTGGCCGAAGGCAGGTCGAGCGCGGCGAGCACCATCTCGGCGGCATCGGCGCCGCGGCCGTGGCGGCGCAGCCATTCGGCGCTGTCGAGATAGAAGGCCGGGATGCCCCCGCTCCGCGCCTCTTCGGCGGCGAACAGCTTGTCGAAATCGGCCGGCGCCGCGTCGAACGCCTTGAGATAGGGCCGGTCGGGCTGCCACGCGTCGATCTGGATCGCGGGTGGGCCCTCGGCCGCCGCGCCGGCCTTGTCGTTTCGATCGATGAGCTCCCCGACATCGTTGGCGACGACTCCGTCCGAATTGCGGCGCAGCTCGCTGCTGCTGACGACGGTCACCGGCGACGACGATTCGAGCGCCGGCCGCGAGATGCGCGAGCCGGTCGTGACGATCTCGTCGCCCTCGGTATCGGCCCCGGCAAAGCTCTCCGGTGGCGACGCGGGCGGCGGCGCGGGGGCCGGCTCGGACCTCAGCACCCGGTCGCGCGTGGCGCTCGGCTGCGGACGCGGACGCGGACGCGGGGTCCGGACCGCCGGCTCGGGCTTCAGATAGGGATCGAAATCGCGCCGCCACCACGCGACCTGGTCTTCCCACAGCCGCACGACGTTGCCCAGCCGCTCAGACCGGGCGCGCTCCTTCTCCTCGGCGTCGCGCTTGAACAGCTGCCGCCAGCCGTCGAACAGCGCCGCGGGATAGCCTGCGGGCGGCTCGATACCGGCGGCGAGATAGTCCTGCGGAGTCTCGAGCACGAGGAACGACAGGCTTGGCGAGGCGATGCCGTAGCGCCGGCTGAGCGCGACATAGTCGGCGCGCTGCTCGGTCGCGCCGAGCATCGTCAGCGCGTCGGCGGCGAGCAGCGCACTCTCGCCGTCGAACTGGATATCGGTCGCCGGGACCTCGCGCCGCACCACGGCATTGCCGAGCTGGACCCGCACCCCGCCGCGATCGGGCGCGCGGGCGAGCACCAGCCAGCGGCCCGGCCCGCTCTCGACCGGCACGAAGGCGAGCCGGTTGCCGGCATCGTCGAGCACCGCAGTGACGCTCGGCGCGCCCGAGGCGAGCGCGGCCACGACCTGAATCGCATTGTCGCCAAGCGCGAAGGCGCGGCCGCCATGGATCGCGGCGAGGTGGCGCAGCCAGCCGATATCGGCGTCGGGCGCCGTCGCGACCGCGTCGAGCCGGCAGCGCAACGCGACGCTGGCGGCGCGGTCGACCGTGGCGAGGCCGTCGGAGAAGAGCAGGCAGCGGTCGGCGGGCGCGGTGTCGGCGGCGAGCGGGGCGAAGCTGGTCGCGCCGCGATAGCGCACCCCGCGCAGCAGCGCGACCGCCGCATCGGCATCGGCCACGGTCCGCCGCTCGGCGCCGCTGCTGTTGAAGGTCACGACTTCGATCGCCGCGGGCCTGAGCGCGTCGAGGGCACGCCGCAGCAGCGCGAGCTCGGCATCGAGCCGGTCGTCGAGCCGCGAGCGCGACCGGTCCCAATAGATGCGCACGCGCCCGGTCTGCCCCGCGGCGGGCGCCGCCCCGGTCGCGCCCGCGAGCTGGAGGTAGCGCTCGCCGAGCGCGTTGCGGCTGGACTCGGCGTCGGGCAGCACGGGACGGCGGATCGTCAGCGGCCCGATCAGCCCGCCCTTGCCGCGCTCGGCGACTGCCCAGCCCGCGCCGTCGCGCGACATCACCGCATCGCTGTGCCCCGGCCAGCCGAGGCTCGGCGCCACTGCGCCGCCGCTCGTCCGCACCGAGATCGACCAGCCCTCGCGCGGCGCGGCGGTGCGCAGCGGCAGGATATAGCTCTCCTCGGCATAGGGCGCCGCGAACAGCGCAGCGACGAAGCGGACGCGGATGACTCGCCCCCGGCCCGGCTGGATCGGAAACACGCGGGTGCGGAATTCACCGCCCTGGCTGACCTCGGCTACGCCCGGATCGACGCCGCGCCGGACCGCCGCCTCATAGACCGCCTTGGCCCTGGGCCGGTCGACCAGCACGCCGTCGACCATCGCATCGCCGATATCGAGCGCATAGCCCGTCACCACCGCGCCCGACGGCAGCTGGAGCCGGAAATCGCCCTCGAGCGTCTCGCGGCTCTGATTGTCGAACGCCGCGGTGACGACGGTCTCCGCGATCGCGCCGTGCAGCGTCACCGCCACGTCGAACTTGCGCAGCGTCAGCGCGCGGGCATGGCCGGCATCGCGGATGCCGTTCGCCGAAGCGGTCAGGCTCGGATTGGGGCCGGGCGCCTGCGCCGCCGCCATTGCGGGCGCGAGGGCCATCGATAGCGCGAGCATCCAGCGTACGATCATGGCTCTCTCCCTCGGACGCGAGGCTATGCTGTCCTCGCCCGGGCCGCAATCCACCATCGCGACTCCGATTTGATCGGCCCGCAAAATCCGCGCCGCACAGCAAAAGAGCCAGGCCACCGAAGTAACCTGGCTCGCGACCCGGAGGTTTTACCACCTTGGTGTTGCCGTCCCTATGCCGATACATCCATTATGGCGAAAGACTTAATTTCATTTTGGATCGATGCGCCGAATTCGCCGCACCAATCGACGGGCTCCGCTTGATCCTGGTGGGGGCAATGCCCTATTCATGCGGCCGGATCGCTAAACGGGAACACAAACATTGTCCCGAATGGATGACGTCAACGCTTTCATCGACAAAGCGCGCGCCTGTGCCAGCGCGGACGATCTGCGGTGCCTGATGGAGCCGATCACGCTCGACATGGGCTTCACTGCCTATTCGCTCTACCAGCATGTCCGCCAATGGGACTGGCAGCGCGCCGAGGCGCTGGCGATCTCCAACTATCCCAAGGGCTGGCTCGAGCGCTTCTTCGCCAACGATTTCCACCATTTCGATCCGGTGCTGCGCGCGTCGCAGCGCACCGGGGTCGGCTTCAAATGGGCCGACATCTCGAAGCTCATCCCGTTGAGCCCCAAGCAGATCCGCGTGCTCGAATCGGGCCGCAGGGAAGGCATCGCCGACGGTTTCACCGTGCCGTGGAACATCCCCGGCGAGGCGACCGGATCGTGCAACTTCATCGTCAGGCCCGGCCAGCCGCTGCCCGAGGAGAATCTGCGGATGGCGCAGCTCGTCGGCAGCTTCGGCTATGAAGCGGCGCGCCAGCTGTGGCTGCGCCAGGTCGGCATCGTCCGCCGCGAGGATCCGGTGCGGCTGAGCCCGCGCCAGCTCGATTGCCTGGTGCTGGTCGCCCAGGGCAAGACCGACTGGGAGATCGCCACCGTGCTCGGGCTCAAGGAGAGCACGGTCAACGGCTATATCGACGACGCCAAGTCCGCGCTCGGCGTCACGCGCCGCTCGCAGCTGGTGACGCGGGCCTTGTTCGAGGGCCATCTCAGCCTCACCGAGACGATGTAATCCCCCCCTTATTGGCGGGGTGCCAAAAACGGTCGCTTCCCCCATCCTCGCATTCTGAGGGGGAAGACGATGCTTCACATGGTGCAGGGATTCGACAATCCGTCGCAGGCGAAGCTGATCGCGTCGATGTTCGCCGATCGCAAGCGAGTGTTCGTCGACCTGCTCGGCTGGGACGTGCCGCATGACGACGTCGCCGAACGCGACGAGTTCGACCATGCCGAGTCGGAATATCTGATCTTCGCTCAGGGCGACGACCATATCGCCTCGCTGCGGCTGCTGCGCACCGACCGGCGGCACCTGCTCGGCACGATCTTCCCCGAGCTGTGCGACGGCGCGGTGCCCAGCGGCCCCGATATCCGCGAGATCTCGCGCTTCTGCATCTCACCGCGCCATCGCGGCGCGATCCGGCTCCAGGCGCGGCGGCTGCTCGCGACCGCGCTTACCGAATATGCCCTGCTGTTCGGGCTCAGCGCCTATACCGCGGTCGCGCATGTCAGCCGGATGAGCAATTTGTTCGCGACCGGCTGGCGAGTCCGCCCGCTCGGCCTGCCCGATCTCGACGCCGATCATCCCGCCGGCGCGCTGATCATCGAGATCGACGACCGCACACCGCACCTGCTGCAGCGCTCGGGCCGCTACGAGCACCAGATGCTCCACTTCGCCACCCCGATGGCGGCCTGAGGAGAGACGAGCATGCACGCGCTCAAGCAGGACCCGCCATCGGCCAGGCCCGACGCCGATATCGCACATTGGTCCGAAAAGCTGCTCGCCGACGGCTATGCCGTGATCCCCGGCGCCGCCGACCGCGCGACGATCGCCGGGATCGACACCGACTTCGCCCGGCCCTTCGCCGAGACGCCGTTCAGCCAGGGCTTCTTCTTCGGCGAGAAGACCGTGCGCTTCGGCCGCGGGCTGATCCGCTCGCCGCACACCGCGACCTTGGTACAGAACCGGCTGATCCTCGGCATCGCCGAGACCGTGCTCGGGCCGTATTGCGACGGAGTGCAGCTCAACCTGACCCAAGGCCTCGCCGTCCATCCCGGCGCCCCCGCCCAGCTGCCGCACCGCGACGAGGACATGTGGCCCGGCCCCAAGGGGACACTCGAATATATGATGATCGTGATCTGGCCGTTCACCCGCTTCACGCCCGAGACCGGCGCGACTCGGATCTGGCGCGGCAGCCACCGCCTCGACCGCGATCTCTATGTCGACGACGATCGCTGCATCTCGGCGGTGGCCGAGCCCGGCGACGCGATCGTCTGGCTGGGCTCGACGCTGCACGGCCAGGGCGAGAACAGCAGCGACGAGATTCGCCGCGGGCTCGCGGTCGGCTATTCGCTCAGCTGGCTCAAGCAATATGAGAACCAGTATCTCGCCTATCCCCCCGAGATCGCGCGGACCTTTCCGCGGGAGCTCGCCGCGCTGGTCGGCTATCGCCAGCTTCCGCCGAACCTCAATAATTTTGAGGCGCGTTCGCCGATGACGCTGCTAGAAGACGCAGAGTCGGACAATCTGGGCGCCGTCGACGCGCTCGCCGAATATCAGGAGGTCGCAAGCCGCTATTATGCCGAACATGGTCACACGCGTGCCCGCTAGGGCCCGGCGCAACCGCAAGGTGGTGCAGACCTCGCCGATGGCGCTGGAGATCGTCCAGGGCTTTCTGGCGGCGAGGAACAGCGAGACGGCGGCGTCCGAAGGTGTCGGCACGCCGCTGCCGCTCGACCTCACTGCGTTCGCGCGCCATCTCTACAAGGAACGCCGCAACCGCGACGAGATGCTCGGCGCCGACCTGTTCGGCGATCCGATGTGGGACCTGATGCTCGAGCTCTATGCCTCGGCGGGCGAAGGCGAGAAGGTCAGCGTCAGCAGCGCCTGCGCCGCCTCGGGCGCACCGGCGTCGAGCGCGATCCGCTACATCAAGGCGATGACCAAGCGCGGCCTGCTCGTGCGCGACGATTGCCCGACCGATGCGCGGCGCGTCTATGTCCGGCTGTCGAATCATGGGCGGCAGGTGATGACCGACCTGCTCAACCGCATGGCGCGCGACCGGCTGGCGTTCGGACTGGCGGGGAAATAGGCGCGGCACCGACGTGAATCTTGCGCCTCTCAGGCCCGCGTGAAGAACGCGGACCAAGTCTCGCTCCTCTCCCGCGAAGGCGGGAGAGGGACTTTCGCCCCCTCCACGCCACCGGCTTCCCTTTTGCGCCGCGCCGGAGTAAAGGCGCCGTCACTTTTCGCGCGCACGGACGAGGGATTTTTGGCCAAGGAAGAATTGCTTGAGATGCGCGGACAGGTGGTGGAGCTGTTGCCCAACGCCATGTTCCGCGTCCGCCTCGAGAACGACCACGAGATTCTCGGCCACACGGCGGGGAAGATGCGCAAGAACCGCATTCGCGTGCTCGTCGGCGACGAAGTGCTCGTTGAGCTCACGCCCTACGACCTGACCAAGGGCCGTATCACCTATCGCTTCAAGTGACGGCCTGAACGGCCGTCATCCTGAACTTGCTTGGTGCTTGTCCCTTTGCGCCAAGGCCCTCCTCGTTCCCCTGCGAAAGCAGGGGTCCAGGGTCACAAAGGACAGACCTGTCTGGCCCTGGACCCCTGCTTTCGCAGGGGAACATAGGTTTACTTGGCGCACCGGGATAAGCGCCAACTTGTTTCAGGATCCGGCGCTCCGCGGGCGGCGCGCCGCCTGCCGCGCCATGGATGCTGAAACAAGTTCAGCATGACGGTAATGGGGAAATTGTGAAGCTCGTCCTCGCCTCGACCTCCCCGCGCCGCCTCGATCTGCTCGCGCGGATCGGCGTGGTGCCGGATCGTGTCGCCGCGCCCGATGTCGACGAGACGCCGCACAAGGCCGAGCTGCCCCGCGCCTATGTCCTGCGCATCGCCATCGACAAGGCCCATGCCGTGCCCCGCGCGCCCGACGAGATCGTCCTGGCCGGCGACACCACGATCGCGGTCGGCCGCCGCATCCTCGGCAAGCCCGAGGACGAAGCCGATCTGCGCCGGATGCTCGCCCTGCTCTCGGGCCGTCGCCACCATTGCCTGTCGGCGGTCTGCCTGATCGGGCTCGACGGCAAGGCGCGCACCCGCCTCTCGGACACCGTCGTCGCGTTCAAGCGGCTGACCGACGCCGAAGTCGATGGCTATGTCGCGAGCGGCGAGGGCATGGGCAAGGCCGGCGGCTACGCGATCCAAGGCCGCGCCGAAGGGTTCGTCCGCTTCCTTTCCGGCAGCCATTCCGGGGTTGTCGGCTTGCCCGTGTTCGAGACCCGCGCGCTGCTGGCCAGCGCAGGCCACCCCCTGCTTACGCAGCGGGATAATCAAGGGCGCCCGATTGGCTGAGTGGCTCTACGAAGCCGGGATCGGCGAGGCGCGCGCGGCGCTGGTCGAAGGCGGCACGATCCTCAAGGCGCGAGTCGAGCTCGAAGGCCTCCGCGCGGGGACCGTGGCGCAAGGCCGCCTGCGCGCCGACAGCCGCGTCGAGCTGGCCGATGGCGAGGTCCTGCTCGACCGCACGCCCGGAGTCAGCGAAGGCGCGCGCGTCACCGTCCGCATCGTCCGCGAAGCGATCCCCGAGCCGGGCCGCGCCAAGCTGGCCAAGGCAGTGATCTCGGACGAATCGCCTGCCCCGGGGCTCGACCTGCTCGCCCGGATCGCCGCAACCGGGATCCCGGTCCGCACGCTCCGCGCGCACGAGCCCGACCTGCTCGAGCAGGCCGGCTGGTCCGAGACCCTCGAGGAGGCCCTGACCGGCGAGATCGCCTTCCCGGGCGGCGCGCTGCGCATGGCGGTGACTCCGGCGATGACTCTGTTCGACGTCGACGGCTCGGCCCCGCCGGAGGCGCTCGCGCTCGCGGCTGCCCGGGAAGTCGCGCAGGCGATCGTCCGCCACGGCATCGCCGGCTCGATTGGAATCGACTTCCCCACCCTCGCCAACAAGCCCGCGCGCCTCGCCGTCGCCGAGGCGCTCGACGCCGCGCTTCCCCAGCCGTTCGAGCGCACCGCGGTCAACGGCTTCGGCTTCCTCCAGATCGTCCGCCGCCGCACCCGCGCGTCGCTCCCCGAGCTGCTCCGCGCCGATCCCGCCGCGGCAGAGGCACGCGCCGAGCTTCGCCGGCTCGAACGCCTTCTCCCGCCGCTCCCGGCTTCCCATATCGTCAGCGGCCGCGTGCACCGCCGGCTGGGCGAGCGGCCCGACTGGACCGCCGAGCTCGCCAGGCGGGTGGGCGGCGAAATCGCATTGAAGGAGAACCGGCATGGCAAGGCGTAGCGGCTGCCCGCTTTGCGGCAATGCCCCAGCACCCGAATTCACGCCCTTCTGCGGCCGCGGCTGCAAGGATCGCGACCTTTTGCAATGGCTCGGCGAGGGTTATCGCATTCCCGCCGAGCCGGTCGATCCCGAGGCGCAAAGCGGGGTGGACAGCGCCAACGACCCCGACTAAGAGCCGCCCTTCCGGCGTTCGCCGGCCATACGCTCCCGGCTTTGCCGGACGGGCCCGGGTAGCTCAGTTGGTAGAGCATGCGACTGAAAATCGCAGTGTCGGCGGTTCGACTCCGTCCCCGGGCACCACAGCCCCCGCCCCATCAGCTTCGCTGCCTCAGCGCTGCGCTGCCATCACCGGCGCGTCGATCCCGGCGCTGGCGATCTCGCGTTCGGCCTGGGTGAAGCCATAGGCGGGCACGATCTCACCGGCCCGGTCGGAGATCGCATCCCAGTGGCGGATCACCTGCGCGCCTGCATCGTCGCCCGCGCCGACATGATGGCCTTGCGACAGCGTGACGCTGGCGCGCGCGAAATGGCCTGCACCGGCGCAGAGGATCGCGCGGGTGGGCGCGTCGTCGCCGATTAGGGCGAGCAGTCCGGGGCTCACCAGCGCCGGATCGAGCCGGTCGAGGCTGTCGCCGGACAGCACGCCGTGGGTCATCTGCGTCGCCGCGGTGGGCGCGAGGCAGTTGACGCGGATGCCGTATTTCTCGCCCTCGATCGCCAGCGTCTGCATCAGCCCGACCAGCGCCATCTTGGCGGCGCCATAGTTCGCCTGGCCGAAATTGCCGTAGAGCCCCGACGAGGAGGTCGTCATCACGACTCGGCCATGACGCTGCTTGCGCATGATCTCCCACACCGCCTTGGTGCAGACCGCCGCGCCCATCAGGTGGACGTCGACCACCAGCCGGAAATCGTCGAGGCTCATCTTGGCGAAGCTCTTGTCGCGCAGGATCCCGGCATTGTTGACGAGGATGTCGACCCGGCCCCAGCGCGCGACCGTTTGCGCGACCATCGCCGCGACGCCGGCCTCGTCGGTCACCGAAGCGGCGACCGCGATCGCTTCGCCGCCCGCAGCGGTGATCTCGGCGGCAACGCGGTCGGCCGCCTCCTGCGCGATGTCGTTGACCACCAGCCGGGCGCCCTGCCGCGCGAGGAACAGCGCATGCGCGCGGCCCAGGCCCCCGCCTGCGCCGGTGACGATCGCGACGCGTCCATTGAGTGACATCCGGCCTTCTCCTCTCCTGATTCCAGTGAGGAGGGTCTAGCGCGGGTTACATTCACTCACAAGCTAGCGAATGTTATCAAGCCTTGGCGTGCTCGCGGCACACCGTGAGGAATCCGCCCGCCATGAAGGTGGCCATGCGGTCCTTCACCGCGATGAAATCGTCGGACTTGCAGATCCCGCCCGACAATTTGTCGATACGCCCGGTGCGCGCCAGCGTGAGCATCAGCGCGCCGGTGACGAAGTGATAGCCCCAGAAGATGTCCGCCTCGGAGCAGTCGGGCAGCGCCTTCCGAAGCAGCCCGATCAGCCGCAGCACGACGGGGTCGAAATGCGCGTCCATCAGCTCGGCGCCCCAGTCGGGCGAGTTGGCGACCTGCGCGCCGAGCGCGGCATAGTTCTTCCAGCCCTCGCCACCCTCGATATAGAGGTCGAGATCGGTATCCAGGAACGCGCGTAGCGCACCCTCGACGCTCGGCTTGCCCGCCGTCGCAGCGTCATACTCGTCAAGCGCCTTCATCCGCCGCTCGCTCGTGATCACCGCGCGGCGCGCGAACACCGCGTCGAACAGCTTCTTCTTGTCCTCGAAATAATAGTTGAGCAGCGTGTGGTGGACCCCGACGCGCTTGGCGACATCCTTCAGCGTCACGCCGTAGAGCCCGTGCTTCGAGAACAGATGCTCGGCGGCGTCGAGGATCTGCTCCATCATCTCGGCGCGCTGCTCCGCCTTCTTGGAAGTCCGGCGGGGTTTCACGTCTTCAGGCACTAAGCAGCCTTTCGGTTCAGCCGGGGCGGCATCGAGCAACATGCTCAGCCGCCACCATATTCGGATCGCAGCCGCATCTTGTCGATCTTGCCCGTGGATGCCAGCGGCATCTGGGGCAAGCGGACGATCGCATCGGGAATCCACCATGGCGCGACTCGGCCGTGCAGCGGCGCGAGCAGCGCCTCGTCGCTGATCGGACGGTGCTCGCGCATCTCGACCAGCAGGATCGGGCGCTCGCCCCATTTGGGATCGGCCCGCCCGATCACCGCGGCGAGCGAGACCTCGGGAAGCGCGCCGACCACCGCCTCGATCTCGGCGGGGTTGATCCATTCGCCGCCCGACTTGATCAAGTCCTTGGCGCGGCCGGTGATGAACAGGTTGCCGTGGCCGTCGATCCGCGCGAGGTCGCCGGTCCCGAACCAGCCCTCGGCGTCGGTCGCGCTTTCGGGATGGCCGAAATAGCGCTCGACCACCGCCGCGCCGCGGACGCGCAGATGCCCCTCGACGTCGCGCTGCTCGGCGAGCGGCTGCCCGTCGGCGTCGGTGATCAGCAGGTCCACGCCCACCGCGGGCCGGCCCGCCATCGCCGCCGTCCGCGTAGGATCATGGGGGGGCGAGACCGTGCCGGAGGGCGACAGCTCGGTCATCCCCCAGCTGGTCTGGACGGTGACGCCGAGCCGCGCCTCGATCCGCGCCATCATCGCCGGCGCGATCGGCGCGCCGCCCATGATGATCCGCCTGAGGCTCGGCACCGCGCCGCCGGTCGCTTCGAGATGCTCGAGCAGTCCGATCCAGACGGTCGGGACCCCGACCGCGATCGTCACGCCCTCCTCGGCGATCAGCCGCGCGAGGCTGGCGCCGTCGGCATGCCGCCCGGGCAGCACCAGCTTGCCCCCCACCGCGGGCAGCGCGAAGGGCAGTCCCCAGGCGTTGGCGTGGAACATCGGCACCACCACCAGCACCGAGTCGCTGCCCGAGATCGCCATCACATCGGCCTGGAGCAGGCGCAGCGTGTGGAGGAAGCTCGAGCGATGCGTATAGGTCACGCCCTTGGGCGCGCCGGTGGTGCCCGAAGTGAAGCACAGCCCCGAAGGCGCGGTCTCCGGGAAATCGCCCCACACCGGCTCGCCCTCGGCCGCGGCGATCAGCGGCTCGAGCGTGCGCTCGCCCGGCCCGTCGATCACGAGCAGATGCTCGATTCCCGGCACCCGCTCGACGATCCGGGCGGCGAGCGGCGCGAGGTCGGCGCTGACGACGAGGATGCGCGCTTCGGACTGCGCCGCCATCGCCGCGAGCTGCGGCGCGGTCAGCCGCGGGTTGAGCGTGTGGCACACCGCGCCGATCCCCATGATCGCGTACCAGACCTCGACATGCGCCTGGCTGTTCCACGCCAGGGTCGCGACGCGGTCGCCGGTGCCGATGCCCAATCCCTGGAGCACCGCCGAGACCTTGCGGCTGCGGTCCATCAGCGCGCGATAGCCGATCCGGTCGCTGGCGCCGCCCTCACGGGCGGTCACGACTTGCGCCTCGGGGTGCCATTTGGCTGCGTGTTCCAGGAACTTGTCGAGCGTCAACGCAAAGGACTGAACATCGCCGTCGATCATCGGCATCGCGCATCCTCGGGCGGGAGCGGCGGCGCGAGGATGCCGATGTTCCAGTTCCACGGGATGCCGCCCTTGGCGCGGCGGCGGCAGACGACCGCCTCGATCAGTTCATACATGCCCGGGAGGATATGCGTTCCCGGCTGCGGCACTTCGGCAAAGGCCATATAGGCGCGGCTTGCGCCATAGGGCTGCCACGCCGCCTCGTTCGCGGCGCTTGGCGTGCCCGAGCGCGCGAAGCCGGTCCAATAGCCGATCATCGCGTCGGACAGCCGCGCCTCGCCCGGCGTCGCCGGCAGCTTGGGCCAGGCGGACGGGGTCTTGTCGGCGGTGCCGAAGACATAGGGGATCTCGCTGGCGTGGAAGGCATGGAGGTCCATCGCCTCGGCGGCGGGATAGCCATGGTCGAAATAATAGAGGAAGCCCGGCGCGCCCGCCGCGGTCTGCTTCGCCACCAGCCGCTCGGCGGTCCAGCCGTAGAGCCCGTCGCGCGGCGCGGCGAGCATGCTCTCGGGCAGGTTGGTGGACGGATATTGCTTGAGATAGGCGTCGGCGAGATCGCCATAGCGCTCGCGGATCAGCTTCTCATAGGCGGCGGCATTGGCGGGTGCGGGCGGCGCGAGGAAGCGCAGCGAACGGATCTCGCCGCTGTTGAACCCCGCCATCAGCGGCACCTTCGCCTGCTCGCCGCGGTCGAAGACATCGACCAGCTGGCGGGGCAGGATCTTGCCGTCGACGGTTCCCCACGGCGCGAAGCCGGCGGTGGCCGACGCGGCGACCAGCGCCTCCGCGCCGATCGCACGCATCCCGGCGATATTCTCCGCGCCGAGCTTGCCCATCAGATAATAGCCGATCCCTTCCTGGGGGATGTCGCCATGCGGCGACTCGCGCAGCAGCGGAGTCGAGATCATGTACGCGCTCTGCGCGATCGCGCGGTGGAACAGCCCGCGCGCGGGCGGCGACGCCATCAGGTACATGACGCTGAGCGCACCCGCGGACTCCCCCGCGATGGTCACGTTGCCGGGATCGCCACCGAACGCAGCGATGTTCTTGCGCACCCATTGCAGCGCCGCGATCTGGTCGAGCAGCCCGTAATTGCCCGAGACGCCCTGCGCCGATTCGCGGCTGAGCTCGGGGTGGGCGAGATAGCCGAGCACGCCGAGCCGGTAGTTGATCGACACGACGATCACCCCGCGCTTCGCCATCGCCGCGCCGTCGTACATCGTCTCGCTGCTCGACCCGGTGGTCAGCGCGCCGCCATGGATCCACACCAGCACCGGCGCCTTGGCGGCATTGTCCGGGCTCCAGATGTTGAGCGACAGGCAGTCCTCGCTCATCGCGGTATAGGTCTCGGAATAGATGCTGCCGCCGCGCGAGCGGGGCTGCATGCAGACCGGGCCGAACGCCGTGGCGTCACGCTCCTTCTTCCACGCCGGCATCGTCACCGGCGGCCGCCACCGCCGCCAGCCGGTCGGGGCCAGCGCATAGGGCAGGCCCTTGAAGCTGCGGATCCCCGCCTCTTCCGCACCGCGCACGACTCCGGCGGGGGCGTGGACGACGGGGCCGGTCTGCGCCGCGGCGGGCAGCGCCAGCAGCGCCGCGGCGGCGATCAGGAGACGCGATACCAGGGACATCAGGCAGGAACTCCGTTGCGGGCTTCGCGGCCCAGCGCGCGGGCAAGCGCGAGGAACAGCACCACCGCGAGGGCATAGAAGGGGATGAGCGTGTAGAAGGCCATCTGCAGCGGGTTGTCCGGGTGCGCCGCCTTGAACCAGTCGCTGGCCGCGCCGAGATAAGTCGGCCCGAGCCCCAGCCCGACCAGGTTCATCACCAGCAGCAGCAGCGCGCCTGACAGCACGCGCTGGTTGGGCTTCACTTCGGCCTGGACCAGCGCGACCGCGGGGGAGAGGTAGAAATAGTTGAGCGCCATCGGCACCGCGAGCATCGCCATCGCCAGCTGCCAGCCCGGCGCCCAGACGAAGGCGATGTAGAAGGGCACTGCGAGGGTCAGTCCGATCGCCGGGATCAGCGCATAGGCGCGCTTCGATCGCGGCACGAACCGGTCGGCGAGCCAGCCCGACAGGAAGATGCCTCCGCCCATCGAAACGAGGATCAGCAGCGCATACCACAGCGCGATCTGCGACAGCGTCATGCCCTTCTCCTCCTGGAGGAAGAGCGTCGCGAAATTGCCGGTGGCGTAGGTGATGAACTGGTTGGCCGCAGTGGCGAGCGCGACGAGCAGCAGCACCGGCCGGGTGAAGAACATGCGGACCGTTGCCCAGAGCGGCGCCTTTTCCGGCGCGACATAGCTCTCCGGGGCGTCGGCAGCGACATCGAGCCCGCCCCGCCGCGGCTCGCGCACCACCAGCCAGACCACCAGCGCAGTCGCCACCCCGACCGCCCCGACCGCGAGAAAGGCGTCGCGCCAGCTATAGGCGACGGCGATCGACGCACCGAACGCCACCCCGAGCGCGTTGCCCAGCGGCGGCCCGAGATTGTACAGCCCCAGCGCGGTGCCGCGCTTGCCCGGCGGGAACAGGTCGGAAATGATCGCATAGGAAGGCGGCACCCCACCGGCCTCGCCGACGCCGACCGCCATCCGCGCCGCCGCGAGCTGGGGATAATTGGCCGCGAAGCCGCACGCGACCGTCGCCGCGCTCCACAATGCGCAGGCGAGCGACAGCACCCGCACCCGGTTCGACCGGTCGGCGAACCAGGCTACGGGGATTGAGATTACACAGTAGAAGATCGCGAAATAGAGGCCGCTGATCAGGCCGATCTGGCTGTGCGAGAGGTGGAGCTCGTCGCGGATCGGCTTGGCGAGGATCGACAGCAGCTGGCGGTCGAGGAAGTTCAGGACATAGACGAAGCACAGGATCGCCAGCGCGATCCAGGCGCGCGCGCCCGGCCGCGCGTGCAGCGCGGCCGGGGCTCGAAGGACTGGATCGCGCGCCTGCACCGGTCAGAGGCCGTAGCCGAGACGGATGCCGATCGTGCGCGGGCGCATCGTCCCGTAGCGGCTGTTCAGGAACGCTTCCGGGTGGATGTAGGTGATCGAGTGATCGTCGAAGACGTTCTCGACATAGAGCTGGCCCGAAAAGTCGCCGTGCCGGACCCCGAAGCTCAGATTGACGTTGCTGTAGGAGTCGGTCTTGCCGAAGGTCGCCAGCCGCACGGTCGGCGCGCCGGGGGTGTTCGGGAACGAGCTGTTGAACGAGCCGATGTTCGACGCATTGACCGCGAGCGTGCCCTTGGTCCCTTCGCCGATGTCGAAGGCATAGGCGATATAGGCCGATCCCTGCAGCCGCGGCGCCGACAGCCGGTGGCCGAGCACCGCGCCCGAGATCGCCGCTTCGCTCGCGCTCAGCTTGGTGATCTTGGAGTCGTTATAGGCCATGTTGAAGCCGATGCTGAGGCCCTTGGTCGGGATGATGCCCATCTCGATCTCGAAGCCCTTGCTCACCGCGGCGCCGATATTGGTGGCGAACTGCACCGAATCCGAGACGCGGTTGGCCTGCGCCTGGATGTTGCTCCAGTCGATATAATAGGCCGCGGCGTTGACGCTGACCCGCCCGTCGAGCCAGCGCGCCTTGGCGCCGACTTCGTAGCTCTTCAGATTGTCCGAGCTGGCGCCGTACGGGATGATGATATCGGCCGGGTTCACCGTGCTGGCGCGGCCGGCAAAGGCATTGACGATCGGCCCGCGGAAGCCGGTCGAGAAGGAGGCGTAGGTGGTCAGCGAAGCGCTCGGCTTCCACGTCGCGCTCGCCTTCCACGACGGCCGCGACGCCTGCACCTTGACTCCCGCCGCCGCCGCGAACGGCGTGAGCGTCAGGTTGCCGGGAAGGCCGTAGAGCGCATAGACGAAATAGCTGCCGAACGGCCCGCCCGAATTATAGCCGCCCGCCTCGGTGAAGCCCTGCGACGAGACGGTGCCGTAGCGCATCCCGCCGGTCAGCCAGAATTTGTCCGACAGGCGATAGGTCAGCTCGCCGAAGCCGGCGAGCTCCTCGCTGACGAAATGGGTATATTGCTTCTGGTAATATTGGTCGGGCAGGCCGGTGATGCCGCGCGCGGTCAGGAAGGCAGTCGACGAGCGGTAGAAATAATCGACGTCGCGGCGGCGGTTCAGATAGAAGCCGCCGATGACGAACTGGAACGGCCCGTCGAGCGTCGAGGCGAGCCGCGTCTCCTGCACGAACACCTTGTCATAGCCGTCGGCGTCGAGGCCGAAGGCGATCGGCGCGGCCGGGAACGAGCCCGGCTGGAAGCTGCCCGCGAGATCGACATAGAATTTCTGGTCGAACTTCGAAAAGGTCGACGAGCTGGTCAGCCGGGCGAAGTCGAAGTCGTAGTCGATCGTCGCGTTGAAGATCGTCTGCTTGCCGGTGAACTGATCGGGCTGGTCCGAAACGCGCTTGTCGCGGCCGAGCGACGGGGTGATCAGCGACGAGTCCCTGGGGTTGCTGTTCTCGTACGAGCCGAGCAGCCGGATCGACAGCCGGTCGGTCGGGCGCCACAGCGCGACCAGCCGTCCGCCCCAGTCGACCAGCGTGTTCGCATTCTTGACGCCGGTGCCGATATTGTCGACCCAGCCCTCCTCGTGCCGGTAGAAGCCGACGCCGCGCAGCGCGAGCTTGCCTTCGATCAGCGGCGCATTGACCATCACATTGTAGCGCTGGCGCAGCGAATCCGAGCCGGTAAGGCCGAGATCGGCAAGCGCGGCAACGTCGAAGCTCTGCAGATCGGGGCTCTTGGTCAGGATGCGCATCGCCCCCGACAGCGAGCCCGAACCGAACAGCGTCCCCTGCGGCCCGCGCAGGAACTCGACGCGCTCGACGTCGAACAGATTGGGATCGAGCAGGGTGGTGTTGCCGATCGTCGAGACCGGCAGCTCGTCGATATAGACCGCGACCGAGCTCTGCAGATTGGCGTTGTAGCCATTGGTGGCGATGCCACGCGAGGTGAAGTTGTTGAAGTTGGCGGTCGGCTTGTTGAGGACGATGCCGGGCGTCTCGCGCGCCAGCCCCTCGAAGCCGACGATGCCCTTCGCAGTCAGCTCCTTCTGCGTGAACGCCGTGATGCTGAGCGGCACGTCCTGGAGCTTTTCCTCGCGGCGCGTCGCGGTGACGACGATCTCGTCGCTGGCCTGCTGGCCGGTCTCGTCGGTGTCGCTCGTGGCGGGCGATGCCGTCTGCGCCAGCGCGGGCATGGCGGTGGCGGCCAGCGCGGCGGCGCACGCCGACGCGAGAAGAATGGCTCTCATGCGATCTCTCTCCCAGCGAGCGCCGATCGTGGATGCCGGCACTACGCAGCGGCAAACTGCATCCGGGATGGCCCTATGTCAACACTCACTATCACGCGTGTGAATATCTTTTGCGCCGCTTCGGGACGTCACTCCACGAGCTTGCAGATGTCGACCCAGCGCTCGGAAACCAGCGCCGCCAGCCGTTCGGGCGCGACTTCGACCGAGCTGGTGAGCGATCCCGCCGCGGGGAAGACGGAGGCGAAACCCCTTAGCGAGACGTCGCAATAGACCGGGACCGCGGTCGTCAGCCCGAACGGGCAGACCCCGCCGACCGGGTGGCCGGTGATCGCAACCGCCTCCTCCGCGCCGAGCATCCGCGGCGGCCGGCCGAACTCGGCCTTGGTCTTGGCATTGTCGATCCGCGCATCGCCCCGCGCGAGGACGAGGAAGACGCTGTCGTTGACGCGGAGCGCCAGCGTCTTGGCGATCCGGCCCGGCTCGACCCCGAGCACGTCGGCGGCCTCGGCGACGGTGGCCGTGCTGCGGCTATGCTCGATCAGCGGCAGGTCCGGCGCATGTTCGGTGAGCCAGGCGCGGGCGGTCTCGAGCGTCACGGCGCGGGGATCGCCTCGATCGCGAGCACCTCGATCGCCTCGGGCTTGCCGTTGAAGTCCACCCGCTCGCCCGCCTCGGCGCCGATCAGCGCGTGGGCGAGCGGGGCCTGGAAGGCGATGCGGTCGGCGGCGGGATCGGCTTCGTCATGCCCGACCAGGTCGATCGCGCGCTCCCGGCCCGCCAGCCGGATGTGGACGCGCGAGCCGATGCCGGCGGTGCCGTCTTCGGGCAGCGGCGCGACTTCGGCGGTCGACTGGCGGGTGTGCCAGTAGCGCAAGTCGCGCTGGAGCAGCTTGCGGGCTTCCTCGTCGGCCTCGGCGGCGACCGCGGCCTCGACTTCGGCAACCTTCGCCGCGAGCAGCGCGGGTCCCTGCGCAGTCACCAGGTTGGGCCCGGGCGGCAGCGGCAGCTCGAAGCGGGGTTCCTTGTGTTCTTCGTCGCTTTCGCGGCGGAAGGCGACGCTCATGTCAGGCGGGTGCTTCTTCGAGAGTGGATGAGACTTTCCAGAGATCGATCGCGCCATCGGTTGCATGGCGGTCGATTTCGGCGAGCTCCTCCGCGCTGAAGTCGAGCTTGTTCACGGCGTCGAGCGAATCGTCGAGCTGCGCCACCGTCCGCGCGCCGATCAGCGCCGAAGTGACGCGCGAGTCGCGCAGCACCCAGGCGATCGCCATCTGCGCCAGCGTCTGCCCGCGCCGCTGGGCGATGCCGTCGAGCGCGCGGATGCGCTCGATATTCTCCGGGCTGAGCAGCCGCTGGTTGAGCGATCCGCCCTTCGCCGCGCGCGCATCGCCGGGGACGCCGCCAAGATATTTGCTGGTCAGCATCCCCTGCGCCAGCGGCGAGAAGGCGATGCAGCCGACCCCGAGATCGCCGAGCGTGTCGAGCAAGCCATCCTCGACCCAGCGGTTGAGCATCGAATAGCTCGGCTGATGGATCAGCAGCGGCACCTTGTGCTCGGCAAGGATCGCGGCGGCGCGGCGAGTCAGCTCGGGCGAGTAGCTGGAAATGCCGACATAGAGCGCCTTGCCCTGGGCATGCAGTTGCGCGAGCGCCCCCATCGTCTCCTCGAGCGGAGTCCTGGGGTCGACGCGGTGCGAATAGAAGATGTCGACATAATCAAGCCCCATCCGCTTGAGGCTCTGGTCGCACGAGGCGATGAGGTACTTCTTCGAGCCGCCGACATCGCCGTACGGCCCGGGCCACATGTCCCAGCCGGCCTTGGTCGACACGACCAGCTCGTCGCGGTGCGCGGCGAAGTCGGTGGCCATCACCCGCCCGAAAGTCTCCTCGGCCGAGCCGTAGGGCGGGCCGTAATTGTTGGCGAGATCGAAATGGGTCACGCCGCGGTCGAACGCGCGGCGGAGCATTGCCCGGCCGGTCTCGAACACATCGTCGCCGCCGAAATTCTGCCAGAGGCCGAGCGAAACCGCCGGCAGGTCGAGCCCCGAGCGGCCCGTGCGGCGATACGGCATGCGCCCGTCATAGCGCTGGGGGTCGGCGGCATAGGGCTGCGGGAAGGGCATGAGTCGGCTCCGGCTGGTGTCGTGGTTTGCATAGCGGCTTGGACGCAAAGAGCTACCTTGATAGCCTGTAGCGATGCCCATCCTGATCGCCCTGGCCTTGTTCGCCGCCCAGGACTCCGAGCCGCGCGGCGATGCCCTGCTCAAGGCGGTGATGCTGCGTGCCCATAATGCCGCGCGCGCCGCAGTGAAGGTCCCGCCGGTCGCCTGGGACGATGCGCTGGCGGCGGACGCGCGGGCCTATGCGGCCGAGATGGCGGCGAGCGGGCGCTTCGAGCATGCCGTCCAGCTCGCGGACAAGCCGCACCAGGGCGAGAATTTGTGGGAAGGGACGATCGGCGCCTATGGCTATGCCGAGATGGCGGATGCCTGGGTTCGCGAGAAACGATGGTTCGTCAACCTGCCCGCGCCCGGTTTCAGCACCACCGGCGACGGGCACGATGTCGGGCACTACACCCAGATGATCTGGTCCCGCACCCGCCACATCGGCTGCGCGCTGGCGAGCGGAGGCGGGCGCGACTATCTGGTGTGCCGCTACGCGGCGCCGGGCAACATGCTGGGGCAGACCGCCATCCCGACGCCGCCGCCCAAGCCGGCCCTCAGGCGGATCAGACGGTAAAGCTCTCGCCGCAGCCGCAGGCGCCCTTGGCGTTGGGATTGGCGAACACGAAGCCCGCCGCGAAATCATCCTCGACCCAGTCCATCACCGAGCCGACCAAGTAGAGCACCGAGGCGCCGTCGACGAAGAACAGCCCGCCGGGAGTCTCGATCCGCTCGTCGAAGGGCTTGGCCTCGGTGACGTAATCGACCGAGTAAGCGAGCCCCGAGCAGCCGCGGCGCGGAGTCGAGAGCTTGACGCCGATCGCGTCGGCAGGGGCCTTGGCCATCAGGTCGGCGATGCGCTGCTCGGCCGATGCGGTCAGCGTGAGCGCGGCGGGGCGGGCGCGGGTCTTCACTTCGGTCATCTTCTTCTCCTTAGCCCCTCCCCTTCAGGGGAGGGGTTGGGGGTGGGGCCTGTCAGTCTCACCGAGC
>JAZKCD010000087.1:0-27433 GCA_040388355.1 Pseudomonadota bacterium | reverse complement strand
ATGCCGCCAGCGTTCGTTCTGAGCCAGGATCAAACTCTCAAGTTTGATGTCCGATTGCCAAAAGGTGGAATTCCCTCAGACAACCGCTCATTTCGAGGAGCTGTTTCCTGCACAAATCATTTACGTATGGATACGTGAAGGACTTGTGAGTAGCAGCTTGATTTTTTCCCGAGCACCCGACGCCTTGAAGCCGTCGGACCCGGGGCCGCCGCCCACATGTCCCTTCATCTAAAATCACAATGTCAAAGAGCGCAAAAGACCGACGCCGTACCTTACCCCTTTTTAGTGGGGCGGTCTGGCGCCTGTTTTTCGATGACCGCGTCGGCAGAACCAAGTGGCTCAGCGCCGCGGTGGAGTGGCCTATATGGGGGGTGTTGGATTCGGTCAACAGGGTTTTGAATCTTTTCTGTCATTTTTTGCGCAAACCCGCAGAAAACCGTGCTTCACGGCCTGTAAACGAGTGCGTGGCATACCCGACAAGTGACCGAAACCGCCGCCGCAACCCCGAATCAGCCCCCCGACTCGCTGCGTGCGCAGGTGCGCAGCGCGGTGATCTGGCGTTCGGGCACCCAGATTCTCGGCCAGATCATCACCTGGGCCTCGACCTTCCTGGTGATTCGGATCCTCTCCCCCAGCGACTACGGCCTGTTCGCGATGACCCAGGTCGTGCTGGTGCTGCTCAACATGCTCAACGGCTATGGCCTGGCGAGCGCGCTGGTGCGCCGGCCCCAGGCCGACCGCCACGCCCAGCGGCAATTGTTCGGGATGCTGATCCTGCTCAACGTCGTGCTCGGCACGGCGCAGTTCGCCGCGGCGCCCTATGCCGCGGCCTATTACCGGCAGCCGGTGGTCGCCGACCTGCTGCGAGTGCAGGCGCTCCTCTATCTGGCGACGCCGTTCATCGCCCTCCCCTATGCCCTGCTGTCGCGCGAGATGGATTTCCGCCGCCAGGCGCAGGTCAACCTGGTCTCGGCGCTGGCGGGCGCCTTTGCCGCGCTGGGCGGGGCGCTGGCGGGTTTCGGGGTGTGGACGCTGGTGCTCGCCCCGATCGCGCTGTTCGCCACGCGCGCGATCGGCATGACCTGGGCGGCGCGATCGCTGATGTGGCCGAGCTTCGACTTTCGCGGCGCCGGCGACATCGCGCGCTATGGCGGCGTGATGGCGGCGGGGCAGGTCTTCTGGTTCCTCCAGAGCCAGGCCGACGTGTTCATCGCCGGGCGCACTTTCTCGCCGCACGAGTTGGGCATCTACACCACCAGCCTGTTCCTGACGCAGATCTTCGTGTCGAAGTTCGTGCCGCCGCTCAACGAAGTCGCCTTCTCGGCCTATGCGCGGATGCAGCACGATGCCGGCGCGGTGGCGGCGGCGTTCGTCAAGTCGGCGCGGATCATCATGGTGGTCGGCCTCCCCTTCTATCTCGGCCTCGCCGCCACCGCCCGGCCTTTGGTCGAGGTGGTGCTCGGGCCGAAATGGGCCGAGGCGGCGCCGATCGTCCACTGGCTGGCGCTGGCGATGCCGATGATGACGCTGCAAACCCTGTTTTCGCCGGCGAGCGACGCGCTCGGCCATCCCGAGATCGGCGCGCGCAACGGCGCGACCGGGGCGCTGCTGCTCCCGCTTGCCTTCCTGATCGGGGTGCAATGGGGCGTCGAGGGGCTGATCGCGGCGTGGTTCGTCGCCTATCCCTTCTATCTCGGAGTCAGCGCGTGGCGGACGCTGCCGGTGATCGGCGTCCGCACGCGCGACCTGGTCGATGCAGTCACCCCGCCCGCGCTGGCCGCGGTGGCGATGGCGCTGATCGTGTCGCTGCTCGATCGCGCGCTGCCGGGGATGCCGGCGGTCGCGCATCTCGGCTTCCTCGCCGTGACCGGGGTCGCAGTCTATGGCGCCTGGCTCGCGGTGTTCGCGCGGACGACCATCGACGAGGTGCTGGCGATGGTCAGGGCGAGAGGCACTTAATTGCTTGCTCCCCTCCCGCTTGCGGGAGGGGCGGGGGGAGGGCCTGCCGGTCCGTCGCCCGCGGATACGCCCTCCCCTAACCCCTCTCGCAAGCGGGAGGGGGACGAGAAGCTCAAGCCGTCTGGATATAGGTGCGCAGCGCGTCGGCTTCGGATTCGATCCGGTCGATGCGGTGCTTCACCAGGTCGCCGATCGAGACGAAGCCGACGCAGCGGCCGGCATCGACCACCGGCAAGTGCCGCACCCGCCGCTGGGTCATCAAGGCCAGCGCGTTGAGCACCGCCTCGCCGGGCGCGACCGTGATCGGCGGCGCGGTCATCACCTCCGAAACGCGCTTGTCCAGCGCCGCCGCGCCTTCGTGCTCGAGGCAGTGGATCACGTCGCGTTCGGAGAAGATGCCGACGACCGCGTCGCCCTCCATCACCGGCAACGCGCCGATTCGCCGTTCCGACAATATATGAACCGCATCCCGCACGGTTCGGTCGCCCGAGATCGAGACGATATCCTGCCCCTTCCCGCTCAGGATTGCCGCGATGGTCATCGCACTGCTCCTTATTCAGCGTAGGCGGTTGAGGATTCCACGTTTCGTCCCCAATTGCAAAACATGCACGAACCCCCGCCCGGTCTCGACGACCCGAACTATGCCGCCTTCGCCTGGGGCCGCTTCCGCCGTATCCTCTGGTGGATGGCGGGCGCGTCGCTGCTCGCCAGCGCCGTCACGCTGCTGCTGATGTGGTGGTCGATGGGCGAGATGCAGATCGTCACCGCGCTCGCGACGATCGGCGGAGTGTTCTTCACGATGATGATGGCGGCGGGATTGATGGGGCTGATCTTCCTCAGCTCGGGCAGCGGCCATGACGAGAATGTCGAGACCCGGCCCCACGACGAACCCTAGCGGCGGCGCACTTGCTTCGAGCGGTAGCGCAAGGTGACGGTGCCGTTGGCGGGCACCTCGACGATCCAGGCGTCGCGCCCTCGCCTGCGCCCGAGCTTCGCCGAGGGGCGCACCAGCCGATGCTCGTCGTCGGCGACCAGCTCGGCCTCGAAGCGGACCGCGAACGGATTGGCATTGGTGACGGTCAGCAACTGGTCGCTCCAGCGCTTGCCGCTGCGCGCCTCCTTCAGCTTGGCAACGACCTGGGTGGCCTCGACCACCTCGACCTCGACTTCCTCGCCCACGGCCTTGTCGGCGATCGTGCCCTCGCCGATCAGCGCGCTGGTCGGGCCGAGCGGCTCGAACACCGCGACCTTGCCCGCGGGCAGCGGCATCCCCAGCCCGGTCTCCTTGCGGTTCTGCGCGCGCAGCACGAGCATTGTCGGCTGGGCGGTGTCCCGGAAGATCTGGACGCGGTAGATCACTTCGACCGGCACTGCCTCGCGATCGAGCAAGGCGACCTGCTTCTGGCTCATCGCCGCGACGGTGGTGCGTTCGGGGACGCGATAGAGCTTGAGGTCGCCCAGCTCCTCCTGCCGGACCATCGCCACGCCGGGCACGCGCTGGAGCGCCTCGGCCATGTTGGCGTCGGGAAAGGCGCCGATATCCTCGGCGGTGATGCTGTCCACCACGGTCGACGAGTTGCGCATCAGGTAGCGGACGCCGTCCGTGCCGACGACGACGGTGGACAGGCAGCGGAACCACAGGGGCTGGAAATCGGCGACGACGGCCTGCTCGCGCCAGGTCTCGCGGCTGATGTCGCCGGCGATCACCATCGTCTCGGCATCGACGAAGCTGGTGACGTCCGAATTGGCGAGCGTCACCCAGGCGAACAGGTCCGCCGACTTCCCGTCGGGGCGCATCGTCGCGACATAATGGGCCTGCCAGTCGAAGCCCCAGGCGAGATAGGTCAGCGTGACCGTGACCTGGCGGCTCTCTGGCGCCTCGGTGTCGATCGACAGCGTCGGCTTGGCCGACAGCCCGGCGGGGACGCTGTCATAGACGATCTCGTCGGTATGCGGGCGGCAATCGGCGGCGATGAAGCCCTCTTTGGTCTCGACCACCGCGGCGCCGTCGGGCCCCGAGCGGATGATCGCGCGCTCCTCGACCATCTTCCCGCCGAGCATCCGCCGGATCGTCACCGGCCGGTTGAGGCTGCGCGTGTAAAGGCTGCGCGGGCTGAGCAGGTCGGCATCGAGATTCTTCTCGCGCACCCCCGCGGGCAGCCCGGTGACGATCGCAGTCTCGGGAAGCGCGCCTTGCGCCACGCCTTCGAAGCGGATCGTCGCGCGGCCGGCGGGGAGCGTGATCGTGCGCCGCTCGCTGATCAGCGCATAGCCTTGGAGCCAGCGAAGATCGACATCGTCGCCGGGCCGCGCGTCGGGATCGCGATAGATGGTGACTGCGACCGACTCCGGGCCGGGCGAAGTCACCGCCTGCGCGAAGGCGGGCGCCCCCGCCGGCGCGAGCAGCGCCGCGGCCAGGGCGATCAGCGCCCGGATCGCCGCACTTCCTTGACGCGGTAGCGCAGCACCGCCGAGCCGTTGGCGGGCACCTCGACCGACCAGACATCCTCGCCATTGCGGCGGCCGAGCCGCGGCGAGGCGCGGGCGATGCGCAGGTTCGTGTTGTATCCCGGCACGACGACGCTCGATTCGTAGCGGATCGCGAAGGGATTGGCGTTGCGCACCGTCGCGACATAGTCGGTCCAGCCCTTGCCCTTCGCGGCGGCCACTGCCTCGACCGTGACCTGAGTCGCGGGGGCGACGCCGATCTCGACTTCCTCGCCCACCGCCTTGTCGTCGATCGATCCCTCGCCGATCAGCGCCCGGCTCTCGCCCAGCGGCTCGAAGATCGCGACATTGCCCGCGGGCAGCGGCACGCCGAGCCCCTTGTCCTCGCGGTTGCGGGTGCGCAGCGTGATGGTGATGCGGTTCGGGATGTCGCCATAGAGCTGGGTCTTGTAGATCACTTCGACCGGCACGCTCTCGCGGTCGAGCAGGGCGACCTGCTTCTGGCTCTGCGAGGCGACGGTGGTGGGGTGGGGCACGCGATAGGCCTGAAGGTCGCCCAGCGCCTCGCGGACCACGTTTCTTTTGACAGCCATCGACGATTGGAGATTGGCGCGGAAGCCGGTGACCACGATCGCGTCCTGGTCCAGAAAGCCTGCCGACGGTGGCGACGGCGGAGCTGGCGGCGCGGGCGGCGGCGGCGGGGGCCGCGAGAAGCATTTGAACTGGATCGGATCGCCGCCGCCGCGGAACAGGTCGCTGCGGCCCCCGCCGCGGTCCTCGCGGTTGACTTGCCCTGCGACCACCATCGTCTCGGCATCGGCGAAGCTGGTGACGTCGCCATTGGCCAGCGTCACCCAGGCGAACAGGTCCGCCGACTTGCCGTCGGGCCGCATCGTCGCGACGTAATTGGCCTGCCAGTCGAACCCCCAGGCGAGGTAGGACAAGGTGACGGTGACCTGGTGCGCGCGGGTGGAGTCGGTCTCGACCGACAGCGTCGGCTTGGCGGAAAGGCCCGCGGGAACGCTGTCGTAGACCAGTTCCTCGCTGCCCTCGCAGTCGACCGCGATGATCCCGTCGCGCGTCTCGAGCACCGCGGCGCCGTCGAGCCCCGAGCGGATGACCGCGCGCTCCTCGGTCACCTTGCCCTCGCGCGTGCGGCGGATCGTCACCGGGCGGCCGAGGCTGCGGGCATAGAGCGTGCCGGGGCTGAGCAGGGCGGCGTCGAGATTCTTCTCGCGCACCCCGTCGGGCAGCCCGGTGACGATCGCGCTTTCGGGGAGGATCCCGCCCGCGACGCCTTCGAAGCGGATCACCGCGCGCCCTGCGGGGATGGTGATCGTGCGGCGCTCGGTGATCAGCGCATAGCCCCGCAGCCAGCCGGGCTTGGGCTGGTCGGCCGCGCTGCGGTCGGGATCGCGATAGATGGTGACCGCGACCGAGTCCGGGCCGGGCGACGTCACCGGCTGCGCGCGCGCGGGAACCCCCGCCAGCGCCGACGCCGCCGACAGCAAGCCGATCAGGGCGCGGACAGGCGCCACGCGCGCGGCCTCAGTAGCGCGTGAGGAAGACGACGGTGACGATCGTCTCGCCGTTGGCGGGCACCGGCACCTTCCACAGCGCCTCGTCGGCGTTGGTCCGCACCGACGGCAGCGTCTCGCTGTCGATCTTGGTGTCGTGCCACCAATTGTCGAGCCCGTTCTGCGCGACTTCGACGACCACCGCGTTGGGCCGGGCATTGGTGACGCGATACTGCATCGTCGTGCGCCACTTGTCCTTGCCCAGCGCCTCGCGCTTCTCGACCGTCGGCTGGACCTTGACGTCGAACGCGCTGCCGGTGCGAAGCGCGAGGTTCGACCCCATCGGGGTGTGGCCGATATTGCTCTCGCCGATGAACTGCGGCGCGCCGCGGGCATCGCGCATATAGACGCGCACCGTCCCCGCCGGCAGCGCATCGCCCAGCCCGCCTTCGCGCGACGAGGAGAAGCGCAGCACCGTGTCGACGCTCTGCGCCTCGGTCGAGGTGCCGAGCCAGTTGTTGCGATAGAAATAGGCCTTGGCCGCGGGCGCGCCCGACACGTCGAGGAAGCTCACCTGCTTCTGCTGGGCATTGGCGATCGTGGTGCGCTCGGCGATCGGATAGACGTAGAAATCGCCGAGCCGCTCGCGGGCGGCGCTTTCGGTGCCGGGTGAATTGCCTGGCGGGTTCTGCGGGCGATAGACGCGCTGGCCGTTGCCCTGCCCCGGCGCGCCGGCGACCAGCAGCGTGTTGGCGTTGGTGAAGGTGGTGCCGCTGTTGTTGGTCAGCGTGATCCAGCCCTGGACGTCGATCTTGCCCGCCGCCTCGTCGAACAGCGTCACATAATCGGCCTTCCAGCCGAGCCCGGTCGCCAGATAGTTGAGCGTCACCGGCCGCGGCCCGGCGCCATCGGCCTCGAGCGTCACCGACAAGGTCGGCCGCGCGCGGAGATTGGGCGGCAGCGACGGGAAGATCACCCGCACCCGCGACGCGTCGAGCACTTCGATGCGGCTGCCGATCTGGACGACGGTGCCGTTGTTGTTGGCCAGCACCCGCGCTTCCTCGCGCGTCTCGGCCTTGGTCACCGGATCGGTGCGCACCAAAGTGACGGTGCGGCCGACCGCCTTCTCCATCAATTTCTCGGGAGTGAGCAGGTCATAGTCGAAATTCTGCTCGACGATGGTGAGCCCGGCGCCGTTGAGCGTGACGGTCTCGGGCCGGATCGAGGCCGAGACGTCGGCGAATTCCTGCCGGGTGCGGCCCGCGGCGAGGTTGAGCGTGCGCCGGTCCTGCACCAATGCGAGATTGTTGTTGTAGATAGTGACCGCGACATCGCCTTGCGCGGTCTGGTCGGGGGCCGGCACCTGGGGTGCGGTCTGCGCATCGGCGGCAAACGGAATCGCGACCAAACTAAGGGCCAACCAGCGCATCTCGGATCCTCCCGGCTTATTCGCGGGCGATGCTAGCAGGTTGCGGAGTGAGGGCTAGGTGCTTCTTAAGCCCCTCCCCTTCAGGGGAGGGGTTGGGGTGGGGCCTATCCTCTGGGCCTAAGGCTCGGTGAGACTGACAGGCCCCACCCCCAACCCCTCCCCTGAAGGGGAGGGGCTTCAAGAAGTCAGCCAGCCGGAGCCTCGACATCGCGGCGCGGGCGGCCGCGGCGGCGGGGCTTTTCCTCGGTCTCGTCGGCCGCCGGAGCGACCTCGAGCGCGGGGGGCAGGATCGCGGCGTCGAAGCCTTGCGAGACCTCGGCCTCGGGCGCGGCCTCGCGGCGCGGACGGCCGCGGCGGCGGGGCTGCTCGTCGCCGGGCTCGGCGCGGACGCCTTCGTTGCCGCGAGCGCCTTCGTTGCTGCCCTCGTTGCCGCGATTGCCTTCACGCGGCGCGAAGTCGTCGGACTGCGCCTCGCTGCGGTAATTGCCGTTGGCCTGGCCGTTGGCGCCGTTGTTGTAGCGCGCGTTGCGGTCGCCGCGGTCGTTGTTGCGGTCGTTCCGGTCGTTGCGCTCGCCACGGTCGTCGCGCGCGGCGCGATCCTCGCGCGGGCCGCGATCGTCGCGCTGCGGGCGATCATTGCGGTCGCCACGGTCGTCGCGCTGCTGCGGCTGGTCGATGCGCGGCTCGTCGTTGCGGACGCTGTTCTGCGCCTCATAGTCGAAATCATCGTCCTCGAGATCGGTGCTCGGGCGGCGCTGGTTGTTGACCTGGCCCGGGTTGTTCTCTTCGAAGCGCGAGCGGGTCTCGGCGAGGACGCGGAAATAATGGTCCGCGAACTGGAGATAATATTCGGTGTTGACGCGGTCGCCCTGCATCTGGGCGTCGCGCGCCATGTTCTTGTACTTCTCGAGCAGCTGCGCCGCGTTGCCGCGGGCGCGGCTGTCGATGCGGTTGCCGGTATCGCGCTGATTCGAGCCACCACCGGTGCGCTGCTGCTGCTGCCCGCCACGGCCGCGACGGCGGCCGTTTGCCTGACGATTGTTCATCAAGGTCTGTGTGTCCTGTCTTTAAAAAGCCGTCCGTCGGTCCATCATGGGTCCCGGATGCGTGTTACCGTCCGCAGGGCTGGCCAAAAGCCACCCCCGTCTGCCACGGCCGCCGGACTGCAGCGGCTCACATGACCATGGATTGGGGCCGCGCGTATCAACGGCCTGTCTTTTCAACGGCTTGGTTGAATGTGCCTCGCCCCGTGGACGTATTAGCGGGTGCAGCACCAATCTCCAAGCAGAAATATGTGTCAGTTGTGCGGAGATTCAAGTGCGGTGACCACTCGGAGAAGTCCCCTAAGATCGTTGGTCATCGCGGATACCAGTCCATGGTGGCGGACCAGCGCCGAAACCGCCTCGGCCTGGGTC
Source organism: Pseudomonadota bacterium (assembly GCA_040388355.1). Classification (GTDB taxonomy): domain Bacteria; phylum Pseudomonadota; class Alphaproteobacteria; order Sphingomonadales; family Sphingomonadaceae; genus Sphingomonas. The sequence continues at coordinate 18,665 of JAZKCD010000087.1, read as the reverse complement.
GATCCGATCTCCAGCACTGCGATTCCTCGGGGGGCGAGCAGGCGCGGGAGATCGGGGACGATGCGGCGGTAATCGTCGAGCCCGTCGGGCCCGGCGAACAGCGCCGCGGGGGGCTCATGGTCTCGCACCTCGGGGGGGAGGTGCTCGCCTGTCCCGATATAGGGCGGGTTGGCGAGGATCAGGTCGAAGCTGCCGGTGACGCCGTCCGCCCAGTTGCCCAGCGCGAATTCCGCCGCCAGCCCGAGCCGCTCGGCGTTGCGGCGGGCATAGGCCAGGGCTTGCTCCGAGGCGTCAACGCCGAGTCCAGTCGCAGATGGCCACTCGGCGAGCGCGGCGAGGAGCAGGGTTCCGGGGCCCGTCCCCAAGTCGAGGATGCGCGTGGGTGCCCGCTCGCCGAAATGCGCGACCGCCACTTCGATCAGCGTCTCGCTGTCCGCGCGGGGGACGAGCGCGCCGGGCCCGACTTCGAGCTCGATCGTCCAGAAGGCGCGCGTGCCGGTGATATAGGCGACTGGCTCATGAGTCAGGCGGCGCGCTACCAGCGCCTCGAACCCGTCGGGCACGGGATCGTCGAGATGCCGCAGGATCAGCTCGTTGCGCGAGACCCCGAGCGCGTGCGCCATCAGCAGCTCGGCATCGAGGCGGGCGGTGGGACTGGCGATGCGCCGCGCGGCATCGGCGAGGGCCCTTCTTATCTTAAGCCCCTCCCCTTCAGGGGAGGGGTTGGGGGTGGGGCCTGTCAGTCTCATAGAGCCTGTCGCCCCGAGGATAGGCCCCACCCCAACCCCTCCCATGAAGGGGAGGGGCTTTTGTTATCCTCACCCATCCAGCTGCGCCAGCCGGTCGGCCTCGTCCTGCGACACCAAAGCGCCGACCAGCTCGTCCATCTCGCCCTCGAGGATCTCCGGCAGGCGGTGCAGCGTCAAATTGATCCGGTGGTCGGTGACGCGCCCCTGCGGGAAATTATAGGTCCGGATCCGCTCCGAGCGGTCGCCCGAGCCGACCATCGACTTGCGCGCGCCCGCGCGTTCGTCATGGAGCCGCCCGCGCTCGGCCTCGAACAGGCGCGTCCGCAGCACCTGCATCGCCTTGGCCTTGTTCTTGTGCTGCGACTTCTCGTCCTGCTGGATCACCACCAGCCCGGTCGGGATATGCGTGATCCGCACCGCGCTGTCGGTGGTGTTGACCGACTGGCCGCCCGGCCCCGACGAGCGATAGACGTCGATCCGCAGATCCTTGTCGTCGATCCGGACATCGACTTCCTCGGCCTCGGGCAGCACCGCCACCGTCGCGGCGGAGGTGTGGATGCGCCCGCCCGCCTCGGTCGCGGGCACGCGCTGGACGCGGTGGACACCGCTCTCGAACTTCATCCGCGCGAACACGCCCTGCCCCGTGACGCTGGCGACGACTTCCTTGAACCCGCCCGATTCGGAAGGGCTGGTCGAGATAAGCTCGACCTTCCAGCCCATCCGGTCGGCGAAGCGCTGGTACATGCGGAACAGGTCGCCCGCGAACAGCCCGGCCTCGTCGCCGCCGGTGCCGGCGCGGATTTCGAGCATCGCCGAGCGTTCGTCGGCGGCGTCGCGCGGCAGCAAGGCCAGCGCCAGCGCGCGCTCGGCGGCGGCGAGGACTTCGCTGTTCTCGCGCAGCTCCTCGGTCGCCATCTGGCGCAGCTCGTCATCGGCGTCGTGCGTCATGACCTGGAGCGACGCCGCCTCGGCGCGCAGCCGCCGCACTTCGCCCGCGGCCTGCGCGACGGGCTCGAGCTCGGCATATTCCTTCGACACCGCGACGAAGCGCTCGGACGGCAAGTCGCCGGTCGCCATCAGCGCCTGCAGTTCGTCACGCCGCGCCTCGATGGCGGCGATGCGGTCGGCGGGGATGGTCATGCCAAGCCGTCAGTTATGAGCGCGATAATCGAACGAAAACGATCCGGGCTAAACTTGGCCCGCAGACCTCTTTCACCCACGTGCACAAGACCATCTCTACGAGACAGTGAGATTGTGTAGGCCGGGTTCAATCTGAGCGCCTTGTCGTATCGCTTCTTCGGGCTGCCGGTGACGATTGCTTCTGTGGAAAGCCCGTCGCGTCGAAGAGCGGCCGTCAATCCCGAGGCAGCAAGCTCGAACTCCGCCGCTTCGGCAACGACGACGACATCAACTTCGTCGCTAGCCGGCTCTTCCAGCAACATCGCCAGCCGCTCGACTCCCGCCGCCCAGCCCACGCCCGGCGTCTCGGGTCCGCCGAGCGAGCTGATCAGCCCATCGTAGCGCCCGCCCGCCAGTACCGTGCCCTGCGCGCCGAGCCGGTCGGTGACGAACTCGAACGCGGTGTGGCGGTAATAGTCGAGCCCGCGCACCAGCCGCGCGTTGCGGGTCCACTTGACCCCCGCGGCGTCGAGCCCGTCGGTGACCGCCTTGAAGAACGCCGCCGCCTCCTCCGTCAGGAAGTCGTCGATCCCCGGCGCACTGTCGGCGATCGGGCGGTCGCGCGGGTCCTTGCTGTCGAGGATGCGCAAGGGGTTCTTGTCAAGCCGCGCCAGGCTGTCCTCGGACAGGTCGCCGCGGTGCTTCTCGAAATGTGCGACCAGCGCCTCGCGCCACGCGTCGCGCGTCTCGGCGTCTCCCAGCGTATTGAGCTGGAGCGTCACCCCATCGGCAATCCCCAGCTCGTGGAGCAGCTGGTCCGCCAGCACGAGCAGCTCGACATCCGCCGCAGGCTCGGCCGCGCCGATGATCTCGGCGTCGATCTGGTGGAACTGGCGGAAGCGGCCTTTCTGCGGGCGCTCGTAGCGGAACACCGCGCCGCTGGTGACCAGCTTCATCGGCACATGCTGCAGCCAGCCCTCGGTGATGAAGGCGCGCGCGATCCCCGCAGTGAATTCGGGCCTGAGGGTGATCGAATCGCCGCCGCGGTCCTCGAACGTGTACATCTCCTTCGAGACCACGTCCGACGTCTCGCCCATGCTCCGCGCGAACACGCCGGTCGCCTCGAACACCGGAATCTCGACGCGCTGGAAGCAATAGAGCCGCCGCACGCGATCGAACGCGTCGAGCACCGCCGCGAAGCGGCGCTGCTCGTCCCCGAAGATGTCCTGCGTGCCCCGGATGCGTTTTGGAGTTTCGATGCGTCCCATTAAGGCGCGCTCTCTAATTGAGAGACTCGAATAGCGCCAGAACCTTGGGCTCAGTTATTCGCGCGCGCCGTATCGCCGTCGAGATCGGTGCGCTGGCGGACGATCTCGACGCTGTCGCCGGTGTCGCGCATCTCGTAGAGCCGGCCGCGGGCATTCTTGAACGGGCGGTGGAGCACCAGCATCAGCGTGCCGCCGAAGGTGCGGAACAACATGCCGTGGCCGCTGTCCTGGTGGAGCAGGGGCGGCAGCTGCTGCCACGGGCCCGCAAGCTTGCCGCTGGTCGAGCGCGCGAGCGACTGGACATAGCCGTCGCTCCCCCAGCTCGACCACAGCATCAGCAGCTTGCCGGTGCGCGTGCGGAACAGCTCGGGGCCATCGGTGACGGTCACCGAATCGCCGTCGGGCTGGCGCTGCGGCGCGACCCAGGGCGCATCGATGGCGCGGAACAAAGTGACCGGATCGCCCGCCGTCACCGACAGGTCGGGCGCGAGCGGCGCCGCTTCGATCGTGCCGTTGCGCACCTGCAGCCACTCATGCGCATAGACGATCCACGGCTTGCCGCCCTCGTCGAGATACAGCGTGCCGTCGAGCGTCATCAGGTCGGGCGAAGGCACCGGCCGGTCGGGGCGGAGCAGGCGGAACGGCCCACCCAGCCGGTCCGCGACCGCCACCACGGTCCCGCGCGCATAGGCCGGCCGGTTCGGCACCAGCATGGGCTTGGGCAGCGCTTCGTTGTGCAGCGTCGTGAACAGGTAATAGCGGCCCTTGTAGCGGTGGACCTCGGGCGCCCAGGCGCCGCCCGTCGCCCAGCCATCCTTGGGAAGGCTGAAGACCAGCTTCGGCCGGGTCCAGTCGCGCAGGTTGCGGCTGGTATAGACCATCGTCCCGACCGCCTCGACGCCGGTCATCCGCGCTTCGTTGCTGGTATAGAGATAATAGGTCCGGCTCGCGCGGTCGGCGACGATCCACGGATCGTGGAGCGGCATGTCGGGCATGCGCAGCGTCTGGGCGGCGGCCGGCACCAGCCAGGCGACGGCGAGCGCGATCGCCGCCAGCATCGTGCGCAGGCTCATGCCCGCTCGCCCGCGATCTGCTCGAGCGACTTGCCTTCGTTGCGCGGCGCCCAGATCATCCCGATCACGCCCGACGCGACGAGGAAACCGGTGAGGATCCACGCCAGCGTCGCATAGTCGTAGGAGGCGAGCCACGGCACGAAGAAGCTCCAGATGCCGAGCCCGATACGCACGATCGCGAAGGCCAGGCCCTGCGCAGTCGACCGGATCGCGGTCGGGAACAGCTCGGCCGACCAGAGCTGGAAGAAGCTCTGCGCGCCGAAGCCGCCGGCGATGCCCATGATCACGACATGGAGGATGTAGATTTCCAGCGTGAAGCCGAAGATCGCCAGCAGCGCCATGCCGGCCACGTGCATCGCCGCCGAAATGCCGAACAGCAGCCGCTGGTTGACCTTGTCCGACAGCGTCATGAAGATCACGAGGATCGAGATCATCCCGATCAGGAAATAGCTCGCCGGTACGATCGTCTCGACCCAGCCGGGGAGATTATGCTCCTTGACCAGATACGGCGTGAAGAAGCCGTTGAAGCCGGCCCACAGGTTCCAGAAGCCGTACATCGACGCGAGGAACAGGATCGCGCCGAAGTAGCGCGGGTTGAGCAACTCGCGCCAGCCGGTGGCCTGCCCGGTTGCCTGGCTTTCCTCCCAGCGCTGCGATTCGCGCATGCGCGAGCGGAGGAAGGTCAGCGCCAGCGCCAGCACCGCGAGGTGCGCGAAGATCCAGCGTATCCCGGTGATCCCCCAGGGCTGGAGGAAAAACGCCGCGACCAGCACCGCGACGGGGCCGAGATACCAGAGCAATTGCGCCACCCCCGAATGCGCGCCGCGCCTTTTGTCGGGCGCCTGCTCGGCGATCAGCGACCAGGAGGCGGGGATATCCGCGCCGACCGCGAGCCCGACCAGCACGAAGCCGAGCACGATCATCCACGGCGCCGAGGCGAACACGAGGAAGAGCATGCCGAAGGCGTAGAAGATCATATCATACTGGTAGATCTTCTTCCGCCCGAACCTGTCGCACAGGATGCCGCCGATCAGCGCGCCGACGCCCGCCGAGATCGCATTGGCGCTGAACGCCCCGATCAGCCCGATGAAATCGTTCGAAAGGCCATAGATCTCCTTCCACAGCCCCAGCGCCACCGATCCCGCGACGATCGACCCTGCGTCGATATAGTTGGCGAGCCCCGCCAGGATGGTGTTGCGCCACTTATGGTCCGGGGATGCGCTCATCGGATACTCCTCAGACGTCCAGGCCGAGACGGTAGATGCGGTTGGTGTTGCGTCCCCAGATCGCGCGGCGCTCGTCCTCGCTCAAATCCGCGATGATCGCGGCATAGGCGGAGAGCGTGGCGTCGAGGGTGCCGAACAATTTGTCGGTCGGGACATTGCTCGCGGCGAGGCAGCGGTCGGTACCGAAAAGGTCGAGGGCGTCGAGGACATAGGGGCGGACCTGCTCGAGGCTCCACGGCCGGTGGATGAAGCCCACGCCCGAGATCTTGACCGCGACATTGGGCAAGGCCGCGAGCTTCACGATCTCGGTCCGCCACAGGTCGCGCTCCTCGGGGATCGGCGAGCCGAGATGGTCGATCACCACCTGCGTCTCCGGATGCCGCGCGAACAGCGCGGCGAGCGTGTCGAACTGGCCGGCATAGGCCTGGAGGTCGAACGAAAGCCCGTATTTGCCGAGCAGCGCGAAGCCGCGCTGCCATGCCGGGTCGCCGGTCACGTCGCGCGGCGTGTAGGTCCGCTTCGGCGTCGCGTGCCAGTTGACGATATGCCGGATGCCGCGGACGCGCGGGTGCGCGGCGTGCGTCTCGAGCAGAGCCTCGACATCAGGATCGTCGAGCGCCGCGAAGCCGACGATCCCGCTCGGCAGCCCGCGCGTCTCGGCCATCGCCGACAGCCACTCGGTCTCGCGCAATGCCATCGCCGCATCCGCGCCGGCATCGACATGCACCGCACCCGCGATGGTCCAGCCCTTCGCGTCGGCGAAATAATCGTCAAGCAGATAGGTGCTCGCGATCGCCTCGGTGCTGCCGTTGGGCCCGTCGTCGCTGAACGGCGGGCTCAGCCAGCTATAATGGATATGGGCGAGGTCCCAGAGGTGGAGATGGGCATCGACGAACGGGATATCGCGCATTTGCCTCTCCTTCCCTTCTTAAGCCCCTCCCCTGAAGGGGAGGGGCTAAGAAAAAATCAGAACGTCGTCCGCCCCCCGGACGTGTCGAAGGTCGCGGCGGTGGTGAAGCTGCACTCCTCGCTCGCCATGAAGCAGACCATCGCCGCGCTTTCCTCGATCTCGCCGAGGCGGCCCATCGGAATCTTCGACAGCATGTAATCGACCTGGCTCTGCGGCAGCTGCGCAAGGATCGGGCTCTCGAAAGTCGCGGGCGTGATCGCGTTGGCGACGACGCCCTTGGTGGCGAGCTCCTTGCCGAGCGACTTGGTGAAGCCGATCACCCCTGCCTTCGACGCCGAATAGGCCGAGGCATTGGGATTGCCTTCCTTGCCCGCGACCGAGGCGACGTTGACGATCCGGCCATAGCTGTTGGCGAGCATGAACGGCACGATCGCGCGGCAGCAATAGAACAGCCCGTTCAAATTGATGTCGATCACGCGCTGCCAGCTGTCGATCGGATATTCATGGACCGGCCCGGTGGCGCCGGTGATCCCCGCCGAGGCGACGAGGATGTCGATCCGGCCGAGCGCCGCGTTGCTCGCCGCGGCCGCCGCGGCGACTGCCGCCTGGTCGGACACGTCGAGCGCGACGATGTGCGCCGCGCCGATCTCGCTCTGGGTCGCCGCCAGCGTCTCGGCATTGACGTCCCACAGCGACACCTTGCCACCCTCCGACACGATCCGCGCGGCGACCGCCTTGCCGAGCCCCGACGCGCCGCCGGTGATCACTGCGGTGCGGCCGGAAAAGCGCCCGCTCATCGTGCGGCGCTCCAGGCGACGATATCCTGGCGCTGCTCGCCGAGCTTCTCGATCCCGAGCGCAACCACGTCGCCCGCCTTGAGATACCAGGGCTCGGGCTTCTGGCCCATGCCGACGCCCGGCGGCGTGCCGGTGGTGATCACGTCGCCGGGCTCGAGCGTCATGAACTGCGACAGATAGGCGATGATGTCGGCGACGCTGAACACCATCGTCGCGGTGTTGCCGTTCTGCACGCGCTTGCCGTTGACCTCGAGCCACATCGACAGCGCCTGCGGATCGCCGACCTCATCGGCGGTGACCAGCCACGGCCCGATCGGCCCGAAGGTCGGGAAGCCCTTGCCCTTGTCCCAGGTCGCGCCGCGCTCGATCTGCCAGTGGCGCTCGGACACGTCGTGGATCACGCAATAACCGGCGACATGGTCGAGCGCGTCGGCCTTCTCGACATAGCTGGCGCGCTTGCCGATGATCACGCCGAGCTCGACTTCCCAGTCGGTCTTCTTCGAATCGCGCGGGATCACCACGGGATCGTGCGGCCCCTGGATGCAGCCCACCCATTTCTGGAACACCACCGGCTCGTCGGGGATCGCCAGGTTCGACTCGGCTGCGTGATCGGCGAAGTTGAGCCCGATCGCGACGAAGTGGCGCGTGCCGGTGACCGGCGCACCGTAGCGCGGACTGCCTTCGACCAGCGGCAGCGTCGCCGGATCGATCGCCGCGAGCTTCGCGAGGCCCGCGGGCGAAATCTCGGCGGGGCCAAGATCGGCGATCACGCCCGAAAGGTCGCGGATCGCGCCCCCGGCATCGACCAGCCCAGGCTTCTCGGCGCCCATAGGGCCATAACGGCAGAGCTTCATTTTGATGCGGTTCCTTAGTGCGTATAGGGTCGGTGGAGCGCGATATCGCGGTTGAGCTCGACGCCGAAACCGGGCTTGTCGAGCGCGGAAAGCTTCATCCGCCCGTTCACCGGCACGGGCTCGCCGATCAGCTGCGGGTGGAACATCGGCACGACTTGGTCGGCCTTCGGGTGCATCATCAGGAACTCGGCGAACGGGCTGTTATGCCGGGTGATGACGAAGTGATAGGAATAGACCGACGATCCGTGCGGCACGACCAGCTTGCCGCGCGCATCGGCCAGCGCCGAGATCTTGAGCAATTCGGTGACGCCGCCGCACCAGCCGACATCGGGCTGGATGATGTCGCAGCAATCCATCTCGAGCAGCATCCGGAAGCCCCAGCGCGTCGCCTCATGCTCGCCGGTGGTGACCAGCATCCCCTTGGGCACGTTGCGCTTCAGCTCGGCATAGCCCCAGTAATCGTCGGGGCTGATCGCCTCCTCGATCCATTTGAGCCCGCATTCGTGCCACGCGCGATTGGCGAGCCGCGTGGCGTAGTTGACGTCGAGCGCCATCCAGCAATCGAGCATCAGCCAGAAATCGGGGCCGACCTTGGCGCGCATGTCGGCCAGCGCGTCGATATTCCTGTGCAGCCCCTCCTCGCCCTCGGCGGGGCCGTGGTGAAGCGGCAGCTTGCCGCCGATGAAGCCGAGCGCCTTCGCCGCATCGGGCCGCGCCCCGGTCGCGTAGAATTGCAGCTCGTCGCGCACCGCGCCGCCGAGCAAGGCGTGGACCGGCTCCTGCCGCAGCTTGCCGAGCAGGTCCCACAGCGCGAGGTCGACTCCCGAGATCGCGTTCACGACCAGCCCCTTGCGGCCGTAATATTGAGTCGAGAAGTACATCTGGTCCCAGATCTTCTCATACTCGGCGGGGTCGCGCCCCTCGAGGAACCGCGCGAGATGCTTCTCGACGATGAAGCAGGCCGGCTCGCCGCCGGTGGTCACCGCGAAGCCGATCGTGCCGTCCTCGGCCTCGATCTCGACCACCAGCGTGCCGAGCACGTTGATCCCGAAGCTCTGCCGCGACTGGCGATACTCGGGATAGCGCGCCATCGGGGTGGCGATATGGTCGTCGATCCAGTGGCCGTCGCCCTGGTCGTGATAGTCGGCGCCGCCGCCGCGGACGGTGAAGGCGCGGACATGCTTGATCCTGGAAAGCGTCATGCTCGACTTCCCGTGTCGCGGCGGGCCGGGAAGGCCCGCCCGGCGGACGCGGTAGCGCTCCGGAACTCGCAAGAAAACACCTTTGGTCATCCCCCCACGAACTGCGTCGCGTTGCCACATTGTGAGACTATGTGTTATGTGATGAGAAACCTATCGTCAAACCCTGATCGTGCCGATAGTGTCGCGGGAGCGCCGAAAAAGGCGTTCGACGGAGGGTAGAGGATGAAATTCGCCGCTGCATTGCTTTTCGCGCTGGTCGCCATCGCGACTCCGGCCGCGGCGCAGGCGCCGGGCGAATGGATCGATCCGACCACCGGCCACCGCATCGTCCGCATCACTGCCGAGCCCGGCGCGTCGAAGCTCTATTTCACTCAGCAGGTCTTCACGCCGCAGGGCGACAAGATGATCATCACCACCGCGGCAGGGATCGCTGCGGTCGATCTGAAGACGTGGAAGATCGCGCCGGTGGTGACCGCGCAGAGCCTGAGGCTGCTGTTCGTCGGACGGAAGACGCGTACGGCCTATTATTCGATGCGCGGCGACGCGCGGGCTAACGGCGCCGGCGCCAGCGCCGATGGCGCGCGCGGTGGCTTCGAGGTCTGGGCCGCGGACATCGACACCGGCGCGACCCGCAAGATCGCCTATGTCGCCGGCGGCCAGATCGACTCGATCAATTCGGACGAGACGCTGCTGCTGGGGCAAGTCACCGAGCGCGCGATGCCGCTCCAGCCCGGCGCGGGCGCGCGCGATCCGCGCACCGACCAGGCCGCCTATGCCGCCAACGGCCCCGACGGCAAGCCGCTGACCTTCGCCGAGGCCAAGGAGGTCCGGCTGAACGAGCGCCAGGAAGCGCGCATCCCGATGGAGATCTTCACGATCGACACGCGGACGGGCGCGCGGAAGAAAGTGTACGGCTCGACCGACTGGCTCAACCATCTCCAATTCTCGCCGACCGATCCCGGGCTGATCATGTTCTGCCACGAGGGGCCCTGGCACAAGGTCGACCGCATCTGGACGATCCGCAGCGACGGCTCAGGCCTCACCAAGGTCCATACCCGGACGATGAACATGGAGATCGCCGGGCACGAGTTCTGGTCGCCCGACGGCAAGACGATCTGGTACGACCTCCAGACCCCGCGCGGCGAAGTGTTCTGGCTGGCAAGCTACGAAGTCGCGACCGGCCGGCGCCAACGGTACAAGGTCGACCGCGACCAATGGTCGGTCCATTTCAACATCTCGCCCGACCAGACTTTGTTCTCGGGCGACGGCGGCGACAGCGAGATGGTCGCGCACGCCAAGGACGGGAAATGGCTCTACCTGTTCCGCCCGCGCGCGATCCCCGATGTCGCCGGAATCCACGCGCCGGACTCGGAAAGCCTGATCTCGCCGGGCACGCTCGAGTCCGAACGGCTGATGAACCTGTCGCGGCACGATTACCGGCTGGAGCCCAACGCGCATTTCACCCCCGACGGCAAATGGCTGGTGATCCGATCGAACATCGAAGGGCCGCAGGGCGGGATCTATGCGGTCGAGATCGCGCCGGCCAGGGCGCAGTGAGTGGATCGTAGGGCCGTGATCGCGTCAGGACTCTCGCTGCCCTTTCTCGCCGGTGGCGCCCCGGTGTTCGACGTCCGCGATTTCGGCGCGAAGGGCGACGGCAACGCGCTCGACCACGGCGCAGTCAACCGCGCGATCGACGAGGCCACGCGCGAGGGCGGCACGGTGCGGCTGCCCGCGGGGCGCTATCTCTGCTTCTCGATCCGGATGAAGAGCAATGTGACCTTGCGGCTGGACGCCGGCGCCGTGATCGAGGCGGCCGATCCCGCGATGCACGCCGGCAGCTACGACCTGCCCGAGCCCAGCGAGCACGACGTCTACCAGGATTTCGGCCATAGCCACTGGCAGAACAGCCTGATCTGGGGCGACGGGCTGGAGAATGTCACGATCTTCGGCCCCGGCATGATCCACGGCGTCGGCCTCACGCGACACGGCCCCGGCCCGCGCTGGCTCAAGGCCGGGTCGCACCCCAATTCGATGGCCGGAATGCCACGCGCCGATATGCGCACGCTGGAGCCCGCGCGCACCCGGATGAACGGCCAGGCCAACAAGGCGATCGCGTTCAGGAACTGCCGCCGCGTCAGGCTCGACGGCTTCACGGTGCTGAAAGGCGGCCATTTCGCGATCCTCGCCACCGGAGTCGACGGCCTCAGGATCGAGGATCTGCGCATCGACACCGATCGCGACGGCATCGACGTGGACGCGTGCCGCAATGTCACGATCGCGGACTGCAAGGTCAATTCGCCCAACGACGACGCGATCGTCCTCAAGGCCAGCCTCGCGCTCGGCGAGGCGCGCGCGACCGAGAATGTCACGATCAGCGGCTGCACCGTCTCGGGCTTCGACATGGGGACGATGCTCGACGGCACCCATGGCCGCACCCAGGAGCTCTCGCCCGACCGCGACCGCGTCACCGGCCGCATCAAGCTCGGCACCGAATCCAACGGCAGCTTCCGCAACATCGCGATCACCGATTGCAGCTTCGAGCGCTGCCGCGGCCTGGCGCTGGAGACCGTCGACGGCGGCGTGCTCGAAAACGTCACCGTCTCCGACCTGACGATGCGCGAGGTCACCACCGCGCCCTTGTTCCTCCGCGTCGGCGACCGGCGGCGCGGGCCCGAGGGCACCGGGCTCGGCGCGATCCGCCGCGTCTCGATCTCGAACGTCACTGCGACCGGCATCGACCCGCGCTACGCCGCGTCGATCGTCGGCCTGCCCGACAGCCCGATCGAAGCGGTATCGCTCTCGAACATCCGCCTGAGCTATGCCGGCGGCGGCACCGCCGAGGACGCCGCGCGCACCGTCCCCGACGCCCGCGATTCCTATCCCGAGCCGAGCATGTTCGGCACGCTTCCCGCACACGGCCTCTACATCCGCGACGCGCGCAGGCTGCGCATCGACGGACTGACGATCGAGACCGAGAAACCCGACGCCCGCCCCGCGCTGATCGTCGAGCGCGGCGAAGACATCAGCTTCACGCGCAGCCCGCAGGTGACCCGCAGATGACGACGCACGCCTTCAAGATGCAGCTCAAGCCTGGGGTGGTCGACGAATATCGCCGCCGCCACGACGAAATCTGGCCCGAGCTGGCCGCGGCGATCTCGGCCGCCGGCATCTACGATTATTCGATCTTCCTCGACGAGGAGACGCTGGCCTTGTTCGCAGTGCTCAAGCTGCGCGACGACAACAACCGGGATGCGCTGCCCAGCCATCCCGTCATGCAGAAATGGTGGGATTACATGGCGCCCCTGATGGAAGTCGAACCCGGCAACCGGCCGACCGAATGGCCCCTCACTCCGCTGTTCCATCTCGCATGATGCTGGAGCTTGCACGCTTGCGCCAAAGCCCTTCTTGTTCCCCTGCGAAAGCAGGGGCCCAGAGTCACGAGGGACAGACCTGTCTGGCCCCGGGCCCCTGCTTTCGCAGGGGAACAGAGGTTTACTTTACACAGCGGGATAAGCACCCATGATGCGCGCCCTCCTCCCCCTCGCCGCCCTGCTCGTCGCGAGCCCCGCGCTCGCGCAGGACAAGCCCGTCCCCGATCCCGGCTATGCCGGCCAGCGCGAGTTCGGCCGCGTCGCGTTCGACCGCTACTCGCTGATCATCGACGGCAAGCGCACCGTGATCTGGTCGAGCGAGATGCATTCGTTCCGCCTCCCCGCGCCCGAGCTGTGGCGCGACATCCTCCAGAAGATGAAGGCGAGCGGGTTCAACACCGTCGCCTTCTATTTCGACTGGGGATACCACTCGCCGAAGCAGGGCGTGTACGACTTCACCGGCATCCGCGACATCGACCGGCTGCTGACGATGGCGGAGGAAGAAGGCCTCTACGTCATCACCCGCGCCGGGCCCTATGTGAATGCCGAATTGAGCCGCGGCGGCTTCCCGACCTGGCTGGTCAACCAGCGCGGCCGCGCGCGCACCGACGATCCCGAATATCTCGCCGCCGCCGACGAATGGCTGACCCGGATCAACGCGATCATCGCCCGCCACCAGATCGGCACCGGCAAGGGGACGGTGATCCTCCACCAGATCGAGAACGAGCTGCTCGTCACCACCCCGGCGCAGCAGCGCTACATGGACCATCTCTTCGCCAAGGCGCGCGCCGACGGCATCACCGTGCCGATCTTCCACAACGATATCGGCCGCAACGGCAATTGGGTGCCCAGGGGTTCGGGCGTCCCCGGCGTGGTCGACGGGCCCCAGGACCTCTACGCGTTCGACGGCTATCCCGGCGGCACCTGCACCGTGCAGGGCGAAGTCACGCGCGGCACCCCCGCGCCCGACTGGGGGATGTACGGCCCCGGCGGCGCCAAGGGCGGCGCCAGCGCCTCGCCGCACACGCCGGGCTTCGCGGCGGAGTATGGCGGCGGCTGGTTCGATTACTGGGGCTCGAACGGCGGATATGACTGCAACGCGGTCCAGCGCGGGAAACGCTACCAGCGCGTCTTCTACGGCACCAACCTCGCCAACAACCTGACGATCCAGAGCTTCTACATGGGCTATGGCGGCACCAGCTGGGGCTGGCTGCCCGCGCCGGTGGTGTTCACCAGCTATGATTACGGCGCCGCGATCAGCGAGGACCGCGCGTTGCGCCCCAAGGCGGCGGAGCTCAAGCAGCTCGGCGAATTCATCCAGGCGGTCCCCGATCTCGCCAAGATGGAGAAGGCCGGGGGCGTCACTGCTTCCTCGCCCGCGATCCAGATCTACCACAACCGCAACCCCGACACCGATGCGCGCTTCCTGATGGTGACCCACAAGCCGTCGAACGCGGCGAGCGACGACAGCTTCACCGTCGATGCCGCGCTGCCCGACGGGCACTATGCCTTCCCGATGCGGCTCAACGGGTTCGACGCCAAGTGGCTGCTCGCGGGGGTCAATCTCCAGCGCCAGCGGCTGGTCTATTCGACTTCCGAGCTGCAGACCGTGCTGGGCCAGGGCGCAGGCGACCTCGCGCTGTTCTACGGCCGCACCGGCGAGGCGGGCGAGACGGTGCTGCGCTATGCGTCGGCGCCGAGCGTGACCGTGCTCGAAGGCGCGGTGCAGAGCGCGTTCGACGCGGGCAAGGGCGACCTCAAGCTCAGCTACACCCACGGGGCGCTCGCCCGCGTCCGCATCGAGGGCGGCGGGCGGGCGCCGCTGCTGCTGCTGATCGGCGACGAAGCCGAGGGCGTGCGCTTCTGGCGCCGCGACGGGCTGCTGCTGCGCGGGGGGGCGATGCTGCGCTCGGCGGCGCTCAAGGGCGGCACCCTCGCGCTCACCGGCGACACCGCCGAAAGCGGCGGGCTCGAAGTCTGGCAGCCGGGCGCGTCGCGCGTGACCTGGAACGGCAAGCGCATCGCCGTCGCCCGCACCCCGAGCGGCAGCCTGCTCGCGCAGGCGCCGCTGGCGGGCCCCGAGCCCTTCGCGCTCCCCGACCTCGCCGCCGCCGAGTGGCGCGTCTCCGAAGCCTCGCCCGAGGCCCGCGCCGATTATGACGACAGCGGCTGGATGACCGCGGGCGCGCGCGGCAACACCGCCACCGCAGTCACCCGCCCGCCCGACGGCCAGCCCAATCTCGCGATGGACGCGCATGGCTTTCACACCGGCGACGTCTGGTACCGCGGCCGCTTCGCCGGCGGGCCCGAGGCCAGGCAGATCACGCTCCACTATGGCGCGGGCGGCGCGGGGATGCTCCAGCTGTTCGTCGACGGGAAGTTCGTCGGGCAGGACGAGATCCCCGGCGGCATCCCCCGCCCGATCACCACCGGCGTCGCGCAGTTCACCCTGCCGCCCGAGGCGCAGGCGCCGGGCAGCCACGTCCTCGCGCTGATGATCCGCAACAACGGCCATAACTGGGACCTCGAGGCCGACGAGTTCCACAAGGAAGCCCGCGGGCTGATCTCGGCCTCGCTCGACGGCGGCGCGCGCAGCTTCGCGGTGCCGGTCGCGTGGAAGATCCAGGGCAATGCGGGCGGCGAGGACATCGCCGATCCGGTGCGCGGGGTCGCCAACAATGGCGGGCTCCACGGCGAGCGCTTCGGCTGGCACTTGCCCGCGTTCGACGCGAGCACATGGCCGATCGCCGTGCCGGGAGCGGCGGCGGCGGGAACGCGCTGGTACCGCACCGGCTTCGACCTCGCGGTGCCCAGGGAGAACGACGCGACCATCGGCATCGCGATCGGCGACCCTTCAATGCCGCGCTCGGTCGGCAAGGCCTATCGCGTGCTGATCTTCGTCAATGGCTGGAACATGGGCCAGTTCGTCGCCAATGTCGGCCCGCAGCGCGTGTTCCCGGTGCCCGAGGGCATCCTCAACCATCGCGGGCGCAACGTGATCGCGCTGGCGGTGACGTCGGACGGTGGCGCCGCCAACGGGCTCGAGGCGGTGCGGCTGGTGACGATGCGCAATGTGCGAGGAGGCGTAGGCCGATGAAACCTGGCCTGATGCGACGCGGCAGCCGCCTTCTCAAGCCCCTCCCCTGAAGGGGAGGGGCTAAGGCTCCAATACGTCCTGGCCCCTCTTCTCGCCATCCTGGCGCTCCCCGCCCAGGCGCAGGAAGCGCCGAAGGCGCGCGTCTTCATCGCCAGCGATTCGACCGCGCAGGACTATGCCGCCCCGCGCTATCCCCAGTCGGGCTGGGGAACGATGCTGCGCTGCGCGTTCGACTCCTCGATCACCGTCGAGAACCGTGCGATCGGCGGGCGCAGCACGCGCAGCTTCATCAACGAAGGCCGGCTCGACCGGATCGCCGCCGACATCCGCAAGGGCGACACGCTGCTGATCCAGTTCGGCCATAACGACGCCAGCAAGGACAAGCCCGAGCGCTACACCAGCGTCGAGGAGTATCGGGTCCTGCTGCTCCGCTACATCGACGTCGCGCGGAAGGCCGGCGCGCAGCCGGTGCTGCTGACCCCGGTCACGCGCCGCAACTTCAGCGGCGCCGCGGTGGTGCCGAGCTTCCCCGCCTATTCCGCCGCCGCGCGCGACGTCGCCAAGGCTACCCGCACCCCGCTGATCGACCTCGACACGCTTTCGGGCAGCTGGGTCCAGGCGGCAGGGCCCGAGGCCGCGAAACGCTATTTCCTCCATTATCCGGCGGGCGGCCCCGGCCTCCCCGCCTTCCCGAACGGGATCGACGACGACACCCATTTCAGCGAGATGGGGGCACGCGGCGTCGCCAACATCATCGCCGATGCGCTGGCGAGGCTCCGCCTGCCGGTCTCGCGCCACGTCATGCCCGAGCGTCCGGCGCTAACCCTCGGGAGCCCGCTCGGCAATAGTTCATGCGACATTCCTGCGGGATACGGCCGCCAGACCTTCAGCTTCGACGGCACAGGGCAACTCGCGATCCCGCTGCCCGAAGGCAATTACCGCGTCACCCTCACCTTCGGCGACCGTAAGGAACCGAGCGACACCAGTATCAAGGCCGAGCAGCGCCGCCTGATGCTCGAGAACGTCCGCACCACGCGTGGCAAGTTCACGACCCGCAGCTTCGTCGTCAACATCCGCAACGCCCAGCTGACCGCCCCGCCCGAAAACGCCCCCGGCGGCGTCGCGGTGCGGCTCAAGCCCCGCGAGCTCGATTCGGTGACCTGGGACGACAAGCTCACGCTCGAGATGACCGGCCCCGCCCCGCACGTCTCGGCGCTCACGGTCGAGCGCGTCGAGGTCCCCACCCTGTTCCTGTTCGGCGACTCCACCGTCACCGACCAGCGCTGCGAGCCGAGCGCGAGCTGGGGCCAGATGCTGACCGCCTTCATGGGGCCCAACGTCGCGGTCGCCAACCATGCCGAATCGGGCGAGACGCTCAAATCCTTCGTCACCGAGCTGCGGCTCGACAAGGCGCTGAGCTTCATGAAGCCCGGCGATTTCGCGCTGATCCAGTTCGGCCACAACGACCAGAAGATCCAGTGGCCGCAGACCTATGCCGATGCCGCCAACACCTACCGGTCGTACCTGCGCACCTATATCGCCGAGGTCCGCCGCCGCGGCGGCACCCCGCTGCTGGTGACTTCGCCCGAGCGGCGCAACTTCAATCCCGACGGCCATATCCGCTCGACTCTGGCGGATTATGCCGCCGCGGTCCGCGCGGTCGCCGCCGAGGAGAAGGTGACGCTGGTCGACCTCAATGCCGCGAGCATCGCCTTCTACGAAGCGCTCGGCCCCGAGAAGTCGCCGCTGGCGTTCGGCGACGACGGCAAGGACGGCACGCACCATAACAATTACGGCGCGTACATCCTCGCCCGCGCCGTGATCGAGGGCATCCGCAAGTCGGACTCGCCGCTCGCCGCATTGATCGCTCCCGATCTCGCCCCGTTCGACCCGGCGCACCCGATGCTGCCCGAGGCTTTCCACATCGCCGGCAGCAAGCCCTGCGCCTCCAACCCACGCCCGGCGGGGAGCTGATCGCATGAAGATCGACCGCCGCGCCCTGCTCGCCACCGGCCTCGCGCTTCCCGCTGTGGCGCATGCCCGCGCGGAACCGCCGGTCGAGCGCTTCCCGCTCTGG
The DNA here is from genome assembly GCA_040388355.1 of Pseudomonadota bacterium. Taxonomy (GTDB): domain Bacteria; phylum Pseudomonadota; class Alphaproteobacteria; order Sphingomonadales; family Sphingomonadaceae; genus Sphingomonas. The sequence goes on along the minus strand of JAZKCD010000087.1, from coordinate 919 downwards.
CCCGGCGCCGCGCCCGGCGGCGAGGGGCTCGGCGTCCGCGACGAAGTGGTCAAGCGCTCGCCCACCGGCCCCGAGGACGACATCGCCTGGCCGCATGTCGCGACGCCGATGCTCACCGTCGTTCCCGCCGCCCAGCCGAGCGGCGCGGCGGTGCTGATCTGCCCCGGCGGCGGCTATGCCCGCGTCGCGACCGGCCGCACCGGCGGGAGCATCGCGCGGATGTTCGCCGCGCACCGGATCACGGCGTTCGAATTGCTCTACCGCCTGCCGCACGACGGCTGGGCGGCAGGCCCCGACGCCCCGCTCCAGGACGCCCAGCGCGCGATGCGGCTGATCCGCGCGCGCGGCGCCAAATGGGGCGTCGATCCGGCGAAGGTCGCCGCCACCGGCTTTTCCGCAGGCGGCCATGTCGCCGCGCGGCTCGGCAGCCGCTTCGCGCTCGAAACCTATGCCCCGGTCGACGCCGCCGACCAGCAGTCGGCCCGCCCGACGGTGCTCGGCCTGTTCTTCCCGGTCATCACGCTCGGCCCCGACGCGCACGGGCAATCGAAGCGCGAGCTGCTCGGCGCCGACACCAGCGAAGCGCGGATCAGGCGCTTCTCCGCCGAGAACGGCCTGCCCGCCGACATGCCCCCGACCTTCGTCGCGCACGCCGCCAACGACCCCGTCGTCCCCCATGCCAACAGCATCCGCATGTTCACCGCACTTCAGGCCGCGAAGATCCCATCCGAGCTGATGATCTTCGAGACTGGCGGGCACGGCCTGCCCTCGACGCAATATGACGGCACCCCGCATCCCTGGGCGGGTCTGTTCCTCGCCTTCGCGCGGCGGCATGGGCTCTGAGGTGAATCGAGACGTGGCCTCTCTCAAGCCCCTCCCCTTCAGGCGTGCCGGGTCGGCCATGCCCCCGGCATGGCCT
>JAZKCD010000086.1:414-46701 GCA_040388355.1 Pseudomonadota bacterium | reverse complement strand
TGGCGAGTTCCTGTCGGACACGCGCGGCACCGGCATCATGAACCGGCTGTTCGAGCGCTACGGGCCGCACAAGGGCCATATCGAGGGCCGCAAGAACGGCGTGCTGATCTCGAACGGATCGGGCGAGGCCAATTCGTACGCGCTGGGGCCGCTCGAGGACCGCGGCATCCTGTTCGTCGGGCACGGCGAGGCGCTGTACGAGGGCATGGTGATCGGCGAGAACGCCAAGCCCGACGACCTCGAAGTCAATCCGATGAAGGCCAAGCAGCTCACCAACTTCCGTGCGAGCGGCGGCAAGGACGACGCGATCCGGCTGACTCCGCCGAAGAAGATGACGCTGGAGCAGGCGATCGCCTATATCGACGACGACGAGATGGTCGAGGTTACGCCCAAGTCGATCCGGTTGCGCAAGCGGTACCTGGATCCGCATGAGCGGAAGAAGGCCTCGCGGGCGAAGGTGGCGGCGTAAAGGAGCGCTTTCGTCATCGCGCCGCACCGATAGTTTCTCACAGCTATCCTGATCCGGCATCCAATGGTACCTCTCCCAGGGTCTTCCGAGGGGCGACTGGATGTTGCGAGGGCTGCTGATCCTGGCTGGCTGCGTTATCGTATGTGCCTGGACGGGCGGCATCGCGCTTTCGCAATTGAACGCCAGCCCGGGCTTTACCTGGCCCGGCGCGCTTGCCGACTGGCCGGCGTGGCTGGGCAAGACGCCCAATCCGGGCCTGATCCTGAACGCGACCTTCTCCGCGCTTTCCGGGATGCTCGGGGTGATCGCCGGCGTCGCGCAACTGAGGGCGCCGCGGCCGGCGACTGCCGAGGATCTCGCGGCCCTGCGCGAGGATCTGGCGAAGCGGCTGGAGGAACTGAAGGACAACCCGAAGGTGTCGGGCCCCGACGCCCGGGCTTTCGGCGCGACCGCGGAAGCGCTGATCGGGTCGGATAACCCGAGGGACGTGGCGCTGGCGAAACGATCGATCACCGATCCGATCGGTGCCGGCGATCAGTTGCTCCGCGATGCGCGGAACGGGCATGCCGAGCGCGCCCGGCAGGCGGCGCGCATCTACGCGCCCTTTTCTCCCTCGAAGGCGATGGCGGCTTATGATGAAGCGGTCGAACTCGATCCCACCGACGCCTGGTCATGGATTCATCTGGGTCGGCTGAAAGGCATCTACGCTTCGCTGGCCGATGCCCGGCGCTGCGCCGACATGGCGCTTCAGCACGTCACGAACGACCATGACCGAGGCGTGATCGAGGCCGAATTCGGCACGCTCGCATTTTTGGAAGGCGATCTTGGAGAAGCCCGCCGCAGATTCGACGCATGGCACGCCATTGCCGAGCGGCTGGTGAAGCAGGAGCCGGGCAACGCCGACTCGCAGCGCGACCTGATGGTGAGCTACAACAAGCTCGGCGAGGTCGAGATGGCGTCGGGCAATCTGGGTGCGGCGCGCGAACGGTTCGAGGCGGGCCTTGTCATTGCCGAGCGGCTGGCGAAGCAGGCGCTGGCCAACACTGAGGCGCAGCGCGACCTGGCGGTAAGCTACAACGTTCTCGGCGATGTCGAGATGGCGTCGGGCAATCTGAGCACGGCGCGCGAACGGTTCGAGGCGGGACTTGTCATTGCCGAGCGGCTTGCGAAGCAGGAGCCTGGCAACACCTTGTGGCAGCGCGACCTGACGGTAAGCTGCGACAAGCTTGGCGAGGTCGAGATGGCGTCGGGCAATCTGGGCGCGGCGCGCGAGCGGCACGAGGCGGGGCTTGCCATTACCGAGCGGCTTGCGAAGCAGGAGCCGGGCAACACCGAATGGCAGCGCGACCTGATGGTGAGCTACCACAGGCTCGGCGATGTCGAGGTAGCGACGGGCAATCTGGGCGCGGCGCGCGAACGGTTGGAGGCGGGACTTGTCATTGCCGAGCGGCTTGCGAAGCAGGAGCCGGGCAACACCTTGTGGCAGCGCGACCTGACGGTAAGCTGCGACAAGCTCGGCGAGGTCGAGGTGGCGTCGGGCAATCTGAGCGCGGCACGCGAACGGCACGAGGCGGGGATCGTGATTACCGAGCGGCTGGCGAAGCAGGAGCCGGGCAACACCGAGTGGCAGCGCGACCTGACGGTGAGCTACCACAGGCTCGGCGATGTCGAGATGGCGTCGGGCAATCCGGGCGCGGCGCGCGCGCGGTACGAGGCCGGATTCGCCATTGCCGGGCGGCTGGCAAAGCAGGAGCCGGGCAACACCGAATGGCAGCGCGACCTGACGGTTAGCTACCATAGGCTTGGCAATGTCGAGGTAGCGACGGGCAATCTGGGCGCGGCGCGCGAATGGCACGAGGCGGGGCTTGCCATTACCGAGCGGCTGGCGAAGCAGGAGCCGGGCAATACCGAATGGCAGCGCGACCTTTTGGTCAGCTTCGAGAAACTGGGAAACGTCGCGCTTGGCGCGGACGAATGCGATCAGGCGCTTGCGCGGTACCTCGCCGCCCTGGGGGTGGCGGAGCGACTCGCTTTCTCCGACCCCAGCAATGCGGGGTGGCAGCGGACATTGTTCGTGAGCCACACGAAAGTCGCGCAAGCGCTACAGGCGCTCGATCGCCGATCCGAAGCCCTCGAGTCGCTGGAGCAAGCGGCGGGGATCAGCGTGGAATTGAACCGGAGGGCGCCGGATCATCCGCAATTTGCCAGCGATCTGGCATGGGTTCAGGGACAGCTCGCCAGCTTGCGCGGCTGAAGGTTCGTCCAGCGCGTCGGCGAACAAACTAAGAACAAAAATCCCTTTCCTAGTTGGATTCCCCTCCATACACCCTGTCCGATTCGGATAGGAGGACCCCATGCAGAACCGCGTACCCGCCACCCGCGACCAGCGCGCGCCGCTCCCGGAGTTCGAGCCCGTTCCGCGCAAGACCAACCGGCATGACGGGTGGACGCCCGAGCGGCAGAAGGCGTTCGTTGAAGCGCTCGCCGATACCGGGTCGGTGCGGCGCGCGGCGCGGATGGTGAACATGTCGCAGGCCAATGCCTATGCGTTGCGGCGCGCGGCGGGGGCGGAGGGGTTTCGGCGGGCCTGGGATGCGGCGCTGGACTTCGGGCTGGCGCGGCTGAAGGACCTCGCGTTCGAGCGGGCGATCGAGGGGGAGCTGATCCCGGTGTTTCAGCGCGGCTTGCTGATGGGTTTCCGGCGCAAGCGCAACGATGCGCTGCTGATGTTCTGCCTGCGCCATTATGGGCAGGATGCCTCGGGCAAGCGGACGACGATCAACTATTTCTCGACGCGCGCGAGTGCGGGGGCTGGCGATGCCGGTGGTGGGGCGCAGGCGAGCACGACGACGATGCGCACCGTCATCAATGGCGACGGGGAGCAAGGCGACGCGGCGGTGCGCGACGATCGCACGGCGGCGGCCCTGCTCGGGTTCGAAGGCGACACGCTCGATACCGAGGCCGAGGCGGCGATCGCCGCGGCGCTGGCCGACTGGGCGGCGCGGCGCGCGGCGGCGGATGCCGCGATCGATGGCGGCGGCGAGGCGGCGGCGGATGCGCGCGAGGACGATCCGGAGGAACCGTTCGTGCGGCTGCCGCACAACGGACGCCCGTATCGCGGCGAGCTGCTTCCGCTGGTGGAGTGGGCGGACGAGGACGAAGTGCAGGCGTAGCGGGTTCGGAGGGCCGGCCGCCTACCCGATCACGCGCCCCCAGTCGTCGACTTCCTCGGTCGGGTCGCGGCCGTAGCGGTTGGGGCCTTCGGTGCCGGGGATCACCATATAGTAGAACACCACCAGCCAGCCGATAGTGGGGACGAGGTTCCACACCAGCATCCACGCGCTGCGGCCGGTGTCGTGGAAGCGGCGGGTCTGGACCGCGAGCCAGGGGGCGGCGAGGAGGAGCGCGGCGGCGACCAGCGCGGCGGTGGTGGCCTTGTCGGCCATGGTCGCGCCGGTCCGCGGGAGGAGCTGGACCTCGCCGCTGGCGTCGAGCGGGTGCCAGCCGAGCGCGTAGCCGGCGGCGGCGATGGGCGCGAGCAGCAGCCAGCTCAGCAGGATGAACAGCCAATATTCGCGCCGCCGCGCGCGGCCGCCGAAATCGGCGTAGTGGCGCAAGGGGCGGAACATGTCCTTCATGTGTGGACGGCCCCCCCTAGCGCGGCACGAGCATCGGCACCGCGCCGCTCAGCGAGACGCGCTGGTTGATCGACGTCAGCACGAGGACGAGCTCGGGGATGTCGAAGCTCACCTGGACGCCGCCGATATTCTCGAACCGCGGCATCTTGCGGAACGAAATGTCCGCTCCCGCGCCGATCCGGTAGACACCATCGAGCCCCACCGCCCACAGCGCGCCGCGCGATTCGGCGAGGCCGAAAAAGGCGACGGTGAGGAAGGGTTCGGGCGCGGCGAGGTCGAGCCTGGGCGAAACCTCGAGCGTGTAGGGCTTGTAGTAGACCGGCGCGATGCGATCGCCGCATATCTCGGTGAGGCGGCCATGCGCTGTGAAATGGACCACCCCGATCGCGACGAGGAGGCAGCCGGGCTTGCCCGGCTCGGCGGCGATGCCGTTGACCGCGTCGCACGCCGTGTTGAGCGGGCCGTCGCACAGGTCGGCGCCGCTGCGCTCGATCGTGGTGACGGCGCCGGTCGCGCGGTCGACTCGGCGCAGGCCGCCGCCCCATTCGCCGGCGTTGATCCCGACATGGAAGCCGCTGCCGTCATCCCAGGTCGAGGCGACCACACCGGGGTGGAGCGGCTCGGACAGGCGGACGGCGCGCGGTCCGTCGATCAGCCTCTTGTCGGTCAGGAGCGTGCGGCGGCCGCCGGCGCAGCTCAGCGCGACCAGCGCGTCGCCGTTGGCGGCGACGGTCTCGACCGTGGTCCAGGCGGCGTTTTCGAAGCGGCGGATCGTCCATTGGCCGCCGGTGCCGGTCACCGCCACGGGAGCGCCGCCGGCGAGGCAGAGGTCGAGCACCGGTTCGGGCGCGGGCTGATCGGCCGGGGTCTTGTCGCCGGGAGCGATGGTGACGAGCTTGCCCGCATCGGACAGCAGCCACAGCCGGCCATCGGCGAAGATCGCGCGCTTGAAGGTGGTGCGTGTGACGGGCTGCGGTTCGGGCTCGCTGTCGCGCGGGCCCCAGTGCTCGCGGACGCGCTCCGGGGTCTCTGGCGTGGCGGGGAGCGCAAAGCGCGACGCGGGAATCGGACCGGCGCGGATCGACTGGAGATCGGCGCCGTCGAGCCGCAGCGGGGTTCCCGAGGCCAGCACGCTGCGCAGGGCCGCCGATTCGGTACCCGGCCCGCGCGACAGCACGGCCTCGAGTTCGAGCCGGCGCGAAAACGCCCGGCCGATCGGTGCGAGCGCGGGGTCGCGGCTGATGACGATAGGGGGGCCGCCGGCCGGACGCGGGTCGGGCGAATAGACCGTGCCGGTCCGCCCGCCGATGACGACGTCTTCGCCGGCGGCCAGGCGCAGTTCGGGATCGCCGGCGGCGCTCATCTCTCCGGTGCGCGCCGCCGCAATATCCTCGACGCGCATGACCACGGGTCCGCCCGGACCGGCGGTGACCAGATAATCATGCCCGTCGTGCGAGAGCAGGTAGCGGCCTTGGGTCTGCTGGATGCGCATGTCGCCATTGGCGGCGATCTCGATGCGCAGCGCGTCGCGCGCCTTGGGGTCTTTGTAGATCGCGGTCAGGTCGCCCGGGGGCGGCGGCGCGGTCTGCGCGGCGAGCGGCAGGAGGAGGAGCAGGGCGGCCAGCCGGCCCGGCAGCGCGGCCATCGGCGGCTAGCGCGCCATCTCTAGGATCACGTCCCACTCGGCGTCGCTGACCGGCCCGACCGACAGGCGCGACTGGCGCAGAAGCACCATCTCCTGAAGCCGCGGCTCGGCCTTCATGTCGGCGAGGGTCACCGGCTTGGGCAAGGGGCGCACCGGCTTGAACGAGACGCTCGCCCATTTGCCGTCGTCGCCGTCGGGCTTCCAGGTCCGCACGACTTCCATGATGCCGACGGCTTCCTTGCCGATGTTCGAATGGTAGAAGAACGCCTGGTCGCCGACCGCCATCTCCTTGAGAAAGTTGCGCGCGGTGAAGTTGCGGACGCCGTCCCACTCAGTGACGCCGTCGCGGACGAGGTCGTCCCAGCCATAGGCGTCGGGTTCGGATCGCAGCAGCCAGTGTCTCATGGGGCGAGGTTAACCGCCTAAACCCCCGCTGAACACCCGATTCCGGGGCGGTTCAGGCCGATAGCGTTAATTTCGGAACCCTCAATGCCCCGACTCGCGTTGTACCCTCGCAGAAAGCGGGCGTGGCACCAGAATGAGGAGGAAGTCATGACGAGCATCATCAGGAAGCTGACGCTGGGCGCCACCTTGGGCGCGACCGTGCTCACTTTCGCCGCGCCGGCCGAGGCGCAGCGCTACCGCCACCGCGACCGCCACGACAATAGCGGCGCCGCGGTGTTCGCAGGCATCGCCGGCATCGCCATCGGCGCCGCGATCGCGGGCAACGACCGCCGCTATGATTACGACCGCCGCTATTATCGCGAGCGCGGCTATTACCCGACCAACGGCTATTATTATCGCGACAATTATCGCCGGTATAACGGGTACAACAATTGCACCGTGCGCCGCGTGTACGATCCGTATGAGGGCCGCCGCGTCCGGGTTCGCTATTGCCGCTGAATCGGGTTCGGGAGCGGCCTCGCGCCGCTCCCGCACACCGGCTATCGTGTCGCGGTGGAACCCGCTGATTCGCCCGAACTCGACCCGTCCGACCCCTATGCGCGGACCGCCCAGACCTTTCCGATCCTGAACCCGGCGATGACCGCGCGCGTCGCGGCATTCGGCGTGGCCGAGGACCTGCCCGACGGCGCGACTCTGTTCGAGCGCGGCGAGCGCAGCGTCGATTTCTTCCTGTGCACGGGCGGCGGGATCGAGATCCTCGAGTCCGACGACGAGGGCGAGCGCAAGGTCGTCCACACCCACGAGCCCGGCCAGTTCACCGGCGAGCTCGACCTGTTCAACGACCGCAAGATCCTCGTCACCGGCCGCGCGCTGCCGGGGAGCCGGGTGGTGCGAGTCAAGCGTCCCGACTTCCGCCGGCTGATCGCGGCCGAGCCCGATATCGGCGAGATCATCATGCGCGCCTTCATCCTGCGCCGGGTCGGGCTGATGCTCCACGGGCAGGGCGGGGTGACGCTGGTCGGCCCCGGCCATGCCGCGAGCACCGGGCGGATCGAGACCTTCCTCACCCGCAACGGCTATCCGCACCGGCGGATCGATACCGAAGTCGATGTCGACGCCGGTGGCTTCCTCGAATGCTTCGAGCTGACCGAGGGCGACTTGCCGGTGGTGGTGGCCGAGGGGCGGGCGCTGAGGAGCCCGAGCAACGCCGCGCTGGCCGATGCGCTGGGGCTGACGATCACGCTCGACCGCGAGCATGTCCATGACGTCGCAGTGGTCGGCGCGGGACCGGCGGGGCTGGCGACGGCGGTCTATGCCGCGTCGGAGGGGCTCGACACGGTGGTGATCGAATCGATCGCGCCGGGCGGACAGGCCGGGACCAGCTCGAAGATCGAGAATTACCTCGGCTTCCCGACCGGGATTTCGGGGCAGGCGCTGGCCGGGCGCGCGCAGGTCCAGGCGCAGAAATTCGGGGCGAAGCTGCTGGTGTCGCGCGCCGCCTCGGGGCTCGATTGCAGCGGCCAGCCCTTCGAGATCGCGCTCGACGACGGGACCTCGCTCAAGGCGCGATCGGTGGTGGTCGCGACCGGCGCGCGCTACCGCAAGCTCGACTTGCCGCGCTATGCCGAGCTCGAAGGCAACGGCATCTATTACGCCGCTACCGCGATGGAGGCGGGGCTGTGCGCGGGGACGCATGTCGTGGTGATCGGCGGGGGCAATTCGGCGGGGCAGGCGGCGATCTTCCTCGCGCGTAGCGTCGCGCATGTCCACATCCTGGTGCGCGGGCCGGGGCTGGCCGAGACGATGTCCTCCTATCTGATCGAGCGGATCGAGGCGTCGGAGCGGATCACGCTGCATCCGTTCACCGAAGTCACGGCGCTCGAAGGGGACAGCCATCTGCGTGCGCTGAGCTGGACCGATCGCAAATCGGGCGAGACGGTGCGGCAGGACGTCGGTGCGCTGTTCGTGATGATCGGCGCGGTGCCCAATACCGACTGGCTCGACGGCTGCCTCGAGCTCGACCCGGCGGGCTTCGTGCGGACGGGGAGCGGCGAGACCTTCTTCTGTTCGTCCAAGCCGGGGATATTCGCGGTCGGCGACGTCCGCGCGGGGTCGATCAAGCGCGTCGCCTCGGGGGTGGGCGAGGGATCGGTGGTGGTCTCGGCGCTGCACCAATATCTGGAGACGGTTGCCTGATAGCCGCTCCCGCGAAGGGGGAGAGGGCTGAGCAAGGTGCGGGATTCCCTTTTGGCTTCCCCGCGCGCCCGCTTTGCGGCAAAGGGCGGCGCATGAGCGACACACCTCCTGACCGGCTCTCGGTCAACCAGAGCAGCCCCCATTTCGACGAGGCCGTGCTGATGCGCGGCATCGGCATCCGCTTCAAGGGCGTGCAGCGCCGCGACGTCGAGGAATATTGCATCTCCGAAGGGTGGATCAAGGTCCAGATCGGCAAGAAGGTCGACCGCAAGGGCCAGCCGCTGACGATCACGCTCAAGGGTCCGGTCGAGGCGTGGTTCGAGGCGCCGGCGGCGGATGCCGGGGAAGCAGAAGCGGAAGCGGGCGAAGGCGAATAGGCCTGCCGCTTGAGTCGGCTCGCCTGACTCCCCTGTCCCCGGCGAAGGCCGGGGCCCAGCCTCGGCGGACTCCAGGCGGAGCCCGGCCTTCGACACGGCTTGCAACTGGGCCCCGGCCTTCGCCGGGGAAATTCAGGCCGGCTGCAGGACGAAGCCCGGCGCGGCGTGGCCCGGCCAGAGCTCGTAGAGCACTTCCGCTTCGGAAAGGCCGCCGGTGCGCGGGTTGGACGGGATGCCCAGCGCGCGCGCCGCGGCGATGCTGAGCTCGCCGGTCTTGCTCGTCGGTCCCCGATCGATCACCGCGCAGTCGATCACCTTGCCCTTCCAAGTCGCGCGCGCCCGGCAGCCGCGCACCACGCCCGTGGTCCCCTGCACGACCAGCGGCGGGACGACGATATAGGGGACGGTCTCCGAATCGACATAGGCGGCGGGATCGCCCGCGTCGGTGCCGGGATATTGATACCAGGTGTGCGACGCGATGATTCCGCCCGGGAAGACCTTGGGCTCATTGTCGGTATCGAGGATGACGATGCCGCGTCCGACATTGGATCTGCAGACGACCTTGCCGTTGACGATCTTCATGTCGGCATTCTTGAGGGCGTCGGTGCCCTTGTCGCCGACGCGATAGGCGGCGGGCTTGCCGTTCTGGCCGTTCGCGCCGTCGGCGTCGATGTCCGCGTCCGCGGTGAAGAAGACGCGCAGGTCGGCGTCCTCGTAGATCTCCGACACGAAGCGAACCTTCCCGTCCTTGTCCTTGTTGGTGATTTTGCCGATCAACCGCATCATTCCCTCCCCCACTGAGAAACCCCGAACGCGCCTTGCGCCCTGAATAGCATGCCGAACGGCCGGCTTCGAGATAGCTTGCCCCTCAACGATCGGGCTCGGATTCCCGGGCCGGGCGAGGCTCGTCGCGCGATGGCGCCGCGGGGGAGGGGGGCGATGCCTCGGCGGGGGCCGAACCCTCCTCGCCGGTGGGCACGTTCATCGTCGCCGGATCGGGATCGGGCCCATATTCGGCGACCGGCGCGCCGTTGCAGTGGCGGCCCCACAGCATGTCGACCGAATGCGCCGGGTTCGGGCCGAGCGCGGCCTGGGCGGCGGCGAGGCGGCGGGCGCCGCGCCAGGTCCAGGCGTGCCAGTCGGACTGGGCCTCGACCGCGACTGCCATCACTTCCTCGCGGATCGCGCGGACGCGGTCGCGCAGGCCGGGATCGGTGACGCGGGTCTCGAGCTCGATCAGCGGGAGGAGGGCGGAGGGCCCCTGCGAGCGCAGATAGCACAAGTCGATCGGCTGGCCGGGCCCGCCCGCCTCGCGCGCGTGGCGGACGTTCCAGCCGGCGGCGACCGCGGGGAGATCGACTGCGCACGCTGCGGCGAGCGCCAGCCCTGCGGCGAGCGCGTTGGCGTTGATCAGCCACGCCGCCGACCTGCCCGCGAGCAGCCGCCAGCAGATCAGCACGAGGCCGACTCCGACCAGCCCCATCCAGCCGAGCGCGGCGATCCGCATCACGGTGAGCGAATAGGAGTCGATATAGTCGAGCGTGCGCAGGATGCTCGAGGCGACGAGGAGGAGGTTCTGCGCGATCCACAGCGCGACCAGCAGGCGGATCGCGGGGTTCCGCGCGGCGGGGCTGCCCGCGCGCAAGACAGTCAGGACGAACAGCGCCGAGACCAGCACCGTGGCGATCAGCGAATAGGCGCCGCGATGCGCGTAATCGGCCATGGTGATCGTCCCCGGCAGCCGCGCGCCGCTCCACAGGAAGATGATGTCGAGCACGTTCTGGAGCGCGAACACCGCGTTGAAGGTGAGCAGCGACAGCGCGACCGTGGCGGCGGGGAAGCTCGGCATCAGCCCTTCGAGCGAGACTGCGCCGAGCTCGGTCCCGGTGACGCGCGGGTGCGGGCGGAGACTCGGCCACACGCCGAACAGCACGAAGGCGAAGACGATAAGGTGCGGGATGCTCGACACCGGCGAGGGGATGGTGATGCGGTTGAACACGTCGGCGATCAGCGGGTTGGCGCTGGCGAACAAGGCGAGGAACATCGCGCCGCCGACCACCGGCAGCACGAGGATCGACGCGGTCGCCGCGAGGCTGGGCCCGCGCCGCGGCCCGCGGATGCGGACGAAGCGGAACAGGTCGGCGAACAGCCGGACGGTGCCGAAGCCGATATGGAGCACCAGCCGCTCGAACCAGCGGAACGCGTCGCCGAACCGGGCGCGGCTGAGCAGGGCGGCGCTCGACACCGCGACCCAGAACAGGCCCCAGGCGAGGGGGGTCGGATTGTCGATCAGCGCGACCGCGAACAGGATCGCGGCGAAGGCGGCGAACAGCGCGCCGCCGCGGCGGCGGAGCGACGGCAGCGCGAGGATCACGACCAGCGCCCAGGCGAGCGCGAACACCCCCAGCGTCGCGCCGACCCATTGCCCGTAGAACAGCCAGTCGGCCAATGCGGCCAGCAGCACCGCCGCGCCCGCCTTGGCGGTAAAGCTCGAACCCGATCCCTTCATGATGCTTTCTCCCTTCGGCCCGGGCTGTGGCGGGGGCGGATGGAGATCGGGCAGCGATTGCGGTGCTGTTTCGGCGGAGTGTGCGTGCAGGAGTTGTGGAGGCCCGCTCAGGGCTGGGCGGTTCGCCCCGCGGCGATCATGCAGACGAGGCACGCGCCGGTGCCCGCGGCGAAGAAGGCGAGATAGGCGAGGGTGGCGCCGTGGATTCCGCCGATCGAGCGGAACGCCTGGTCGATCAGCGCGACCACCAGCAGCCAGCCGCCGAGCGCGAGCACGGTGAACAGCGCGAACTGAGTCGCGAAGGGCTGGCGCCGCGCGAACAGCAGCACCGCGAGCGCAGCGGCGAGGTGGCAGGCAGTGAGCGGCAGCGCGATGGCGCCGCCCATGAACGCGCCGAGCATCAGTTCGGGCAGGCCGACCTTGCCCGAATTGACGACGAGCTGGATGATCCCGAACAGCATGCCGGCATAGACTGCGCCCGCGGCGGCCCATTTGATGCGGAATTCGGTCATCCTGGGGTTGGGATTAGCGGGTAAAGGTCGCCAAATGCTTAGGGTGGCGGGGTAATCTTTCCCGGCGAAGGGCGGGGCCCAGTGTCGACGGACTCCAGGCGGCATCCCGCCGTCTGAATCGGCTCGCGACTGGGCCCCGGCCTTCGCCGGGGAAAGAAGTGCGGGGTTAGGCTGCGGTCTTCCGCGCGACGTCGGCGCAGAGCTGGGCGACCAGCGCGCCGTGAGTGAGGTGGAGGTAGCGGCCGCCCTGCTCGATCTCGACGATGCGGACCCCGGGGAGCGTCGCCAGCCAGTGCGCGCGGGCGTGCTCGAAGGTGTAGAGCGGGTCCTGCGCACCGTGCGCGATCGTCCAGCCGCTGCCGTCCTGGAGCGCGACCGCGCGGGCGCCGCCGCCCTGGGTCAGCGTCTCGTTGAGGAAGCCGCGCATGCCGAGCGCGCACTGGCGGCCGGCGCGGACGATCGCCGACAGCTCCTCGGGATCGTCGAGCGCGGCGAGATCGACCGGGCTCGACGCGACGCTCTCGCGCATCAGCTTGGCGATCGAGGCCGAGCTGGTGCGTTGCGACAGCAGCTTGGCGACGCCCTCGGCGAGCCAGGGGCGGTCGTAGAACAGCGCGCGGCCGGCGCCCATCAGCCCGGTGCGGTTCCGGTCGAGCTCGGCGGGCGGGTCCGGCCCGAGCAGCACGCCGCCGACGATACGCTCGGGCAGCGCCGCCGCGGCGGTCACCGCGCCCGCCGCGAAGCCGCGCGAGACGATCATCGCCGTGCGGATCTCGAGCGCGTCGAGCAGGTCGGCGAGATCGTGAGTGACGGTGCGGTACGGGTCGCCCTCGACGAAATCGGTGAGGCCGTAGCCCGAGCGGTCGAAGCTGATCGGCCGCAGCCCCTGTGCCTGGAGATCGGCGATGAAGCGGTGCGAGATCGCGCGGCCCATCGTGTTGGCCTGGAAGATCACTGCGGGGAAGCCGCTGGCGGGGCCGTAATCGGCGACGGCGATGCGGCCGGGCGCCCAGCTGCGCGCGACGAGGCGGAGCGGCTCGTTGGCGGCGTTGCCGAGGTTGAAGACGATGTCGCACGCGGTGGCGAGCCCGGCGAGCGCATCGACCTCGGCGACGATCCGCGCGAGATCGACCGCGGACTCCACTCCGCAGGCGACGTAGACGATCTTGAGGTCGGTCTTCACGGCATGCTCGGAGACGCGCATCGCCTGCGCGACTTCGGTGCGGGTGCCGCCGAGCGCGATGCCGCGGGCGATCCGCGCCTGGCGGAGCGTCAGGTCGAACAGATCGGCGAAGAGGCGGTCGATATTGCCGGGGGTGCGCAGGTCTCCGGCGGCGAGGCGCATCGCCTCGCGGACGAGGTCGGTCTGGCGCGCGGCGCCGCACTTGGCCATCGCGCTCGCGACCAGCTTGCGCGCGGTCTCATAGGCGATGCCCGCCTGGGTCGCGGCGGCGCGCAGATCGCCTTCGCGGGCGAGCGCCGAGACCAATCGCGCCTCCGAGCGGGTGAAGCCGTGCGCCTGCGCGGCGCGGAGCCAGCCGGCGCGATCGGGGCGGAACGCGACCAGCGCGTAGCGCGCAGTGCCCGCGCCGAGCGCGGCGCGGACCTCGCCGCTGAGCGGCCAGCTCGCGACCGCGCGGACATCGCCCGAGGCGATCGCGACCGGGCGGCCGCTGCGGTCCTGCGCGACCATCGACAGATGCGGCTCGCCGTCGCGGATCGGGCGGACCACCGATTCGATCGGATCGATCGCGCCGAGCCAGGCGCGGAAGCTGTCGTCGGCGATGACGATCGCGCCCGAGGCGTCGCACGCCGCCGAGGCGAACGAGCCGTGGAGGATGTCGGCGGTCGAGCCGATGATTCGCGCGGCGGCGGCCTCGACGGTCTCGGCGAACGCTTCGGGCGCTTCGGTGACCGCGGCGGCGAAGCCTTCGGGATCCTCGCCGAACAGGAAGATCGGCGACGTGTCGCGCTCGACCTTGCGGAAGCGATCGAGGAAGCGTTCGGCGCGGTTCATGGGCGCAACGCTACCGGGATTCGGCCGGGCGGGCACCCCCGTTTGGGTGCGCTTATCTTCTCCCCTCCCCTTCAGGGGAGGGGCTGGGGGTGGGGCCTGTCAGTCTCGCAGAGCCCAGGGCCCAGAGGACAGGCCCCACCCCAACCCCTCCCCTGAAGGGGAGGGGCTTAAGAGTGGCTACCCCCCGAACGCCTCCCGCGCGGCGTCCTCGAACGATTTGAGCGCGGCCATGTGCGGGAAGGGGCCGTGGCTGATGCGGGCGACGCCGGTCTCGGCGACTTCCGCGGCGGTGGGTCCACCGGGGAAGGCCATGAAGTTCACCGGCAGCGGGCAAGCGCGGCAGAAGCGCTCGAGCAGGCGGAGGTCGGCGAGGAGGGGGACGAAGATGCCGTTCGCGCCGGCTGCGGCATAGGCTTCCGCCCGGACCAGCGCGGCATCGACCATCGCATCGTCGCGCGCCTCGGGCCTGGCGGTGATGAACAAGTCGATGCGGGCGTTGATGAAGAAGGCGGCCCCGACCGCGGCGCGCATCGCAGCGATGCGCCCGACCTGGTCGGCGGTGGCGTGGAGCGCGCGCGGCTCGGCGCCGATCACCTGGTCCTCGAAATTGCAGCCGACCGCGCCGGTGGCGGCGAGGTGCACGAGGTTGGCCGCGGCGATATCGGGATCGGTCGAATAGGCGCCTTCGAAATCGATCGAGACCGGGAGCGAGACCGAAGCCACGACGCGTTCGGCATTGGCGAGCGCGAGGCCGAGCGGCAGCCCCTCGGCGTCGGGGCAGCCATGCGCGGTGGCGACCGAGGCGCTGCCGGTGGCGATCGCCTTCGCCCCCGCCTTTTCGGCGACCGCGGCGCTGCCCGCATCCCAGACGTTGAACAGGATCACCGGATCGCCGGGCACGTGCAGCGCGGCGAAAGTCTCGAACTTGGCGGTCATGCTGCCCTCCGGTCTGTTCCCGCCTTGTTCCTAGGCGGAAACCGGACCGGGGGCAAGCGCGACGCTCAGCGGAAGTTGACGCACATCTGGTCGCGCATTTCGATCATCGCCTTGGACAGATGCTGCGCGGCCTTGTGCGCGCCGGGGCCTTCGGGGACTTCGGTCGACTTGCCGATCTGCTTCGAGACGTTCTGGAGGTCCTTGCAGATCTGTTTCGAGCGGCGATTGTTGTTCGAGCCGTGGAGCGCGGCCTGGGTGACGGTGCAGACCTGGATCAGCGACTGCGCCCAGCGCGGGAACTGGAAGCCCTGGCCGATCACCGTGCCGGTGACGCCCGAGCAGGCGCTGTCGAGCCGGGGGCTCTCGCCGGTGACGAGGGCTGCGAAGATGCGCTCGGCGCGCGCGGTCCAGTTGGCCCAGCCTTCGGCGCGGTCCCTGGCCGCGGCGATTCCGGGGAGGGTGAGCGCGGCGGCGAAGGCGGCGACGGTGAGGAGCGGGCGGAGCTTCATGGTGGTTCCTTTTTGGTGATGATGGTCAGCAAAGGCCGTCGTGCAGCCCCTGCAGCGCTTCGGCGAGCTGGGCGGCGAGCGGCGGCGCGCGGCGGTCTTCGACCGGGCTGGTCGCCTCGAGCTGGATGGCGACGCGGAGCGAATCGCGGCAGAATTTGCCGCTGCGGCCCTTCGCCATGCCTTCCTTGAGGACTTCGCAGACCCCGGTGAGCGCCTGCGCCCATTTGGGAAAGCCCTTGCCCGCCATCTCGCGATGGATGTCGCGGCACATGATATCGACGTCGGACTGCTGTCCCGAGGCGATCGCGCGGAGCAGCGAATTGGCGCGGTAGACCCAGTCGTTCCACGCCTGGCTGGTCTGCGCGGGCGCGGGGGTGACGGCGAGCAGCGCGGTCGCGATCAGCAGTGCGGCGTGGCGCATCGTCTTCCCCTGTGGCGCGGCGTTGTGCCGTGTTCCTAGGGGGATGGGGGGTGCGGTTCACACCCCCATTTGGGGATATGCCTGTGCCGATACCGTCAGCGCTGTTCTCCTGCGAAAGCAGGAGCCCAGGGCAACAGCGGACTGACCTGTTTGGCTCTGGGCCCCTGCTTTCGCAGGGGAGCAGGACGGGGCTGGGCTTAGTGGACGAAGCGCGCCACGACGTCGCGGTAGCTGCGGCTCACCTTCACCGACGCGCCCGAATCGAGCACGAGGAAGCATTCGCCGTTGGTGTGCGGCTTGACCTGCTTGACGAGGTCGAGATTGACGATCGTCGAGCGGTGGACGCGCTGGAAGCGGCGCGGGTCGAGGCGCTTCTCGAGGTCCTTCATCGTCTCGCGCAGGATCAGCGTGTTGTCGCCGGTATAGATGCACATGTAATCGCCGGCCGCGTCGATCCGCTCGATCGTGTCGACATCGACCCGAAAGATCTGGCCGCGGTCCTTGATGTTGATCAGCTTCTCGAAGCGGTTGGCGGAAACCTGGTCGCCGCCGTCGGCAAGGTTCTCGACTGAATCCGGCGCCACCTCGGCCAGCACTTCCTTCAGCCGGTCGACCTCCTCGATGCCGCGCTTCTCCGCCAGCCGCTGCCGCACCCGGTCGAGCGTGTCGGCCAGGCGGGATTCTTCGACCGGCTTCATCAGGTAATCGACTGCCTGCGCCTCGAAGGCCTTCAGCGCATGGTCGGAATAGGCGGTGACGAACACGAACAGCGGCGGTTCGACCTCCATCAGGCCCTGCACCACCGAGAAGCCGTCGAAACCGGGCATCTGGATGTCGAGGAAGACGAGGTCTGGCTTGTGCGTCTTGATGGCGCGGATAGCCTCGCGCCCGTTCTGGCATTTGTCGATGATCTCGACATCCTCGTGCGCCTCGAGGCGAAGCTCGAGCCCCTGGATCGCCAGCGGTTCGTCATCCACCAATATCGTACGGATCGTCATGCTACCTCTCTAACCGGTTCCCCGAGCTGGAACGGAATCTCAATCTCGACCCCGAAGCCGCCCCCGGGGATGGAGCGCGTCTCGAAGCGGTGGTCGGGCCCATATGCCTGAGCGAGCCGCTCCCTTATATTGGCAAGCCCGACCCCGGTTGAAAGGCTTGGCCGTGCTTTCATTTCATTCAAGCCCGGTCCGGTGTCGGATACGGCGATCTGCACCCGATCCCCGGCGAGTCGCGCGGTGACGGCGATTTCGGCACCTTCCTCCTTGGGCGTGACGGCATATTTGATCGCGTTCTCGACCAGCGGCTGAAGCAGCAGCGACGGCAATCGCGCCTTGGTGACTCGCGGATCGACCTCGAAGCTTGGGCGCAGCCTGTCCTCGAACCGCATCTTCTCGATCTCGAGATAGAGCTTCAGCGTCTCGACCTCCTGCGCGATCGTCACATGCGCGGTCGGCTCGTTGGCCAGCGTATAGCGCAGGAAGGAGGACAGCCGGCTCAGCATCGCGTTCGCCCGCTCGGTCTGCTTCAGCAGCACCAGCGTCGAGATCGAATTGAGCGTGTTGAACAGGAAATGCGGGTTGAGCTGGTAGCGCAGCATCGCCAGCTGGGCGTGGCTCGCCTGGTGCTCGAGCACCTTGAGCTGATGGATCTGCTGCTCGACGATCAGGTAGAAATTGATCCCGAAATAGAGCGCCGACCAGCCCGCGAGCACCGTGAAGCTGAGGAAGATCGCCGCGAGCACCAGCGGCAGGCTGATCCCCGGCTCGGCCATCTTGATGAACGAGAAGCTGAAGGCGTTGAGCACTGCGTAGAGCAGAGTCGCGAGCGCGAGGGTGGCGAGCGTGAGCAGGATGCTGCTGATCCGCGGCAGCCGCCGGTAGAGGCCGTAGAGCGCCGAGAGCAGCAGGGTGATGCAATAGCCGATGATCGTCTCGACGATGACCGCGATGATGCCTTCGAACGAGAAGCTGTTCGACACGCTCGAGACGGTGCGCAGGATGAAATAGCCGCTCCATCCCGCCGCCTGGAGCATCCAGAAGGCGCGGCTCTTCTCCTCGAAGAACGGGCGCGAGACCACGATCGCGGGATTCGCGATCGCCGCCGGCAAGAATCGCCTTTTGGGTTCCACCAGGTTCGCCACGCCACGGGCTCTAACACCGCTGACAAGCCGGGGCAAAGCGGGGTAGAGTCTGCGTCGGCAAGGGCGGCACCAGCCCGCTCCCCCACCCGGCCACCCAGCGCCAGTGTATCTATGGGTGGCCGGGTGGGGGAGCGGGCTGGTGCGGGAACCCAACAAACGAGCCAGGAGAGGGACATGGACCACTCGGATCAGCGCGCCGGATTCACGGCGATGGCGGACGGCACGGCGGAGGACTGGGCGATCATCGGCGGCCAGTTCCGCCACTTCGCGCACGCGCTGCCTGATCGGGTGCTGACTCACCTGAAGCTGCTCGACGGCGATTTCGGCGGCTTCCCGGTCGACCGGCTCGAGCATTCGCTGCAGACCGCGACCCGCGCGCACCGCGACGGCAGGGCTGAGGACTATGTCGTGATGGCGCTGCTCCACGACATCGGCGACACGCTGGGCAGCTACAACCATCCCGAGATCGCCGCGGCGATCCTCAAGCCCTTCGTCTCCGAGGAGCTGTGGTGGATCGCGCAGCACCATGGCGCCTTCCAGGGCTATTATTATTTCCACTTCCTCGGGATGGACCGCGACATCCGCGAGAATTTCCGGGGCGCTGCGCATTTCGAGGCGTGCCGCGAATTCTGCGAGAAATACGACCAGGCGGCGTTCGACACTGCCTATGAGAGCGCGCCGCTGAGCTTCTTCGAGCCGATGGTGCGGCGGGTGTTCGCGCGGCCGGTCAACTCGATGTACGCCAAGGCGCTGGCGACCGACGCGGCCTAGGCAACCGCGCTCGCCCATCCTGCAAGTTCCCCTGCGAAAGCAGGGGCCCAGGGTTGCAAAGGACTGACCTGCTTGGCTCTGGGCCCCTGCTTTCGCAGGAGAACAGGAAAGCCTTGTTCGACGGAACCCCCAAACGAAAACCGCCGCCCCATCGCTGGAGCGGCGGCTTTCTCTTGGCCGGACTGGCAGGTGGCTTAGAAGCCGACCACCAGCGCCGCGGTGACTGCGCGCGGCACGCCGAACTGGACGAACGGCAGCGCGAAGCGATTGCTCGACCCGGTGAAGCCGCCGACATAGCTCGTGTCGAACAGGTTGGTGACGTTGAGCTGGAGATAGGTCTTCTCCAGGCCCCACTGCGCCATGTTCAGCCGGACGTCGAGATCGACCAGCGTATAGGCCGGCGCCGCCGCCCCATAGACCGCGGTGAGCGTGCCCGCCGTGAACGGCGTGCCCGACGCGGTGGCGCAGAAGTCGCCGCGCTGGATCGAGCCTGCACCGGTGCCGGCAGCGTTGAAGCACTGCTGGAGGGGCAGGTTCTCGTCGTTGACGTAGCGCTTGCCGGTGCGCTTGGCCTGGAGGCCGACATCGACCGGGCCGAGCGTCGCCTGGATGCGGCCGCCGAAGGTGTAGACCGGCGCACCGCTCTCGCGCTTGCCGGCGGTCAGGTAATAGACCGGCACGTTCGGAGTCGCGGCGTTGTTGTCGGTGTTGAAGTTGCCGATCAGCAGGTTGTCCTTGATCTCCGAGTGGAGATACGAACCGAACACATAGAGCAGCAGCTCGGGGATCGGCTTGTAGGCGATGCTGCCGTCGAAGCCGTACTTGGTGACGTCGCCCAGGTTGCGGGTGATCGTCTGGTCGAGCTCGGGATCGTACGCCGTCGCGATGCGGTTCTTGTAGGCGGTGTACCAGCCCGAGAGCTGCGCGGTCAGGCGGCCGCGGCGATAGCGCCAGCCCCAGTCGAAGCTGTCGGTGCGCTCGGCTTCGGGCTTGGCCTGGTCTGAAGTGACCGGGAAGTAGAACGCGCTGTACAGGATGTCGGTACCCGGGACCGAGAGGCCCTTGGTGTAGCTGGCGAACAGGCTGAGATCGCCGGTCACGTCATAGGTGAAGCCGACATTCGGCAGGATCGCGTCATATTTGTACACCCGGCGCTGCGGCGCGGCGAAGCCGACGACGCAGGTGGTCGCGGCGCCGCAGGCCGCATTGGTGGTCGGGAAGAAGGTGTACGGATTGGCCGCCGCATAATTGGCGACCTGGCCCGGCGAGACGCAGGCGACGTTGCCGTTGGCCGCGACGGTGAAGCAGTTCTGCGTCAGGTCGCGGGTGAAGAACGGCGCGCTGAGGCCGAGCACGACGCTGAGGCCGCCGAACTTGCCGCGATACTCGACCGAAGGCTTTTGCAGGTCGGCATAGGACAGGCGGTCGCGCTTCTGGATCCGCGCGCCGGTCGCGTCGAGCACCGGCACGTTGACCGGGAAGACGTCGAACGGCTCGCCGTTGACGGCGAGGAAGCCCGCCTCGCCGGTCTGGCGGTGACGCCCGCGGTCATAGGTGTAGTTGAGGCGGATCTTGTGATCGTCGTTGATCTCGTAGCCGAGCGAGGAGACCACGACGATGCGGCGCGTCGTCGTCTGGCTCGGCGCGAGCAGGCTGACCGAGTCGAGCTTGTCGCCGTCGCCGTTCAGGTCGACGCCGGTATAGTAGCCGAAGGTCGCCGGCGAGGCGTTGCCGGTGTTCGGCCCGAGATTGATCACGCCGTAATAGGGCGTGAGCGTCGAGCCGACCGGCCGCGTGCCGCTGAGCGTGCCCGTGGCTTCGAGCCCGGTGACGGTGCCGCCGCCATTGGCCTTCACATACTGGTAGCTCGGATCGATCGTGAGGACGAGGCCGTCAGCCAGGGTGAAGCGCGAATTGCCGCGGATGTTGCCGGTGTTCGACGGGTTGTAGCGGCGATCGAACTCGGTGCCGCAGACATTGGTCGTGTCGGCGACGCCGGCCTGCGGCGTATCGGTGTTGCACGGATAGGCGACGGTGTAGAAACGCTCCGGCCCGGTGCCGGGGAAGCGGTTGTTGGTGCCGGTACCCGCGCCGCGCGGCGTGGTGCTGTTCGGCGCGAGCAGCGTGTCGGTGCGCAGCGGACCCGAACCGAAGAAGTTGTTGCGATTCTGATTGTAGTGGCCCGAGACCGAGATGAAGTCGCCGTTGCCGCCGATCGTCTGGTAGAGGCGGGCGTTGAACTGGGCCTTTTGCAGGCGGCCGTAATTGTTGAACGGGTTGTTGGCGTTGGTCCACGAGGCCGACGCGAAGGCGCGGGTGCCTGCGCCGGTGAAGTCGCCGGTGTCGATCATGCCGAACACGCGGTAGATCATGCGCTCGCCCGCGGGCGAGCCGTCGGCCGCATAGGTGCCGATCAGGCCGCTGGCCATCGCGCCCATCTCTTCGGTGGGGACGCGGGTGCGGATGTTGACGGTGCCGCCCGAGGCCGAAGCGGTCGGGCTGTCGATGTCGTTCGAGCCGAGGTTGACGCTGACCGATTCGAGCGTCTCGGGATCCTGCTGCTGGTTCGAATAGATCGCATAGTTGCCGGTGTCGTTCAGCGGAATGCCGTCGACCGTCTGCGAGATGCGCGACGAATCGAAGCCGCGGATCGTGAAGGTGCCGCCTGCGGCGCCCGACGCGTCATTGTTCTGGAAGCTGACGCCCGGCGACAGGTTGATGATGTCGTTGACCGTCTGGCCGGGGCGCTGACGCTGGATCAGCTCGCTGTCGATCACCACCTTGGACTTGGGCGTATCGGGAAGCTGGATGCCGCCGACATTGGCGGAGAGCGCGGTGCCGGTAACGACGATCTCGGGCTCTTCTTCGAACTCGGTCGAGCCGGTGGACTGCGCGAATGCTGCAGAAGGCAGGATAAGCGCGGCAAATGCCACGCTCGCGAAAAGCTTGGTGCGCATGGTCTTCCCCTTCGTTGGGTTGTGCCCAAATTGTGTCTACACGCGGTGCGGTTTCACCGTCTGAGCCGCCTGTGATGCTTGTTTATGGCGCGCGCATGACAGTCAACGCGAGTCTTTTTTGCAGTGCGATTCGGTTATGCTGCGTTGCAGAAAAGCATCACCCCGCAGCAGCGACGATCGCCTGCCATTCGCTCTCTGTGATGGTGCGCACCCCCAGCTCGGCGGCTTTCTTGAGCTTGGAGCCCGCGCCGGGGCCGTAAACGACTATATCCGTTTTGGCCGAAACCGAGCCCGATACTTTCGCGCCGAGCGCGTCGGCCTGCGCCTTGGCCTCGTCGCGGCTCATCGATTCGAGGCTGCCGGTGAACACCACGGTCTTGCCCGAAACCTCCGAGGCGCGCGTCTCGTGGATCACATCGGCGGGCGTCACTTGCGCGATCAGGTCGGCGACGGCATCGGCATTGTGCGGCTCGGCGAAAAAATCGACCAGAGCGAGCGCGACCTCGGGGCCGACGCCGGGGGTCTCGACCACCGCTGCCAGCTCCTTCGCCTGGCGCGCAACGAACTTCTCCTCGCTCTCGCCGATCGCGGGGGTCAGCGCGGCGCGCACCTCGAGCGCGCGGTCGATCATCGCGCGGAAGCCGGACCAGCTGACATAGCGGCGCGCGAGATCGCGGCCGGTGACTTCGCCGACATGGCGGATGCCGAGCGCGAACAGGAAGCGGTCGAGCGGCGGACTGCGGCGCGCGTCGATCGCGGCGATCAGGTTGGCGGCGGAGAGATCGGCCCAGCGTTCGCGCTCGAGCAAAGTGTCCTTCGTCAGCCGGAAGATGTCGGCAGGGGTCTGGACGAGGCCGTCCTGGAAGAAGCTCTCGATATGGACGAGGCCGAGCCCCTCGATATCGAGCGCGCGGCGCGAGACGAAATGGCGGAGGCGCTCGACGCGCTGGGCGGGGCAGATGAGGCCGCCGGTGCAGCGGTAATCGACTTCGTCGGGGCCGCGCTCGGCGGCCGAGCCGCATTCGGGGCAGATGTGCGGGAAGGGCCAGGCGCCGCGGCTGTCGTCGCGCGAGAGATTCTCGACGATCTGCGGGATGACGTCGCCGGCGCGCTGGAGCAGCACGCGGTCGCCGGGCCAGACGTTCAGGCGCTCGATCTCGTCGGCATTGTGCAGGGTCGCATTGGTCACGACGACGCCGCCGACGGTGACCGGCTGGAGCCGTGCGACGGGGGTGAGCTTGCCGGTGCGGCCGACCTGGATGTCGATGGCGTTGAGGGTCGTCTCGGCGCGCTGGGCGGGGAATTTGTGCGCGATCGCCCAGCGCGGGGCGCGACCGACAAAGCCGAGCCGGTCCTGCCAGTCGAGCCGGTCCAGCTTGTAGACGACTCCGTCGATGTCGAACGGCAGGTCGGCGCGGCGCGCCTCGATCTCGCGATACTGCGCGAGCGCGCCGTCGAGATCGACCGGGCCGGTGAAGAGGTCCGAGACCGGGAAGCCCATCGCGGCGATCGCGGCGGTCACTTCGGCCTGGGTCTCGCCGGGCAAGGCACTGGTCTCGCCCCAGCCCCAGGCGAGGAAGCGCAACGGACGCGAGGCGGTGACGCTGGCATCCTTCTGGCGCAGCGACCCCGCCGCGGCGTTGCGCGGATTGGCGAACTGGCGCGCCTTTTCGGGGTCCTCGGCTTCGGCGAGCAGCCGGGCGTTGAGCGCGAGGAACGCGGTCTTCTCCATGTAGATCTCGCCGCGGACCTCGAAGATGTCGGGCGCGCCGGCCGGCAGCGCCTGGGGCACATCGGCGATGGTGCGGACATTGGCAGTGACGTCCTCGCCGGTCTGGCCGTCGCCGCGGGTCAGCGCGCGGACCAGCCTGCCACCCTCGTAGCGCAGCGAGCAGGACAGGCCGTCGATCTTGGGCTCGGCGGTGAGCGCGATCGACTCGTCCTCGGGCAGGCGGAGAAAGCGGCGGACGCGGCCGAGGAATTCGCGGGCCTCTTCGTCGTCGAAGGCATTGTCGAGGCTGAACATCGGCCGGGCGTGCGCGACCTTGGAGAGGTGGCCGGCGGGCGCGGCGCCGATGCTCTTCGACGGCGAATCGGCGCGGACGAGATCGGGGAAGGCCGCCTCGATCGCGGCATTGCGCCGCATCAGCGCGTCATAGTCGGCGTCGCTGATCTCGGGGGCGTCGTCGGTATGGTAGAGCCGGTTGTGGTGCGCGATCTCGGCCGCCAGCGCCTCGAGTTCGGCGGCGGCGTCTTGGGGCGAGGCGGGCAGCGGAGCGACCATGGCGAGAGCGCTACGAAGCCTCCGCCTGCGGATCAAGAGCGCGGCTGCATTCGCTGGACAGCCCGTGCCGCTTGATCCAGCGTCGCGAGTGAATGGGGTGACCGCCATGCGCTTGCGCGACTATCTGCTGGGGACGCCGCTCGAGATCGCGCTGCCGCTGCCGCCCGAGGAATGCGCCCGGCGGCTCGAGGCGATGCTGGGGTCGCGCTTCTGGCCGTTTCCGGTCGACCGGATCAACGGCTGGGCGCGCGCCGACTCGGTGATGCTCGACCATTACGAGAGCCCGTTGCAGAGCAATGTGCGGCCGCGCTTCCATGGCCGGTTCGTCGCGGACGGCGCGGGCGCGCGGCTGACGGGCAAGCTCCGCGCGCCGATCCGCGCGCACGTCCTGCTGGGGGTGTTCCACCTGGTGCCGCTGCTGCTCCTGGTCATGCTCTTCACCGGCGGCCGCGAGCCCGGCGTATCGCTGGTGGCGGTGTTCGCGGTCCCGCTGCTCCTGTGCGGAATGTTCTGGGTGTTCGTTCTTGCCGCCGTGCATAGCGGGGACGCGGTGCGCCGCCGCCTCATTGCCGGCGTTCGCGAGGCCTGCGGAGGCTGAGGCGGGGCGGGTGGCCTGCTTGACGTCCGCTGCGTTGCCGCGACAAGAGCGAATGCGCCGTCTTCCCCGAATCCTCCGCTGGGTGGGCACTTTCCTCCTCTGGGCCGCCGTCGCGCTGTGCCTCGCGGCGACGGTGATCCCGCATTTCCTCGACCGCCTCTATTATCGCGGGGCGGTGAGCGCACATTTCGACGGGAGCCGCTTCTTCAATCCCGATGGCGACGACGACCGGCTGAAGATGACCGCGGGGAGCAGCCGCTGGGGCTTTCTCGCGCGGCAGGTCTTCGGCGATCCGACTCGGCCGGTGTGGCCCGGGCGAGTCGCGGTGAACCCCTCGAAGCCCGCGCCGCGGGTCGAGGGCGCGGCGATGGTCGCGACCTGGGTCGGGCATGCGACGCTGCTGGTGCAGGCCGACGGGGTCAACATCCTCACCGATCCGGTGTGGAGCGACAACGCCGGGCCGTTCGGCGTCGGCCCGCGCCGCGTCGCCGCGCCGGGGATCCGCTTCGAGGATCTGCCGAAGATCGATCTCGTCCTCGTCAGCCACAATCATTACGACCATATGGACCTGGCGACGCTCAGGCGGCTTCACGACCGCGACCATCCGCTGATCGTCACGTCGCTCGGCAATGACGCGATCCTCGCCGGGGCAGGGATCCGCGCGCTTGGCTATGACTGGGGCCGGAGCGTGTTCGACATGAACGGCAGCCCGACGACCGATCCGCCCGAGATGGAATGCTATTATTGCGGCAACCGCTTCGTGGTGACAGTGACGCGCAACCATCACTGGGACAGCCGCTGGTTCGCCGACCGCAACCGCGCGCTGTGGTCGAGCTTCGTGGTGCAGCTGCCGCACGGCAATTTCTTTTTCTCGGGCGATACCGGGCTCGGCGACGGCAAATGGCCCGCCGAGGCCGCGGCATTGGGGCCGATCCGGCTGGCGGCGATCCCGATCGGCGCGTTCCGCTTCGAGAGCGGCCAGATGGAGGCCGGGAGCCATATCGGGCCGCGCGGCGCGGTCCAGGTGTGGAGCGGGCTGGGGCGCCCGCGCGCGATCCCGATCCATTGGGGGACCTTCCGGCTGTCATGGGAAGGCTATCGGACCCCGCCGGCGATGCTCGACGCGATGCTGCGCTGCGCGGGGAGCGACTCGGCGCGGTTCGCGGGCGTGGGGATCGGGGTGCCGGTGACGATCGCGCCGCTCGATACGCCGCCGCCGGCGCCCGACCTCGAGGCGCTCGCCGCATGCGAGGCGCGCGGCGCGTTCGACGCATTGCGCTGACGCACGGCTCGGCTATCGTGCGCCCGGGGATTCGGGAGGGAAGAAGATGCGCAAATTCATGACGATGCTGGTGGTCGCCGGCGCGACTTTGCTGGTGGTGCCGGCCGCGCAGGCGCAGAAGGTGCCCAACCGCGCCCGCGACATGATGAAGGAGCTCAACGCCGGCGGGCTCGACGGCAAGGCGCTCGACGCGGCGATCAAGCGCGCAGAGGCGCATCCGCTGGGCTCGGAGAAAAATCCGGTGCGCGAGAACATGCCGGAGGGCGAATATGCCTATCTCGGGCGGCTGCGCTGCGCCGACGGCGCGTCCCCCAAGGTCGAGCGCGAAGGCAATGTCGGCGAGGGCGTGTACCGCAACATCGTCGACTTGTTCGACGTCACCTGCCCGGGGCAGGCGGCGGTGAAAATCTATATGGACATGTATCATGACGGCCCCGAGACGCGGCCGGTGCCGGGCTTCACGCTCGCCGACTGAGCCACCGCGGGACAGCGTGTCAAATCGGTCAGATGCCGCGCCAACGGGTGCTTGAGGGCGGCGCGTGCTGCGGCTATTTTGCGCAGCAGGGGAAGGGAGTCTTGCGAAGGTGAACCAGGCCGCAATGCGTGCGCCACAAAGCTATGAGGCTACGCTGGACCGGGTCGGGCTCTCGCTCGGCGTGGGGGCGGCGCTCGGCGGCACCCTCGTGCTCGGGCTGTTCCTGCTCGGGGGCGAGCGCAATCCGATGAACCTGACCACCGCCTGGCTGCTCGGCACGGTGTTCGTCGGGATCGGCATCACCGCGGTGGCCGGGCCGCTGTGGCTGGTGATGCATGTCGCCGGGCTCCGCCGCGCGCGCCATGCCGCGCTGGTCGGCGCGCTGGCGGCACTGGCGATCTTCGTCGCGGCGCAGACCTGGGGCTTCGGGTTCAACGCGCCGATCATGGACAACCGCACCTGGCTGTTCCGCTGGGCGAGCGCGCTGCTGACCAGCGGGGTGCTGGCGATCCTCGCCGCGGCGATCGGCGCGATCATGTGGCGGATCGCGTACCGGCGGCTGGGGTAGGGATTCCCTGAAATCCCCTCTCTCATGGGGAGAGGGTTGCGCAGACTTGGGTCTGCTTCTTCAGCAGGCCCTAGTCGTAGCTGGGTGAGGGGTCAGGAACCTCACGATGGTCGTAACCCCTCACCAACTCCGACTAAGCTGCGCTTCGCTCCGCTAAGTCTCCGTATCCTCTCCCTATGGGAGAGGGGGAAGAAGAGTAGCGAGGGGAACGCTACTCCGCGCCGCCGCTCCTGAACACGCAGAGCTTGTTGCCGTCGAGGTCGCGGAAATAGGCGGCGTAGACGTAGCCGATCATTTTGCCGCGCCCTTGGCCGGGCAGTCGCCGACGCGCTTGCTGGAGATATTGGCCTTCATCTTCATGCCCATCGCGCTCATGTCCATGGTCGCGGTGCCCTTCATCGATTCGGCGGTGTAGGTCCCCGACGTGCTCATCGTCATGCCCACCTTGCCGCTGGGATCGGGGCAGGAGACGGTCTGCTCGATATGGCCGCCGTTCATCACGAACTTGTCGACCTTGCACTTGCTCTTCTCGTCGCCGGTGAACAGGCCGCCGCCGCCCTGCTGCGCCTCTTCGGCGGTCATGCAGTATTTGTGCTTCTTGAAACGCTCGGGGCTGTTCTTCATCTTCTCGGCCATCGCCGCGGGCATTCCGGGGATCTCGACTTCGAGGACCTCGACGTCGGTTTCCCATTCGCCGGCCTTGAAGGTGATGCCGCCGGCATCCTTGACCGCCTTGGCGACCTCCTCGGTCGAGGCGTTGGTCAGCGACACGCTGCCCTGGTTGCATGCGGCGAGCGCAAGGCATCCGATCGGAACCAGCATCAGGCGGATCATGGCTTCTCTCCCTGCTTTTCTTGTGGCGCGACTGTCTTCACTTTCACCCGCCATGGCAATCCGGATTCGCAACCGGTCCGGCGGCGTCATTTCTTGCCGTCGTCCTTGTCGCATTCCCCGAGCCATCGCCCCGTGACACGCGACCGGCCCGGGGCTTGCGGCGCCGCCGGTTCAGCCCGCGGGGTCCCGGCCTGCCATGTCACGGTCACTTCGGACTCCATCGCATAGCGCTCGCGCTCGAAGGTGCCGGCGAAACGAGTGACGATCCGGTCCTCGGCAGCGCTGCACGCCAGCGTCGCGTCGATCCTGCCCGGCGACAGGGTGTAGCTGCGGTAGCGGCACTGGATGGGCTCATCGGGCGCGGGCCGATGTGGGTCGAGCGGGAGCTCGCAGTCGGTGACGACAGTGGGGCGATATGGCCAGGCGATCGAATCGGTGCCGTCGGCGTTCAGGTGTTGAATCCGCGATTCCCACTTGCCCGGACGCATGCCGGTGCCGCCCACGGCCTTGACCGCGTCCGCGACTTGCTCGGGCGAGGCGTCGGTGAGCGCAACCGCGCCCGGCGCCTGCTGGAGCGCGATCAGCGCGGGCGCGGCGAGCGCAATCACGAGCAGGGCGCGCATTCGACTCTCCCGCGGCTTTTCCAACCGGTCATCCGTCCCCATATTCGATGGCTATGGCAATCCAGATTCGCACCAGCCTTGATGAGCCCGAGACCGGGCAGGGCTTCGTGCCGCACCGCCCCGAGCGTCCGCCCAAGTCCGAAGGCGGCAAGCGCTTCAACCTCGTCACCGACTACACGGCGTCGGGCGACCAGCCCGCGGCGATCGCCGAGATGGTCGCGGCGGTCGAGGCGGGCGAGCGCGACCAGGTGCTGCTCGGCGTCACCGGATCGGGCAAGACCTTCAGCGTCGCCAAGGTGATCGAGGCAGTGCAGCGCCCGGCGCTGGTGCTCGCCCCCAACAAGATCCTCGCCGCCCAGCTCTATGGCGAGTTCAAGAGCTTCTTTCCCGACAATGCCGTCGAGTTCTTCGTCAGCTATTACGACTATTACCAGCCCGAGGCCTATGTCCCCCGCTCGGACACGTACATCGAGAAGGAAAGCTCGGTGAACGAGGCGATCGACCGGATGCGGCACTCCGCCACCCGCTCGCTGCTCGAGCGCGACGACGTGATCATCGTCGCCTCGGTCTCGTGCCTCTACGGCATCGGCTCGGTCGAGACCTATTCGGCGATGATCTTCGACTTGAAGAAGGGCCAGGTGGTCGACCAGCGCGAGATCATCCGCAAGCTGGTCGCGCTCCAGTACAAGCGCAACGACCAGGCCTTCGCGCGCGGCAATTTCCGGGTGCGCGGCGACAGCCTCGAGATCTTCCCGTCGCATTATGAGGACACCGCCTGGCGCGTGTCGTTCTTCGGCGACGATATCGAGGAGATCACCGAGTTCGATCCGCTGACCGGGAGCAAGGTGGCGAGCCTCGACTATGTCCGGGTGTTCGCCAACTCGCACTATGTGACTCCGGGGCCGACGCTCAAGCAGGCGATGGAAGCGATCAAGTTCGAGCTCGCCGACCGGCTCCAGGAGCTGGTGAGCGAAGGCAAATTGCTCGAGGCGCAGCGGCTCGAGCAGCGCACCAATTTCGACCTCGAGATGATCGCCGCGACCGGCAGCTGCGCCGGCATCGAGAATTACTCGCGCTTCCTCACCGGCCGCCTGCCCGGCGAGCCGCCGCCGACCCTGTTCGAATATCTGCCCGAGAATGCGCTGCTGTTCGTCGACGAGAGCCACCAGACGATCGGCCAGATCAACGGCATGTCGCGCGGCGATCACCGGCGGAAGATCACGCTTGCCGAATATGGCTTCCGCCTGCCGAGCGCGATCGACAACCGGCCGCTGCGCTTCAACGAATGGGACGCGATGCGCCCGCAGACCACCTATGTCTCGGCGACCCCGGGCGGGTGGGAATTGGAGCAGACCGGCGGCGTCTTCACCGAGCAGGTGATCCGCCCGACCGGGCTGATCGATCCGCCGGTCGAGATCCGCCCGGTCGAGGAGCAGGTCCAGGACCTCATCCAGGAATGCCGCAGGACCGCCGAGGCGGGGTATCGTTCGCTGGTGACGACGCTGACCAAGCGGATGGCGGAGGACCTGACCGAATATATGCACGAGGCGGGGCTGAAGGTCCGCTACATGCATTCGGACACCGAGACGCTCGAGCGGATCGAGCTGATCCGCGACTTGCGGATGGGGGTGTACGACGTGCTGGTCGGGATCAATCTGCTGCGCGAGGGGCTCGATATCCCCGAGTGCGGGCTGGTCGCGATCCTCGATGCCGACAAGGAGGGATTCCTGCGCTCGGAGACCAGTCTGATCCAGACCATCGGCCGCGCCGCGCGCAATGTCGACGGGCGGGTGATCCTCTATGCCGACCGCATGACCGGCAGCATGGAGCGCGCGATCGCCGAGACCGATCGGCGGCGCGAGAAGCAGCGGGTCTACAATGCCGAGCACGGCATCACCCCGATGACGATCAAGCGCGATATCGGCGACATCATCGCCCACGTCTCGTCGCGCGACCAGGTGACGATCGAGATCGACGAGGACCGGCCGCACATGGTCGGGCACAACCTGCGGAGCTACATCGAGAGCCTCGAGAAGAAGATGCGCGATGCGGCGGCGAACCTGGAGTTCGAGGAAGCCGGCCGGCTGCGCGACGAGATCCGCTCGCTGGAAGCCGAGGAGCTCGGGCTGCCTGCGGGCGAGCACAAGGCGCCGGTGATGGGGCGCAGCAACGAAGGCAAGCCTGGGACGCGCAAGGGGCGCTACGGGAAGACGACGCGGAAGTTTCCGGGGAGCGGGCGGCGGTAGAGGCTTGTTGTAAGCGGGACGGTTACAACTGACGGCGGTAAAGCCGTCGTCCGTTGTCGAATATGAAATGTCGTGAAAGGATCACGACATGACCCAGATCGCCAAACTCTATGCGTGGCTGCTCGCGAATCCAGGAGCTTCGATTTCCTTTCAGGATTTCGAGCGTCTCTTGCGAGCCTTCGGCTTCACGTTGAATCGCACCGTTGGCAGTCACCGCCAATACGTCCATCCCCGCGTTCCGCGTCCGCTCCCTGTCCAGCCGAGCGGCAAGGACGCGAAGCGCTATCAGGTGCGCGAGTTTCTTGATATGATCGAGCGGTACGACCTGAGTATCGATCCATGAGCGACCCGCGTTATCACATCAATCTGTTCTGGTCCGACGAGGACGAGTGCTGGATTGCGGACGTTCCCGATCTTCGACCGTGTTCGTCGCACGGCGATACGCCGACCGAGGCTCTCGCGAATATCCGCGACGCGATCCAGGGTTGGCTCGAGGTCGCACGCGAGAACGGCTTCGACATCCCCGAACCCCGCTATCGCCCTGCCATCTACGCGGCGCGTTTCGCCGCCTGATCATTGGCGCACGTTCGTAAGGGCCAGCTGACCGCTTCGAAAGATGGCGCAAACATCTGCGCGACTGCAAACCGGTGTTCTGGAAGGCCGAACGCAAGGAGGCGCATTGCGGCGCGATCCAGCGTCCAGCGGATTAGACGGCGCAAAATTCCTCCTTGCAGTGTTGGCATCTATCCAGCCCGGGCGTCCCGGTACCGCTAACATTCACTTGCGCCCCGTTCATTCACCAGTACACCGTCAACGTTGACATAGGCACCGAACACAGGCGCCGTGCGTTGGAGGGTGGCTATGGTCGGGCGCGTATCTGTCGGGTTGAGTATGTTGGCGTTGCTGGCGTGCGGCGGGGCTTCGCCCGTGGAGCCGGGAACGCCCTTCACGCCTGCGCCCGCCGCGGTTCCCACCAAAGGCGCCACCCTCCGCCTCGGCAAGTGCGTCAACATCTCGAACATGCTCGAGGCGCCGCGCGAGGGCGCATGGGGCCGGGCCTTCCGCGATTCGGACATGGACAATATCGCCGCCAAGGGCTTCACCGGCATCCGGCTGCCCGCGCGCTTCTCGGCGCATGCGAAGCATGAGGCGCCGTACACGATCGACGGCAGCTTCCTGAAGCGCGTCCACCACATCGTCGACCTCGCGACCGCGCGGGGGATCGCGGTGATCATCGACATGCATCACTATGAGCAGATCTTCCAGGACCCCGCGGGCGAGGCGCCGCGCTTTGCGGCGATGTGGCGGCAGATCGCGCTGTCGTTCAGGCAAGCGCCGGAGAACGTCTATTTCGAGCTGATCAACGAGCCGCACGACAAGTTCGACGCGTCGAACCTGGTGGCGGTGCAGGGCCCGGCGCTGGCGGCGGTGCGCGAGAGCAACCCCACCCGGCCGGTGGTGATCGACGGGCCCGGCTGGGCGTCGCTCGACGGGATGCTGTCGACGCAATTCCCGGACGATCCCAACGTGGTCCCGACCTTCCATTATTACGACCCGGCCAATTTCGGCTTCGACAAGGCGCCGTGGATGAACCCGCCGGTGCGCGAGACTTTCGGCACCAGCGCCGACGTCGCCGAGCTGCGCGGGGTGCTCAAGCGCGTCGAGGGCTTCATGCACCGCACCGGCCGGGTGCCGTTCGTCGGCGAGCTCGGCGCGCACGAGAAGCGCGCGGTCGAGCAGCGGGCGATCTTCTACGGGCTGACCAGCGCCGCCTTTGCGTCGATCGGGGTGCAGAGCTGCGCCTGGGGCTATACCAACACGCACCAGTTGTGGCGCGACGGCAG
This sequence comes from Pseudomonadota bacterium, assembly GCA_040388355.1. Classification (GTDB taxonomy): domain Bacteria; phylum Pseudomonadota; class Alphaproteobacteria; order Sphingomonadales; family Sphingomonadaceae; genus Sphingomonas. The sequence goes on along the minus strand of JAZKCD010000086.1, from coordinate 14,445 downwards.
CGGCTGGGAGCCGGGGGTCGCCGATGCACTGGTCACCACCGCGACGCTGCCCCGGTGATGCGGTTTCCAAAGGCCTCGGCGAGCCTGATCGCACTGGCGCTGGCGGCGTGCAGCAGCGGCGGCGGGTCCTCGCCCGGCGGCGGCAGCGTCGGCACGCCTGGGCCGACCCCGACCCCCGCGCCTGCGCCCACCCCGACCCCGACTCCCACCCCGACCCCGAGCTACGTCGCCGTCGCCGCGGCGGTACCGACCACCGGCATCCACTTGCCGATCGGCAAGTGCGTCAACATGGGCAACCATCTCGAGGCCCAGCCCGACGAAGGCGCGTGGGGGCGGGCGATCGTCGACGGCGACTTCGCGATCATCAGGACCGCGGGCTTCGACACCGTGCGCATCCCGGCCTGGTTCTCGGGCCATGCCCAGGCGACCTCGCCCTGGACGATCAACGCGGCCTATATGGCGCGGGTGCGCCATGTCGTCGACGCGGCGAGCGCGGCGGGGCTCAACGTCATCCTCGACATGCACAATTTCGACGAATTGTTCGCCGATCCCAGCGCCAACACCGCGCGCTTCGCCGAGATGTGGCGGCAGATCGGCACGGCGTTCGCGAGCGCGCCGGCGAGCGTCTGGTTCGAGCTGACCAACGAGCCGCACGGCAGCCTCACCAACGCCAACCTCGTCGCGACGCTGAGCCCGGCGCTTGCCGCGGTGCGCACCACCAATCCGACGCGGCCGGTGATTATCGGCGGGCAGGACTGGAGCGGGGTGAACTCGCTGGCGACGCTGGCGCTGCCGAACGATCCCTATGTCGTCCCGACGATCCACAGCTACGACCCGTTCAACTTCACGCATCAGGGCGCGACCTGGGTGACGCCGACCCCGCCGCTCGGCCGCAGCTTCGGCAGCGCGGCGGACTATGCCGAGCTCAACGCCAATCTCCAGAAGGTCCGCGACTATATCGCGCGGACCGGCCGGGTGCCGTTCGTCGGCGAATATGGCGCGATCGACGATGCCGGCGTGCCGCTCGCCCAGCGCATCGCTTATTATTCGACGATGACCTCGGCCTATGCGTCGATCGGCATCCAGACCTGCGCCTGGGGCTATACCAATACCTTCAGGTTGCGCGACGGCAGCGCCTGGCTACCCGGCATGTTGGACGCGATTCACACCACCACTACGCTCCAGTGAACTCCTACCTAAGTAAGTATACGAGGCGTTACCGATCAATAATGGGTTGTGGCGCTTCAGAACATCGTGAATCCCCGGAGCAGACTGGAACCGTTGCCATCGGCTAGGGTTGATCTCCATCAAGGAGAGTGTGGCGTTATGCCGATTTCAGGACTTTGCGAAGAACATCGGCAGCTTGAGGACCAGGCGCGCCACTTGATGGAGATCGTCATGGCGCCGGTCGCCGATGCGGCTGCGGTTGCGGGGATGCGCTGGGAGATGGCGAAGCAGCTGCGCGAACATTGCGCGCGCGAGGACCAGACCGTCTACCGCCTCATCCTCGCCTCGGGCGACGCTGCCGCCACCAAGATCGCCTGGGCTTATCGCCAGGAGCATGGCCAGCTCGGCACCACCTTCGGGCGCTATATCACCGACTGGCCGGTCGCGCGGATCAACCGCCAATGGGAAGCGTTCCGCGCCGACACGATCGCGATCCTCGACCAGCTCGCGGTGCGCATCGCCAGCGAGGAAGCGACGCTCTACGCCCATGCCGAGCGGCTGCGGCTGCGCCGCGCGGCCTGAAGCCGGTTGAGCCGGGCGGCGGCATCCCCCATAAGGCCGCGATGCAGCGCCGCTTTCCGTTCACAGTCTCCGCCACCATCGCGATCGCGCTTGCGCTCGGCAGCTGCGCCGGGGGCGTCAATGTGGTCCCCGAATCGGCGCGGCCGATCCCGGTGCCCACGCCGACCCCGGCGCCACAACCGGCGCCCGCGCCCACGCCGGTCCGTCCCGCCGCCGGCGACTGGCGCGACTGGCCGCTGACCCCGGGAAGCTGGAGCTATCGCCAGGACGCGCGCGGCAGCATCGCGCTGTTCGGGCGCGCCGGAAGCGACGCCGATCTGACGCTGCGTTGCGACCGCAGCCGCGCGCGCGTCTATCTCTCGCGGCGCGGCGACGTGGGCGGGCCGCTCACCATCCGCACCTCGAGCACGCTGCGGACCTTCAACGCGGTCCCGACCGGGGGCACCCCCGCCTATCTCGCGGTAGAGCTCGAGGTCCGCGACTCGCTGCTCGACGCGATCGGATTCAGCCGCGGGCGCTTCGTGATCGAGGGCGCCGGGCTGCCCGCGCTGGCGATCCCGACCTGGGCCGAATTGCTGCGCGTGGTCGAGGATTGCCGCTGACCTGCACGGCGCCGCGCCTTGCGGGGCAGGTGACTTAGGCGCATGGTACACCTCAAGGATGAGGAGGTCCGCCATGAACCGCAATACAAGCTGGCTTTCGGCCGCGCTCGCCGCGAGCCTTTGCCTGTCCGCCGTCCCCGCGCTCGCGCAGACTGCGGCCGACTATGCCGCTGCGGTGGCGGAACCGGGGCGCCCTGCCGACCAGATTGCGCTCGACGAAAGCCGGCAGCCGGCGGCGGTGCTGGCGTTCCTCGGGCTCAAGCGGGGCATGGCCGCCGCCGACATCATGGCGGGCGAGGGCTATTACAGCGCGATCATGGCGCGGATCGTCGGGCCCCGGGGCAAGGTGACCGGCTACAACCCCACCCAGTTCGTCGCGGGCGACACCAAGAACGCTGCCGGCTGGGCTGTGCTGGCCGCGGCTTTCCCCAATGTCCGCGACGCGACCTATCCGTTCGAGGCGTTCGCGGCGCCGGCCGACAGCTTCGATTTCGTGCTGCTCCACATGGTCTATCACGACCTCTACTGGGAGAGCGCGAAGTACAAGATCCCGCGGACCGATCCGGCGGCGTTCCTGCGCGCGCTCTATGCCGCGACCAAGCCGGGCGGGATCGTCGGCGTGGTCGATCATGTCGCGCTGCCCGGCGACACCCGCGCGACGGTGGAGAAGCTCCACCGCATCGATCCGGCGACGATCAGGGCGGATTTCCTTGCGGCGGGCTTCGTGCTCGAGGCCGAGAGCCCGCTGCTGCACGTCGAGGGCGACGACCACAGCAAGCTGGTGTTCGACCCGGCGGTTCGCGGCAAGACCGACCGTGTGGTATACCGGTTCCGCAAGCCGAAATAGCGCGGCGGCGATAAGGGGGCGGGATGCGGGTTCGGGCGGGGCTGTTCTGCGCGCTTGCGGCGCTTGGCTGGAGCGGCGAGGCGCAGGCGCAATGGTCCGCGGGCTATCCGCTGTCCGCCACTTACTGCGTGCTCGGCAAGCAAGTGAATGGAGTCGAGACGGCCTATCTCTCGAAAGCCTTCCTGACGCGCTGGGGCGAGGCGCAGAACGACAGCTTCTGGTACGCGGTGGACCGGCGGCCGGACTCGCGGATGCTGCAGGCGATGGCGGCGATGCTGGCCGAGCGCCACGGCGTCACCGAGCTCGACAATGGCGGGTGCATCACCAACCGCAACCGGCTGCTGGCGTTCGAGATGCGGCGGCTGTTTGCGGCGGGCTCGAAGGACAAGATCGTCGAGATCGTCTGGCCGGCGGATGCGGTGATCGATTCACAGTCGATCGAGACGATCGCCGCGCCGCCGGCGCAGAGCGCCGACGAGATCAGCCGCGACCTGCTCGACTATGTGATCCAGACCTGGTTCTGGGAGGGCGGCGGCGACTGGCGCGACGTGATGAGCCCAGCGCTGCGCGCGGCCAGCGACTTGAGGCAGGCGGAGCAGTCCGCCGAGATCAAGCGCCATGGCCATGTGATGCGGCTGCGGTTGCTGGGCAGTGATGCCAAGGGCCGGGTGTTTCGCGTCACCCACGAGCGGGCGGTGCTCGACTGGACGATCGTCGACGACGGCAGGACGATCACCGCGCTGAGCTGGGCGCCGGCGGCGCAATAGCGCGGTTCGAGGATTTTCGCGGCTGCCCGCGGGGCGCAAATTCAACCGGTTCGCGCAGGCGGAAGAGAATCGTCCAAAATAATTTTGAATACAAGTCTTGTTCTGCGACTCACGGTGATTCAAATAGTTGGCGTGCCCGCGAGGTACGAATGTTTCAACAAGCGAAAGGAGGTGATCCGATGTCTCATGGTTCAGCAATGGGGTCGGTTCAGTTCGTTCGGGAGACGCGCCGCTGAGCTGACGGCAATGGACGGAAGCCCTCCGTCCATAGGGTGAGCGGGAGGTATTCTCCTCCAATCAACGCCCACCGCCACAGTGAAGCGGCCCGCATGGTCTCCCGGGTTGGATTTTCCGGCCGCTGACCATGTCGGAGGTCGCCGGATCCTTGATAGGATCCGGCGGCCTCTTTCATTTTGGGGCTTTGCGCCTAGGCTTCGCGCATGACGCGCACGCGCTCGATCCTGACCGCATCGATCCTGGCAGCCGCCATCGCCGGCCCGGCGGCGGCGGCGGCGGGCGTCCGCGGCCTCACCGCCGAGCAGGACTGCTACGATGCGCTGGTCTGGGCCAGCGCCGTTCGGCAGACTCCCACGCCCGTTCCCGAGTGCGACGATGGCTGCATCGTCATCTCCTGGCCGTGGCTCGTCGATCTCGATATCGCACGCGTGATCAAGGGACGGGTGCAGCCGGGCCGCCTGCTCGTCATCAGGCTACAGCACAGCTATTCGCACCCCAGGCGTCACCGCTGGTGGCTGCGGCGGAACAGCTTGGGCGCGTTCAACGTGCTGTTGGGGGATCATCGCTTGCCGCGCTGCGCGCCCGGCGTCGCGCCCGCTTCACCCTATGTCAGCCCTCCGAAGGGCAAGACGCTGCGCGACATGGCGCGCGAGGCCGAGGCGCGGCATCTGAAGGAAGCGCGGTAGCGGCCTTCGGCACGCCAAGCTGCTAACGACTCGCAACTGGAAAATTCGCGGAACGAACCCGCCAAACGCTTGGTTATGCGGCCGAAATCCACAGGAGGCAGACCATGGCAGACAAGCAGGACGCAGTCGCACTTCTCAAGGCGGATCACCGCAAGGTCGAGCAATTGTTCGAGCAGTTCGAGGGCGCGAAGGGTGAAGGCAAGAAGCAGAAGATCGCGCTGGAGATCTGCCTCGAGCTGACCGTCCATGCGCAGATCGAGGAGGAGATTTTCTACCCGGCCTGCGAGGGCAAGGTCGAGGAGGACCTGCTCAAGGAAGCCTATGTCGAGCATGACGGCGCCAAGGTGCTGATCGCCGAGATCGAGGCGGGCGGCCCCGACGACGAGTATTACGACGCCAAGGTGAAGGTCCTTTCCGAGCAGATCGAGCATCATGTCGAGGAAGAGGAGAAGCGCATGGAAGGCCTGTTCGCGCAGGCGCGCAAGGCCGGGCTCGACATGGATGCGCTCGGCGAGCAGCTGGCGGCGCGCAAGGCCGAGCTGGTCGCGACCTACAAGGCCGGCGGCCTGCCCAAGCCCGAGACGACGACGCTGGAAGCGGTGCAGGTTTGACCTTCGATCCGGTCACTTCCTGGTTGCGGATGACTTCGGCGATGCTCGGCATGGCGGGCACGCAGTCGCGCGCGGTGAAGACGCTCACTGCGTCGCGCGAAGTCGTCCGCAAGCGCGGCGACATCATCGAGACGGCGATGCGCAGCCCCTTGCTCGCCGATCATGCCGAGCTCGCGCGGATGGTGCCCGAGAAGGTCATCGCCTTCGCCAGCGCGGGCACGGCGATGTCGGCCGAGCTGGTCGAGCTGCAGCTCGGCTGGATGGGCGAGATGCAGAATCTCTGGACGATGGGGTTGCGCGGCCGGGCGCCGACGCTGGCCGAGATGAGCGCGCTGGCGACGCGAAGCTCGGCCTATGCGGTGCGATCGACCGAGCGCGCCGCGCGGCTCGCCGAGGTCGGGCTCGCGCCGATCCACAAGCAGGTCACCGCCAACGCCCGCCGCCTGCGCAAGCGGAAATCGCCTCAGATGTAATGCGGCTCGCCGCGCTCGCGCAGCGCTTCGTAATGGACCAAAGCGGGCTCGGGGCCGAACGGCACGGGCGCGGCGCCGCGGAAGGCCCATTCGCCGCGGTCGCAATCCGCGGCGCGGACATAGCCGTTGATGTAGAGCCGGCGCTGGTGGGCCGACTGGTTGTGCCCCGATCCGTGCACCACGAACGGGCTGAACAGCACCAGGTCGCCGGGATCGAGCACCGCATCGACTGCGCCCGCGGACGAGAGTCCCGCCGCCTCGATCGCCGCGTCGGTCATCGCGGTGCCGAGCACTTCGGTTGCGGTGTCGAGATCGAGGTCGCCTTGCACATGGCTGCCGGGGATGAAGCGCATGCACCCCGATTCGGGGGTGTGCGGGTCGATCGCGAGCCCGGTTTGCACGTACGACGCCGCGAGGTTGCGATAGGCGCTGTCGGGCTTGCGGAAGCGCGAATCCTGGTGCCACGCGAAGTCGCCCAGGCTGCCCGGCGCCTTCCAGTGGAGCTGGTTGATGATCTGCTTGAGGTCGTCGCCGATCAAGGCCCCAAGGATATCGGCGAAGCGCGGGTCGAGCCGGACCGCGTTCAGCACCGGCTGGTGATAGGAAGGCCACTGCGCCATCCGCACCAGCGGCGCGCCGTCCTGACTTGGACCGACATTGTAGAAGAGATTGCCGTGGCGGAAGCTGCGGCCGTGGGCGACCCCCTCGGCATGGACCTGGTCGGCGGCGGCGGCGATGGCGGCGATCTCGGCGGGCGCGAAGACGCCGCGCAGGATCACGAAGCCGTCGCGCCGATAGGCCGTCCGATACGCGTCAACGTCTTGCATCGGCTGGAGAATGGCGCAGGCCCCGCGCAATCGCCATTCATAGGGCTGCCGTCCGGTATTCCGCGCGGCTATGGCCCGGGCGCGGCGCGCGGCTCGAAGATCGACCAGCCGGTGCGCGCCGCCAGCCGTTCGAGCGCGAGCGTGCCGAGCTGCGAATTGCCGCGCTCGTTGAGCCCCGGCGACCACACCGCGATCGAGGCGAGCCCCGGCGCGATCGCGAGGATGCCGCCGCCCACCCCCGACTTGCCCGGCAGCCCGACGCGGAAGGCGAACTCGCCCGAACCGTCATAATGGCCGCAGGTCAGCATCAGCGCATTGATCCGCCGCGCGCGCTGGGGCGAGACGATGCTGTGCCCGGTCTCGGGGTTGCGCCCGCCCGCCATCAGGTAACGCCCGGCGAGCGCCAGCTGGCGGCAGCTCATCGCCAGTGCGCACTGGTGGAAATAGACCCCGAGCACGCGATCGGCTTCGTTCCTGAGGTTGCCGAAGGCGCGCATATAGTTGGCGAGCGCGATGTTGCGGAAGCCGGTGTCGAGCTCGGCGCGGGCGACCGCTTCGTCGACATGGATGTCCTCGTCGCCCGCCAGCCCGCGGACGAAGCGCACGATTTCGCCGATCGTCTCGCGCGGCGCGCCGCGGCCGAGAAGCAGGTCGGCGACGACGATCGCCCCGGCGTTGATAAACGGGTTGCGCGGGATGCCGTGCTCGGTCTCGAGCTGGACGATCGAATTGAACGCGCTGCCCGAAGGCTCGCGCCCGACCCGCGCCCATAGCTGGTCCCCCACCGCGCCGAGCGCGAGGGTCAGCGCGAAGACCTTCGACACGCTCTGGATCGAGAAGGCGATGTCGGCGTCGCCCGCGGTGTGCATGGTGCCATCGGCCTCGATCACGGCGATCCCGAAGCGGCGCGGGTCGACCGCGGCGAGCGGGGCGATATAGCTGGCAGGCGTGCCGCGATCGGGCGCGTCGGCCATCTCGGCGGCGATGTCGGCGACGATGGACGCGAGATCGGGCATGGCGTGGCGATAGCGCGGCCGGGGGCGGAAGGGTATCGCCGCGGACCGGATTTGCGGCTCACAGATGCAGTGGCGATCAGCCTTTGGAGTCGGATCGGCTCATTGGACCCCTTCCCCGGCAAAAAATTGTCTCAGCCTTCTCCCGCCGCCAGCCCCTTGAGCCGATAGAGCGCCTCCAGCGCGTCGCGGGGACTGAGCGCGTCCAGGTCCAGCGCGGCGAGTTCGGCGCGGAGCGTGTCGATCGCCTCTTCCTCGACCGCCATCGCCGCGGCGAACAGCGGCAGATCGTCGAGCCCTGCCGCCAGCCCGCCGGTCTTCTGGCGCCCGGCCTCGAGCTTGTCGAGCACGGCCTTGGCGCGCCGAATCGTGACCGGCGGCAGGCCGGCGAGGCGGGCGACGGCGATGCCGTAGCTGCGGTCGGCGGGCCCCTCGGCGACTTCGTGGAGCAGGACGAGATCGCCCTTCCATTCGCGCGCGCGGACATTGTGGAGCGTCAGCGCGTCGCAGCGTTCGGCGAGCCGGGTCAGCTCGTGATAATGCGTCGCGAACAGGCAGCGGCAGCGATTATCCTCGTGGATCGCCTCGACCACCGCCCAGGCGATGGCAAGCCCGTCATAGGTCGATGTGCCGCGCCCGACCTCGTCGAGGATGACGAAGCTGCGCGGGGTCGCCTGCGCCAGGATCGCGGCGGTCTCGACCATCTCGACCATGAAGGTCGAACGTCCGCGCGCGAGATTGTCCGAGGCGCCGACCCGGCTGAACAGCCGGTCGACCAGCCCGAGTTGCGCGCGCGTCGCCGGGACGTAGCTGCCCGCCTGGGCGAGCACCGCGATCAACGCGTTCTGGCGCAGGAAGGTCGACTTGCCGCCCATGTTCGGCCCGGTGACCAGCCACAGGCGCGAGGTTTCCGACAGGGTGCAGTCATTGGCGACGAAGCGGCCGCCGGCGCGCGAGACGGCGTCCTCGACCACCGGGTGGCGCCCGCCTTCGACTTCGAAACAGGCGTGGTCGACGAGGCCGGGCCGCGCCCAGCCGCTCTCCGCGGCGCGCTCGGCGAGTGCGGCGGCGACGTCGACTCGGGCGAGCGCATCGGCGGTGCGCGCGATGGCCTCGCGGACCTTCAAAGCGGCCTCGGTCAGGTCCTCGAGATGCGCGGCCTCGGCGGCGAGCGCGTGCGCGCCGGCCTGAGTCACCTTGATCGCCGCCTCGTGGAGATCGGGGGCGTTGAAGCGGACCACCCCGGCCAAGGTCTGGCGATGGGTGAAGCCGCTCTCCTGCCGCATCAGCGGATCGGCGACGCGCGCGGGGACTTCGATATGATAGCCGAGCACGCCGTTGTGGCGGATCTTGAGCGCCGAAATGCCGGTACGCTGGCGGTAATCGGCCTCGAGGCTGGCGATGACGCGCCGCCCGCCCGCGCCGGCGTCGCGCAGGTCGTCGAGCGCGGCGTCATAGCCTTCGGCGATATAGCCGCCCTTGTCGGCATCGATCGGCGGCTCGGGGACCAGCGCGCGGGCAAGCAGGTCGATCAGCGCGCCATGGCCCTGGAGCTGGGGGACCAGCTCGTTCAGCAGCGCCGGGCGATCGGGAACGCCGCTCAGCCGCTCCGCCAGCCGCCATGCGCCGTCGAGTCCGTCGCGCAGCTGGCCCAAGTCGCGCGGGCTCCCGCGCCCCGCCGCGATTCGCCCGAGCGCGCGGCCGATATCGGGAAGCGCGCGCAAATTGCTGCGCAGCATTTCGCGTAAAGGGCCGTCGTCGTGGAAGCGCTGGACGAGGTCGAGCCGCGCCTCGATTGCCGCGCGGTCCATCAGCGGCGCGGCGATGTCGGCGCCGAGCAGCCGCGCGCCCGCGCCGGTGACGGTGCGGTCGACGCTGTCGAGCAGGCTGCCCTTGCGGCTGCCGGCGCTGCTGACGGTCAGCTCGAGGCTCTCGCGCGTCGCCGCGTCGATCGCCATGCACGCGTCGGTGCGGCTGACGCGCGGCGGGCGCAGGAAGGGCAGCGATCCGCGCGCGGTGTGGTCGAGATAGGCGACCAGCCCGCCCGCCGCCGCCAGCGCCGCGCGCGAGAAGGCGCCGAAGCCGTCGAGCGTCGCCACCCCGAACAAGGCCTTGAGCCGCGCCTCGCCCGCGCTGCTGTCGAAATCGGCGCGCGGGCGCTGGAGCGTGGCGAGGTCGGCGAAGGCCGAGGCTTCGGAGACGATCGTCTCGGCCGGGTTGAGCCGCGCGATTTCGGCACCGACCCGCTCGGCATCGCTCTCGACGATCTCGAAGCGTCCGGTCGAGATATCGGCGCAGGCGATCGCGACCTGGCCGCCGACCTCGCCCAGCGCCGCGCACCAATTGGCGCTGCGACTGTCGAGCAGCGATTCCTCGGTGAGCGTCCCCGCGGTCACCACCCGGATGACGGCGCGCGCGACCAGCGCCTTGGATCCGCCGCGCTTCTTCGCCTGTTCGGGGGTCTCGACCTGGTCCGCGATCGCGACGCGATGCCCCGCCTTGATCAGCCGCGCGAGATAGGTGTCCATCGCATGCGCGGGCACCCCGCACATCGGGATGCGGTCCCCGTCATGCTCGCCGCGCGCGGTAAGCGCGATGTCGAGGCAGGCGGAGGCGATCTTCGCATCGTCGAAGAACAGCTCGAAAAAGTCGCCCATCCGGTAGAAGAGCAGGCAATCCTCGGCCTCGGCCTTGAGCGCGAGATACTGCGTCATCATCGGAGTGGGGGCGGAGGACATCGGCCATCGGGTTAGCGAAACCCCTTGCGCGATCAACTCCCGCGCCGGGTTTTCTTGGGGACAAGTCCGCCCTAAGGGATGTCCAATCCCGGGAGAGTTTGATGGCCGAAGACAGCAACGTCCAGTTTTCAGAGCGCGAGGCGCTGCTGTTCCATTCCGAAGGCCGTCCGGGCAAGATCGAGATCATCGCGTCGAAGCCGATGGCGACCCAGCGCGACCTGGCGCTGGCCTATTCGCCAGGCGTAGCGGTGCCGGTGCTGGCGATCGCCGAGGATCCGTCCAAGGTCTATGACTATACCGCCAAGGGCAATCTGGTCGCGGTGATCTCGAACGGGACCGCGATCCTCGGCCTCGGCAATCTCGGCGCGCTGGCGTCGAAGCCGGTGATGGAAGGCAAGGCGGTGCTGTTCAAGCGCTTCGCCGACGTCGATTCGATCGATATCGAGCTCAAGACCGAGGATGTCGACCGCTTCATCGACGCCGTCGAGCTGATGGAGCCGAGCTTTGGCGGAATCAACCTCGAGGACATCAAGTCCCCCGAATGCTTCGTGATCGAGCAGACGCTCCGCGAGCGCATGAACATTCCCGTCTTCCATGACGACCAGCACGGCACCGCGATCATCGCCGCCGCCGGCCTCATCAACGCGCTCTATCTGACCGGGCGCGACATCAAGAAGACCCGGATCGTGATGCTCGGCGCCGGTGCCGCCGCGATCGCCTGCGCCGAGCTGATCAAGGCGATGGGGCTGCCGCACGACAATCTGCTGATGCTCGACCAGAAGGGCGTGATCTACCAGGGCCGCACCGAGAGCATGAACCAGTGGAAGTCGGCGCACGCGGTGCCGACCGAGCGGCGCAGCCTCGCCGATGCGCTCGTCGGGGCCGACGTGTTCCTCGGGCTCGCCTCGGCCAATTCGCTGCCAGCCGAACTGCTCAAGACGATGGCGCCCAAGCCGATCATCTTCGCCATGTCCAACCCCGATCCCGAGATCGCGGTGCCCGAGGCCAAGGCGGCGCGGCCCGACGCGATCATCGCCACCGGGCGCTCGGACTATCCCAACCAGGTCAACAACGTCCTCGGCTTCCCCTTCATCTTCCGCGGCGCGCTCGACGTGCGCGCGACGACGATCAACGACGAGATGAAGATCGCCGCGGCCAACGCGCTGGCGATGCTCGCGCGCCAGCAGGTGCCCGAGGAAGTCGCGGTCGCGTACGGCGTGCACCACAGCTTCGGCCCCGAATACATCATCCCCGCACCGTTCGATCCGCGGCTGATGGAGATCGTCCCCGCCGCGGTCGCCAAGGCAGCGATGGAATCGGGAGTCGCGACCAAGCCGATCGAGGACTTCGCGGCCTATCGCCAGCAGCTCCGCGCGCGGCTCAACCCGACCACTTCGGTGCTCACTCTCGCCTATGAAGGCGCGCGTTCGAACCCCAAGCGCGTGATCTTCGCCGAGGGCGAGGAGGAAGTCGTGCTGCGCGCCGCGATCGCGTTCAAGGAAGGCGGCTATGGCGTGCCGGTGCTGGTCGGGCGCGAATCGGTGCATGAGCGGCTGCGCGCGCTCGGCGCCAACCCCGACGAGTTCGAGCTGCACAACAGCGTCAACTCGCCTCTGGTCGAGCGGATGATCGACTTCCTCTACGAGCGGCTCCAGCGCCGCGGCTTCCTGCGGCGCGAGATCGCCCGGATGGTCAACCGCGACCGCAACATCTTCGGCGCGCTGCTGCTCCAGCTCGGCGAGGGCGACGCGATGATCACCGGCGTCACCCGCACCTATGCGCAGACGATCCGCGAGATCCGCCGCGTGATCGACCCCGAGAAGGGCCGCACCCCGTTCGGGGTCCATGTCATGGTCGGCCGCTCGCACACCGTGTTCATCGCCGACACCACGGTCAACGAGCGCCCGACCGCCGAGGAGCTTGCCGACATCGCCGAGCAGACCGCCGCGGTCGCGCGCCGCATGGGGCATGAGCCGCGCGTCGCCTTCCTCAGCTACTCGACCTTCGGCAACCCGACCGGCCGCTGGCTCGACAATCTGCGCGGCGCGGTGAAGGAGCTCGACAAGCGCGACGTCAATTTCGAATATGAAGGCGAGATGGCGCCCGACGTCGCGCTCAACGCACGCCAGCTGGCCAAATACCCGTTCGCGCGGCTCTCGGGCCCGGCCAATGTGCTGATCATGCCCGGGCTGCAATCGGCCAACATCTCGGCGAAGCTGCTGCGCGAGCTGGGTGGCGATTCGACGATCGGGCCGATGCTGATCGGGATGGAGAAGCCCGTCCAGATCGCCCCGATGACCGCGACCGCGAGCGAGCTGGTGACGCTGGCGGTGCTCGCCGCGGGGGGGATTGCGCGGTAGGTGCGAGCCGAAGCTTATTGCGAATCGCTCTTTTCGACGTGAATCGCCATGCCGGGTCATGTCCCGAGGGAAGATCGGACTATTTCGTCTCGCAAGCGGAGTTTCGCGAAGCTATCGCGAAGGTGCAATTGCGAACGCGTGGAGTCGCAACGCTTCGCGAAACGGCGCGTCCGGTTCGATGGGCTCACTTGTGAAAGAGCGGCCGCGTCGCGCGGCGTGGGCGAGCCGAGCAGGCACGATCCTACATTGCAAGCGTCCGAATTCACCCCTCGATGCTCACCCCCGCCATCGCATGGACCAGCCCGCCGTCGACGGTGATCGTCTCGCCCACCACATAGTCGCCCGCGCGCGAGGCGAGGTAGATCGCGGCGCCGGCCATGTCCTCGTCGATGCCGATGCGCTGCGCCGGGATTGCTTTTCCGACCGCGTCGCCATGATCGCGTGCGGCGCGGTTCATCTCGCTGGCGAAGGCGCCGGGCGCGATCGAGGTGACGTTGATCGAATCGCGGATGAGGCGCGCCGCCATCCGCTTGGTCAGGTAGATCAGCGCCGATTTGGACGCATGGTAGCTGTAGGTCTCCCACGGATTGAGCCGCTGGCCGTCGATCGAGGTGATGTTGATCACCTTGGTCGGGCGGTCAGGGCGGGCGGCGTTCTTCAACGCCTGATGCAGCGCCTGAGTCAGGAAGAAGGGCGATTTGACGTTCAGGTCCATCACCTTGTCCCAGCCTTTTTCGGGGAAGTTCTCGAACGGCTCGCCCCAGGCCGCACCGGCATTGTTGACCAGGATGTCGAGGCTGTCGGTATGTTCGGCAAGCTGCGCGGCAAGCGCCTTGCAGCCCGCGACGGTCGACACGTCCTGCGGCAGCGCGATGCACTTCTCGCCCAGTTCCTTCGCGGTCTCGAAACAGGCATCGGCCTTGCGCGCCGAGATATAGACGGTCGCGCCTTGAGCGATGAAACCCGCCGCGATCATCTTGCCGATGCCACGCGAGCCGCCAGTGACCAGCGCGGTGCGGCCGTCGAGGCGGAAGAGGTTGGTGGTGTCCATGTCAGTTTCTCCTTCTTCCGTTCGTTTCGAGCGAAGTCGAGAAACAGGCCACAGATGCTGCGCGAGGTTT
>JAZKCD010000086.1:0-404 GCA_040388355.1 Pseudomonadota bacterium | reverse complement strand
AACGGGGGTGGGTGTTCTTTTGGGGCGGTTATCCCCCGCGTTTGATCGTCTCTCGTGCGATGATCAGTTGCTGGATCTGGCTGGTCCCTTCGTAGATGCGGAACAGGCGGACGTCGCGGTAGAGGCGTTCGATGCCATAGTCCGCGATGTACCCCGCGCCGCCGAAGATCTGCACCGCACGGTCGGCGACGCGGCCGACCATCTCGCTGGCGAAATATTTGGCGGCCGCCGATTCCATCACCACGTCCTTGCCGGCGTCCTTGGCGGCGGCGGTTTCGAGCACCAGCGCGCGCGCGGCGAGTGCCTCGGTCTTGGAATCGGCGATCATCGCCTGGATCAGCTGGTGTTCTGAGATCGCCTTGCCGAACTGCTTACGCTCGGTCGCATAGGCGACGCAGTCGGCG
>JAZKCD010000085.1:8700-20695 GCA_040388355.1 Pseudomonadota bacterium | reverse complement strand
AGATCGCCTCGACCTCGGTCGCGTCGCGGCCGATCACATGGGGTGCAATCAGTTCCTTCACGCAGGTATCGAGCGTGTGCAGCCCGCCGCGCAGCGGCAGCCTCTTTCTTCTCCGCGTCTCCGCGCCTCCGCGCGAACCCCTAAATCCCGCTAGCCACGCGGGACAGAGTCGGAGAGGAGAGCCGGGGGGAATGCGCGTGTAGCGTAGGTGCGTTCCACCCCGGCCCAACCGGAGATGAGCATGACCGACTACCACCCCGGCTTCGGCAACCATGTCTCGACCGAGGCTGTTCCCGGCGCATTGCCCGTAGGCCGCAATTCGCCGCAAAAGCCCCCCTACGGCCTCTACGCCGAGCAGCTGTCGGGCACCGCCTTCACGGCGCCGCGCCACGAGAATCGCCGCTCGTGGCTCTACCGCCTGCGCCCCACCGCCGAGCACCCGGCCTTCACCCGCTACGAAGGCGCGGCGCGCTTCGCCCCCGGCACGGTGCAGGCCCCCCTGCCCCCCAACCGCCTCCGCTGGGACCCGATCCCCGACGCGCCGCCAGGCACCGACCTGATCGACGGCATGACCACCATGCTCGCCAACCGCGACCCCGCCGATCTCGAAGGCGTCGCCGTCCACCTCTACGCCGCCAGCGCCGACATGGACGCCCGCATCTTCGCCGACGCCGATGGCGAGCTGCTCTTTATTCCCCAGCACGGCCGCCTCCAGCTCCTCACCGAGCTCGGCCGCATCGACATCGCCCCCGGCCAGATCGCACTGATCCCCCGCGGCGTCCGCTTCCGCGCCTTGCTTCCCGACGGCGAGGCGCGCGGCTATGTCGCCGAGAACCACGGCGCGCTGTTCCGTCTCCCCGATCTCGGCCCGATCGGCAGCAACGGCCTCGCCAATCCCCGCGATTTCGAGACCCCCGCCGCCTGGTTCGAGGACCGCGACGAGCAATTCGAGCTCATCCAGAAATATCTCGGCAGCCTGTGGACCACGACGCTCGACCACAGCCCGCTCGACGTCGTCGCCTGGCACGGCAATCTCGCCCCGTGGCGCTACGACCTCGCCCGCTTCAACACGATCAACACCGTCAGCTTCGACCATCCCGACCCGTCGATCTTCACAGTGCTGACGTCGCCCAGCGACGTCCCCGGCCGCGCCAACGCCGATTTCGTGATCTTCCCGCCGCGCTGGATGGTGGCGGAAGACAGCTTCCGCCCGCCCTGGTTCCACCGCAACGTGATGAGCGAAGCGATGGGGCTGATCGACGGCGCGTACGACGCCAAGGCCGAAGGCTTCGCCCCCGGCGGCCTCAGCCTGCACAACCTCATGGCTGGCCACGGCCCCGATCTCGCCAGTTGGGAAGGTGCCACCAACGCCGATCTCAAGCCCCACAAGATCGAAGGCACCATGGCCTTCATGGTCGAGACCTGCTGGCCGTATCGGCCCACGCAATATGCCCTCGACTGCGCCCAGCCCGATTACGACGCCGCGTGGAAGGGATTCCCCAAGGCGAAGCTCCCTTGAGCGAACGCCTCTCCGCCACTCCGCCCGGCGTCAGGCTCGGCCCGCTCGACCTCATCCCCGACGGCACCGCGCGCAACTTCGTCCTCGAGATGAAGGCGGGCCGCTTCCACGGCTTCGTCGTCCGCCAGGGCGACACCGTCCATGGCTATGTCGACCGCTGCGCGCACATGGCGCTCCCGCTCGCGCAGCAGCTCGACCAGTATCTCACGCCCGACGGCCGCCTGATCCAGTGCAGCTGGCACGGCGCGCTCTATCGTATCGAGGACGGCCTCTGCGTCGGCGGCCCCTGCACCGGCGCCAGGCTTCAGCCCTGGCCGGTCACCGTGACCGACGGCACCATCACGACGGCGTGACCAAAGCCCGCCGCCGCGCATAGAGGAAGTAGATCGCCAGCCCGATCGCGTTCCAGATCAGGAACGAGACCTGCGTCACTGCCTGCAGGCTGGTGAACAGGTACACGCATCCCGCGATCGCCAGCGGCGCGATCACCCACGCCGCGGGGGTGCGGAACGGCCGCCGCGCATCGGGCGCGCGCCGCCTGAGCACCAGCACGCACGCCGCCACCGCGACGAACGCGCACAGCGTCCCGGCATTGGCGAGGCTCGCGATCACGTCGAGCGGGGTCAGCGCGGCGAGCACCGCCACCACCACCGCGGTCACCACCGTGATCCGCGCCGGCGTGCCCCGCTTCGAGATCGCCGCAAGGCCCGTCGGCAGGAAGCCGTCGCGCGCCATCACCAGGAAGATCCGGCTCTGCCCATAGAGGAACGCCAGCAGCACCGTCGGCAGCGCGATCACCGCCGCGGTCGCCACCACCGTCGCCACGCCCGGCCGGCCGATCTCGCGCAGGATCAGCGCCAGCGGCTCGGCGCTGTGCGAGAAGCGGGTGAAGCTCAGCGCGCCCACCGCCGCGGCTGCGACCACCATGTAGATCGCCGTGCACGCCACCATCGATCCGACGATCCCGATCGCCAGGTCGCGCTCGGGGTTCTTGGTCTCCTCGGCCGCGGTCGAGATCGCGTCGAAGCCGTAGAATGCGAAGAAGATGATCGCCGCCGCGCCCATCACGCCATACTTCACCCCGCCCGCGCCCTCATCGCTGCCGAAGCCGTGCGGCGCGAAGGGCTGGAAATTGGCCGCGTCGAAATGCGGCAGCGCTACCGCGACGAACAGCCCGAGCGTGACGATCTTGAGCACCACCAGGATCGTGTTGACTCGCGCGCTCTCGCGCGTGCCGAGCATCAGCAGCCCGGCGACCACGGCGATGATGAACACTGCGGGCAGGTTGATCCCGGGCGTCGCGAGATGGAGCGTCCCCTTGCCGAGCGAGCCCGCCAGCGTCGGCCCGTGCGTCAGGAATTCGGGCAGGACCACGCCCAGCCCCTTGAGAAACCCGACCGCATAGCCCGACCAGCCCACCGCCACCGTCGCCACCACCAGCGAATATTCGAGGATCAGCGACCAGCCGACGATCCACGCGAACAGCTCGCCCAGCACCGCATAGCTATAGGTATAGGCGCTGCCCGAGGCGGGGATCATCGTCGCCATCTCGGCATAGCAGAGCGCCGCGCACGCGCAGATCGCTCCCGCCACGACGAAGCTGACCAGCACCGCAGGCCCCGCCCGATCGGCGCCGACGCCGATCAGCGTCAGGATGCCGGTCCCGACGATCGCCCCCACGCCCAGCGCGACGAGGTGCGGCCACGACAGCGTCCGCGCCATCCGGTGATGTTCGGGCTGGTCCTCCGCCGCGACGATCGTCTTCAGTCTGAAAAGGCTTGCCACCCTGTCCCCCATTTCTTCACAGGGTTAGAACGCAAAGATGGCCCGCCGACAAGATCAAGCGGGATGGAGACGGATATGGACGGCACCCTCGATTTCGGCCTCGGCGAAAATGCCGACATGATCCGCGAGACCACCGCGCGCTTCGCCCGCGAGCAGATCGAGCCGCTCGCCGCCCGGATCGACGCCGAGGACTGGTTCCCGCGCGCGCTGTGGCCGGCGATGGGCGAGCTGGGCCTGCACGGCATCACCGTCGACGAAGCGTATGGCGGGCTCGGCCTCGGCTATCTCGAGCATGTCGTCGCGGTCGAGGAAGTGTCGCGGGCCAGCGCCTCGATCGGCCTCAGCTACGGCGCCCACTCGAACCTCTGCGTCAACCAGATCCGCCGCTGGGCCTCCCCCGAGCAGAAGGCGAAGTACCTGCCGAAACTCGTCTCGGGCGAGCATGTCGGCAGCCTCGCCATGTCCGAGGCGGGCGCCGGCTCGGATGTCGTCTCGATGAAGCTCCGCGCCGAGCACCGGGGCGATCGCTTCATCCTCAACGGCACCAAATTCTGGATCACCAACGCGGCTTACGCCGATACCCTCGTCGTCTATGCCAAGACCGGCGAAGGCTCGCGCGGCATCACCACCTTCCTGATCGAGAAGGACATGCCCGGCTTCTCGATCGGCCAGAAGCTCGACAAGATGGGGATGCGCGGCTCCCCCACCGCGGAACTCGTGTTCAACGATTGCGAGGTGCCCGAGGAGAATGTCATGGGCCCGCTCAACGGCGGCGTCGGCGTGCTGATGAGCGGCCTCGACTATGAGCGCACCGTCCTCGCCGGCATCCAGCTCGGCATCATGCAGGCCTGCCTCGACGTCGTCATCCCGTATGTCCGCGATCGCAAGCAGTTCGGCCAGCCGATCGGCACCTTCCAGCTGATGCAGGCCAAGATCGCCGACATGTACGTCGCGCTCAACTCGGCGCGCGCCTATGTCTACACCGTCGCCAAGAATTGCGACGCCGGGAACACCACCCGCTTCGACGCCGCGGGCGCGATCCTGCTGGCGAGCGAGAATGCGGTGAAGGTCTCGCTCGAGGCGATCCAGGCGCTGGGCGGCGCGGGCTACACCAAGGACTGGCCGGTCGAACGCTTCCTGCGCGACGCCAAGCTGCTCGACATCGGCGCGGGCACCAACGAGATCCGGCGGATGCTGATCGGGCGCGAGCTGATCGGCGCGGCATAGGACCGGACTCGACCGGTTTGAACCTGTTTCCCCGGCGAAGGCCGGGGCCCAGTCTCGACGAACTTGAAGCGGCATCCCGCCATCTGGGTCAGCTCGCAACTGGGCCCCGGCCTTCGCCGGGGATAAGCTGATTTCAATCCAGCCGGATGGACGCTACCGAAACAGCCGCAAATCGATCGCCTCGCCCATCTTCGCCTCGCCGTTGCCGTCGGGGTGGAGGTTGTCGCCGCGCTGATACGCCGGATCGAGCTTCTTCGGATTGGCGGGATCGGCCATCACCTTGTCCATGTCGATCACTCCGTCGAAGGTCCCGGAGGTGCGGATGAACTCGTTCACGCGCACCCGCATCGCCTCGCCCGCTTCGGTCTGGTAGCCGGCGCCCTGATAGGGCAGCACGGTCATCGCGATCACCTTGATGCCATGGTCGTGCGCGCGCCGGACGAGCTGCCGGTAGCCGAGGATCAGCTGCTCGGCGGTGATCGTCGGCGCGGCGACGCCGTCGCGGACGCGGCCCGATCCGCCGATGTCGTTGATCCCTTCGAGCAGCACGATATGCGTCACGCCCCGCAGCGACAGCACATCGCGATCGAAGCGCGCCAGCGCGCTCGGCCCGGTCCCCGGCGCGAGGATGCGGTTGCCCGAGATCGCCTGCGTCACCACGACATGCGGCTTGCCCGCCGCGGCCAGCCGGCGGCCGAGCACGTCGCTCCACCGGCACACCGGCACCGCATCGAGCGCGCAGCCGGTATTGTCGGTGATCGAATCGCCATAGGCGACGATCACCGGGCGCGCCCTGGCCCCCAGCACGTCGACCCCGGCGAGCAACGGCCGCGAGTCGACGCGCCGCGCCGCCGCGAACGGTGCGCCGGTGAAATCGCCCGCCTCCGAAATCGCGGTCTTGGCGCCCGAAGCGGCATGGACCGTGGCGAGCGAAACCTTCTCGGGAAGGTAGAGCGAGACCTCGACTACCTCGAAGGGCTTGACCGCCAGCGGCACGGCGTCGCTGAGCAGCGGCGCATTGGCCGGCACCAGGGTCGTCCCCTGCCCGTCGAACGTCACCCTGACGGTCGGCCCGCCGGCGACGCGCACGCTCGCGGCGCCGATCCGGAACGCCGGGCCATATTCGTTGGAAAGCCTGAGCCGGAGCGCGCTTCCGCCCGCGCCGATGCGGACCGCAAAGCTGATCGTGGCATTCTCGACCGGCACCGCCTGCCGCTCGCCGACGCCTTCCCACATGCTCGCGGTCCAGGCGGGAGTCCAATGCTCGGGCTTCGGCGCGGGGGCGGCCGCCATGAGCGACAGCGCTGCCGCCAGCGCGGCCATCGTACGGATCGGGTGCATCGGCTCTCCTCCCGGGCTCTTCGTCAGCCGCGGCTGTATCGACATTCAGCGACCGACCCAATCCCCCTCTCCCATAGGGAGAGGGTTGCGCAGACTTGGGTCTGCTTCTTCAGCAGGCCCTAGTCGGAGCTGGGTGAGGGGTTAGAACCCTCTCAGCTGCCGTAACCCCTCACCAACCTGCGCTAGGCAGCAAGCTGCCAAGCTCCGGTATCCTCTCCCCATGGGAGAGGGAAGAATCAGGACGCCTGATCCGGAGGAAGCCCTACTCCGTCACCAGACCTTCACGCGCTGCTCGGGCGCAAGGAACAACTTCTGCCCCGGCACCACGTTGAACGCGCCGTACCAGGCGTCAAGATTGCGCACCGTCATCGCCCGCCACCGCGCCGGGGCATGGCCGTCGGTCGCGATCCGCGCGCGCAGCTGCTGCTCGCGCTGCTTGGCCCGCCAGCTTTGCGCGAAGGCGAGGAAGAAGCGCTGGTCGCCGGTCAGCCCGCCGATCACCGGCGCCGCCTTGCCGCCCAGCGAGGCGTGGTACGCCTCATACGCCGCGGTCAGCCCCGCCACGTCGGCGATGTTCTCGGCCAGCTCCTGCTGCCCGTTCAAGTGCAGCCCGGGCAGCGCCTCATAACCGTCATACTGCGCGACCAGCGCCTTTCCGGCCGCCTCGAAATGCGCGAAATCGTCCTTGGTCCACCAGTTGCGCAGCTTGCCGGTCGAATCGAAATCGGCGCCGAGATTGTCGAAGCTGTGGCTGATCTCGTGCCCGATCACCGCGCCGATCGAGCCGTAGTTGCTCGCCGCATCCGCGGTCGGATCGTAATAGGGCGCCTGCAGGATCGCCGCGGGGAAGTTGAGCGCGTTCTGCAGTGGGAGGTTGACGGCGTTGACCGTCTGCGGCGTCATCCACCACTCGCCCTTGTCGACCGGCTTGCCGATCTTGGCGAGCTGGTGCCGAGTCTCGGCGAGCTGCGCGCGGCGGATATTGCCGACCGGGTCGTCGGCCTTGACCTCCAGCCCCGAATAATCGCGCCACGCATCGGGATAGCCGATGCCGACGCGCATCGTGCCGATCTTCTTGCGCGCCTCGGCCTTGGTCGGCGCGGTCATCCAGGTCAGCGCCGCCACCCGGCTGTCGAACGCCGCGAGGATGCCCTTCACCATCGTCTGGATGTCGGCCTTGGACGAGGCCGGGAAATATTGCTCGGCATAGAGCTTGCCCACTGCATCGCCGAGCCAGGTGTTGACGCTGCCGATCGCGCGCTTTTCGCGCGGGCGCGGCTTGGGCGTGCCGTTGAGCGTCTTGTTGAAGAAGTCGAAGCGCGCCTGGTCGAACGACGCGGGCAACGCGTCGGCGACTTCGTTGATCCGGTGGAACGCCAGCCAGTCCTGCCATGCCTCCAGCGGCTCGCTCGCCACCAGCTGCGCGCAGCCCGTAACCGCGCCCGGATGCCAGACGATATAGTCGTTCTGCGCGCCCAGCCCCGCCGCGGCCCAATAGGCATCCCAGTCGATCCCCGGCGCCTTTTTGGCGAAATCGGCCTTGGTCCAGGGATTGTCGGCCTTGTGCGCGTCCTGGCTGGTGAGGATGTCGGCATGCGCCTGCGCGATCCGCGTCTCGAGCGCCATCACCCGCTCGGCGCGCGCCGCGGGATCGCTCAAGCCCGCCATCGTCATCACCTGGACGATATAGGCCTTATACTGCCCGCGGACCTGCACCATCTCGGGCTTGGGCGAGAGGTAATAGTCGCGGTCGGGCAGCCCGAGCCCGCCCTGCAGCACATAGGGCACCGTCGTGTCGGGCCGATCGAACGCCTGGCTGACGAACAGCCCGAACAGGTTCTCGGTCTGGAAATTGGTCGCGTTGAGCGGATCGACATCGGCGCGGGTGTTGGCGCCGAGCATCGCCGACAGCGCGGTCTTGTCCTTGAGCCCCGCGATCGCGTCGAGCTCGGGCTTGACCGGGGCCAGCCCGCGCTTCTCGATCCCGGCGGTGTCGGTATAGGCGGCGTACCAGTCGGCGACGCGGCGCTGGTCGGTGCCGGCGGCGGCATTGGCCTTGGTCGCCGCTTCGATGATCGCGACATTGTTGGCCTCGGCCTTGAGCGACACGTCGTAGCCGGTGCCGATGCTCGAACGGTCGGCGGGAATCTCGGCCTTGGCGCGCCACGCGCCGTTGGCATATTCGTCGAAATCGTCGCCCGGCTTCACTGCCTTGTCGATCCCGGCGACGTCGACGCCGATCCCGGTGCCCGCAAGCGGGGTGCCGGTGCCACCCATCGGGTTGCAGGCAGTGGTCGCGAGCAATGCCGCGAGCAGGAATACGCTCCGATTGTTCACTTTTCTCTCTCCGGACTTTCTTGGTGTGTGAGTCGTCCACTACACTCGTGAAACCGCGCGCGCCAGCGCTTCCAATCGCGCCGTTTCGCGTGTAGTCAGGCAAACTAGGTCAGGAGAGATGCCCTATTATGAGCGCGCCGGTGCTCGATACGAAGGTCAGCGCGGACAGCGAGACCTTCCGCGCCAACGCGGCGCACAACCGCAGCCTCGCGGAAACGCTGCGCGCCGATGTCGGGCGCGCCGCGCTCGGCGGTTCGGAGAAGAGCCGCGAGCGCCACACCGCACGCGGCAAGCTCCTCCCCCGCGACCGCGTCGAGCATCTGCTCGATCCCGGCTCGCCCTTCCTCGAGATCGGCCAGCTCGCCGCCAACGACCTGTACGACGGCGAAGTCCCCGGCGCGGGGATGATCGCCGGGATCGGCCGCGTCTCGGGTCGCACCGTGATGATCGTCTGCAACGACGCCACGGTGAAGGGCGGCACTTACTACCCGATGACGGTCAAGAAGCATCTCCGCGCGCAGGAGATCGCCGAGGCCAACCGCCTGCCCTGCATCTACCTCGTCGACAGCGGCGGCGCCAACCTCCCCCACCAGGCCGAAGTCTTCCCCGACCGCGATCATTTCGGCCGGATCTTCTACAACCAGGCCAATATGTCGGCGCAGGGCATCCCCCAGATCGCCTGCGTGATGGGCAGCTGCACCGCCGGCGGCGCGTACGTCCCCGCGATGAGCGACGAGAGCGTCATCGTCCGCAACCAGGGCACGATCTTCCTCGCCGGCCCGCCGCTGGTGAAGGCGGCAACCGGCGAAGTCATCTCGGCCGAGGATCTCGGCGGCGGCGACCTGCACGGCCGCAAGTCGGGCGTGGTCGACCATGTTGCCGAGAATGACGAACACGCGCTGACCATCGTCCGCGACATCGTCAGCCACCTGCCCGCCGACCGCACCCCCGACATCGCGATGCTGACCCCGCGCGCGCCTAAATACGCCGCGGAAGACCTGTACGGCATCCTCCCGCAGGACGTCCGCGCGCCCTACGACGTCCACGAAGTCATCGCCCGCCTCGTCGACGGCAGCGAGTTCCACGAGTTCAAGTCGCTCCACGGCACCAGCCTCGTCTGCGGCTTCGCGCACATCTGGGGGATGCCGGTCGGAGTCATCGCCAACAACGGCATTCTTTTCTCCGAAAGCGCGCAGAAGGGCGCGCATTTCATCGAGCTCGCCTGCCAGCGCCGCATCCCGCTGCTGTTCCTCCAGAACATCTCGGGCTTCATGGTCGGGGGCAGGTACGAGGCCGAAGGCATTGCGAAACATGGCGCAAAGCTGGTCACCGCGGTCGCCACCGCGACCGTCCCCAAGATCACCGTGCTGATCGGCGGCAGCTTCGGCGCGGGCAATTACGGCATGTGCGGCCGCGCCTATTCGCCGCGCTTCCTGTTCAGCTGGCCAAACAGCCGCATCTCGGTGATGGGCGGCGAGCAGGCAGCGTCGGTGCTCGCCACCGTCCACCGCGACGCCGACAGCTGGACCCCCGAGCAGGCCGAAGCCTTCAAGGCCCCGATCCGCCAGCGCTACGAGGACGAAGGCAATCCCTGGCACGCCACTGCGCGGCTGTGGGACGACGGCATCATCGACCCCGCCCAGACCCGCGACGTCCTCGGCCTCGCCTTCGCCGCCACGCTGGGCGCCCCGATCCCCGAGCGCCCGGCGTTCGGGGTGTTCCGGATGTGATTCGGCCCGTCGCCCTTGCGGCGCTGCCGAAGCCTTTGCTGCCGTGGGTGGAGTGGCCCGGCAAGCCCTTCGTATCGCCGCGTCAGGTGCTGCCGCTCTACGCCGATCATCCATGGTATCCGTTCGAGGATTTCGCGTTCGACCATCCCGAAGAGGCGCTTGCCCTGTTCCGCGATGGATTCGGCGGCAATGCCTATTGCGTTCGCCTCTGCGAAACCGACGCCGATCGCCAGCCTGCGATCCTGAGCGACGCGAACCAGACCGACGCCGCCATGATCAAGGACTGGCTCAGTTACGACCGGCACATGTTCTGGAACGACGAAGGCGACCTGTTCCTTCATTGGTATTCCGATTGGGCGTTCTTCGCATTATCGGCGAAGCGAGACTTTCGCGTCGATGGCATGACCGTCGCCACTCTGTTCGCGCATTCGGAAAACATCTTCACGACGCAGCGCGATCGCTTGCCAGGCGAGGGCCTGGTCGATTTTCTCGAGGAGGTCAGCGAGACCTGGCCGGCCAGACCCGAACCGTCGCAGGGGAAAAGCTGATGTCCCTCGACTATCGCGACCTTCTGCTCGCGGCGGCCGACCTGCAGGAATATGGCGGCTATCTCTCTCCCAAGGCGATTGCCGAGCGCAACCAGATCCAGGCGCGCTTCGACAATCATCGCCGCCCGCTGGTCTACGACCTGTTCAAGCAGGGCAACGACGCCGAGGCGCACAAGGCCACGGTGAACGCCGATCTCGACCGGATCGCCGCCGCGGGCTGGATCCGCGAGGACGCGATCGACTATGCCCGCGACGAGCTGCTCGCCCATATCGACAAGCAGGCGAGCAACAACCCGCTGATGCGCTTCGTCGTCCGCTGGGGCCCGCCCTTCGCGATCGCCGTGACGGTGATCGCCTATGCCGCGCTCAAGCTCGAGCTGCTACAGTGACCTGAAGGAGGCGAAGACGGACAGGGGCTTCGAGCAGCGGCATATGGCACGGACGGCTGGGACGCCGGACGCGCATGCCGCTGTGCTCACGCCCCGCGTCGCCGCCCAGCTCCGCCTGCGCGACGCGATCAACGCGGGCCCGGCGGTCGCTCGCCTGTCTGCGCTGGGCGGCTTGGTGGTCCAGGCGAAGAACGGCCCCGGATCCGCCGCGGCCGCCGCCGCGGCCGGCCAGAGCGGCAGCGCGACCGCCTCGAGCGCCAGTGGCGCGACCGCCGGCGCCGCCGCGAACGCGGCCGCCGCGGCGCCTCCCCCCGGCACCTACCGGCACGACGACATCGACTTCGCCAGCCGCGCCGATCCCGGGCCCAACGCCGCGCCCCCCTCCGCGGCGGCGCGCAGCCTCTATTTCGGCAACGGAACCCGGATCCGCCTCGATCACCGCCACGGACCCTATGTCAGCCAGACCCCGCGCCGCCGCTGGACCGAGGTTCCGGGCCCGGCGGGACAGAAGACGGTGAAGAAGGCGGCGATCGGCGATGCCGGCGTCGTCCTCGAGACCGGCCTGAACGCCATGAACGTCGAGCATACCTCGCGAGGGCGGCCGGTGCGCGAGCAAGGCGTCGCCGACCAGGCGCATCTCGACCGGATCCTCGCGGTCGCCCGCACCGGCCACCAGGCGCTCGCGGGGCTGCGCGGCGCGCTGTCCGCGGCGGAGCAGGCGCTCAACGCGGTCCGCGGCACCGGCCAGGAGGCGGCCGCCCGGGCGACCCGCGACGCAGCGAATGCCGCGCTGGTCGCCGCCGCGCTCCCGCACAACGCCGCCATCGGCCAGGCCTATGCCACGAGACATGTCGCCCCCGCCGCGTCGGCAGCCGCGAGCGCCTCCGCCTCCGCTTCCGCTTCCGCCTCGGCCGGGTCGAGCAGCGCCGCGAGCGCCAACGCGTCCGCCGCCAGCTCCAGGGTGCCGCTGCTCCCGCCCCCGGACTCGGGGCCGGCCGCCGCGAGCGCTTCGGCTGCCGCGGCCGCCGCCGCCGTCCCGCCGCTCACCACCGAGCAGCAGCGCGCCGCAATCGAGGCCCGCGCCCAGGCCCAGCTCGGTCCCTACCGGCACGCATCCGA
>JAZKCD010000085.1:7357-8690 GCA_040388355.1 Pseudomonadota bacterium | reverse complement strand
GGCCACTCGAAAGGTTTCGAATGAAAGTCCTGCTTCCGCTTGCCGCCCTCGCCCTCCTCCTCCCCGCCGCCGCTGCCGCGCAGGGCCGCGACAAGCTCCCCCCGGCCAATGCGCTGACTTATGCCGATGACGAGTCCGCCGCGGTCCTGGCGCCGATCCACGCGATCTTCGCCGCCTTCGAAGCGGGCGACGCCGCCGCCATGCTGCGCCATGTCTACCCCGATGGCCGCGTCACCGCGGTCGGCCCGCGCGCCGACGGCGTCACCGGCGTCCGCCAGCTCAGCTGGACCCAGTTCGCCGATCGCATCAAGCCCGATGCCACCTTCCAGGAGCGCATCTCCGATCCCGCGATCGATATCGACGGCGATATCGCGATGGTCTGGGCGCCGTTCGTCGTCCGCGTCGGCGGCAAGGTCAGCAATTGCGGCTTCGACCATTTCGACCTCGTCCGCGAAAACGGGGTGTGGAAAGTGATGAACATCACCTTCTCGTCGCGCACCGCAGGATGCCCTGCCCGGTGAGCAGCCGCGACCGCCTCTTCGTGCTCGACCACCGTTTCGCCGACCCGGCGCTGCCCGGGCGCGCTTTCTACTGCAAGGACTGCATGACCGTCGAAGGCCTGCTCGCCGCCTTCCCCGACTGCGCCGCCGGGCTGGAGGTCGTCCGTATCGCCTGGCCCCGCCCGCGCGCCGCGGTGGTCGAGGCGCTGGGCGAGGCCGACCAGAACCTCCCCGCGCTCGCCTTTGCCGAAGGCGGCTTCGTCAACGAGATCGAGGCGCTGCTCGCCGCGCTCCACACCCGCCACGGCTTTCCGGAACGTCATCCATGATCACTTCGCTCCTCATCGCCAATCGCGGCGAGATCGCCTGCCGGATCATCCGCACCGCGCGGACGCTCGGCATCCGCACGATTGCGGTCTATTCGGACGCCGACGCCGGTGCCCGCCATGTCCGCGAGGCCGACGAGGCGCTGCATATCGGCCCGCCCCCGGCGCGCGAGAGCTACCTTCTCGGCGATCGGATCATCACCGCCGCGCAAACCAGCGACGCCGAGGCGATCCATCCCGGCTATGGCTTCCTCTCCGAGAATGCCGATTTCGCGCAGGCGGTGATCGACGCCGGGCTGATCTGGGTCGGCCCCGACCCCGACTCCATCCGCGCGATGGGCCTCAAGGACGCCGCCAAGGCGCGGATGATCGCCGCCGGCGTCCCCGTCACGCCAGGCTATCTCGGCGAGGACCAGTCCCCCGCCCGCCTCCAGGCCGAGGCCGATGCGATCAGCTATCCCGTGCTGATCAAGGCGGTCGCCGGCGGCGGCGGCAAGGGCATGCGCC
>JAZKCD010000085.1:0-7211 GCA_040388355.1 Pseudomonadota bacterium | reverse complement strand
TCGGCGCGGGCACGATCGAATTCATCGCCGACGCGAGCGAAGGTCTCCGCGCCGACCGCATCTGGTTCATGGAGATGAACACCCGGCTCCAGGTCGAGCATCCGGTGACCGAGGAGATCACCGGCCAGGACCTGGTCGAGTGGCAGCTCCGCGTCGCCTCGGGCGAGAAGCTGCCCAGGACCCAGAAGCAGCTCCGGATCAAGGGCCATGCCGTCGAGGCGCGGCTCTATGCCGAGGACCCGACCACCGGCTTCCTCCCCTCGATCGGCCGGCTCGACACGCTCGCGCTCGGCATCGACTGGGACGACCGCGAGTCCGGCCAGCGCGTCCGCATCGAGACCGGAGTCGAGCAGGGCGACACGATCAGCCCCTGGTACGATCCGATGATCGCCAAGCTGGTCGCTCACGCCGCCACCCGCACCGCCGCGGTCGAACTGCTCGAGCTCACGTGCGGCCAGGTCAAGGTCTGGCCGGTGCGCACCAACGCCAATTTCCTCGTCCGCCTGCTGCGCGAGCCCGACTTCCAGCGGGGCGGCGTCGAGACCGGCTTCATCGCTGCGCATGCCGAGCGGCTGGTCGCCCCGCCCGCGCTGACTCCCGATCTCGACTACAAGGTCCGGCTGTGGCTCGCCGACAGTTTCCCGGAGACCACCGGCCCCGCCGGCTTCCGCCTCAACGCCCCGCCCGCGCTCCACCGCGCGGTGTTCATCAACGGCGTGCGGAATGTGTTCGACAATGACGACGGCCTTGCCGGGCTGATCGCGATGACGCCGGGGGTGCCGGTCAACGTCCTTTCCGGCCAGTTCGAGCTGATGGGCATCCACCGGATGGGCGAGGATGTCGTGATCTTCTCCGAGGGCCTGGCGAACTGCCTCACCCTCGCCGTCCGCCCCTCAGCCGCGGGCTCCGCCGCCGACGGATCAATCCTCGCGCCGATGCCGGGCCGGATCATCGCCGTCGAGGTCGCGGCGGGCGATACCGTGACCAAGGGCCAGCGCCTCGTCACGCTCGAGGCGATGAAGATGGAGCACAGCCTCACCGCCCCGTTCGACGGCACCATCGCCGCGCTCGAAGCAGAGACCGGCGCGCAGGTCAGCGAGGGAACGCTGCTCGTCCGCGTGGAAAAGGCGAAATGAAGCACTTCTCCAACGACCCCCTTGTTCCCCTGCGAAAGCAGGGGCCCAGGGTCACAAGGGCTGAACTGCTTGGCTCTGGGCCCCTGCTTTCGCAGGGGAACAGGCGTTGACTCTGACGATGCGCCCCGCCACCCGCCAGGACCTCCCTGCGATCGTCCAGCTCCTGTTCGACGACGAGAGCGGCCGCACCCGCGAGGACCCCGGACTGCCGCTCGACCCGCGCTACCTCGCCGCGTTCGAGGCGATCGACGCCGATCCCAACCAGCACCTCATCGCCGCCGAGCTCGACGGCGCGGTGGTCGGCACGCTCCAGCTGAGCTTCCTCCCCGGCCTCTCCTTCCGCGGCGCGTGGCGCGGCCTGATCGAGGCGGTGCGCATCGCCAGCCCGCTACGGCGCCAGAAGCTCGGCGAGCAGATGATCCGCTGGGCGGTCGACCAGTGCCGCGCGCGCGACTGCAAGATGGTCCAGCTCACCTCCAAGGCCGACCGCACCGCCGCCCACCTTTTCTATGCCCGGCTCGGCTTCGTCCAGAGCCATGTCGGCATGAAACTCCATCTGAGGGACTGAACCCCATGCCCGGACGCTATTTCGACGAATGGAAGGTCGGCGACACCATCGCCCACGATCTCCACCGCACCGTCACCGAGACCGACAATCTCCTCTTCTCGACGCTGACCCACAACACCCAGCCGCTCCACATCGACGCCGAGGCCGCGCGCGCGAGCGAGTTCGGGCAGATCCTCGTCAACGGCACCTTCACCTTCAGCCTGATGGTCGGGATCACCGTCGGCGACACCACTGCGGGCACTTTGGTCGCCAATCTCGGCTATGACGAACTGCGCATGCCGAAGCCCGTCTTCCTCGGCGACACGCTGCGCGCCGAGACCGAAGTGATCGAGCTCCGCCCGAGCAAGTCGCGCCCCGGCCAGGGCATCGTCACCTGGGGCCATCGCATGCTCAACCAGCGCGGCGAGGTGGTCTGCGAATGCCGGAGGTCGGCGCTGCTGAAGAGCCGGCCGGCCTAAACCTTCTGTTCCCCTGCGAAAGCAGGGGTCCAGAGTCGCTGGCGATACGCTCTGAAACCCTGGGCTCCTGCTTTCGCAGGAGAACTGGATTCTACGCCGCCTTCGCCGCCTTCGGCTCGGGATTGGAGAACTCCATCTCCTGGTCGATCCCCCCAAAACGCAGCGCCATCAGGTCGCGGGTATAGTTCTGGTTGAGCTTCCACGGCGTCCGCGAGCCCTGTTTCGGGAAGTTGACCATCGCCCGCTGGACATAGCCCGAAGTGAAATCGAGGAACGGCATCGGCTCGACCGGCGCTTCCAGCCGCGGGGTGATCTGGCGCATCCGCCTTTTCTTCATCGCGGTGAGCAGCCGGCAGACATAGGCCGAGGTCAGATCGGCCTTCAGCGTCCACGATGCGTTGGTATAGCCGAACGACAGCGCCATGTTGGGCACATCGGACAGCATCATCCCCTTGTAGGTCATCGAGCCCGGCAGATCGACCGACTTGCCGTCAACCGTCAGCGGGATTCCGCTCATCACCTGCAATTCGAGCCCCGTCGCCGTCACCACCACATCGGCCTCGAGCAACTGCCCCGACTGGAGTTTGATCCCCTCGGGCACGAACCGGTCGATATGCCCGGTCACGACATCGGCCTTGCCGTCGCGGATCGAGGCGAACAGGTCGGCGTCGGGCACCAGGCACAGCCTTTGGTCCCACGGATTGTAGCTCGGCGTGAAGTGCGTCCCGACATCGTAATCGGGGCCCAGCTCCTCGCGGACCATCCCGATCAGCCGTTCCTTCGATTTCGCGGGGTGCTTGCGCATCAGCCGGAAGAAATATTGCTGGCCGAGCACATTCTTCCACCGCGTGATCGCATAGGCGGTCTTGGAAGGCAGCTTGCGTCGCAGCCAGTTGGCGATCGAATCCTCGCTCGGCCGCGCGACGATATAGGTCGGCGAGCGCTGGAGCATCGTCACGCCCGCCGCCGCCTTGGCCATTTCGGGTACCAAAGTCACTGCGGTCGCGCCGCTGCCGATCACGACGACGCGCTTGCCCGCATAGTCGAGGTCCCCGGGCCAGAATTGCGGGTGCACGATGCGCCCCTTGAAGGCGTCGATGCCTTCGAACTCGGGCGTATAGCCTTGAGAATAATTGTAATAGCCGGTGCACATGAAGAGGAAATTGCACGTAAAATGCCGCTCCTCGCCGTCGCTCTCGGCAACCACGTCCCACGCCGCATCCGCGGTCGACCAGGACGCGCTCTTCACCCGGGTACGGTAGCGGATATGCTTGTCCACCCCGAACTCGCGCGCAGTATCCTCGAGATAGCGCAGGATCGCGGGCCCGTCGGCGATCGCCTTGGCGTCAGTCCACGGCCGGAACGAGAAGCCGAGCGTGTACATGTCCGAATCCGAGCGGATGCCGGGATAGCGGAACAGGTCCCACGTCCCGCCCATCGCCTCGCGCCCCTCGAGGATCACGTAGCTGCGCCCCGGGCAATGCGCCTGCAGGTGATAGCCCGCGCCCACGCCGGATATCCCCGCGCCCACCACCACGACGTCGAAATGTTCGGTCATTCGCCTCTCCGCTCGGGCGTGCTTACAGCACTGTCAGTAACCCGGCAACACGCGCCCCTCTTGCGGGGACGGCGGAAGGCTTAGTGTTTCTTGAGGATGACGATCACTTCGTCGGGCCGCGCGACGTTGAGCTGCTTGCGCGCCAGTTCCTCGACCATGTCGGGATCGGCGCCGCGCTTCTGGTCGAGCAGGTTGACGCGGTTCTGGATCACCGCGCGCTGCTTCTCGAGCGCGGCGAGCTCGACATGCTTCTGCGCGACCTCGGCCTTGACGTCCTTGAGCGCGCGCACGCCGTTGGGGCCGAGCACTGCGTTGTAGCCGAAAAAGCCCATCGCGATGATCGCGATCGCGGGCAGCCCGGCGCTGCGGAGGATCGATTTTACGGGTGACGAACGCGACATTATAAGAGTCTCGCTTAACTATGTCCGTTAATCAAGCCGTAGTGTTACTGAACCGTCACTTAAGCACCGACCGACCGGCATAGACCGCGGCGTCGCCCAGCTCCTCCTCGATGCGGATCAGCTGGTTGTACTTGGCGAGCCGGTCCGAGCGCGCGAGGCTGCCGGTCTTGATCTGCCCGCAATTGGTCGCGACCGCGAGGTCGGCGATCGTCGCGTCCTCGGTCTCGCCCGAGCGGTGCGACATCACCGCGGTGTAGGACGAACGCTGCGCCATGCTCACGGCTTCGAGCGTCTCGGTCAGCGTGCCGATCTGGTTGACCTTGACCAGCAGCGAGTTGGCGTACCCGCCTTCGATCCCGCGCTTGAGCCGGGTGGGATTGGTCACGAACAGGTCGTCGCCGACCAGCTGGACCTTGGCGCCGAGCTTCTCGGTCAGCAGCTTCCAGCCGTCCCAATCGTCCTCGGCCATCCCATCCTCGATCGAGAAGATCGGGTAGTTCGCCACCAGCCCCGCGAGGAAATCCACATTCTCCGCCGAGGACAGCGTCCTGCCCTCGCCCACCATCTTGTAGGCGCCGTCGCGATGATATTCAGTCGCCGCGCAATCGAGCGCGAGCATGACGTTCTCGCCCGGCTTGTACCCCGCCGCCTCGATGCTCGCCATGATGAAGTCGAGCGCCTCGGTGGTGCTCGCGATGTTCGGCGCGAAGCCGCCTTCGTCGCCCACGCCCGTCGCCAGCCCCTTGTCGTGGAGCTTCTTCTTGAGCGTGTGGAAGATCTCCGACCCGCAGCGCACCGCCTCGAGGATGCTCGACGCCCCAACCGGCACGATCATGAATTCCTGGAAGTCGATCGGGTTGTCGGCATGCTCGCCGCCGTTGATGATGTTCATCATCGGCACCGGCAGCACATGCGCCGCGACGCCGCCGACATAGCGGTACAGCGGCAGCCCGCGCGCATCCGCCGCCGCCTTGGCCGCCGCGAGGCTGACCCCGAGGATCGCATTGGCGCCCAGCCGCCCCTTGTTCGGCGTCCCGTCGAGATCGATCATCGCGCGGTCGAGATCGGCCTGGTCCTCGGCGTCGATCCCCAGCACGGTATCGGCGATCTCGCCATTGACCGCGTCGACCGCCGCCTGGACGCCCTTGCCGAGCCAGCGGGTCTTGTCGCCGTCGCGCTTCTCGACCGCCTCGTGCGCGCCGGTGGACGCCCCCGAGGGCACCGCCGCGCGGCCGAAGCTGCCGTCCTCGAGCATGACGTCGACCTCGACCGTAGGGTTGCCCCGGCTGTCGAGAATCTGGCGGGCGTGGAGGTCGATGATTGCGGTCACGAAACGGTCTCCCTACTTAGGCAGCGAAGGGTGCGCGCGAGCCTCTAGAAGGTTGGCGGGTCCCGGGTCAAACGCGAAGCCCGATGGAACTCGCGATTGCGGCTGTTGTTGTCGTCGTTGAACACTGAAAGGACCCGATTTCATGGTCGATGCAACGCTGAACGACACGCTGACCGAAGAGGCGCCCGCCGCCGAGGTCAAGCGCTCCGCCACCGACACGATCCGCGAGGAAGCCGGCAAGTTCGGCAGCCAGGCCGCCGAGCGCGCCCGCGGCCTCGCCGGCGAGGGCAAGGACCGCGCGACCGAAGCGCTCGACGAAGTCGCGCGGATGATGAAGAACGCCGCCGGCGACGTCGACGACAAGCTCGGCGAGGATTACGGCCGCTATGCCCGCTCCGCCGCCGAGGGCATCTCGGGCTTCGCCGAGACGCTCCGCGGCAAGCAGGTCGACGAGATCTGGGAAGACGCCGCGGCTTTGGTCAAGAAGAGCCCGGTGATCGCGATCGGCACCGCCGCGGCGATCGGCTTCGTGCTGGCGCGGCTGATCAAGTCGGGGATCGACGCTGCTTCCGACCTGGCGGACCGCGACGCGCCGTCCGATTCCGCCAAGAGCTGACGGGCGCCAAGGGGGGATGCCGGCGCCGGAAACCGAGGACGAGACGATCGGCGCGCTGCTGACGCGGCTCGCCGACGACGCCAGGGCGTTCGGCCAGGCCGAGCTCGACTATTACCGCACGCTCGCCCGCGAGCGGCTCCGTGCCGGGCGGACCAGCCTGTGGATGGGCGGCGTCGCGCTGTCGCTCGGGCTGGCCTCGGGCGTCGCGCTGGTGGTCGGGCTGGTGCTGACGCTTTCGCCTCTGGTCGGCCCCGGCTTCGCCACGCTCATCGTCGTCGCCGGCAGCCTCGGCCTCGCCGCGCTGATGGGCTGGCTGGCATGGCAGCAGATCAAGCGCGTGCTGGGGAACAAGCCATGACGATCTACACTCCCGAACATGTCGCCGAGGCCGAGGCGCGCATCGCCGAGACCCGCGCGCGGCTGCTCGGCACGCTCGGCGAGGTCCAGCAGCGCCTCAGCCCCTCGAACCTCGCGCAGGACGCCGTCGACAGCGCGACCGCCAGCGTCGCCGCGGCGGTCCGCAAGGGCACCGATGCAGTGCGCAGCCGCCCGCTCGCCGTCGCCGGCGCCGCCGGCGCGATCGGCCTCGTGCTGGCGCGCGGCTGGATCGCCGACATCTTCAAGGGTGCGAAGCGTGAAACTCCCGCCGGCGGAGCCGGCAATGAAACCCCCGCCGGCGGAGCCGGCAATGAAACCGGTGCCGCTCCCGATAGTTTGAGACCGAAACGTGCCCCGCGCACGAAGAAAGGACCCGCATCATGATCACCGCCCCGCGCAAGCCCCGCCCGGCCCCGTCCGACAGCCTCACCGAAAGCCCGCTGGTGCTGCTCGCCGGCGGCATCGCACTGGGCGCGCTGGTCGGCGCGCTGATCCCGCGCTTCGCCCGCGAGCGCGAACTGCTCGATCCCGTAGGCCGCAAGCTTGCCGACCGCGTCAGCGCCGCGGCGCAGGCCGCGAAGGACACCGGCAAGGCCGAGATCGACGCGCTGCTCCCCGCGCGCGACGCCACCCGCGACAAGGTCACCCAGCTGATCGAGAATGTCCTCGACGCGGCCAAAGGCGCGGCGGTCAAGGCGTGACTTCTTTTTGAGCCCTCTCCCGCCTTCGCGGGAGAGGGTTGGGTGAGGGTCTTCTTCTTCTGCCT
>JAZKCD010000084.1:2390-5929 GCA_040388355.1 Pseudomonadota bacterium | reverse complement strand
GCGGCTACAAGTTCTCGACCTACGCGACCTGGTGGATCCGCCAGGCGATCACGCGCTCGATCGCCGACCAGGCCCGCACGATCCGCATCCCGGTCCACATGATCGAGACGATCAACAAGCTGGTTCGGACCAGCCGCCAGTTCCTCCACGAGCAGGGCCGCGAGCCCACGCCCGAGGAAATGGCCGAGCGGCTGAGCATGCCGCTCGAGAAGGTCCGCAAGGTGATGAAGATCGCCAAGGAGCCGATCAGCCTCGAGACGCCGATCGGCGACGAGGAGGATTCGCACCTCGGCGACTTCATCGAGGACAAGAACGCGGTGATTCCGGTCGACGCCGCGATCCAGGCGAACCTCAAGGAGACCGTCACTCGCGTCCTGGCGAGCCTCACTCCGCGCGAGGAACGCGTGCTGCGGATGCGCTTCGGGATCGGCATGAACACCGATCACACGCTCGAGGAAGTCGGCCAGCAGTTCAGCGTGACGCGCGAGCGCATCCGCCAGATCGAAGCGAAGGCGCTCCGCAAGCTCAAGCATCCGAGCCGGAGCAGGAAGATGCGCAGCTTCCTCGACCAGTAGGAAAACGACAGGGCCCCATCCGGGGCCCTGTTTGATTCAGGCGATGGCGTTCCGCCCGCCGGGGTTTGCGCTCCGCCAGAACAGCGCCGCCGCGACGAGCCACAGCGCAGTGAAGCCGCCGCTCAGCACCAGCACCGTCTGCGCATCGCGCGCATTCGACGGCGCGGTGGCGAGCACCAGCGCGAGCAGCGCCTGCACCCCCGCGGTCGCAACCATCGCCCGCGCCATCCCCTCGGCCTGGAAGCGCGCAGTGAAGGCGCACGCGCCGGCGGTGACGACTACAAGGTAGAAGCCGAGGTTGGCCGGATTGTCCTCGTTGCCGACGATCCCCACTGCGAGGTTCATCCAGACCTGAAGCGCGGCGACCGCGAGCGCGAGCGTGACACCGATACGATAGGTGGACATTTCAGGGCCTCCCTTTGAAAATGAGGCCTTATCCTAGCGGACGACGCGGTGACGCGTATGAGCGCGCCGTGCTATTTCGGTGCAGATGCGGTGCAGATGGAGCCGGAGGCAGAAGATGTGGCGCTTTCTGGATCGGTAATCCCCCCTTTCTTCAGGGCGAAGGCGTTTTCTGTCTGGAATAGTGCCGAACATATCTGGCCAACTTCCAGCATGTGACATAGGCTGCGGTCGATCGCGTCACCAGTCAGCGAAGCGAGCGAATGTCAGACGGAGAAGCGCTATACCCTCTCGAGGTCGTGCTTCCGGGCATCCCGGTTTCGTCTCAAAGCAAAACAGCGAGGAACAGGGAAGCCTGGAAGCAGCGAGTTGCGAGCGCCGCGCGGTTACGACAACTTGAAACCTATGAACTCGGCTTCCTGGACGACCGGGCACTGGACGTCACGATCTACTATTTTCCGAGTGACCCGATGGAAGGTGACATTGACAACATCGTCAAGCCAATTGTCGACGCGATGATCGGTGTTGCCTATCTTGACGACAAGATCGTCGAGCGAGTCACCGTGCAGAAGTTCGAGCCTGAGGGCGGCTGGGAATTTTTGGCGCCTAGCGATCGGTTGGCCTTTGCCTTGGATATCGAGCCGCCGGTGGTGTATATTCGAGTCAATGACGATCTCAGCTGGAGGAGGGTCCAATGAGTTCACCTGCTCAAGCGCGGTCACATGAGGCGGAGGTCGAGTTCCTGGAAGGCCTGCGCTCACGTTATGAAGCTGAAGGCTTCACTTTTATGGTAGCGCCCGACCGGTCGGTTCTCCCGGACTTCCTGGGCACGTATCTGCCCGACGCCTTGGCGCAAAAGCCAGGGCAAAATGTTGCTATCGAGGTGAAGCGCCATCAATCGCAGGCGATTCAGGCGCAACTTCAGGATATCCGGCGCTTGTTCGATGGTCATCCCGATTGGCTGTTTAGCGTGGTTTTCATGGGAACCGGACCTCTCCCGTCCGTTACAATTCAAACCGCATCGCCGGCAGATATTCGACGGCGCATCAGCGAGGCCCGCGCGCTGAGCGACCAAGGGTATCAGCGCCCGGCTTTCGTTATGGCGTGGTCCCTGCTGGAAGCCGCCTTGCAGTCGGTTGACGAAGAAAAGAGCGGCAAGGCTCGTACTCCCGGAACGGTAGTGCAAACACTGGCCATGCACGGCTATCTCAGCCCTGACCTAGAGCGGCAGATGCGGGAGCTCATTCAACTCAGAAACCGCATCGTTCATGGGGATGTGCTAGCCGAGCCACGTCCGGAAGATGTCGCGCTCGTGCTTTCCGCGATCGAAGAGACATTGTCAGCGGACGCGGCGTGACAGGTCACCATCCCGAACGGGTCGAATCGTATCACGGCTGGCTTGAGGCGAAAGTGTCCGCATCGTTGGCGGATGATCGTCCTCCTATCCCGCACGAAGCGGCGATGGAGCAAGTACGCGCGATCATCGCTCGCTACCGCGGGAGGCAAGAAAGCACCCTCACCCCACCGTAATCCGCGCCTCCGCCCTTCTCCCCAGCATCAGCTCGGTCATCCCCCACACCATGGCATCCGCCCGATCCGGCGACACCCCCGGCCCTTCGTACTTCCCGCCCGCGATCATTCCGAGCAGTTCGGCTTCGAGCGCCGGGAACCGTCCGTGCAGCACCACCTTCCCCGCTTCGAACAGATGCACGACCGGTTCGGCGCGGAGCGTCTTGCCCTGCACTGCGGTGACCAGCTTGACGCGCAGGCCAGGGTCGGCGGTGTGGAGGACGGCCTTGACCATCTTGCCGCCCTGGTTGGCCTCGGCGACGACATCGCTCGTGCCGTGGATCGCGGCGGCGTCTGCGACTGCGCTGGCCCAGCCGTCCGGGCTGCGCGCGGTGACGCTGTGATCGGCGAGGATATGGGCGATGCCGCCGGCGTCGCGGGCGCAGGCGATGATCCCGCAGGTGCCGTCGCCCGAGGGGGGATCGACTGCGATGAGGGTGCGGACAAATCCTCCCCGGCACGGGGAGGTGGCAGCGCGCAGCGCTGACGGAGGGGGCTCACCGCAAGCGAGTCCGGCGCGGAGGGCCCCCTCCACCGCTTCGCGGTCCCCCTCCCCGTCCCGGGGAGGAATTTGCAGCCTGCACCCCTCGATCAATTCCACGCTCCACAGCGCCCCCGCCTCGGGGAGCAGCTCGCCGTCCAGCTCCTGCCGGCCCAGCCGCGTGCCGGCGTACATCCGCTCGACGCGCTGCTTCCAGGCGGGCGGCAGGTGCGGGTTGCGCCGAGTCGAGCCGCCGGTCGCCACCGTGTCGGGATCGTCCATGATCGTACGGAGCACCGCGCCCGGCCTGGGGGTGGTCGTGATCAGCGCCCGGGGGCGGGTGCCGAGACGCAGGCCCAGCTGGAGCGTGTCCCAGCTCTCCTGGGGGTGCTCCCATTTGGCCAGTTCGTCGCACCAGGCATAGTCGTGCTCCGGGCCGCGCAGCAGATGCGGAGTCGCGCCCGAAAACAGCGTCGCCTGCCCGCGTTTCTCGTCCTTCTCCGCCGATTTTC
>JAZKCD010000084.1:0-2380 GCA_040388355.1 Pseudomonadota bacterium | reverse complement strand
CCGAAAACAGCGTCGCCTCGGCGCCGGTGCGGAAGCGGAGGCGGCGCAGGCTGGGGTGCCAGTCGGTAACCCAGGCACCCGCGACTTCGAGCAGCCCGCTCTTGCCTTCGATCATCACGCGGCGGGCATCCTCGAGCGTCGCGCCGACCAGCGCGATGCGGAGCGGCTGCGCGCCCCGGGCGGCATCGGCGGCGATCAGCGAGGTGATCCATTGCGCGCCGGCAAGCGTCTTGCCGAACCCGCGGCCCGCCATGAGCACCCAGACGGACCAATCGCCGTGCGGGGCGGGCTGGCCGTCATGGGCCCAGCCGGGCCAGTCGCGATCGAGCGCGTCACGCTCCGCCTCGCCGAGCATCTCGACTGCCTTGCGGCGCCAGGCAGGGGGGAGCGCGCGCAGCCAGGCGATGATGTCGAGATCGGGCGGGAGGCGGCGTTTCGGCCTCGTCCCATTGCGAGGGCGGGAGCATCGGGCGGGCCGAACGGCTGAACGCTCGCTACGCTCGCAACCCACCCCCTACCCCTCCTTTTCAGGGAGGGGAGGAAGAAGAAGGGGCACTTGGGCCTGCCGCGCGGCCTCGATCGCTTCGAATTTGGTCAGGATCGAATCGCGCATCTCATCGAGCGAGCGCGGGCGGGCGCGCCAGCCGGGATATTTGCCCTCGCCCTTCACGGTGCCGCGATGGAGGTTGAGGATGGCGAGCGCATCCCTGACGGTCATGTCGGGCAAGGGAAGCTCGGGATCGGGGCCGCGCTCCAGCACTTCGGTCGCGCGGCGGACGAGGAGCATCTCGATCCGGACATAGCCCTGATCGAGCGCCGCCTGCCAGCGCTCGGCAAAGCCGGGATCGGTGCGGCGGCGGTTGTAGATCGCGGTGGCGCTGAAGCCCGCGGCCTTCGCAGCGAGCGTGACGTTGCAGCTGGCGGCGAGCTGGTCGAGAAAGCGTGCCTCGGCCTCGTCGGTCCAGCGCTTGCCCTTGCTCGCGACGATCTGCGGGCCGTCCTTGCCGCCCGCCCAGGCGCGGGTACCCGCCGGTCCGCGCCGCTTTTCCTCGGTCTGATTCATCGCCTGCCCCTGCAATGTTCGCTCTTTGTTCCATATCCGGCGTAAATTGTCAAGCGAAATGTACCGGTCAGGTTCGAGTGCAGTCGCGGACGAGGTGCGGCACGTCCAAAATAGTCCCCGCCTTTCGGCAAGGTAAACCGCACATAAACCACGTCTTTACGCGGTTCGGTATACTCCGTGGTGCCATTGAGAGGCCGCGCCCACCGGCGGGCGTAACTCTTGGGTTTGGGGGCGTATGCCGTTTGATTCGGTCCAGATCGCGCGATTGGGCGGCGCATCGAGCGCAATGGGCGCGCTCGCCGCTTCCGACGGGATCGGCACCCATCCCTGGCTGCTGAAGCTCGCCGCGCATCCCGATCCGCTCCGCGACCTCGCCGACGCCGCGCATTATATCTGCGTGCTGCACGGGCGGCACCCCGGCGTGATCGATCATGCGCTCGACCATGCCCGGCTGAGCGTCGAGCGCGGCTGGCTCGAGGCTGCGGCGGAGGCGTTCGTCGAGGAGCGCGCCTTTCTCGTCCGCATCGTCGCCGCGGCGGGGCCGATGCCCAGCACGCCGGGCCAGGCCGAATCCGAAGCCGCGGCGGTCGCGCAGCGGCATGCGCTCGACATGCTTGCCCAATCCGACCGTACCGGCTGCGCAGCGGGCGCGGCGCTGGCGCTGGCGCTCGACTGGGAGCCGATCCGCGACGTGCTCGACAGCGCGGCGCACCGGCTCGGCCTCGCGGTGCCGGCGTCGACGCTGCCGCTGGCCGAGGAGACGGTGACCGTGGTCGACGCGCTGGTCCGCGAGATGAGCGTCGAGCGGGCGATGCTGTTCGGCGCGCAGCAGATGTTCGCGCAGCATCGCGGGCTGTTCGACCTGCTCGAGGCCAGGGCGAGCGCGCGCGGGAAGCATTGACCCGCAGGCGCCAGGCTCTAGTCAGGGCGAATGCGCTTCCAGGGTACTCAGAGCTATGTCGCCACCGACGACCTCAAGGTCGCGGTCAACGCCGCCGTCACGCTGCGGCGGCCGCTGCTGGTCAAGGGCGAGCCGGGGACGGGCAAGACCGTCCTCGCCTATGAAGTCGCCAAGGCGCTGGGCTGTCCGCTGATCGAGTGGAACGTCAAGTCGACGACCAAGGCGCAGCAGGGCCTGTACGAATATGACGCCGTGGCGCGGCTGCGCGACGGGCAGCTCGGCGACGAGCGGGTCCACGACATCTCGAACTATATCCGCCGCGGCAAATTGTGGGAGGCCTTCACTGCGCCGCAGCTCCCCGTCCTGCTGATCGACGAGATCGACAAGGCCGACATCGAGTTCCCCAACGACCTGCT
>JAZKCD010000083.1:0-14952 GCA_040388355.1 Pseudomonadota bacterium | reverse complement strand
TTCCCAGACGATGCGGCCGCCGTTCAGGTCGTCATATTTCTCGACCGTCTGGGTGTCGCCGTCGGTCCAGATCCACTGGTTTCCGACCTTGACGATCTTGTCATAGGCCCCCGCTCCGTCGGTCGCGACATAGACGCCGCCCTGAAGCGTGTAGATGATCTCGCTGCCATCGGCAGAGACGCGGCGGACGGTGTTGTTGGTGGTGTTGAGCCCGAACACGCGACGATCGGTGCTCTGGCGCCATTTGTCGTTATTGTCGTCGGACAGCGTCGCCTGGCTGTTGTAGGTTCGCCCGATCGCGACATCGGGACCGAGCCCGACGAGGAACTCGTCCTGGCGGTTGAGCACGAGGTTGCCGTTGGCGGCGTTGACGAACACCCCCTCGCCGCCGCGGCCCTGCGCCGCGCTGCCGAGCAGACCCATCCCGCCCAGCACCGATCCCGAACCGCGCTCGAAACCCGTGCCGCTACCGGTGAAGATCCCAACCATGTCGTCTAGCCCCTCGCTCGCCGCGCCGCTTCCGCGCTC
Source organism: Pseudomonadota bacterium (assembly GCA_040388355.1). Taxonomy (GTDB): domain Bacteria; phylum Pseudomonadota; class Alphaproteobacteria; order Sphingomonadales; family Sphingomonadaceae; genus Sphingomonas. Next base: position 14,424 of record JAZKCD010000083.1, on the reverse strand, counting down.
TTGTTACGCAGGGGTTTTCGGAGGGATTTCGGGAGAGTTTAGAGGGGCATGGGAATTTTCCTGACCCCCAGCGCGGGATCGTCCAGGTCCGAGGCATATTGCAGTATCTTGTCGTCGTCCTCGACCGCCGCGACCGAAATCGCGAGGCCGCCGAACAGCGGCGCCAATGCCGCCAGCGCCTCCGCCGCCCGGTGCAGCGCGTGCGCCGACAGCCGCAGCGTCAGCGCCCCCGACAAAGCCTGGTGCAACCCGAACTGCGCAATCGGCAAGTGCCGCAGCGCGTGGCTGACATCGATATTGTTGCACCACCCGCCCGAAGCGTCGCGGAACCGCACCGGGCGGCGGCCCGCCAGCCCGGTCAGCACCGGCTCGCCGCCCGCCACCGCCAGCGCCGCGAAGTCGCCGGTCCGGTAGCGCAGCAACGGCAGGCAGAAATTGAACCCCCCGGTGACGCAGACCTCGCCGCGCTCGCCCGGCGGAACCGCGTCGCCGTTCGCATCGACGATCTCGACATAGAGCCCCGGCTGGAGCAGCACATGGCCTCCGGCGGCGGAGTCGAACACCGCGATCGGCCCGACTTCGTTCATCGAGTAGAGGTCCAGCACCGGGCAGCCGAACCGGTCCTCGAGCCGGCGCCGCAGCCCCTCGGTCAGCATCATCGCCACCGACAGCAGCGCGCGCGGCCGCATCGTGACGGGTAGATCGAGCAGGCTGGCGAACGAGATCGGATCGCCCGCGACGATCTCGGGCGCGAGCGCGTCGAGATAGCGCGCGCGGTCATCGGGATCGCGCCAGTCGTCCGGGTGGAGGTTGATCTTGGCCAGCCCCGATTCGCCCATCGACGGGGTCACCGAGACATAAGTGAAGCAGTTGCGCTGGTGCCCGAGCAGCACCACCCCCACCTGCCCTGCCCCGTGCCGCGGCGTCACCCCGAACCGCGCCAGCGCGCGCTTGTGGAAGGTCAGGTACCGGCCCGCCACCTCCGGGTGCGAGGCGATCAGCAGCGGATGCCCGGTGGTGCCGGTGGTGCGGAAGTTGATCAGCCGGTCGACCGGCACGTCGTCGGGAACGAAGGCGGCGATGTCCGCGGCGAGATCGGCGCGCGCGATCGGCCGCACCGCCTCGAACCGGCGCGGCGCCGGGCCCAGCGCGCGGTAGTGCGGCACCGTTTCATGCGCGCGCGCGACCAGCGGCATCGCCCAATCGGGCGGAACCCCCGGCCGCCAGTCGACCGGCGCAGCCAGCGTCTCGCGCTCGAACGCGGCGAGGCGGACGAGGTCGTCCGCGGTCAGCCGGTTGCCGCTGCGGTTGCGGTAGATCGGCGCGGCCTCGTGCTCGACCATGTGCTCGAGGATCGCGCGGCCCGCGGGGGTCAGCGTGGGGTAGCGGTCGGCATCGGCCGGATCGCTCACTCGCGCGACCATTTGTCCGCCGACTCCTCCGCCGCCTTGCGGATCAGCGCCTCGCGCACCGCCCGGGCGCGCTCCTCGGCGTCGCGGCTGGCGCGCAGCAGCCGCGCGCGCTCGGTGCCGCTCACTGCGGACAGCCGGTCGCTCGCCTGCGCCGCGCTCTCGCCCTCGGGGCGGCAGCCGAGCGCCGCCAGCGCGGTCCGCGCCAGCTCCTCGCGGCGCTCAGGATCGCCGACATAACGGTCGGCGGGCGCGGTCTGCGCGAGCGCGGCGACGGTCGCGTCGAGCAGCCCGATCACGCTCTCGCGCGACGCCGGTACGCGCGCGGGCCATTCGTCCGAAAGCAGCCACACCGTCACCGCCGCGAGCATCAGCCGGTTGCGGTCGGTCGGGCCGCTCCCGTCGAACCGCGCCAGCAGCGCGGGATCCGCGGCGCCGCCAAAGCCGTGCAGCAGATCGTTGACCAAGGCCGCGACCGCAACCTCGCCCCGGCCGCCGACCCGCGGCTCGCCGAGGAACTCCCCCGGGGTTTCGGCGAGGCGGTGCGTCAGGCGTTCGAGCGGGGGGCCGATCTGGTCCATCATGCCGCGAACTTCGCAAAAACCTGAGTCGAAGGACAGTCGTCGCACACCGCGCAGCGCGCCGCCGCGTGCGCCCGGCGGAATCGCCCCGGCAAGGCAAGCAGGTCGTCGACCGTGCGCAGCCCGGCGATGGCGACGCCATAATCGGCGGTACTGAAGCTGCACGGCGCGATGAGGCCCGCTTCGTCGATGAACCAGAAATCCTCACCCAGCCGGCAATCGCTCACCGGCAACGCCTCGCCCGCCGCGCTCGCCGCTATCCGCTCGAGGTAGCGCGGATCGGCGCACAGCCGCACCCCGCGCGCCGCCAGCCCCGCCCGCAGTCCGGGCAGATGCAGCCTCAGCGCCGCCACATCGCCATTCTCCAGCCGCTGGCCCGGGAAGAAAGCGGGCCGGTCGCGCCCGCCGAGCTGATTGAAGGTGATCTCGTCGATTCCCCAGTCGGCGAGCTCGCCGCAAAGGTCCGCGAACTGACCGATCGTATCGCGCATCAGCACGATGTTCGCCCGCAGCTTGAGCCCCTCCCGCCGCCGCGCCGCCAGCCAGCGCACGCCGTCGCGCACCCGCGCCCACGCGCCCGGCGCGCCGCGCAGCCGGTCGTGCACCGGCGCGAAACCATCGACGCTGACCGTCAGCTCGGCGAACGAGTCGAGCACCGCCGCGCGGATGCTCGCCTGGTGAAGCGTACTGCCGTTGGTCGTCGCGCTGATCCGCACCCCCTCGCCCTCCAGCCGCCGCGAGACCGGCGCCAGCGGCCGCCATGCCAGCGGCTCGCCGCCCAGCCAGCTCAGCAGCACCGGCTCGCCCTTCGCCCGCCCATAGGCCGCGAGCAGCCGCCCGAACCGCACCGCCTCGGCCGCATCGACCTGCTCCCGCACTCCGCCCAGCCGCCGGTCATAGGCGCAGAAGCCGCAGGCATAGTTGCACCGCGTCGTCACGCGCCACAGCGCGATCATGCCCGGTCCACCGTGTAATGGCGGCGGCTGAAGGCGTGCGCGAACGCGACGAGTTCCTCCATCGCCGTGACGCCATGGATCGCCCAGCCCTGCTCGTCGCGCGCGCGGTCGAGCGCCTGGCGGACCGGATTGTTCGCCGGCAGCCCCGCCCACAGATTGAGCGCCATCGTGCCGCCCGCGCGCCCGACCGCCAGCGCCCTCGCCGAGACCTCCCACCCGCTGGTGCCGCGCTCGTCCGGGTCGAACATCGTCGTGATGCCGTCGTCGGAGATCATCAGGATATGCACCGGCCGCGCGGTCCGCGGACGGTGCGCATAGGTCTCGCGCAGCCGGTGGATCGGGTACGCGGTCGCGCCGCCATAGAAGCCGGTCAGGATGCCGAGGATCGCCTTCTCGTCGCGGACGAAGCCGTCGGTCGCCATCGACTCGTCCTTGCCGCTCCACAGCGTCGCCTGCACCGCCGCGCCGACCTTGAGCGCCGAAAGCGCGACGATCGCCCCGGCGAGCGTCAGGAACGAGGTGCGCCGCCGCGGATCGGGCATCGATCCCGAGCTGTCGACATAGAGGTCGAGGTCGATCGGCTCGGGCTTCGAAGGGCGGCCCGGCTCACGGCCATAGGTCCGCCGCACCGTCGTCAGCCCCGGTACCACCACCGGCGACTGCGCGAGCGTCTGCAGCCAGTCGATCTCGTCGAGCGGATCGCCGATCTCCCACGGCTCGAGCCCTTCGAGCTGCGGCTCGTCGGTCGAGGCGGTCGGCCGCGTCGGGAAGTCGACGAGGAACGGCAGCGCCCGCTCGCGATAATAGCGGATCGCGATTGCCTCGTCCGACAGCGTCAGCCCCGCGGCGCGGATGAGCTCGCCATATTCGAACGGCTCGCGCATCTGCCCGCCGCCAGATTCCGAATGCCCGCCCGCCTCAGCCGGCTCCTCCTCGACTCCGGTGACCAGCGGATCGCGCGACGGATGCACCGCGCCATCGGCCTCGGCGGGCTCGATTCGCTGCGCCCCGCTCGGATCGCACCCCTCGGCCGCGGTCCGCGTATCGTGCCACTGGCGCAGCGCCGCGTCGCGCTCGATATCGTCGGCGAGATAGGGCAGCACCAGGGTCGCGAAGCGCCCCGCCGCCGTCATCCAGTCCCCGGCATAGACCCGGATCAGCCGCGCCCCGAGCCACGCATCGCCTTCCATCGTGCTGTCGCCGCGCGGCCCGCCCAGGCTGCCCTTCTGAGCCTGCCACAGCGACTCGCAGATGCCCATGTACAGCGTCCACAGCCGGCTCGGCTCGGCGTCGCTGCGCTCGGCGAGCCGCGCATAGATGTCGATCATGCTGAGGCCCGCCTGGCGCTGGAGCCGGTCGTTGATCAGCAGGTCGGTGAACAGATTGGCGACCATCGGCGCGTGGCGCTCGAGCGTCGGCAGCGCCTTGCGGATGCGCGCGATCAGCCGGAAGCTGTCGGTCGCGCTGGCGGGGGCGAGGACATGGTGGCCGATCTCGTGCGCGAGGATCTCGACCGCATGGTCGTCGAGCCCGAGCCGCCCGACCGCCTCGAGATCGACCACCACGCTCTTGTCGAGCAGCCGGATCATCGCGAAGCTGCCCGCCAGCCCCTCCTTAGCCGCCTCGACGCTGCTGCCGCACAGCCGCGCGTCGTGCAGCCGGGTGAAGCGGCTCCACGCGGCGAGCGCGGCGGGCCATGCCGCCTGCCACGCCGCCTGGCGCGCCTCGACCGGGCCGGTCAGGGCCGCCGCCACGCGAAGATCCTGACGCTGTAGGAAAAGGGCGAGGCGACGGCGAGGCTGTCGGCATTGGCCGCCGCGGTCAGGCCCTGCGCGGGCAAGTCGGCCACCACCGTCCGGTCGCCCGCGGCGACACGGTTGCCGTCGACTCGCGGCGATTGCGCATCGGCAGCCCGGAAGTCCTCCGGGGTCGAGGCGTGGAGGGTCGCCCCGAACGCATCGGCGATGGCGAGCTCGACCCGCGCGCCGCTCCGCAGCAGGAACCCCTCGGCGCACGCGCGCACTTCCGGCGGGGACGCGAACGGCCCGCCCAGCCCAGTGAATCCGCCGACCGTGACCCCCGCCTCCGGCACCGGCTCGGGCGTCCACCACCGGCTGGCCCGCAGTGCCGCGCGGACCTCCGCCCAGTCGCCGCCCGCGCCGATCGCCGCCAGCGCCGTTTCGGGCGGTAAGCCATCCGCCGCCGCGAGCGCGCCCTCGCGATAATGCGCCATCCCGCAGCGCCACGCGACGACTTGGCCGATCGCCGGCAGCGTCGCCGCGGTGGCGAGCGGCGCGACGGCCTTCATCCGATCGAGCCACGCCGAAACGTCCGCCCCCGGCGTCCCGGCGATATGCAGCGCCGCATTGGTCAGCGCTCCGAGCACCGCGAAAGGCTCTTCCGCCAGCGCCGCCGCGAACGCCGGCGCGACGCCTTCCCACAGCCGGTTCACCGCATCGCCGCGCGCCTTCGGCCCCGCCAGCCCGCGCCCGACCAACGTGATCGCCATGTCGAACGCGGCATCGACCACCGCCCCCAGCCGCTCGGGCGCCACCGCCTCGACGGCCATGACGATCGGATCGAGCGCGTCCTGCAGCATCACGGCGAACGCCGCGGTGTCGAACCCGGTCTGCGCGCTCCGTGCCGCCGCCACCCGCGCGTTGAACCCCGGCCTCCCCTCGGCGAGCATCCGGGCAAGCGCGGGCGAAACGCTCATCGCTGGGTGCCGAGCCAGTGCAGGTAATTGGTGTAGCGCTGGTGGAGATATTTGAGCTTGAGCAGATCGTCATAGAGGTGCCCGTAGAGCTTGCCCCCGCGCACCCGCTCGACCACCAGCCGCTCGATCGCCGTCACTCGCCCGCGCACCTCGCGCTCGCCCAGCCCGTCGAGTCCTTGCGCAAACTGTTCCGACAGCGCCCCCACCGGATCGTCGCGGTCGAGCCCGAACCGGTCGAACTCCTCGCACGACAAGTCGAACAGATGCCGCAGCCAGCCGAGCTGGTCGGTGCGGAACGCGGCATTCTCGGGCAGCGCGAAGAACGGCGCCTCGGGATCGGCGCGGAGCTTGTCGCGCAGCACGAACGGCAGCACCTGCCGGACATCCTCGAGGCTGACTTCGGCGCCCGCGCGGAAATAGGCCATCGCCTTGGCGAAGCGGATCAGCGTCATCAGGTTGCGCACCGACAGCCCGTTGACCGTCTGGCAGCCGAGATCCTTGAGCCGGTCGCGCCCGGCGTCGGCCGCGGTCACCTGCGCCCATTCGAGCCCCGAGAGCCGCGCGGTATCCTTGGTCATATATTCGAACTGCGCGCCCGCGGTCTCGAGCAGTTCGAACTGGCTGGCGAAGAACTCGATCCGGCGGCGCACCTCGACCGGCATCGGCACCCGCCGCACCTCGGCCGCCATCCGGTCGAGCTCGGCCTCGCTGAACACGATGTCGCGCGGGATGACGTCCTCGGGGCGGATATCCTCCTCGATCCGCACCAGCAGCTCGTCGAGGAAGCGCGGGTTGAACGCCAGCGCCTGGACGATCACGTCGATCCGATCGCGCAGCGCCTCGATCACCTGGTAAGTGCCGCCGCCCTGGTCGTCGTTCGCGGTCAGGTACCAAGCGGCGGGCGGGCATTCGCGGACCTGCCCCAGCACCTCGGCATAATCATCGCCCATCACCGTCAGCAGCGCGCTCTGGGTGCGGGTCGGGATGCGGTTATACTCGTCGATGATCTTGACCCGCATCCCCAGCCACGGGCGCCAGGCGATGCGGATCGCGTCGAGGCTCTGCGCCGCGACCAGGTCGGCGGGGAGCGGATTGCCGAGCAGATCCGCGATCGTCATCTGCGGGTGGCCGTGCTGCATCGCGCGGCGCACCTCGCGCACCGGATAGCCTGCCAGCGCCCCCATCAGGATCGCGCTCGCGGTCTTGCCGCGCCCCGGCCCGCCGACGAACAGGCACTTGCCGCGCGTCGCAAACGCCAGAAGCGGCAGCAGCACGAAGCTCGAATAGCTCTGCGCCGACGGCAGGGTCAGCAGCCGTTTGCTGTCCCCCACCCGGTATTGCGCAGGCGCGCCGTCATTATACTCGACATCGTAATGCGGGCTTATGATCGCGGTGTTGACGATCCAGAAATAGGCCTGGCGCAATTTCTCGTCGAGCGCAGTCTCGTCCGCATCCGCCGCCGCGCCGAGCGCGATCGGCCCTTCGTAGAGCGCCGCCACGTCGAAGCGCCGCACCGCCGGCGCCGGGCGCGGATTGGTCGGCGCTTTCGACACGCGCTGGAAGAAGGGGAAGTTTGCCATGGCGGCACGATAGTGGGGCGCGGGTGCGTGGCAAGAGCGCCGGTCGGACTATCCGGCCGCGAGATAGCGGCAGACGAAGGAGAGCGGCATATAGACCCGGTTCTCCAGATACAGCATCTGCTCGAGCTGCCCGAGCAGCCCGCCGACCGCGCGGATCGCTGCGTCCCGCTCGATCGAGACATGGCCGGCAAGGCGCTCGACCGGCGTCCGATAGGCCCCCTTCCACACCGCCTCGATGTCGACCGACGTCCCGGCCAGCCCGGCGACCGCCTCCATGTGGAAGCCCTGGACCGTCAGCGAGAAATCATGGGGCTCCGCCGGCCAGCACAGCCAGTGGCCGAGGCCGATCAGGTCGTCGGCCATATAGGCCAGGTCGTACCGGCTCGACAGCGCCATCGCGACCCCCGACCAGCTGAGCGCGAACTCGGGATCGCCCCGCTTCTCGAACGCGTCTTCCAGCGCCGCGGTGAAGTCCTCATGGGCGAGCGCGTCGAGGTGCCAGAAGCGAAGCGCGGGCAAGGCGGCGGCCGGCGGATCGCCGTGCCAGCGAATGGAGAGGCCGAGCGGCATGAAACCATGCTTACCCGGCTTTGCGCCTCACGGAAATGCGCGGGTCAGGTCGACGATGCCGCGGCCATAGACCGCATCGACTCCCGGCGCGCCCGCGTCGCGCGCCGAGCGGTACAGCAGGTCGACCAGCTGCGCGCCCGACATCCCCGGATTGGCCTGCGCCAGCAGCACCAGCGCGCCCGACACCAAAGGCGTCGCCGCCGAGCAGGAACCCGCCGAGGCGGTGAGGAAATGGTCCGCGCTGCCGCCCGCGCGGTTGCTGAAGCCCTGGATCGTATCGCCGCCGTCGACCGCGCCGACCAGGATCACCAGCCCGCGCGCGATCGCCGCATTGTCGGCCAGCGCGGCGCCCCAGACCTGCGGCTGCGGCTGGGCCTCGTTGCCCGCGCAGATCGTGACGATGATCCCCGCCGCGGTGGCGCGGTCGACTGCCTCGCGCATCACCGCGGCCGGCGGATTGTCGCCGATCATCGACAGGTTGATCACCCGCACGCCCGCCAGCCGCGACCGCTCGACACCCTCGGCCACCGCCGCCAGCGACAGGAAGCAGCCCCCCGCGCAGGCCGGCTCGACGCGATAGGCGAGGATCGTCGCCTCGAACGCCACCCCGTGCGACCCGGCGCCGTCGCGCCGCGCGGCGAGGATCAGCGCCACGCCGGTGCCGTGCCCGCTGGCATCGTCGAGCGTCCCCGCCCCCACGAGATCGGCCGATGCCGGGTCGATCCGCCCCGCGAACTCGGCGCTGTCGAGGTCGATCCCGGTGTCGATGATCGCGACCTTCACGCCCGCGCCGGTATAGCCGCGCGCATAGGCCGCGAGCGCGTTCATCGCCACCGCTCCGCCCGATGCGCGATATTCGGTGGTGTCGAAACCCGAAGGCGGCGGGGTGGGTGTCGGCGAAGGCGCAGGCGTCGGTGACGGCGAAGGCGTCTGGACGCTACCCGGCCCCGCGCTGCCGCATGCGGCAAGGGCGAGGAAAACGGCGGCGGTCAGGGGCGAGCGGAACGGGCTGGAACGCATCGCCCCAGCCTGTCGCCTTTCCCCTCCCAAGCAACGCTCAAGCCACGAACCGCCCGGCTGGCGCTCCGAGCATCCTGATTTGTGCTCGCCTCTCCCACAGGGAGAGGGTTGCGCAGACTTGGGTCTGCTTCTTCAGCAGGCCCTAGTCGGAGCTGGGTGAGGGGTTATGCCCTATCGACAACGCGTGACCTCTTACCAACCTGCCAAGCTTCGGTATCCTCTCCCTATGGGAGAGGTGAAAAGGCATCGGCGCGCCCGCCCGCCTCAATCCTCGATCTTGCGCTTCCTGGTCTCGGGGAGGAAGAACAGCCCGATCACTGCGCACGCCGCCGCCGCGATCACCGGATACCAGAGCCCGTAATAGATATCCCCCGTCGCCGCGACCATCGCGAACGCGGTCGCCGGCAGGAACCCGCCGAACCAGCCATTGCCGATATGATAGGGCAGCGACATCGAAGTGTAGCGGATCCGCTTGGGGAATATCTCGACCAGCATCGCCGCGATCGGGCCATAGACCATCGTCACCAGCAGCACGAGCAGCACGAGGATTCCGATCACCTTGGGCTTGTCGATCTGCGCCGGGTCCGCCTTGGCCGGATAGCCCGCCGCCGCGAGCCCCGCCTTCACCTTGTCCTGGAAGGCGAGGACCGCCGCCGCCCGGCCCTTGGGATCGAGCGCGACCTTGCGCGGATCGAACGCGGCGATCCCCTGCCCGCCGATATGGACTTCGGCGGTGGTCCCCGCGGGCACGCCGACATTGCGGTACGCCACGCCCTGCTTGGCGAGGAACGACTTGGCGATGTCGCAGCTGGAGCCGTCGAACTTGTTCTTGCCGACGGGGTCGAACTGGAACGAGCATTCGCCCGGATCGGCGGTGACGCTCACCGGCGACTGCGCCTGCGCCGCCGCCAGCGCCGGATTGGCCGCCTGGGTCAGCATCCCGAACAGCGTGAAATAGCTCGCCGCCGCCAGCGCGCAGCCGGTGAGGATGATCGGCTTGCGCCCGATCTTGTCGCTCAGCCAGCCGAAGAACACGAAGAACGGCGTGCCGATCGCCAGCGCGATCGCGATCAGCACGTTGGTCGTCATCCCGTCGACCTTGAGCGTCTTCTCGAGGAAGAACAGCGCGTAGAATTGCCCGGTGTACCAGACCACCGCCTGCCCGACGACCGCGCCGAACAGCACCACCAGCACGATCTTGAGGTTGCCCCAGCGCGCGAACGCCTCGGTCAGCGGCGCCTTGGAGGTGCCGCCGCTATCCTTCATCCGCTGGTAGACCGGGCTCTCGTTGAGCTGCAGCCGGATCCACAGCGACACGCCGAGCAGCAGGATCGAGGCGAGGAACGGCACCCGCCAGCCCCAGGCCGCAAACGCTTCTTCTCCGATCGAGGTACGCGTCGCGATCACCACCAGCAGGGCGACGAACAGCCCAAGCGAGGCCGTGGTCTGGATCCAGCTCGTATAGAGGCCGCGCTTGTTGTCCGGCGCGTGCTCGGCGACGAAGGTGGCTGCACCGCCATATTGGCCGCCCAGCGCCAGCCCCTGCAGCAAGCGGAGCGCGATCAGCAGGATCGGCGAAAGGATCCCCGCCGTCGCGTAGCTCGGCAACAGGCCGACCGCGAAGGTCGAGAGCCCCATGATCCCCATGGTGACGAGAAAAGTGTTCTTGCGTCCGACCAGATCGCCGATCCGTCCGAACACCAGCGCGCCGAACGGCCGCACCGCGAATCCGACAGCGAAAATCGCCAGCGCGAAGATGAAGCCGGTCGTTTCGTTCAGGCCCGAGAGGAATTGCGAGGTGATGTAGGTGACGAGCAGCCCGTACAGGTAGAAATCATACCATTCGAACACGGTGCCGAGCGACGAGGCGGCGATCACCATCTTCTCGTTGCGCGTGGCGCGGTGATGCTGCGGCAATTCCTCTACGGCATCGGACATTTCCGCACTCTCCCCCGGATTCTTTGTTACCGCTCACAAACCACATTCCCCGTCGTCCTGCCAAGCCGCATTGTCGCGCACCGGCTTCACAGCACGGCACCGCGTCCCTAGAGCAACAGGATAGTCGCACCGGAGACGATATGTTCGACCGCCTGTTCCTCTCGCATCCCCGCAGCGTCGGCGAGACCTATAGCGAGCACGCCGCCACCGCCGCGCGCTTCGGCGCGACGATGATGATCGGCGGCGCGGCGTGCATCCTCCACGCCTTCATCCCCGCGATCTTCCCGCGCACCGCCAGCGACCGGGTCAAGCGGCTCTACACCCAGATGAAGGCTCGCCAGCCCAACTTCGCCGCCAAACGCCCCGCCTTCGACGAGCCCGAATGGCAGCTCGAATACGAGATTTGAGGCGGGGCCCGGGCGAATGATCGAGCACGTCGCCATCATCGGCGCCGGTTTCTCCGGCACGCTCCAGGCGATCAACCTGCTGCGCCATGACGGCCCGCGCGCCACGCTGATCGAGCGCGCGCCCGAGCCCGGCGTGGGCCTCGCCTATGGCGCCGCGCACCCCAGCCACGTCCTCAACGTCCGCGCCGGCAATATGAGCGCGCTCCCCGACGATCCGGGCCATTTCGTCCGCTGGCTTGCCGGCCGCGGCATCGCCGATGCCGCCACCGCCTTCCTCCCGCGCGTCACCTATGGCGAATATCTCCGCCAGATGCTCGATGAGACGCGCCGCACCGCGGGCGACCGCCTCACCGTGATCCAGGGCGAAGTCGAGGACGTCGAGGTCGGCGAGACCGCCACGCTCACCCTCGCCGACCGCACCCTCCACGCCGACGTCGCGGTGCTCGCGGTCGGCAATTTGCCACCGCATTCGCCGCCCGGCCTCGATCCCGACCTGCTCTCGGCCGATCGCTACATGGGCAACCCCTGGGACCCCGCGATGCCGCAAGGGCTGTCGGACGACGACACGGTCCTGATCATCGGCACCGGCCTCACCATGATCGACGTCGCGCTGACTCTCGATGCGCACGGCTATCGCGGCCGGATCGTCGCCCTCTCCCGCCGCGGCCTGCTCCCCCGCTCGCACGGCCCCGCCGGCGACTGGAAGAAGATCGACGAACGCCCGGATACCGCCACCGCGGCGCTGATCCACCAGGTCCGCGCCCGCGCCGACCAAATCGGCTGGCGCAACGCCGTCGACGAGCTTCGCCCCTTCACCCAGCCGATGTGGGGCAATGCCAGCGACGACCAGCGCGCGCGCTTCCTCCGCCACTTGCGTCCGTGGTGGGACGTGCACCGCCACCGCCTCGCCCCCGAGGTCCATGCCCGGCTCCACGCGATCATCGACCGTGGCCAGCTGACGATCCATGCCGGCAAGACTTTGTCCTTCGACGAGGGCCCCGCGGGCATCGCCGTCCGCTGGCGCCCGCGCGGCGCCGACGACACCCAGACCCTGGTCGCCCGCCGCATCGTCAACTGCACCGGGCCCCTGACCGATCTCGCCCGCACCACCGAGCCGCTGCTCCGCAAGCTAGCCGCGCGCGGCACGATCCGCCCCGACGAGGCCCGTCTCGGCATCGACGTCGACAACCAGGCCCAGACGATCGACGCCACCGGCGCGGTCAACCCCGCGCTCTACGCCCTCGGCCCGATGACCCGCGGCGCCTTTTGGGAAATCGTCGCGGTCCCCGATATCCGCCAGCAGACCTGGAACGTGGCGCGGCGGCTCTCGAACGCGCAGTGGGTCGGCGGCGAGGGGTTGTAGCTCCGCATCCGCGACTATCTTCTTGTTCCTCTGCGAAAGCCGGGGCCCAGGGTCACAACGGATGAACTGCTTGGCTCTGGACCCCTGCTTTCGCAGGGCAACGCTTCCCTAAAGCTCCAGCCCCTTGGCCAGCAGCGCCATGTGCCGCCGCGTCAGCATCCGCGCGGTGGCGTAGGGCGGCCCCTCCAGCGCCCATTGCGCGCTGAGCCCGAGGTGCATCGTCCGGAACGACAGCACCAAAGTGTCGACCGGCAGCGCCCGCTTCATCCCCGGCCGCGCCAGCAGCCGCTCGAACAAGGCCGCGAGCGCCTCGTCGAGTTGGTCGTGGAATTCGGACAGCTCGGGCGCCGCCATCTCGGCTGCGAACCGCCGCGACAGGAACACGCGGACGAACGGCAGATAATCCGCCTTGTTGTCGATCAGCCGCCACGCCGCCGCGTCGAGCGCCTCGGCGACGCTCATCCCCTGGCGCGGAATCTCGGCCATCGCGGTCAGCGCGGTGCGGTCGAGCTCGACCACCATCGCGACGACGATATCCTCCTTGGCCTCGAAATAATTATAGACCGTGCCCTTCCCGACATCGGCGGCGGCGGCGATCTCGTCGACCGTCACATCCTCGATCCCGCGCTTCAGGAACAGCTTCGAAGCCGCGGCCATGATGCGGCTGCGGGTGTCGATGCGTTTACGCTCGCGTAAGCCGACGACGGTCATAACTGACTATGGTCACAATAACCATGGTTACGCAAGTGTGAAGTCATCTAGTATCAATTGACACTAATTGACCAAACCGCTAGCGGCCCGCGTTGAGGAGCATGCCCATGAACGACCCGACCAATCCCCTCGGCCTCAACGGCTTCGAGTTCGTCGAATTCACTTCGCCCGACCCGCTGGCGATGGCGGCGCAGTTCGAGCAGCTCGGCTTCGTGCCCACGCACCGGCATCCTTCGAAGAACATCACCCGCTACAAGCAGGGCCGCATCAATCTGATGCTCAACCGCGACGCCGACGGCCGCGTCGCGCAGTTCCGCAATGCGCATGGCGCTTCGGCCAGCGCGATGGCGTTCCGCGTCGCCGATCCCCAGCTGGCGATGCGCTGGGCGCTCGATCACGGCGCGCAGCCGACGGTCGAGGACGATACCGTGATCGAGGGAATCGGCGGATCGTATCTCTACTTCATCCAGGACGGCACCGATCTCTACGAGAACTGGGCCGAGTTCCCCGGCTGGCAGGAAGCCGAGGCGAGGAACAATGTCGGGCTCGACCTGCTCGACCACCTCACCCACAATGTCCGCCGCGGCCAGATGCGGGTGTGGTCGGAGTTCTACAAGACGCTGTTCGGCTTCGAGGAGCAGAAATATTTCGACATCAAGGGCCAGGCCACCGGCCTGTTCAGCCAGGCGATGATCGCCCCCGACAAGGCGATCCGCATCCCGCTGAACGAGAGCCAGGACGACAAGAGCCAGATCGAGGAGTTCATCCGCGAATATCATGGCGAAGGCATCCAGCACCTGGCCCTCACCACCCCCGACATCTTCGACACCGTCGAGCGCCTCCGCGCCCGCGGGGTGAAGCTGCAGGACACGATCGAGACCTATTACGAACTGGTCGACAAGCGCGTCCCCGGCCATGGCGAGGACCTCGAGCGGCTGCGCAAGAACCGCATCCTGATCGACGGCAATATCGGCGACGAAGGCATTTTGCTCCAGATCTTCACCGAAAACATGTTCGGCCCGATCTTCTTCGAGATCATCCAGCGCAAGGGCAATGAAGGCTTCGGCAACGGGAATTTCCAGGCGCTGTTCGAGAGCATCGAGCTCGACCAGATCCGCAGGGGCGTGATCCAGGTCGACGCATAAGAAGGGTTTGTTCACGCGGAGGCGCAGA
>JAZKCD010000082.1:0-3184 GCA_040388355.1 Pseudomonadota bacterium | reverse complement strand
TTTCCCCGGCGAAGGCCGGGGCCCAGTTGCGAGCCGATTCGGATGGCGGGCTGCCGCCTATGGTCCGCCGATACTGGGCCCCGGCCTTCGCCGGGGAAAGATTTAGCGATCTGACACGAGCATCGACTCGAGCCAGTCGTTCACCTGCACGTCGATGACGAGGTGCACGCGGTCCGCGGCGCCGCGGTTTGCCACGGCGTGGGGGTCGGCGAGGCGGAGGTACCAGGCTTCGCCCGGCAGCATCGCTACGGCCACACGGTTGAGCTGAAACTCGACACCGGGATTGGTCGTCACGGGCACGTGAATCCGCGCGACGCCCTGCTCGGCGGCGAGGTCGTGGTCGTGGTGCTCCTTGATCGTCGAGCCCGGGGTCAGCCGCATCAGGCGGACGCTCATCACCGGGCAGCGGAAGGCGGCGATCACCGCGGCGAAATAGGGCGTGCGGTCGAGGAACGGCGTGTCGACGAAGTCGGTGCAGTCGGGCGGCGAGTAGATCATCTGGATCGGATGGGTGGCGCCGCGCGGGGCGCGCAGCGGCAGCGCGCTCCAGTCGCCATCGTAATTCTGCTTCACGAAGTGCGCGACCCATTCGGTGCCGTCGAGCGTGGCGAGATCGGCGGCGAGGCGCGCGGCGTCGAACGCGAGCGGCAGCCGGACGCGGTCGGGGAATTCGGCAGGGGATAGGGGCAGGCTCGCCATCGCCCGCGACCCTATCGGCCACGCCTGCGATTGCAATGCAGGCCCGGCGCGGCGATGGAACGGGGATGACCGACCTGTCCCCGCTCGACCGTTTCCGCGCCGCCGTGATGGCCGATCCCGCCGCGCAACAGGCGCTCGCCGCGCTGCGCGATCCGGCCGAATTCGAGGCGTTGGCGGTCGAATGGGCGACGGCGCGGGGCATTCCGCTCGAAGCCGCCGATCTCGCCGCGGCGAGCCGGCCCGATCCGCTCGGCATCCACAGCTTCGCGCCGCCGCCGCAATCGGGCGCCGCCTGGCCGCCGCGGCAATGGCTGCCGGCGCGGTGCGTGATGGAGGCGGGGTTCGCAGTCGACTGGTATCATTATGCCGGCGAGACGCTCAACGATCCCTTCTTCATCGATTCGCGCAGCCGCGTCGCCTCGCGGCCGTTCAACCAGCTGTTCCGTTACCGCACGCAGTTCGGCGACTTCATCAATGCCGGGCGTGAGGGCGCGGTGGCCCCGAGCGGGTTCATCTTCCACATGTCGCGCTGCGGCTCGACGCTGGCGTCGCAGATGCTCGGCGCGATTCCCGGTACGATCAGCGTCTCGGAGCCCGACCCGCTCGACACGCTCGTGCAATTGCCCCTGGTCGCGCAGGGGGTGACGGCCGAGCTGCACGTCGAGGCGATCCGCGCGATGGTCGCCGCGCTCGGGCGCGACCGCGGCGGGTCGGATCGCTATTTCGTCAAGCTCGACAGCTGGCACACGCTGGCGCTGGCGCTGTTCCGCCAGGCCTTTCCCGACGTGCCCTGGGTGTTCCTCTACCGCGATCCGGTCGAGGTGCTGGTGTCGCAGGAGCGGCAGCGCGGCACCCAGACCGCGCCGGGGGTGCTGCCGCCGCAGATCTTCGGCTTCACCGAGGCCGAGATGAGCCTCCCCGATGTCGACTATATCGCGCGGGTGCTGGCGCGGACCTGCGCGGCGGTGGTCGACCAATGGGGGCTCGGCGGCGGGCTGGTGGTCGATTATCGCGAGCTGCCCGAGGCGATGTTCACGCGAGTGCTGCCGCATTTCGGGATCGTGCCGACTCCAGAGGAGCGCGCGGCGATGGAAGCGGCGTCGGGCCGCGATGCCAAGGCGCCGCTGGCCAGCTTCAAGGCCGACAGCGCGAGCAAGCAGGTCGAGGCCAGCCCTGCCACCCGCGCGGCGGCGGAGCGCCATATGGCCGGGATCCACGCCCGGCTTCAGGCGCTCAACGCTTCATCGCTTCGATCAGCTTCTTGACGTCCTGGCTGCGCCCGCGCGGCAGGATGAGGATGTCGTCGCCGTGCGCGACGACGATCAGGTCCTCGACTCCGACCAAAGCGACGCGCTTGCCCGCGCCGGCGCGGATCAGGCTGCCGCGGGTCTCGACCAGCACGACATCGCCCGAACAGGCATTGCCGTCCGCGTCGCATTCGCTGATCGCGTGGAGCGCGTCCCAGCTGCCGACATCGCTCCAGCCCATCGAGACCGGCACCACCGCGACGCGCTCGGCCTTCTCCATCACCGCATAGTCGACCGAGTCAGACGGCGAGGCTGCGAAGGCCGCCGCGTCGGGATGGATGCGCGCGCCGTCGCGGGTGGCGCCCGCCATCGCCTGCTGCGCGGCATGTAGGATAGCGGGGGCGTGGACGCCGAGCGCGCCGAGGAAGGTGTCGGCGCGGAACAGGAAGATGCCGCCGTTCCAGCTATGGTCGCCCGATTCCATCATCGCTTCGGCGACTTCGCGCTCGGGCTTCTCGACGAAGCGCGCGACGCGGTGGACGCCCGCGCCGATCGCCTCGCCGACCTTGATCCAGCCATAGCCGGTCTCGGGCGCGTCGGGGGTGATGCCGAAAGTGACCAGCCAGCCCTGCTCGACCAAGGGCAGCGCGGCGTGGATCGCGGCGCGGAACGCGTCCGGATCGGCGATGACATGGTCCGAGGGCATCACCAGCAGCGGATCGCTGCCCCCGCCCGCCGCCAGCGCCGCGAGCGCGATCGCGGGGGCGGTGTTGCGCCCCATCGGCTCGAGGATCAGCGCCTGCGCGCCCTGGCCGACGGCCTCGAGCTGCGCCTCGACCAAGTCGGCGTGCGCGGCGTTGGCGACGACGATCGGCGCGGCGAAGCGCTCGCTGTCGGCGGTGCGGCGCGCGGTGAGCTGGAGCATCGTCTCGGGCGCGGTCAGCGCAAGCAGCTGCTTGGGCCGTTCGGGCCGCGATTCGGGCCAAAGACGCGTTCCCGATCCGCCCGACAGGATGACGGGAATGATCGGCTTTGACTCCGGCATGCGAAAAGGCCCTCCTGTCTGGCCGTGATGATGGTGTTTGCCCGGCGCGTCAAACGGCTGGCGCGGCTTCGGTTTCCCGGTCCTTACACGATTTTTACATGCTTCTCCCCTCCCCTTCAGGGGAGGGGCTGGGGGTGGGGCTTGTCAGTCTCACCGAGCCTTAGGCCCAGAGGATAGGCCCCACCCCAACCCC
>JAZKCD010000081.1:0-21704 GCA_040388355.1 Pseudomonadota bacterium | reverse complement strand
AGGCCCAGAGGATAGGCCCCACCCCAACCCCTCCCCTGAAGGGGAGGGGCTTAAGGAGGGGGCCGCACCGGCTATGTCGGGTTTGTTTACACTTCGGCGTTAACGCGGCTCACGTCATGATCCGCTTGTTCAAGCATTATGTCCCCAATGCCGTGCTGCTGCTCGGCGTGCTGGACGTCATCCTGCTGCTCGTCGCCGGCGAGCTGGGCTGGATGCTGCGCGCCAGCCAGCTCGGCGGGGCGCCCGATCCGATCGTCACGCGGCTGCCCCAGCTGGCGACCTACACCGCGACGCTGGAGATCGCGATGGTCGCGGTCGGGGTCTATGGCGCCGATGCGCTCCAGTCGCTGCGCTATGCGACCGCGCGGCTGGTGGTGGCGATCTCGCTCGGGATCATCTTTCTCAGCGTGCTGTTCTTCCTGATCCCCGAAGTCGCGATCTGGCGGTCGAACCTGCTCTACGCGATGGGCGCGTCGATCGTGCTGCTCATTTTCCTGCGCATCCTGCTCGGCAAGACCCTGGGCAGCCAGGCGTTCAAGCGGCGGATCGTCGTGCTCGGCGCGGGCGCGCGCGCGGAACGGCTCAAGCAGCTCGCCAAGGCGCCGGGATCGGCGTTCGCGGTGGTCGGCTATGTCGCGATGAGCGAAGCCAACCGGGTGATCCCCGAGGCGATCAACCGCGACGCGATCTACAATCTCGCCGACCATGTCGTGCTGCTCAACGCCAGCGAAGTCGTGCTCGCGCTCGAGGAGCGCCGCAACGCGCTGCCGCTCAAGGACCTGCTGCGGATCAAGACCACCGGCGTCCATGTCAACGAGATCTCGACCTTCCTCGAGCGCGAGACCGGCCGGGTCGATCTCCAGTCGGTCAATCCGAGCTGGCTGATCTTCTCCGACGGCTTCTCGTCGGGGCGGATGCTGTCGAGCATGTTCAAGCGGCTGTTCGACATCACCGCGAGCTCGGTGCTGCTGGTGCTGGCGGCGCCGCTGATCCTGATCGGCGCGATCGTGGTGAAGCTCGATTCGAAGGGGCCGGCCTTCTACCGCCAGCGCCGCGTCGGCATCTACGGCCAGGGCTTCGACATCATCAAGATCCGCTCGATGAAGCTCGACGCCGAAATCGGCGGGCAGGCGGTGTGGGCCGAGAAGGACGATCCGCGCATCACCCGCGTCGGCCGCACCATCCGCAAGCTGCGTATCGACGAGCTGCCGCAATGCTGGAGCGTCCTGAAGGGCGAGATGAGCTTCGTGGGCCCGCGCCCCGAGCGGCCGCAGTTCGTCGAGGATCTCGAGCAGCAGCTGCCTTACTATGCCGAGCGCCACATGGTGAAGCCGGGGATCACCGGCTGGGCGCAGATCAACTATCCCTATGGCGCGTCGATCGAGGATGCGCGGCAGAAGCTCGAATACGACCTTTACTACGCCAAGAATTATTCGCCCTTCCTCGATATCCTGATCCTGCTCCAGACCTTGCGCGTGGTGCTGTTTCCCGAGGGCGCGCGCTGATGGTGGCGACGCTGATCCTGTGGACCCACGCGCTGGCGGCACTGCTGTTCGGCGCGCTCGCGCTGTGGGCGTGGCGGCGGCGCGAGGGCGGGGTGCCGCGGCGGCCGCTGGCGTTCGCGCTGGCGATGACCGCGCTCTGGGCGCTCGCGGTAGCGGGGATCGGCGGCGCCGAGACCGGCACGCGGATCGCCGAGGCGCTGCGCAACCTGAGCTGGCTCGGCTTCATGATCGTGCTCCACCGGCGCGACGGCAATGTCCGCCCGCCGCTGGCGCTCGGCACCGTCTATGGCGTGGTCGCGTTGGTCGCGCTCGGCGCAGTGGTGCTCCACATGATCGGCAATACCGGCGGTGCCGAGTTCGGCGCCAAGGTCGAGGCGGCGGTGCTGCTGCTCCGCATGCTGGTCGCGGTCACCGCGATGGTGCTGGTGCGCGCGCTGCACTCGGCGATCGCGCCGACCGCGAGCCAGGGGCTGCGCTGGATCGTGCTGGCGCTTGCCGGCATGTGGTTCGTCGACTTCAACCTGTTCAGCCTCGCCTATCTCACTGCGACCTGGCCGCCCGAATGGCTGGCGGTGCGCGGCGTCGGCTATGTCGTCGTCGCGGCGGCGATGGCGGCGGGGCTCCAGCGCAAGGACGACTGGAACGTCCAGGTCTCGCGCACCGTCGCCTATCAGTCGATGTCGCTGGTCGCGATCGGCGCCTATTTCGCGTTCCTGGCGCTGGCGTCGAGCGCGATCGCGACGGTAGGGGGCGACAATGCCCGCGTGCTGCAGACCGCGTTCGTGTTCGGATCGACCGCGGCGATCCTGACTTTGGTCTCGTCGCCCTGGCTGCGTGCCTGGGTGAAGGTGAAGCTCGCCAAGCATTTCTTCCGCCACCGCTACGACTACCGCGCCGAATGGACGCGCTTCACCGAGACTTTGGGCCAGCCCGCCGGCGCCGCGCCGCTCGACGAGCGCATCGTCAAGGCGATCGCCGACCTGACCGATTCGCCGGCTGGGATCCTGCTGGTGCCCGAAGGCGCCGGGCTCGGCTTCGGCGCGAGCTGGAAGTGGCACGACGCGCCGACCGGCGGGGCCGAGGCCGCGCTCGTCCAGCATCTCGCCGCGACCGGCCGCATCCTCGAGCTGGCGCCGCTGCGCAAGGGCGACAGCGTCGAGGCGGCTTTGGTGCCGCAATGGATGCTCGACCTCGAGGAAGCATGGGTACTGGTGCCGCTGCCGCACCTCGGCAGCCTGGCGGGGGCGATCCTGCTCGCGCGGCCGCCGGTGCGCCGCCCGCTCGACTGGGAGGATTTCGACCTGCTCAAGGTCGCGGGGCGCCAGGTCGCGTCGTACCTCGCCGAGGCGCGCGCGCAGGAGGCGCTGGCCGATGGCGAGCGGTTCGACGAGTTCAACCGCCGCTTCGCCTTCATCCTCCACGACATCAAGAACCTGGTGAGCCAGCTGACGCTGACCGCGCGCAACGCCGAGCGTCACGCCGACAAGCCCGAGTTTCGCGCCGACATGGTCGAGACCTTGCGCGATTCGGCCGAGAAGATGACCGCCCTGCTCGCCAAGCTCACCCAGAACGGCCCGCGCCGCGCCGAGGGGCTGCGCGCGGTCGAGATCGTGCCCCTGGTCGAGAAGCTCGCGGCGTCGCGGCGCGGGCAGCATCCGGTGCTCACCACCGGGGTGCGCGCCGCGGTCGCGCTCGCCGATCCGCCGGCGCTCGAGCAATTGCTCGCGCATCTCGTCCAGAACGCGATCGACGCGAGCCCGGCGCACGAGCCGGTGACGCTCTCGGTCGGCGCCGACGGCGCGCAGGTGACCGTCGACGTGATCGATTCGGGGAGCGGCATGTCGCCCGGCTTCGTGCGCGACCGGCTGTTCAAGCCGTTCGTCTCGTCCAAGCCCGGCGGCTTCGGGATCGGCGCCTATGAATCGCGCCAGCTCGCCGCGGCGATGCAGGGGCGGATCGAAGTCGTGTCGCGCGAAGGCGCCGGCAGCCGCTTCCGCGTCATCCTCAAGGCGGCGCACGCCGCGGACCTGCCCGTGGAGCGCGCGGCATGACCGAAAAACCCAAACTGCTGATCGTCGAGGACGATGCCGGCCTCCAGCGCCAGCTGCGCTGGGCCTATGACGGCTACGAGATCCTGACCGCGGCCAATCGCGAGGAAGCGATCACCGCGATCCGCGCCGAGGAGCCGCCGGTGGTGACGCTCGACCTCGGGCTGCCGCCCGATCCCGACGGCACGACCGAGGGCTTTGCGACGCTCGAGACGATCCTGTCGCTGCGTCCGGACACCAAGGTGATCGTCGCCTCGGGGCATGGCGCGCGCGAATCGATGCTCAAGGCGATTTCGCTCGGAGCCTGGGATTTCTACCAGAAGCCGATCGACATCGACGCGCTCGGGCTGATCGTCGCGCGGGCGTTCCATGTCCATGCGCTCGAGGCCGAGAATCGCCGGCTGGCAGAACGGGTCGAGGGCGGCGCTGTGCTCGGCGGGATGCTGACCGGCAGTCCCGAGATGCTCAAGGTTACCCGCACGATCGAGCGTGTCGCGGGCACCGATGTCTCGGTGATGCTGCTCGGCGCGAGCGGCACCGGCAAGGAATTGCTCGCGCGCGGGCTCCACGAGGCGAGCGGACGCCGCAAGGGCGCATTCGTCGCGATCAACTGCGCGGCGATCCCCGAGACTTTGCTCGAATCCGAGCTGTTCGGGCACGAGAAGGGGGCCTTCACCGGCGCGGTCAAGACCACCGAAGGCAAGATCGAGCAGGCCCATGGCGGCACCCTGTTCCTCGACGAGATCGGCGACGTGCCGCTGCCGCTCCAGGTCAAGCTGCTGCGCTTCCTGCAGGAGCGGGTGATCGAGCGGATCGGCGGGCGCAAGGCGATTCCCGTCGACACCCGCGTGGTCTGCGCGACGCACCAGGATGTCGATGCGATGGTGGCGGACGGCAGCTTCCGCGAGGATCTCTATTACCGGCTCGCCGAGATCGTCGTGCGCATCCCGTCGCTTGCCGAGCGGCCGGGCGATGCCGGGCTGCTCGCGCGCCATTTCCTCAAGAAATATGCCGAGAGCATGAACACCGGCGCGCGCAATTTCGCGCCCGACGCGCTCGCCGCGATCGATGCGTGGGGCTGGCCGGGCAATGTCCGCGAGCTCGAGAACCGGGTCAAGCGCGCAGCGATCATGGCCGACGGCAAGAGCGTCACTGCCGCCGATCTCGACCTCGAGACCGTCGCCGACACCATTCCGATCAACTTGAAGGCCGCGCGCGAGATCGCCGACCGCAAGACCATCCGCCGCGCGCTCGCCCGCGCCGAAGGCAATATCTCGGGCACCGCCAGGCTGCTCGGGATCAGCCGTCCCACCCTCTATGATTTGTTGAAGACCTATGACCTCCAGCCGTAGACGCCGCTCCTCCGCGACTCCGCGCCCCGCGGTGTTTCGCCGTGCCTTCGTCATCATGGGCGGGCTCGCCGCGTTCGGCGTCGCGCTCTATGCCTTCTTCATGCTCTCGCCGGTGCGGCTCGACCCGGCCGTGGCGCGGGCTTCGGTGCAGAAGGGTGCGGCCCTCCTCGCCGAGGACAATGTCACCGCCGCGCGCGCCGCCGCGCTCGCCGCGGTCCGCAGCGATCCCAATTCGGGCGAGGCGCACCTGCTGCTCGCGCGCACCCAGCTCCGGCTCGGCGACGGAGTCGGCGCCGATGCCGAGCTCAAGCGCGCCAACGATGGCGGGATCGACCCGAAGCTCACGCATCATTTGCGCGCGCAGGCGCTGGTGCTCGAGGGCGAGCCGGAAAAGGCGCTCGCCGAGGCAGACAAGACCGATCCCGAATTCCGCGCCGACGGCCTCCGGATGCGCGCGCGCGCGCTCGCCGGGCTGGGCCGGTTCGGCGACGCGCAGGCCGCGCTCGCGCAGGCCGTGCAGGCCGCGCCCGGCGATGCGCGGGTGTGGACCGATCTCGGCCGCCTGCGCTTCGTCTCGGGCAATATCGCCGGCGCGATCGAAGCGTCGCAGCGTGCGGTCCAGCTCGACGGCGGCGATATCGACGCGCTGGTGCTGCGCGGCGAGCTGGTGCGCACCCAGTACGGGCTGGTCGCAGCGCTCCCGTGGTTCGAGAATGCGCTCAAGCGCGACCCCGCTTATCACGACGCGCTGATCCAGTACGCCGCGACCCTGGGCGAGGCCGGCCGCACCACCGAGATGCTCGCCGCCACCCGCCGCGCGCTCGAAGCGCGCCCGGGCAGCGCGCAGGCCTTCTACTTGCAGTCGGTGCTCGCCGCGCGCGCAGGCAATTACGATCTCGCGCGGACCTTGCTGCAGAAGACCGGGGGCAGCATCGATTCGCTGCCGGGGGTGCTGCTGCTCGGCGGGACGCTCGACCTCGAGGAGGGCGATACCGAGCAGGCGATCGAGAAGCTGCGCCAGCTGGTCGACATGCAGCCCGACAACGCTACTGCGCGGACGCTGTTCGCCGCGGCGCTGATGCGCAGCGATTCGTCGCGCAACGCGCTCGACGTGCTGCGGCCCCTGGTGCTGCGCGGCGATGCCGACAGCTATGCGCTGACCCTGGCCGCGCGCGGCTTCGAGCGAATCGGCGACCGCGCGCAGGCTTCGCGCTTCCTCGATCGCGCCGCCTTCCCGTCGCGCGGCGATTCGGCGGCGTTCGGTACCGGCGACGCGCCTGCCGCGCTGGCGGCGGCGGCGCAGCAGCGGCCCGGCGATCCCGGCGCGGTGGTCCCTTATATCCGGGCCTTGCTCGCGAGCGGCGACGGCAACGCCGCCTTCGCCCGCGCCCGGCAATTCGCCCGCGCCAATCCCGGCGCGCCGCCCGCTCTGCTCGCGCTCGGCGACATGCTGATGGTCGCGGGCCGCCCCGGCGAGGCCGCGGGTGTCTACAAGCAGGCGGCCGACCTGCGCTTCGACGAGCCGACCCTGCTCCGCCTGGTCGAGGCGCTCGGCCGCGCCGGCCGATCCGCCGAGGCTTCGACTGCGCTCGCGCTGTTCCTGTCGCAGAACCCGGCCAATGTCGCGGCGCTGCGGCTCTCGGCGCACTGGCAGCTCGCCAGCGGCCAGACCGACGCGGCGATCGACACGCTCGAAGGGCTGCGCGCCCGGCTCGGCGACCGCGACGCCGCGATCCAGGCCGACCTCGCCGCCGCCTATGCCGCGGTGGGCGAGGCGGACAAGGCCGAGGAGCATGGCCGGGCCGCCTATGCGCTCGCCCCCGCCAACCCCGCCGCCGCCGACGCCTATGGCTGGGCGCTGTTCCAGGGCGGCGACCTGCCCGGCGCGCTCGATCTGCTGCAAAAGGCGGTGGTGCTCGCGCCGCGCCACGCCGGGCTGCGCTGGCACTTGGCGCAAGTCTATGCCGAGATGAAGCGCAACCCCGAGGCGCGCGCCGAGGCGCAGGCGGCGCTGGCCGACCCCGGCTTCACCGAGCGTGCCGCGGCGACCGCGCTGATCGCGAAAGCTACCTAAATCCTCCCCGGCACGGGGAAGGGGACCGCCGCGAAGCGGTGGTGGAGGGGGCTCACCGCGACGGAATCGCCTGCGGATAGCCCCCTCCACCATCCGGATGGTCCCCCTCCCCGTTCCGGGGAGGATCGGGTAAGCCCCCCTCGATGACCGATCCCCTCGACCGCATCGCCGCCGCGCTCGAGCGGCTCGCGCCGCCGCCGCCCGCGCCGGCCGACCCGCTCGCGCACCCGGCCTATGTCTGGCGCGCGCCGTCGCTGACCGCGGCGCGCGCGTTCGAGCCGCTGCCGCTGGACCTGCTCCACGGCGTCGAGTCGCAGCGCGACGCGCTGACCGCCAATCTCTCGCGCCTCGCCGCCGGCCATGCCGCGCAGGACGTGCTGCTGTGGGGCGCGCGCGGGACGGGCAAGTCGGCGCTGGTCAAGAGCGCGGTGGCGCATGTCCAGGCGCAAGGCGGCAATCTCGCGCTGATCGAGGCGGTCACGCTGCACCTCGACACGCTGCCGGCGTTGTTCGCCGCGATCGCGCCGATCCCCCGCGCCTTCGCGATCTTCCTCGACGATCTCGGCTTCGACGCCGCCGGCGACGCGCGCGCGCTCCGCTCGATGCTCGAGGGCGGCGCCGAGGCGCGGCCCGCCAATGCGCGGCTGCTGGTCACGTCGAACCGCCGGCACCTGATCCCGCGCGACATCGCCGAGCAGGCCAGCGCGATCAACCCGCGCGATTCGGTCGACGACAGCCTCGCGCTCGCCGACCGGTTCGGGCTGAGCCTTGGCTTCCATGTGATCGACCAGGACACCTATCTCGAGATCGTCCGCGGCTATGCCGAGGCGCACGGCCTGCCGTTCGACTCGGCCGAGGCAGTCGGCTGGGCGACGCGCCGCGGCAGCCGCTCGGGACGAGTCGCCTGGCAATATGTCGCTGATCTTGCAGGCAGAAACGGCAAATCGCTGCAATAAATTCTGATCTGCATCAATCGGCAGATGGTTGTGCTTGACTTGGCGCCGCCCCGGCTTCTCAAAATGAGTAATGGGGCGAATAGGGGAACTCGATCTGCCGGACCGGCTTGCGCGTTTCGCGCCTGCCTGGGTGGTCGAGCTGCTGTTCGCGCTGCTGATGACGCTGGCCGCGATCGCGGTGCGCGCGGCGGTGGACAGCATCGCGCCGTCCGCCGGGCCGTTCGCGCTCGGCTACCCCGCGGTGCTGATCGCGACCTTGTTCGGCCGCTGGCGGGCCGGGCTCGCGACGGTCGTGATGACGATCCTCTACCAATGGTATTTCACGCTGCCGCCCGCCTACACTTTCGACCTGGCGACTCCGGCGGACGGGCCGCGGATCATCGTCGCGACGGCAACCTATGCCGCGATGGTGATGATCGCCGAGCTGTTCCGCCAGGCGGTGCGCCGCGCTGCCGCGGAGCGCGACCGCCAGATCGCCGAGCGCGACTTGTATCTCGAGGAGTTCGACCACCGGGTGCGCAATAATTTCGCGCTGGTGGCGAGCCTGCTCGACATGCAGCGCCGCCGTGCAGGCGACCCGGCGACCGGGGAGGCGCTCGCCGCGGCGCTGTCGCGAGTCGAGAGCATCGCCCGCGCGCACCGCCATCTCTACCGCGGCACCGGCTCGCCGGGCAGCATCGACATGGCGGCCTATCTCCACGAGCTGTGCGCCGCGCTGTCCGAGGCGCTGTTCCTCAAGGGCGCGATCACGCTGTCGTGCGAGTCGGATCCCGCGCTGATCCCGCGCGACCGCGCGGTGTCGCTCGGGCTGGTGCTCAACGAGCTCGTCACCAATGCCGCCAAGCACGCCTTTGCCGGGCGCGACTCGGGCGCGATCACCGTTGCCTTCCGCGCCGCAGGCGAGGGCTGGCGGCTGACCGTCGCCGACAATGGCGGCGGCATGCCCGAAGCCGCGCGCCCGAGGGGCCGCGACGGCGGTCTCGGCCAGCGGCTGGTCGAGGCGTTCGTCAAGCAGGCAGGCGGAACGATCGCGACCGAGAGCGGGGCGGAAGGGACGGTGGTGACGGTGACGGTGGCGGGGTAGCGTCAGGCTCGGTCTATCCAACGCTTTCCCCGGCGAAGGCCGGGGCCCGGTTGCGAGCCGTACCGACGGCAGGATGCCGCCTGGAGTCCGTCGAACCTGGGCCCCGGCCTGCGCCGGGGTGGGAGATCAGCTGAGCGAACGCATGCGAAGCACGACGGCGCTGTCCTACACGCGCCGATTATAGCATGTTCCGCCTATGTTCCTACAACGCCTCCTCGCCGCCTACCAAGCCTGCGCAAGAATCTTACGCCCCCGCGCAACGAACATTCACGATTCGCGTCAAAACTGGCAAGCTAAGCCGCGCCGATCCAACATTGGCCGTGGTCTAGCCGAGCGCCTCGACCTGCTCGGCGAGCTCGAGCCAGCGATGCTCGGCGGCGTCCTTCTCCGCGCGCGCCGCCGCCACTGCCTGCATCAGCGAATCGAACTTCCTGCGGTCGCGGGTGTAGAGATCGCCGTCGGCCAGCGCCGCCTCGTCGCGCGCGATCGCGGCTTCGATCTCCTCGATCCGGCCGGGCAGCAGGTCGTAGTCGCGCTGGTCCTTGTAGCTGAGCTTCACTGCCCTGGGCCTGGGCGCGTCGGCCGCCACCACGGGCTTGGCGACCTTGCGGCCGACCGGGCGCGCCGTCCGCTTCGCCGCCCAATCGGCATAGCCGCCCGCGACGATATCGACCGTCCCCGACCCGTCGAGCCCGAGCGTCACCGTCACCGTGCGGTCGAGGAAGTCGCGGTCGTGGCTGACGATCAGCACCGTGCCGGCATAATCCGCGATCACTTCCTGGAGCAGGTCGAGCGTCTCGAGGTCGAGATCGTTGGTCGGCTCGTCGAGCACCAGCAGGTTCGATGGCCGCGCGAATTCGCGCGCGAGCAGCAGCCGCGAGCGCTCGCCGCCCGAAAGCGTGCCGATCTTCGCGTCGGCGAGCTTGGGCTCGAACAGGAACTCCTTGAGATAGCCATGGATGTGCTTGCGCACCCCGAGCACGTCGATCCACTCGCCGCCTTGCGTCAGCACGTCGCGGACCGATTTGGCGGGGTCCATCAGGCTGCGCTGCTGGTCGATGAACACCATCTCGAGCGTCTTGGCGAGGCGGACATTGCCCTGGTCGGGCGCAAGCTCGCCGGTGAGCAGCTTGAGCAGCGTCGTCTTGCCCGCGCCGTTGGCGCCGACGATGCCGATGCGGTCGCCGCGCGTCACTCGCAGCGTCAGGTCCCGGATGATCGTGCGCTGATTGTCTCCGGCGCCGAATTGCTTGGTGACCCCCTTCATGTCGATCACGACCTTGGTCTGCGCGCCGTCCGATCCGATCGCGAGCCTGGCCGCGCCTTGCGGTCCCATCATCGCCGCGCGCTCGGCGCGCATCTCGTGGAGCTTGGTCAGCCGCCCCTGGTTGCGCCGCCGCCGCCCGGTGACGCCGCGCAGCAGCCAATGCTCCTCGAGCTTGAGCCGCGCGTCGAGCTTCTGCGCGTTGCGTTCCTCGTCGGCATAGACGGTCTCGGTCCATGCCTCGAACCCGCCGAAACCGATCTCGGCGCGGCGGATGATCCCGCGGTCGAGCCACAGCGTCTGCTTGGTCAGCCGGGTAAGGAAGGTGCGGTCATGGCTGATCGCGACGAACGCGCCATTGTAGCGGCTCAGCCAATTCTCGAGCCAGTCGATCGCGGCGATGTCGAGATGGTTGGTCGGCTCGTCCATCAGCAGCACGTCGGGCTTCATCGCCAGCGCGCGCGCGATCGCGGCGCGGCGGCGCTCGCCGCCCGAGGCAGTCGCCGCCTCGCGGCTCAGATCGACCCCGAGCTGGTCGGCGATCGCCTCGACTTCGTGCAGCTGCGGCGCATCGTCGCCGGCCAGCGCGAAATCGAGCAACGTCGCATAGCCCTCCACGCGAGGATCCTGCTCGAGGATCACGATCCGCGTTCCCGGCTGGACGACGCGGCGGCCTTCGTCGCAATCGATTTGCCCGGCAATCAGCCGCAGCAGCGTCGACTTGCCCGCGCCGTTGCGCCCGATCAGCGCCAGCCGGTCGCGCGCGCCGACATAGAGGTCCAGCCCGCGGAACAGCCAGCCGGATCCCTGGACCAGTCCCAGTCCTTCGTAACTCAACACAGGTGCAGCCATGCGCGAGCGCTTAGGGAAGCGGCCCGCTATGAGCAAGTTACCGCGTTCGAATCACAATTGGGCCGCAATCAAGACAATTTCATTCGCAGCCTGTCCGATTTTGGGTTATGGCCGATTCTTGCGGCACACCTTCTTTGTGCCCGAAAACCCGCGTTTTCGCCCGGCGCTCTGGTTTTTGAGATTTTGGGCGAACCGGGAAGACGAACAGGGCAATGGGTTTTGATAGAGGACGCCGCGGGGATCGCGGTGGGCGCGGCCGAGACAAACGAGACGGTTTCGGCGGCGACGATGGCGGCTTCGGTGGCGGCAGCAGCTATGGTGGTGATCGCGGCGGCTTTGGCGGCGGCGGCGGTTTCGGTGACCGCGGCGGCTTCGGCGGCGGTGGTGGCGGCGGTGGCGGTGGCTATCGCGGCGGCGGTGGCGGCGGCTTCGGCGGCGGTGCCGGCGGCGGCGGCGGCGGTTTCCGCGGCGGCGGCGGCGGCGGTGGGGGCGGAATGCCCCCCCAGGTCGTCGGCGAGGCCACGGGCGTCGTCAAATTCTTCAACGCGCAGAAGGGCTTCGGCTTCGTCGTCCGCGATGATGGCGGCGAGGACGTGTTCGTGCACATCTCGGCGGTCGAGCAGGCGGGGCTTACCGGCCTTGCCGAGGGCCAGCCGATGGGCTTCACGCTTGTCGACCGTGGCGGCCGCATTTCGGCGACCGACCTCAAGATCGACGGTGAGCCGATGGCAGTCGAGGACCGCGGCCCGCCGCGCGACCGCGATGCGCCGCGTGGCGGCCCCGGCGGCGGTGCAGGGGCAGGTGGCCCGCAGCGCCAGCTGACCGGCGAGAAGGCGACCGGCACGGTCAAGTTCTTCAACGCGATGAAAGGCTTCGGCTTCATCCAGCGCGATGACGGGCAGCCCGATGCATTCGTCCACATCTCCGCGGTCGAGCGCGCCGGCATGCCGACGCTCAACGAAGGCGACCGGCTCGAGTTCGAGCTCGAAGTCGATCGCCGCGGCAAATATGCGGCGGTGAACCTGACCCCGGGCAGCTGAGCTTCGGCTGACAGGCAAACGAAGAGGCCGGGGGGAAACCTCCGGCCTTTTTGGTTTTCGGACTATGCCGCCAGCGATTTCCCCGGCGCATCGACGCTCGTCCACGGCGACCAAATGCCATAAATCGAGTCGTTCGCGCGTCGCGGAAGCATGCGCTGGATATCCTGCCCGGCCATCGGGTCGGGCAGCGCTATCACCAAGGGAGTTTCGGGCGCGAGGGGTGCAATCCGCCTTGCCAGCGCGATCCAGCCTTGCCGTGCGGCATCGGCCGTGCGGACACGGATGTCGTCGAGCGTAAATCGAGCCAACCGGGCGCCTATGACGAGATATGGAGCAGCGAAGCGGAGTACGCCGATCGCCATCACGATCGCGGCAAAGGTGAGGATGCCGGAACTGCCAATTCCCTGCCAGA
The DNA here is from genome assembly GCA_040388355.1 of Pseudomonadota bacterium. Taxonomy (GTDB): domain Bacteria; phylum Pseudomonadota; class Alphaproteobacteria; order Sphingomonadales; family Sphingomonadaceae; genus Sphingomonas. Next base: position 9,117 of record JAZKCD010000081.1, on the reverse strand, counting down.
CGGTGGTGGTGAAATGCGAAAGGCTCACCCGGTCGATCGACAGGGCCAGCGTGCAAGCCGTGCTGACCAGAGTGCAGCCGAATGCTGTCCACTCCCGGAGGTGTTCGGATCGGTACAGGAAGGCAGCCATCCCCGCTCTCCAACTCGAAACGTTTGCGACTCGAGTCAGGAGCTTGGGCGGAGCCCCCGAAGTTTTGGTTAACGCGGCGCGTCAAATCTTAATATTGCCGAATTGCCCGTCGCTAGCGCGTGAGGATCAACACCGCGCCGGCGAAGATGCCGAGCACGCTTGCGGCGCGCAGCCACGTCACCCGCTCGTGGAGGAACAGCACCGAGATCAGCAGCGCAGTCACCATGCCCGTCTCGCGCAGCGCGGCGAGCGGGGCGGTGGGGCCGATCGCCAGCGCCTGGAGCGCGAGGCCGTAGGTGAGGATCGACAGGGCGCCCGCCACGACCCCCGGGCGCCACTGGCCGCGCGCCGCGGCGAAGATCGCGCCTTTCGAGAGCAGCCCGAACATCGTCACCACGCACGCGCCCATCACCACGAACAGCCAGGCGATATAGCTTGCGGGTTCGGGCGCGGCGCGGACGCCCTGCGCGTCGATCACGGTATAGGCCGAGATCGTCACTGCGGTCGCCAGCGACCAGCCGAGCCCCGATGGCGCGATGTGCCGCCCGGCGACCATCGCCAGCACCGCCCCGCCGATCAGCGCGATCCCGATCAGCTCGGAAGGGCTTGCCGCTTCGCCGAACACGCCGATCGCGAGCCCGGCGGTGAGCAGGGGCGCAGTGCCGCGCAGGATCGGATAGGCGGCCGACAAGTCGCTCGCCTCGAACGCGCGGACCAGCGCGTAGAGATAGAAGCAGTGGAGCATCGCGCTCGCCGCCAGCCAGTGCCACGCGCCGTGCGGCAGCGGCACGAACAGCAGCGCGGGGAGCAGGATCACCGCGCTCGACCCGTCGATGACGCTGCGCCCGGCGAGCTTGTCCTTGCCGCCCTTGAGGATCGCGTTGACCACCGCGTGGATCGATCCCGAGGCGATCATCATCGCCGGGGCGAGCCAGGCCGCGGTCATGCCGCGCGGCGGGAGATGAGCAGCGCCAGCAGCAGGCGTGCGATCAGCCCCGAAAGCGCGCCGAGCAGCGCTCCCACCAGGCTGATCAGGACGATCGTCGGCCCCAGGAAGGTGAAGAGCATGAACGGGAAATGGAGGCCCAGATTCCAGAAGCCGACGGCCGCTACTGCGATCAGCGCGGTGGCCAGCCCGGCCATCGCCCAGGCCAGCGCCGATGTATCGGGGTCGCGCAGCACCAGCAGCGCGATGGGCACGCCGACCAGGCAGGCGGGTCCCATCCCCGCGAAGACGAGCATCCCGGTCGTCTCGATCATCGCCAGCGGCTCCGGAGGAGACAGCCAGGGCTGGTAAAAGGCGACGAGCAGCAAGGTTACCGGAACGCCGCTGAGCGCGGTGGCGAGCGCCAGCGGGCCCGCGGGAACATCTGCCTGATCGAACTCCGCCGGTGCCATGCCCGGACCCTATTCCCGCGCGGCGTCGAGCGGCAAGGCCAGGCTGAATTTGCGGCGCTTCTTGACGAAGCTGGTCTCGTAGCGCCGCACCACCGGATCGCCTGCGAGCACCTCGTCGGCGAAGATGTTGAACGCCTCCATGTCGGCGACGGTGACGAGCAGCACCACGTCGAACGCGCCCGATATCTCCATGAACAGCTGGACGTGCGGGCTGGCGGTGAGGCGGCGGCGCAGCGCCTCGACCGCGACGAGCGCGTGGCGGTCGAGCTGGATATGGATGAAGGCCGAGAGGAAGGGGCCGACCGCATCGGACAGGATCGCGACGTCGCCGGCGATCACCCCGGTTTCGCGCAGCCGCCGGATGCGGCGGGCGATGGCGGAGGGAGAGAGCGGCAAGTCTTTGGCGAGCTGGTCGGCGGTCAGCAGCGCATTGGCCTGGAGCCGATCGAGGATCCGCAGGTCCAGTGCATCGCGGCCCATGCTCATTTGCCGTCGCTCCTCTGCTTCGTCTTGCCAGATTCTGGCAAGCTCGCCGCCGTCTTTGCCTCCCTCACGCGTGAGGTGGCCTCATACTGTATGAGGAAGATAAGACACCGGCAAGGACAAGTGACGATGCGCAAGACGATGATGGCGGCCCTGGCCCTGAGCCTTTCGGCAGCGGGGATGGCGGCGGCGGCGCCGCGCGCTCCGGCGATGCAGGCGGTTGCCGACGAGACGATAGCGATCGCCGCGGTCCGCGCCGCGATCGCCGCAAACTATGTCGTGCGCGACAAGCGCGCCGCGCTCGACGCGGTGCTCGCTAGGGGGCTGGCCGCGGGGCGCTACAAGGGGCTCGACCCGCAGGAGCTGTCGCGGCGGGTGACCGACGACCTGTTCGCGGTGGCGCACGACAAGCATCTCTCGCTCTCGTTCCAGCCCCAGGTCTCGGCGCAGCTCGCGCAGGGCGGACGGAACGACGAGATCGACGACAGCAGCTTCTTCAAGGCATTCGCGCGCAGCCGCAATCACGGCGTCGCCGAGATGCGCGTGCTCGAGGGCAATATCCGCATCGTCTCGTACGAAGGCTTCATCTGGACCGGGCCCGAGAGCGCGGCGGCGATCGACGCGGCGATGGCGTTCCTGCGCGACGGCGATGCGGCGATCATCGACCTGCGCCACAATGGCGGCGGCAGCCCCGAGGCGGTGCGGCATCTCGCCAGCTATTTCGTGCCCGCCGACACCAGATTGGTCACCTTCCACCTGCGCAGCGACGCCCCGACGACCTCGGTGAGCGAAGCCACGGTGCCCGGCGGGCGGATCGGCAAGGTGCCGGTCTATGTGCTGACCAGTGGCCACACCGCTTCGGCGGCGGAGGAATTCGCCAGCCATGTTCGCCGGCTCGGCTTCGGGACGTTGGTCGGTGAGGCGACCGCGGGCGCGGCGTACCGCAACGAGCAGTTTCCGGTTCCCGGCGGCTTCGTGCTGAGCGTATCGATCGGCTATCCCGAGCTGCCCGGCGGCGGCAATTGGGAAGGGACCGGGGTCGCGCCGGCGATCGCGGTGCCCGAGGGCCTCGCGCTCGAACGGGCGCTGCAGGCGGCGGCGCTTGCGCTGGCCGAGAAGGCGGCAGGCCCCGAGAAGACCGCGCTCCTATGGTCGGCGGCGCTGCACGGTGCGCGGGTCGCGCCGGCCAAGGTGCGGCTGCCGCTCGCCAGCTATGCCGGGCGCTATGGGCCGCGGGTGGTGAGCGTCGAGGGCGACCACCTAGTCTACCAGCGCGACGGGGGCTTACGCAGCATATTGTTCGCGGTCGGCCCCGACCTGTTCGCGCTCGAGCGCGACTCGGCGACGCGGGTGCGCTTCACCGGCGCGGGCGACGCGGTCACCGGCTTCGACCTCGAGCGCGCCGACGGATCGGTAACGCCGCAGCCGCGAAGCTGACTTGATATAAGATATCATCACTGATAGCCTCTCCCCGACGGAACCGAACGGGAGAGCGGCGATGCGCAAACTGGTGGCAAGCTCGGTGCTGATGGCGTTGCTCGCATCGGCGAGCGCGCCGATCGCGGCGCAGGCCCCGCAGGACCTGTCGGTGTTCCAAGGCAAGGCCGGGCCGACGCTGCGCCGCTTCGCCTCGGCGGCGGCGTTTGCGCGCTATCTCAAGACGGTCCGGGGCGGCCGGGGTGGCTATGCGCCACCGATGATGGTCATGGAGGCGCCGCCGAGCGTGTCGATGCCGAACGCGGCGCCGGCGATCCAGCAGTCCGCGGAATTGCGGTCCTCCACCAATATCGCCGCCATCGACGCGCCCGCCAGCCCCGCCAATCCCGAGATCACCAACAACCAGACCGTCGGGGTCGACGAGGGCGGGATCGTCAAGCAGATCGGGCATTTCCTCGTGGTGCTCCAGGACGGGCGGCTGTTCAGCATCGACCTGGGCACGACGCCGGGCGCGGCGATGCGGCTGGCCGACCGCGCCAATGTCTATCGCAGCCCCGCCAGGGCGGCGGACTGGTATGACGAGATGCTCGTCCTCGGCGACCGGATCCTCGTCACTGCCTATAATTACCAGGAGCGCGCGAGCGAGATCACCGTGCTGCGGCTGAGCCCCGACGGGAAGATCAGCCGCGAGGGCCGCTATCTGATGAGCTCGAACGACTATTATTCGACCGAGAATTACGCGTCGCGGCTGGTCGGCGACAATCTCGTCTTCTACGCGCCGTTCTCGCTCGACGATTACGACAATATCGCGCGCTTCGAATGGCCACGGCTGCGGCGCGCCGACGGCGATGGCGAGCCCGACAAGGGCAAGGCGCTGATCCGCGCGACCGATGTCTATGCGCCGCCGGGCAAGGTCGAATATCCGGTGCTGCACACCGTCTCGGTCTGTCCGCTCACGACCGGGATGGACTGCCGCACCACCGCGTTCGTCGGCCCGGAGATGCGCGAGTTCTACGTCTCGCCGGCCGACGCCTTCCTGTGGATCGGCGCGCCGGAGGGGCTGCCCTGGTCGATCGACTATGGCAACCGGCGGCGGACCAACTGCCCGAAGAATCTCTATTGGCGCGACGGCAGCGAGGAATCGGCGATGCTCTATCGCCTCCCGCTGAACGGCGCGGCGATCGGCGCGGTCGCGGTCGACGGCACGCCCGCCGACCAGTTCGCGTTCGACAGCAAGGACGGGCGCTTCCGCGCACTGCTCGCGCGGACCGAGGAGGGCTGCAGCAACCATGGCGAGGTCTCCCCGCTCGCCCTGCTCGACATTCCGCTGAGCGCGTTCGGGGCGACCCTGCGCCATGTGCGGGCGAGCGCCTATACGCCGCTGCCGCCGATCGAGGGCGGGCAGCTCGAGAACCGCTTCGTCGGCGACTGGCTCATCTATGGCGGGCGCGACAGCTGGGACAGCAGTGCCCCGCCCGACGGCCGCAAGGCGCTCGGATCGTCGCTGTTCACCGTGCCGCTGGCCGATCCGCGCGGGGTGAAGCGGCTCCAGCTGCCGCACAATGCGATCCGGATCGAGCGCGCGGGCAACGACGCGGTGGTCACCGGCTATCGCAATTCGGACGGGCTTTCGCTGAGCTATGTCGGGCTCGGCCGCAGCCCCCGGGTCGCGTCGACGACCTTGCTGCGCAACCGCTTCGAGAGCGAGGGGCGCAGCCACGCGTTCAACGCCTGGGTCAGGGGCGACGGCAGCGGGGTGATGGGCATCCCCACCACGCTGCGCGAATGGCGCAGCGGTCGCGGCTGGTCGGACAGCGCCAGTTCGGACCTGAGCTTCATCGCGATCGGGACCGACAAGGCGCTGGCTTCGGCGGGCGAACTGGCAGTGAAAGGCAAGACCGCGGCGCCGGGCTATAAATGCGAAGTCTCGTGCATCGACTGGTACGGCAATTCACGGCCGATCTTCACCGGCGGGCGGATCTTCGCGCTGATGGGGACCGAGCTGGTCGAAGGCGCGATGCAGGACGGGCGGATCGCCGAGCGCGGGCGAGTCGATTTGACCGCGCGCCTCAAGTAGCGAGGCGGCGGAGACCTGCGATCGTGTCGGCTTCCGCGGCGGGCTTGTCGGTGCGGATGCGGCTGATCCGGGGGAAGCGCATCGCCAGCCCCGATTTGTGGCGCTTCGATTCGTGGACCGAATCGAACGCGACTTCGAGGACGAGGCTCTTCTCGACTTCGCGGACCGGGCCGAAGCGCGCGAGCGTGTGGTTGCGGACGAACCGGTCGAGCCATTTGAGCTCCTCGTCGGTGAAGCCGAAATAGGCCTTGCCGACGGGGAGCAACTCGCCGGCCTCGGTCCAGGCGCCGAAGGTATAGTCCGAATAGAAGGAGCTGCGTTTGCCGCTGCCGCGCTGGGCGTACATCAGCACGCAATCGGCGGTGAGCGGATCGCGCTTCCATTTGTACCACAGGCCGACGCGGCGGCCGGCGACATAGGGCGAGTCGCGGCGCTTGAGCATCACGCCTTCGATCGCGGCGTCGCGCGCGCCGGCGCGGGTCTCGGCGAGCGCGTCGAAATCCTTGGCCTCGATCAGCGCGGAGACGTCGAAGCGGTCGGGGTCGAGCCGGGCGGCGAAGGATTCGAGGCGGGCGCGGCGGTCGGTCCAGGTCAGCGCGCGCAGGTCCTCGAGCCCGTCGAACAGGATGTCGTAGAGGCGGACGAACGCCGGATATTCGGCGAGGGTCCTGGCCGCGACCATTTTGCGCCCGAGCCGCTGCTGGAGCGCGTTGAAGCTCGCCGCGCCGCCTTCTCCGCCCTGCGCCTCGCCCTTCACCAGCAGCTCGCCGTCGAGCACGCCGGGGGTGGCGAAGGCCGCCGCTACTTCGGGGAAGCTGTGGGTGATGTCGTCGCCCGCGCGGCTGTAGAGCCGGGTCTCGCCCGCGACATGGACCAGCTGGACACGGATGCCGTCCCATTTCCACTCGGCGGCATAATCGTCGAGGCTGACTTGCGTCTCCTCGAGCGGATGCGCGAGCATGAAGGGGCGGAAGACGGGGACATTCTCCGCAGTCGGCTGCGCGCCCTTGCCCTCGGCCCAGTCGAACAGCGGCGCATAGGGCGGGACGAGGCCGTGCCAGACCTCCTCGACCGCATCGACCTCGAGCCCGAACGCCTGCGCCAGCGCGGTCTTGGCGAGGCGCGCCGAGACGCCGACGCGCAGCGCCCCGGTGGCGAGCTTGAGCAGCGCGAAGCGCTCGTCGGCGTCGAGCCGGTCGAGCATCGAGGCAAGCACCGCGGGGGCATCCGATTTCGACAGAAGCGAGAGCGTGTCGACCACTTCGGACACGGTCAGCGGCGCGGCCGCGGCGGGCGGAGTCGCGGGCTCGGGCCAGAGCAAGGCGATCGTCTCGGCCGAATCGCCGACGAAATCGCGGCTCATCGCGAACAGCACCGGATCGACGCGCTCCTCGATCAAGGCGCGGATCAGCGCCGGCTTGACCGCGGGCAAGTCGAGCCCCCCGGTCAGCGCCGCCATCGCCCAGCCGCGGTCGGGATCGGGAGTCGCCTTGAGATAATCGCCGATGCGCCTGAGCTTCGCGTTGCGCGAGCGGGTGTAGATCAGGCCATCGAGCAGGTCGGCGAACGCGCGCATGATGTGCCAACATGGCGGCGCGCGCTGGGTTCCGCTAGGGTGCCTCGCGATGATCCTCCGCCTGCTCGCCTTCATCTTCCTCCTGGCTGTCGGATTGTCGGTCTGGGGCTTCGCCAACACCCAGGCCGATCCGGTGATGCGCCGCGGAATCGTCCATATGGCGGACTGGCCGGCGCATGCCGCGCCGCTGCGCATCGCGCTGATCAGCGACGTGCATGTCCAGGGCCCCGACATGCCGCCGGAGCGTTTGGCGCGGATCGTCGCGCAAGTGAATGCGCAGCATCCCGACCTGATCCTGCTGGCGGGCGACTATGTCGGCGACCGTCAGCTTTCGACCCGTCTCTATTCGGACGCCGAGATCGCCGCACCGCTGGGCAAGCTGCTCGCCCCGCTCGGCACCTGGGCGGTGCTGGGCAACCATGATCACTGGCGCACCCATGGATCGATGGCGAAGGCGCTGGAGAAAGCGGGCATCCACGTGCTGACCAATTCGGCGGCGCGAGTCGGGGTGCTGACGCTGGCCGGGGCCGACGATAGTTTTTCGGACCATGCCGACGCGCCCGCGGTGGATCGCGCTGCCGCGGCGCTGCCGGGGCCGACCTTGCTGCTCACCCACAGCCCCGATCTGGTGCCGCAATTGTCGCGCCGGTTCGGGCTGGTGCTGGCGGGGCACACCCATTGCGGCCAGATCGTGCTGCCGTTCTACGGCCAGGTCGCTTCGTCGTCGCATTTCGGCGATCGCTACCGCTGCGGGCTGATCCGCGAGGACGGGCGCTCGATCTTCGTCACCGGCGGGCTGGGCACGAGTGTCGTGCCGTTCCGGTTCGGGGCTTCGCCCGATTGGTGGATGATCACGGTCGGGGGCGCATCGGCCCGCTGAATCGGTCTCGCCGTGCAACCCGAATGCCGCTAAGACTCGCCGCCGTGGAGCGGGGTACTCCACATGTCTTCGGCGTGTTGGGGCACGCCGTTCCAATTGGAGAGGTCCACCGATGAAGCTCGTTCTTTCCGCCGCCGCGGCGCTCTGCCTGATGCCCGCCGCCGCCTTCGCCCAGACCGCGCCCGCGCCTGCCCCGGCCGCCGCGCCTGCGCCCGCAGCGGCGCCTGCGCCCGCCGCCGTCGCCAAGTTCAACCTCGACACGCCGATCGAAGTGCTCGCGGCCGACGAGAAGGCCAAGGCCGTGCTGGTCGCCGACCTGCCCGACCTGCTGCCGCATCCGTCGTACGAGACCTTCAAGGGCATGAGCCTGCGCCAGGTCCAGCCCTATTCGCAGGGCGCGCTGACCGACGAATTGCTCGCCAAGGTCGAAGCCGACCTCGCCGCGATCAAGTAATGGGGTTGGGTCGGGGGCAGCGGCCCCCGGCCTCTCACCTCAGCCCTTGCGGCTGGCCTCGAACAGGAACCAGGCGCGCTCCTCGGCCTGGTCGGTCCAGTCGTCGACGATTCCCGAGGTGGCATTGTCGCCCGCCGACTCGGCGGCTTCCTTCACCGCGCGAAAGCTCTCGACCAGCTTGAGATTGTCGTCGCGCAGCTCGGCGAGCATGTCGCCGGGCGCGACGTAATCGGCGTCGTTGTCGGTCAGCGTCTGGTGCCGGGCGATGTCGCCCACCGAACGCAGCGTGACATTGCCGGTCTTGCGCACCCGCTCGGCGATCGCGTCGGTGATGCCGTAGATCTGCGCGGCCTGGTCGTCGAGCAGCAGGTGATAGTCGCGGAAATGCGGGCCCGAGACGTGCCAGTGGAAATTCTTGGTCTTGAAATAGAGCGCGAAGCAATCGGCGAGCGCGCTGTTGAGCGCGTCGGCCACGCTCCTGGTGGCGTTGCGGTTGAGGTCGGTGGGCGTCTGGAGCGCCTTGCTGTCTGCCATCGCTGTTCTCCGGGAGTCGTTTCGCCTGGCATATAGGTGCGCGCGGGCGGGGAACCACTGCAATATAGCGATCACTGAAATCGCTTTGCGCCGGCAGAGGCGGCACCGGCCCGCTCCCCCACCCGGCCACCCAACGCCAGTATATTCT
>JAZKCD010000080.1:41856-42088 GCA_040388355.1 Pseudomonadota bacterium | reverse complement strand
CCCCCGATTCCTGCAGAGTAGCCCCCGATGACCCAATCCTCTCCCCTCAGCCGCCGCGCCCTGCTGTCCCAGGGCTCGACGCTGGCGATCGGGCTGCTCGCCGCCGGCTGCTCGGGCGGCGCCGCCGGCACCGCGGTGACCCCGACCCCCGCCCCGCCCGCGGGCGCCACCCCGACCCCGATCCCCGCGGGCACGCTCCCCGCCTTCTACGCCGATATCGAGGAGCGGACCT
>JAZKCD010000080.1:0-41846 GCA_040388355.1 Pseudomonadota bacterium | reverse complement strand
CTTCTGGGAGACGGTGAACCGCGCCAACGGGCTCGTCCCCGATCGCTGGCCCTCGCCCAGCTTCTGCTCGATCGCCGCGGTCGGCTTCGGCCTGACCGCCTATCCGATCGGAGTCGAGCGCGGCTGGTGCACCCGCGCCGAGGCGCGCGACCTGACGCTGACCACGCTGCGCTTCTTCTGGAACGCGCCGCAGGGCCCCGATCCGGTCGGGATGACCGGGTACAAGGGCTTCTTCTACCACTTCATCGACATGAACACCGGCGCGCGCTTCCGCGACGTCGAGCTCTCCAGCGTCGACACCACGATCCTGCTGATGGGCATCCTGTTTGCTGCGCAATATTTCAGCAGCAATGATGCAGCAGAGACCGAGATCCGCACCCTCGCGCAGAAGCTCTACGCCCGCGCCGACTGGACCCATTTCCAGTCCGACGGGCGCAAGGCGATCTCGATGGGCTGGCATCCCGAACGCGGGCTGATCGCACGCAACTGGGACGGCTATAACGAAGGCATGTTCGTCTACATCCTCGCGATGGGCGCGCCCGACCACCCAGTCGCGGCCACCAGCTGGGAGGAATGGACTCGCCCCTACCCGGCCTTCTGGCGCGGCGAGGGCGCGACGCGGCACCTCGCCTTCGCGCCGTTGTTCGGCCACCAGTACAGCCATCTCTGGATCGATTTCCGCGGCATCCAGGACGCGCCGATGCGCGCCGCCGGGTTCGACTATTTCGAGAACAGCCGCCGCGCCACCTATGCCAACCGCGCCTATTGCACCGCCAATCCGCAGCGCTGGGACGGCTATTCGAGCGAGATCTGGGGCCTCACCGCATGCGACGGCCCGGGCAATTTCAAGCGCAGCTTCAAGGGCGAGGAACGCGAGTTCTTCGGCTATGCGGCGCGCGGGCCGCTCGGCCAGCCCGACGAACGCGACGACGGCACCCTGGCGCCGACCGCCGCGCTCGGCGCGCTGCCCTTCGCGCCCGAGATCGTCGTTCCCTGCGCCGAGGCGATGATCCGCGATCACGGCGCCAGGCTCTATTCGAAATACGGCTTCCTCGATTCGTTCAATCCGAGCTTCAAGTTCCAGGGACTGAGCCTCGAGCGCGGCGAGGCCGACCCGGCCAAAGGCTGGTATGACACCGACTATATCGGCATCGACCAGGGCCCGATCCTCGCGATGGCGGCCAACCACCGCAGCGATTTCGTGTGGAAGCACATGCGCGCCGTCCCCGCGATCCGCCGCGGCCTGACGCTGGCCGGGTTCACCGGCGGCTGGCTGACGTAAATCCTCCCCGGCACGGGGAGGTGGCATGCGAAGCATGACGGAGGGGGCCATCCGCAAGCGACTCCGGGACGGTGAGCCCCTCCACCACCGCTTCGCGGCGGCCCCCCCCGTGCCGGGGAGGATTTCAGCGAATCTGGATCGGCTTGCTGCGCTTCGACACCCCATTCTCGTCGAACGCCTCGACCGCGACCCAATAGTCCTGCCCGATAGTGAGCGCCCGAATCTCCTGCGCGTTCCTGTCCGCCCAGACCTGGTAGGTCAGCGTCAGCCGGTCCGGCCGGATGCCCCACATGACGTTGTAGCCGACCGCGCCCTTGACCGGCTTCCACGCGACATGCGCGTTGCGGGTGTCGGCATCGCGCCGCGCGGTAACCCCCGCCGGCATCCCCGGGGCCTTGCCCCCCGCGCTGCCGAACACGCGGATGTCGCTGATCGCCAGATTGGCCGCGCCGACATGGCCGTGGACGTAGCGGACATAGCGCGCCTGCACCGGCGCGGGCAGCTCGAGATAGGCGTTGGGCCGGTCGCGGCGCGGCGCCTCGGTCTTCGCCAGCGGTGCCCAGGCCTTGCCGTCGAGCGACGCCTGCAGTGCGAACTCGGTATAGATATCGGGCGCATCGGCAAAGCGGCCCGACTTGTAGTCGGCGAAATTGACCTGCACCGCGCGTAGCGTCCTGGGCCCGCCGAGATCGAGCGTCAGCGTCTCGCCCGCCTTGTTCGCGCCGGCGACCCAGAAGGTCCGCGGGTTCTCGTCGGTCACCCGATCCGCGGCGAACTCGCCCGTGGTCGACGAGGCCGCCGCCGCCTTGCGGTACGACAGCAGCATCCAGCCCGTGAACAGGCTCTCGGGGTCGGCGACCTTGCTCGTCGGCATGTATTGCGGGAAGTCGCCGAAGCGCGTGGTGACCGACATCTGCCCGTCCGCCGCGAAGCTCGCGGGCCACATCCCGATGCGGCGCTCGAAGGTCCAGTTATAGCCGATCCACGGCGTGCCGGTGTTCCACCAATTGCCGTGCGCATCCTCGAAGGTCGAGCCGTGCCCCGCCCCCTGGACGAACCCGCCGGGCTTGTACGCGACCGGATTGTACGGTGCGTACTCGTACGGGCCGAGCGGCTTGTCCGAGACGTAAGTGCCGTTGGAATAGGCATTATATTCGGTGCCCGGCGCCCCGTACTGGAGATAGTAGCGCCCGCCCACCTTGGTCATCCAGGCGCCTTCCATGAAGGGCTTGATCGGCGTCCCGTTGGGCAGGCCGCCACTATGGTCCTGGCCGAACCGCTCCCAGCCATGCTGCTCGGGGTGCAGCGCCAGCATCGGCCTGGCCTCGCCCTTGTAGATCAGCTTGCCGTCCTCGAACGCGATCTCTTGTCCATAGAGCGGGAAGACGTTCGACGAGTTCCAGTAGAGGTACCACTTCCCGTCATCGTCCTTGAACAGGGCGGGGTCCCAGGGGCCCGGCGGCACCTGGCCGGGCTTGATGCTGTCCTCGAACCCACTCATCACCGCGCCCGGCAGATCGGGCGTGCGGCGGACGAAGAAGTCGAGCCTGCCCGTCTCCGGCGCATCGCTCGACAGGATCGAATCCGGCCGAGTGATCGAAGGCAGGATCAGGATGCGCTCGTCGCCATCGGCCCACACCGCGGGCGCAACGATGCTCTGGAACGGCCAGCGGCTGGGCGTGACGAAGGTCCAGTGGACGAGGTCGGTCGAGCGCCAATAGCCGTCGGCCAGCGTCTGGAACATGTAATAGGCGCCCTTGAACCGCACGATCGCTGGGTCGGCGCCGGTGCGGTACGAGATGCCCTGGTTGAGCTGCTCGAAATTGTAGCGGTAATCGATGTCGATCGGGTTGATGTAAGTCTGCCGCGCCGGCTGGGCGGCGGCGCCAAAGGCTGTGGCTGTGGCGATCAGGCTCGTGGCGAGCAGGATGGCGTGCTTCACGATCGGTGTCCCTTGATGAAGATATTGGCGGTCAGCCGCCCGCGCCGCGGATCGTCCGAGAAGGTCATGCCCTCGGGGATGACTCCCGAATGGAGCAGGCAGCCCTGGTAGATCGCCAGCCGGTCGGCGGTGCCGGCGATCCGGCCGATCTGCTCGAAATGCTGGTTCGAGGCGCTGGTATAGCCGATCAGCGTCGCGCTCTCGCGCTTGGCGGTGTGGATGAAGCTGTCCATGTTGCGCGCGGTCACCGTCTCGATGCCGGTCAGGCGCTGGCGGTAGAAGGCGGTGCCGGGCGTGTCGCTCAGATAGTGGAGCAGCGCGACATAGTCGGGATCGGTCGAATCGAAATGCGGCACGCGCTGCGGCAAGGACAGCTTCGCCGGCAGTGCGGTGACCATCGAGAAGCTCGCCTCGATCAGCTCGAAGCGCTCGAATCCGAAGCCCCCGCCGATGAACGGCGCCGCCGCCTCGAGCATGTGCTCGACATAGGCATAGGCGGCGGTATCCGCTTCGGTGACGATGCGCCTGCAGCCCGGATAATAAGTGCCGTGATCGGCCGGGAACGGCGCCAGCGCCGCCGCCAGTTCGACGATCGCCGCAGGATCGCCGCTGAAGCCGTCGAGCGTCACGACAGGGCTCTGGCTTTCCCCAAACCGGTGCAACGCGGGCGTCATGCGATAGGCTCTACAACAAAATGGGGAGGGAAGCCCGCAGGCAACCCTCCCCAGGACGGGATCTAAGCGGAGGGGCCTAGAACTTGTATTTCGCGCCCACCTGGAAGCTGCGCGCATAGCCGACGGTCGCATTCTCGGTGCGCGTCGGGTTCGACCCCGAGCCGGCGCCCCAGGTCGAATAGACGCGGTTGACCGAGTCGAACGCATTGAACACCTGGAGCTCGCCCGTGATTTCGTGGCCCCAGGGCAGGCGGAAGGTCTTCGCCAGGCGAAGGTCGAGATTCTTGTAGGCGATGCTCTCCTTCGGCCCGAGCACGCCCGATTCGTTGAAGTAGACGCAGCCGCCGCAGTCCGAAGGCTTGGCGCCGTCGAAGCGGACGTTGCCGAAGCGCGGACCCGAGGCCAGGGTCAGCGTGCCCGAGGCCTGGAAGCCCCAGGGCAGGTCGCCGATCACCGTCGTCACGACACGCCAGCGCTCGAGACCGTTGGTCGGGTTCCAGCCATAGGCGTCCTGGCTGCCGGCGTTGAACATCTCGGCTTCGTTGAAGGCGCGCGCCTGGTTCGACTTGGCGTCGGAGATCGTCACCGCGGTGGTGAAGCCCCATCCCGAAGTCTTGGAATAGGGCTTGTCCGCCGTCAGGTAGATCGCGTTGTAGCGCGCCTCGCCGTTCGACGAGCCGATGTTGAGCCGCCCGCTATAGCCGGGGACGAACATGTCCGGCGTCATCGCGCCCGGATCGCGGATCCAGGCATCGCCCATCGTCGTGTACAGGCCGGCCGTGTTGCGGTTGCCGCGCACGAAGATGAAGCTGTCGTGCGAGCGGTTGTGCGCAACCGCCACCGACAGCTGGACCGGGCCCAGCCGCTTGCGAACGCCCAGCGTGAACTGGTCGGTATACGGCACCTTGGCGTCGTTGTTGATCACCCAGATGTCGCCGCTCAGGCCGGTCGCGGCCACGGCGGCGCGCAGCGCATCCGGATCGCGATAGGCCGGATTGAACGCCAGCTGACCGGTTCCGGGCGTGCCGCCTGCGCCGGTGCAGGCAGGCTGGCCGGGCGCGGTACCGCAGAAGGTGACGCTCGCGTCGCTGCGAACCGTGTTGAACAGCGTCTCGAGCGAGGCGGTGTAGAAGATGTTGCGGTTATAGTAGCGGCCGGCGCCCGCGAAGAGCACCAGGTCGCGGTCTCCGAACACGTCGTACGAGATGCCGAGGCGCGGCTGGAACGCGCCGAGGAACGCATCGCGACGCGTGCCGTCGTTGATATAGTCCTCGGCATCGATGCCGGCGGCCTTCCACGGCTGGTAGTTGCGCAGCGCGGTCGCCACCTTGGTGGGGGTCACGAACTTGTTGTTGAAGTTGTTGGACTCATAGTCCCAGCGAAGCCCGGCGTTGATCGTCAGATGGTCGTCGATCGTCCAGTCGTCCTGCACGAACACGCCGATCTGCAGATTGTCGGCCGTCATCGGCGTCGGCGGCAGGATCGAGATCGTCGCCGCATAGGGAATGCTGCTCTCGACACTGACGAAGCCCGGGGCGGCGTAGCGGTACTGGCCGTTGGCGAAAGCGTCCTCGATGCGAGTCAGCGTGGTCTGCGAGATGCGCACGCCCGCCTTGAAGACGTGATTGTTCCACCCGGTGTAGGTGAAGTTGTTGCGCAGCGTCCAGGCATCCTGGTCGTTCGCCTGCTCGAACGAGTTGGCGCCGAAGAACAGGATGTCGCCGCCGCCGGTGTTGTTGGCGGTGAGCAGATATTCGGGGCCCTCGGTGATCGTCGGCGTGCCGGTGAAGCTCTTGAACCGGCCGATCGTCAGCTCGTTCAGCCAGTTGTCGCCGCGATGGATCCATTCGAGCTGATAATTCTCGCTCTGCGTGCCGATGTTCCGGCCGTTCTGGAAAGCGCGGTTGCCGCCATAGTCGCGAAGATCCTCCTCCTCGCGGCGGAAATAGCTGACATTGACCGTGTCCGCATCGCTCGCGAAGAAGGTCAGCTTTCCGAAATAGAGGTTCGACCGGAACTCGGCTGCACCCGCTACCAGCAGGCTTTGGAGCGGAGTCGGCACGGTGGAGGCCGGGTTGACGGTGATCGCTGGGTTGGTCCGCCGCGTGCCCTCATAGGCTCCGAAGAAGTGGAGCACGCCCGGAATGATCGGGCCGCCGATGTCGGCGCCATATTCGAGGCGCTTGTAATCAGGCTTGGGCCCGGTGCCCGGGTTCTGCTCGGGCCGGTCGAAATAGGGGCGCCCGTACCAGGACTTGGGGATGTAGGTTCCGAACAGGCTGCCGTGGAACGAATCGCCGCCAGTCTTGGTGACCGCGGTGATGATCGCCGAGCCCGCCTGCTCATATTCGGCCTTGTAGTTCTGCGTCTCGACGCGGAACTCCTGGATGGCCGATTGCGGGAAGGGATTGCCGCCCGAGAAATTCTGACCGGCGACGCCGCCGAAGCCGACATTGTTCTTCTGGCTGGTGCCGTCGACGAAGACGTTGACGTTGTCGGCGCTGTTGCCGCCCGACTGGATGCGCGCATTGTTGACGTCGGCGCTGAGCGTCACGCCCGGCGCAAGTGCGGCGAAGTTGAGGAAGTTGCGCTGCGTCTGCGGCAGGCTCTCCATCTGCGCCGGCGACACGTTGGTGCCGGTCGTCGCGGTGCGGACCTCGGCGCGGTTGCGCGCGCCACGGACGACGATCTGCGTTTCCGGGGTGGCGGCCGCGACGTCGTAGACGACGGTCTGGCCGATCGGCACGGTCACCGATTCGGCGGCGGCGCCGCCGGAGACCGCGACTTCATAGGTGCTGGGGCGCAGGCCGACGATGATATAGTCGCCGTTCGCGTCGACCGTCGCGGTCACGCTGCGGCCGGTGGTCGTGTCGGTCGCCGTGACCGTCGTGCCTGCCGCCGCGCCATCGATATGGCCCTGGAGAGTCGAAACGGTCTGCGCCCAGGCGGGAGCGGCCACCGTCAGCGCCGCGGCAAGCGCCGCCGCCGAGATTCCGCGCGCCAGATTCGCACGCATGTCGTTGGATTTTTTCACTTTTATCCTCCCCAGCTGGGACTGTAACCGGTTACATTTCCGAACAGCTTGAACTGTTTCTGCAACACGACTGAAACCGGTTTCATAGAGCGTTGTCAATCCCATGTTCATCACCCCGCGGGGCCGCCATGTGCTTCGGCGCGGGGGCTGTGTTTATCCGGCAACAGTGGGTGCGATGCCTGCGCCCCAACCTTCCCTCTCCCTGTGGGAGAGGGAAGAGAGGTGTTATCCGGCAACATCCCCGAGCGGCGGCGCCTGGCAGTGCCTGGCGATGAACTCGGCATGGCCCGGCATCGCGTCGGCGACGTCCGCGGTCACTTCGGCCATGTCGTCGAGGAACAGCAGCATCTGATCCTCCGCGATCATGTCGACCATCGGATCGTAGGCCATCCGATGCCCCTGCCCGATCAGCACCTGCACCCAGCTCTCCTCGCGGAACAGCTCGGCCTTGCCATGGACGAAGAACCGCGCCGAGGCGGCAAACAGCGCGAGCCGCTCGGCGAGGCTGTCGGGCACGCTCATGTTCTTGAGATAGGCCCAATAGGGCGTGTCCTCGCGCTCGGTGACCTTGTAGTGCGCGACGATGAAATCGCGGACGTCGTGATATTCGAAGTCGGTCTGGCGGTTATACTCGGCGATGTCGGCCGCATTGAACCCCTGCCCCGGGAACAGCGCGACCAGCCGCAGGATGCCGGTCTGGATCAAGTGGATGCTGGTCGACTCCAGCGGCTCGAGGAACCCCGAAGCCAGCCCGAGCGCGACGACATTCTTCTCCCAGGCGCGGTGGCGCTTGCCCGGCTGGAAGCGCACCGGGCGCGGATCGGCGAGCGGCTTGCCGTCGAGATTGGCCAGCAGGACCGCGGCCGCTTCGTCGTCCGAGAGATGCGCGCTCGAATAGACATGGCCGTTGCCGGTGCGGTGCTGGAGGCCGATCCGCCATTGCCAGCCATGCTCGCGGGCGGTGCAGCGAGTGAAGGGCAACAGCTCGGCCGCCCGCTCGCACGGCACCGCCAGCGCGCGGTCGTTGAGCAGCCAGCGGCTCCAGTCCTCATAGCCGACCCCGAGCGCGCCGCCGATCAGCAACCCGCGCATCCCCGAGCAGTCGATGAACAGGTCGCCGTCCACCGTCCGCCCGTCGGCAAGGACGACATGGTCGACATGGCCGTCCTCGGGGCGCAGCTTTACGTCGGTGATCCGGCCCTCGATGCGCTCGACCCCCCGCGCCTCGCTCTGCTTGCGCAGATAGGCGGCGAACAGCGACGCATCGAAATGATAGGCATAGTCGAGCCCCGCGATCGGCGAGGTCGGGTTGCGCGGATCGGGGAAGCAGAATTTGTTCTTGCGCGCGGCGGTGCAGTTGAGCGCGTAGCGGTCGAAATGCCCGGCGCGGCCCTTCGCCTTCGCCTTGAGCCACAGCTGGTGCGCGTGGAGCCACCAGATGTCCTGCCCGATCTTGCCGAAGCCGTGGATATAGCTGTCGCCGGGCCGCCGCCAGTTCACGAAATCGATGCCGAGCTTGAAGGTCGCCTGAGTCGCGCGGATCATCTCGAGTTCGTCGATGCCGGCGAGGCGGACATAGTCGCGCAGCGCCGGGATCGTCGCTTCGCCGACGCCGATCGTGCCGATCTCCTCGGATTCGATCAGGCGGATCGTATAGCCGCGGACGAACAGCTTCGAGAGCAGGCCCGCAGTCATCCAGCCGGCGGTGCCCCCGCCGACGATGGTGATGGTCTTGATCGGCGTATTGGCGCCAGTCACTTGGCCGCTCCCGATGATGCTTTGGCCCCTAAGGCCACAAATTTCGGGAGGCGTAAACGGCTGCGGCGGCGCTATCGCCGCGCTTCCTCTACCTCAGGCGCGCGCGGCGACCATTCGGCGCGCTCGATCTGCTTCCATGCCTTGTGCATCCGCGCATGGCCGGCGCCGAGCCCGATGCTGGCGGTGGCATCCTCCCAGGCGGTGGTCGCGGCGACGAGCTTGACGCTGGTCGGTCCCGGCGGAAGCTCCTCGGCCCAGCCGGTCAGCGCCTGGGCGTTGAGCAGCGCGAGCAGCGCGGTGGCCGTGACGATCACCGTCGCCGTCCAGCGCAGCGCGTGGGGCTCTGCGTCGTCGCCGAGATCGGTGGGGAATTCATAGCTGTCGCGCACGCGTTCGAACATGGCCGGTCCTCTCAGAAGCGGAAGTAGATGAAGGGCGCGATGCCTTCGTAGCGCATCGAATCGACCACCAGCATCGCCAGCGCGAAGCCGAGCGCGAGCGCCGGGGCGGGCAAGGTGCGCAGGCGCTCGGCGGCGCGGCGCATCACGTCCCATGGCACCGCGTGCATCGCCAGCCCGAACACGATCAGCAGCAGCACCAGCGGAGTCACGGTCGTCGTCCCCTCGGCCGAGGGAACGAAGATTCCGCCGAGGTAGGCGACTGCGTCGCCGAAGCTCGCGGCGCGGAAGAAGATCCAGCCGAGCGTCACGACATGGAAGGTCAGCAGGATCTTCGCCCAGCGCGGCAGCACCCATGCCCTGGTCAGCGCCGCGCGCACCCAGACCCGCTCGACGCACAGCGCCGCGCCGTGGAGCCCGCCCCAGATCACGAAGGTCCATGCCGCGCCGTGCCACAGCCCGCCGAGCAGCATCGTGATCATCAGGTTGCGATAGACCCGGAATTTGCCGCCGCGATTGCCGCCGAGCGCGTCGATATAGAGATAGTCGCGCAGCCACCGCGACAGGCTGATGTGCCAGCGCCGCCAGAATTCCTGGAGCGATTGCGCGCAATAGGGCCGGTCGAAATTGCGCGGGAAGCGATAGCCGAGCAGCGACGCGATGCCGATCGCCATGTCGGTATAGGCCGAGAAGTCGCAGTAGATCTGCACCGCATAGCCGTACGAGGCGAGCACCAGGTCGAGCGAGCTGTGCAGCGCCGGCGCGGCGAACACCGGGTCGACGAACCGAGTCGACAGCTCGGAGGCGATCACCGCCTTCTTGAACAGCCCCCAGACGATCAGCAACAGCCCCATCGAGACCATGGCGCGGTTGAGCTTCGGGGTCTGCTGGAACTGCGGCACCAGATCCGCGGCGCGGACGATCGGGCCGGCTACCAGATGGGGGAAGAATGACATCAGGAGGAGGATGTCGAGCAGGCGCGCGGGGGGCACGCGGCCTTTCGACACGTCGACGACGTAGCTGATGCCCTGGAAGGTGAAGAAGGAGATGCCGACGGGCAGCAGCACCTGCATCAGCGCCGAATCCTGCTGGAGCCCCGACAGCGCCAGCGCTTCGGTGACGGGTTCGGCGAGGAAGTCGAAATATTTGAAGAAGCCGAGCATCGCCAGGTTGAGCACCACCCCGCCGATCAGCAGCCGCTTGCGCCCGGCCGGCTCGGCCTCGCGCGCGATCAGCGCAGCGGTTCCCCAGTTCATCACCGCCGACACGATCAGCAGCGGCACGAAGCGCCAGTCCCACGCGCCGTAGAACACCCAGCTCGCGACCAGCAGCAACAGCTTGCGCCAGTCGTTCGACCAGGCCGCCCACACCGCGGCGAACACGGCGAGGAAGAACAGTCCGAAGGTGAGCGTGGGGAACAGCATGGCTCAGCGCGCCTCCCGCGCGGCTTGCTCGAGATCGTCCTGGAGCAGCCGCGCGATCCGCGCCCCGCCCTCGCTGCGGAAATGGACATAGTCGCCGCGCATCAGCCCCTGCCCCACCCAGCGCTGCGCCGAGCACGGCCCGCCCATCCGCGCCTGCCAGTCCCACCAGGCGAGGTGGAGATCGCCTGCGACCTTGCGCTGCACCGCGCGGACCTGCGCCAGCCCGGGTGGCGCGAACACCGGCGCGACGCCGGGAACCGCGGGGCAATTCGCCGCGCCGCCGCGCAATTCCTCGCGCCGGCTGAGCGCATCGGGCGGACCGAGCAGCAGGATCGGCACGTCCGGCGCGAGGCGCTGGATACGCGCGACCTGCGCGCGAAGCGTCGCTTCATAGGCGGCCTTGTCGATCGACGGGGCGAAGCCTTCGTTGGTGCCGAAGGCGAGCACGATCAGGTCGGGTGCATAGACGCGCAGCTCTTCGGCGAGCACGGCATCGTCGGTGCGCGCGAAATGCTTGAGCTGCGACCCGACGATACCGAGGTTGGACAAGGCGACCCCGCCGGCGCTGAACACGCCCCAGCTGGTCAGCGTCACCGGCGAGCCCTGCACGCTGATCCTGACCTTCGACACCGGGAGTTCCGCAGGAAACTCCTGGCAAAGCGGCGCGGCCTCCTTGCGCTCGAAATCGAGCGAGTCTTCCCACAAGTCCTCGTCAAACCGCACCGTCACGCTTCCCGCCCCCGGCCCCGCGAGCCCGCAAAGGACGAAGCGCGTGAACGCCATTCCACGCGCCGCCGTCAGCGCCATCGATGCGCCGGGGCGAGTCGACGTCAGGCTGTAGCCCGAAAGCCCGATCGGTGGTGGCGACGCCGCCGACCCTTTGCCGAAGGTTGCCGACACCTTCCAGCCGTCGGACATCATCACGGTCGCACCCTGGGTGAAATAGCCGTCATAAGGGCGCCCCGGCGGAAGCATGCCCCGGCTTCCCACGCCCTCATAGGTGCTCAACACCGTCGGCCATGGCGCCTGCAACAGCTTGCGCCAGCCGGCAGTCAAGGCGTCGCCGGCGGTGTGGCTGTCGCCGATCTGGATGATGTGCGCGGGGATCGCCGGCCACTTGACGTGCGCCATCCCATCGAGCCTGGCGAACCAGGGCGCGAGGGTGTCGAAGTTGCACACAGCGCCGGTGCACGGCGCCGCCGATGCGAGGAGCATCGCGAACGGAATCATGGCTTGTCGGCCTTCATCGTCCGCGTCGCCTCGACATAGCCGCGGATCCGCTCGCTCAGGCCGCGGGTGATCCACAGCCAGCCGGTCATCGACATATGCACGCCGTCGCCTTCGCGGACGAGCGTGCGCTTGCCGGTCTTCGGATCGTCGAGATAGGCCGAATATTGCCCCTTCGCGTCCGAGGCGAGCGGGCGGGTATCGATGAACGGCACTTCGAGCTTCGCCATCCGCTCGGCATAGAAATCGTTGATCGCACCGACATCGCGGTCGAGGCCCGCCTCGCGCATCCGCGGCAGGCCGACCCAATAGACCATCGCATGGTGGGCGCGCAGCAGCGCGACGAAGCGATCGAGCCGCTCACCGATCTGCGCCTGCCATTTCGGGCCCATCAGCGGGGCATATTCGCCCTTGTCGGTGATGATCCCCTGCGCGTCGTTGGCGCCGAACGAAATCACCGCGATGTCGATCGGCCCCTCGCCGAGCTGCTCGGCGGCGAGCGTCTCGAGGTTGAGGCGCTTGTAGCGGGTGAAGCCGGTGGCGACGCGGCTGTACTTGAGCACTTCATAGCCCTTGCTGGGCAATTGCCGCTGGAGCCCCGACCAGACGCCGTCGCCATAGCTGTCGCCGAACACCGCGATGCGCACCGGCGCGCCCTTGCTGAGCGTGCTGAGCAGCTGCTTCTGCGCGGGCGCGGCGCATTGGCGCGCCGCCGCCACCTCGGGCGCGATCGCCGCGGGCGCCGCCGATGCCGGGCAGCTGCGCGCGACGACTGCGGAATCCGCAGAACCGGCGTTGCCGACAAAGCTCAACCCGATCGCCGCCCCGGCGCATACGCCGAGGAGCAGGACCGCGGAGCGGTCCAGTACTATGTCTGGAAGGTGCATGTTGTACCCGTTTATTCGAGTGTGGCGCTTATCTACGGCCATTCTCTCGAACAGTCTACAGGTATTTCATAGGTTTAGCTCGATTTGTTCTGAATAGATCGAAGGCTATTCTTGTTCCTTTAGAAGATATCGGCGTCGTAGTACGAGGCTAATTGCGATAATGTCCGTATCGGCGGTATCTATAGGGGATTTCTTGCGGAGCATTAATACGGAGTATTGAATCTCGTTACTATCGACCCGGATTTGAAGTCGTCATTCACTATGATTTCCGAATCTCGCCAAAGCCTCGCGCCACGCCTTCTTGCTTGTTTTTAACCTCACGAGGATTTTGCGAACGACTCGCAGATCATGCGCGGTGAACCGTGGCGTTTGAGCGTTGAACTGTGCGGACCAGCGACGAGCCGTGTAGTTCCAGCGTCGAGTCGCATTCGATTCGGGATTTAGGGAGATTGCGATTACCCCTCTCCCGCGAAAGCGGGAGAGGGGTAAGAAGGTTGGCAAACTTACTCAGGCCGCGCCAGCATCTCTTCAGTCGGGGTATAGGCCGAGCGCTTGCCCGGCACGATCGCGACGTCGGTCGCGAAATAGGCGACCCCGGTGCCGCGGCGCGAGTCGATCCACAGGCCCGAGCGCAGGCCATAGGCGTCGCCCGAATGGCCCAGCCGCCGCCGCCCGTCGCCGAACGGGTCGTCGTGGCAGCCGTCCTGCCTGGTCGCGAGGAACGCCACCGCGAGGCCATAGCTGCAAGTGAAGCCCTTGTCGGTCTCGCCGTTGCTGCCGTTGAACGTCCAGAGCGGCTTCGACAGCAGCGCGACCGAGCGCGGAGTCAACAGCCGAACCCCGTCGACCTTGCCGCGCCCGAGCAGCAGCCGCCCGATCCTGGCGAGATCGTGCATCGAGATGCGCAGCCCCCCCTGCGGCGAGAACATCGCCCCGTTCGCCCCTGCGCGCCACTTCGCCAGGTCGCACGTCCCGTCGGCGGCAGGCGTCACTGCGCACGCCGGCGGCGCGCCGCGATTGTCGTCCTTGGTCGGCTGGCCGTCGCGGTAGATCACCACGGCGCGCGCGGCCGTCGCATCGGCGCAGCTCGTCCAATTATAGCAGGCGTCGAGCTTGAGCGGCCTGAGCACCAGCCGGTCCATCAGCCGGTCGAACCGCTCGCCGGTGGCGCGTTCCATCACCGCGGCGATCACCGGGAAGTTGAAATTGGTGTAGCGGAAATAGCTGCCCGGCGCGTGCTCGGCGTCCCACGCCCTGGGGTCCGTCAGGATCGCGCGCATGTCGGCGTCGAGCGGCAGGACATAGTCGATCGTGTCGGTCAGGCTCGACTGGTGCGAGAGCAGCAGCCGCAGCGTGATCACTCGGTCCGGAAAGGCGGGATTGCGCAGCGGCCAGCCGAGCAGCGTGGAGACATCGGCGTCGAGATCGAGCTTGCCCTGCTCGACCAGCCGCATCACGCCGATCGCCACCACCAGCTTCGAGATCGACGCGACCCGCACCGGATCGTTGATGGTGACCAGGCGGCCGGTCGCGAGATCGGCGGGCCCCGAAACGCTGACCGCCGTCTCCCCTTTCCGGTCGAACTCCACGCGGACCGTGGCGACAGGCTGGGAAACGGCGGCGAGCAGATAGGCGGCAAGCATGGAGTCAGCCTAGCCCGGGCCGCGCGCGAAATCGAGCGCGGCCCAGATGCGGCATTCTCAGAACTTGAACTCGGCGGCCGCAGTGAACGCGCGGCCGCGCGGATCGGCAACGCGCGGCTCCCACGAGCTGCCGGCGCCGGTGTTGCCGTCATAGGTGATCGCGAACGGCGGGTCGGTGTTGAACACGTTCTTGACGCCGAGGGTCAGCTTGAAGTTCGGCGCAAAGCCCGTGTAGCTCGCCGAGAAGTTGTAGACGATATAATCGTCCACCATCGGGTTGTAGCCGGGACGAACCACGGTGCCGGCGGCGATGCCGGGCAGCGCGTTGTTCTTGTAGCCGCTGCGGAAGATCTGGCTGAACGAGACCGAGACATCCTCGTTGCTGTACGAGATGAAGGCGTTGTGCTTCCACTTGTTGCCGAGATCGCCGGCATAGCTGAACACGCCGACCAGGCTCGGCCCGAACTGCGACGTCGGGGTGAGCTTCTCGCGCTTCTTGAGCAGCAGGGTGCCGTCGAGGCCCGCCGAGAACCGGCCCCCCAGCCCTTCGAGCCCGCCGCGCAGCGACACTTCGAGGCCCTGGGTGCGGCGCGCACCGGCATTCACCCAGCGATCGTCGATCCCGATGATGTTGCCGGTCGCATCGGGGACGAAGTTCTGCGGGAACAGCGCGGCATTGTCGATCAGCTGGCGCAGCGTCAGCGTCTGGATCGTGTTGTCGACGGCGATCGACCACCAGTCGAACGAAGCGCTGAAATTGGGCGCCGGCTGGAAGACCACGCCCATGCTCAGCTGCTTCGACGTCTCCGGCCCGAGGTTGAGATTGCCGCCGGTCAGGATGTCCGGACGGATCTGCGCGCAGGGCAGGCCGCTGAGATAGGCGCTGGTCGGCACACCGCCCGGGCACTTCACCGGATCGGCGATGTCGCTGCCCGCATAGGGCGAGATGGTCGTCCCGTTGAAGATCTGGTTGAACGACGGCACGCGGAACCCGCTGTTATACGAGCCGCGGAACATCACCTCCGGGACCGGGCGCCACCGGAAGCTGACCTTCGGGTTGGTCGTGCGGCCGAAGCCGGTGTAATCGTCGACGCGGATCGCCCCGGTGATGTCGAGCGTGTCGAGCAGCGGGATCAGGATTTCGGCATAGGCCGCTTTCACATTGCGGGTCTTCGGTGTCAGCGCGTTGACGTTGTCGAACGCCGCCAGGAAGATCACCGGCGCCGTCGCGGCGGCTGCGGGCGAGCCGTTGAACTCATAGGTCTCGCGGCGATAGTCGATGCCGGCGGCGAGCTGGACCGGGCGGCCCCACAGGTCGAACAGCGGACCCGCGAGCGAAGCGTCGACCTGGCGCACCTCGTAGCGGCCGCCATACAGGACCGAGCCGCGCGCCGAGACCGACTCGAGCGCAGCGAGACCCGCGGCGGACTGGGTGAGGCTGAACGGATTGATCAGCCCCGAGTTCATTACGCCGACCAGGCCGTAGGTGCCCGGCGCGCCGGCCACCTGCGGCGCGGTGTTGTCGTAGGCGCCGGTCGCGAGCGTGCCGCGGTAATAATAGCCCGAGCCGAGCACCGACGAGCTTTCGCTCTTCGCGTAGGACGCGCCGGCGCGATAGTCCCAGCCCTCCCACAGCGACCCTTCGAGGCCGAGCGCGGCGCGGAAGGTCTTGGTGTTGGTCTTGTATTCGCGCGGGCCGCACGCGTCGCAGCGCCAGCGATACGAGATCGGCAGGTTGGCGGCGGCGCGGGTGTTGAACGCGGCAAGCTCGGTCGGGTTGGTGATCGTGCCGCGGATCGCGGCGACGACGGCGTCATAGGTCGGCGCGGTGTTCGCGTTGCGCGGATAGGCGATCGACAGGTTGGTGGTGTTCGCGGTCAGCTGGGCGTTGGAGAAGCTCTTGGCCGAATCCGCGTTCGAGCCGGTCACTTCGAGCGAAAGCTCGTGGCTGCCGCCGAGGCGGACGACGCCGCGGCCGTAATAGGTCAGCGTCTGGAGCGGCTGCTGGATCACCGCGGCGCGGCCCGTGTCCCACGAGCAGGCATAATAGGCGCTCGGCGTGTTCCACAGCTTCTCGTCATAGGCCATGCCGCCGTCCATCGACTCGCAGCCGGCGCCGCCGGGCACGTCGAGCGGGTTGATCCCGCCCGCAGCCGCGTTGGCGCCATTGGGGGCAGTGATCGTCAGGCCGGTGAGCAAGGTGCCGCCCGGATTCTGGAACGCATTGGCGCCGATGTTGAACGCCGTCGCGATCGGGGTGCCGCGGGTATCGACCGAAAGGCCGCGATCGGGCTGGTTGCCATTGACGAACTCGCGGTCCTTGCCGCGCAGGATCTTGTTCCAGCTATAGGCGACGGCGCCCATGACGTTGAACCCGTCCTTGTCGAGATCGCCATAGCCGGCGATCCCCGAGACGCGGTAGATATTGCCGCCGCCCTGCTCGGTGTAATCGATCAGGCCCTGCCCGCCGATGCCCTGATAGTTCTTCTTGGTGATGAAGTTGATCACGCCGCCGACCGCGTCGGTGCCGTAGATCGCCGAGGCGCCGTCCTTGAGCACTTCGACGCGCTCGATCGCCGCGAACGGGATCTGGTTGACGTCGACGGCGCCGCCGGTGAGGCCGTGCGCGGCGACGCGGCGGCCGTTGAGCAGGATCAGCGTCGCGGCGCTGCCCTGGCCGCGCAGATTGGCGGCGGAGAGGCCGTTGGTGCCGCGCTGGGCGCCCGAGGTCACGTCGCCGTTCGAGGCGAGGTTGTCCGCGCCGCTGCCGTTGGTGCTGAGGTACATGATCAGCTGCTCGGGGCTGCTGATGCCGTTGCGGCTGAGCTCCTGGGTGGTGATCACCTGCAGCGGCAGCGCGCTGTTGTTCGGATCCTGGCGGATGCGCGAGCCGGTGACGATGATCGCGCCTTCCTTGCCCTCGTCACCTTCGGCGTCGGTCTGCGGCAGCGCGCCGGTGGGCGTCGCCGCCTCGACCGTCTCGCCGGCATCCTGCGCGAACGCGGCGCCGGGCATCGCCAGCGCGAGCGCGGCGAAAGCCGTCCCCGAAACCAGCATCATTTTGAGCGACGTTTGACCAGCCATGACGAATACCCCCTGAAACCCGCATTTTCCCCTGCGTACCGGTCCATTAAGTAACAAGAATGTTGCGGCGCGCCATAGTTTCTGTTGCGACGGCCATAACCTCCCGGCATCTTTTCCCGCGCGACCCCTCCAAAGCGTAGCGCGGGAGCAACACTCGCGGCATTGACGGATGCGGCGGCGCAGTCGAGCGTGCCGCGAATAGTGCCGGGGGAGCATCGATGCAGCCATTTTCGCATGAACTCGAAGGGGTCCGGCCTTGACCGAGGCCGCTGCGATCCCGCCCCCGGCGGTCAAGCCGGGACTCGGGCGGATGGCGCTCTACGTGCTGCTCGGCTTCTCCGCGGGCCTGCCTTTCTACATGTTCTCGACGGTGCTGTCGGTGCGGCTCGCCGAGCATGGCGTCGTGCTCGCGGTGATCGGATTCTTCGCCTGGGTGCAGCTGCTGCCGACCTTCAAGTTCCTGTGGGCGCCTTTGCTCGACAAGTACGACGTGCCCGGCTTCGCGCGCTTCTGGGGCAAGCGGCGCGGCTGGATCATGCTGTCGCAGCTCGGCATCTTCAGCTCGATGCTGGCGATGGCACTGACCTCCGCGGACGCCAGCCTGCCGGTGACCGCGCTGTTCGCGGTGCTGCTCGCCTTCTGGACGACGACGCTCGAAGTCGCGGCGGACGCCTGGCGCATCGAGCTGGCGCCGACCCCCGAGGAGCAGGGCCCGGTCGCCGCGTCGAACCTGTGGGGATACCGCACCGCGATGGTCGCGGCGGGCAGCGGCGCGCTGCTCTTCGCCGATCCGCTGGGCAGCATCGCGCCGACGCTGCAGGGCTTCGGAATCCAGCCCGGCTGGACATCCTCCTACCTGCTGATCGCCGCCGCGGCGTTCATCCCGCTGCCCATCCTCGCCTTGCTGCCGCGCCAGCCGGGATGCGAAGGCAGTCGCGCCGCCGCGCTCGTCACCGGGCTCGGCGCGAGCGTTGCGATCCTGATCGCCTTTGCCGCGCTGACCGCCGCGATCGGCTGGCTGGTGCTGAGCGCGGCTGCCGCCGGCGGCGTCAGCTCGAAGACCGACATGACCACGCCCGTGCTGGTGATCGCGATGGCGCCGTTCGTCGTGATGGCGATCCTGACGCCGTGGATCCGCGGCCTCGCCCCCGATTCGGCCCCGCGCCGCTCGGCCGCGATCGGGCCCTATGTCGATTTCTTCTGGCGCTACGGTTTCTATGCGATCGCGGTGCTGGCCTTCGTCTCGGTCTACCGGATGGGCGACGTGCTCGCGCTCGTCCTGTCCAAGCCGATGATCCTCGGACTCGGCTACACCAAGACCCAGATCGGCTGGGCCGACGGCGCGGTGGCGCTCGGATCGAGCATCATCGGCGTCGGGCTGGGCGGCTGGATGGTCACCAAATGGCGCTGGGGCGTGACCCTGACGATCGGCGCGGTGTTCGCCGCGATCGGCAATTTCGGCTTCGTCTGGCTCGCCCACCAGCCGGTCAGCCAGAACACCCTCTATCTCGCCACGGCCGCCGACCAGTTCGGCAACGGCATGGCGGGCGCGGTGTTCGTCGTCTACCTCTCGATGCTGTGCAATCCGCGCTATCCGGGCGCGCAATATGCCTTCCTGTCGGGCTTCGCCTTCATGCTGGCGCGGCTGCTCGCGGGCGCCGGCGGGCAGATCGTCGAGCGGCTCAATCACGCGGGCTATAACGGCTTCGACATCTTCTTCCTCGCCTCGGGCGTGGTCAGCCTGGCGGCGTTGCTGTTCCTGCCCTTGCTCACTCGGGCGAAGGCGAGGCCCGGGGACCGGGGCCCGGCCGAAGCATGATCGACGCTGCCTTCGCGCCCGCCGCGGCGGCAGTCGCGTCGGGAAGGATTCCGGGCGCGACGTTGGGGGTGGTGACCGCCGACGGGCGGCGCGCCGTCAAGCACGCGGGGATGGCGGCGCTGGTGCCCGAGCCCGAGGCGCTGACCGCGGATCACTGGTTCGACCTCGCCTCGGTCTCCAAGGTGATCGCGACGACGACGATGATCCTGCGCCTCGCCGACCAGGGCGGGATCGACCTCGACCGGCCGCTGACCGACGCGATCCCCGACCTGCGGCAATACGATGTCGCAGGCGCGCCCGAGCGGCGGCTGACCTTCCGCGACTGCCTTGCGCACCGGACCTTCCTGCCCGCGGTCGAGCCGATCTACACCTATGGCGACGACCCTGCCCGCCTCCGCGCCTTCGTGCTCCAGCGCGAATGGAAGCACGGGCCCGCGGTCTATTCGGACATCAACTTCATCCTGCTCGGCATCGCGGTCGAGCGGATCACCGGCCAGCCGCTCTCGTCCTGGCCGCTGGGGCCCGGGCTGAGCTTCGGTCCGCCCCCCGGCCCGGCGGTCGCGACCGAGCACTGCCAGTGGCGCGGGCGCGTGCTCAAGGGCGAAGTGCATGACGAGAATTGCGCGGCGATGGGCGGCGAGACCGGGCATGCCGGGCTGTTCGGCACCGTCGCCGGGGTGCTCGACTTCGCGCAGGGGCTGCTCGACGGCAGCACCGCCTCACCGGCGATGCTCGCGGCGATGCGGACTCCCTGCGAGGGCCACCGCACCTGCGGCTGGGAGCGCAAGTTCGACGGCTGGTCGGGCGGCCAGGCCTGCTCCGTCGAGACCATCGGCCATACCGGCTTCACCGGCACCGGGCTGTGGGTCGATTTCGGGCGCGGCCTCGCCTGGACGCTGCTGACCAACCGGGTGCACCCGACCCGCCATTTCGACAGCGGCATCTTCGCGCTGCGCCCGGCGACCGGGGACGCGGTGGCGGGGGCCTGGGAGCAATGAGCTGGGCTTTGTTCGTCGATGAGTCGGGACAAGACCAGCGAGAATCGCCCTACGAGGTTCTAGCCGGAGTAGCCGTTGAAGATCGGCGGGTATGGCCATTGATCCGCGACCTGTCCGATGCGCAGCTGCATATTTTCGGCATGCGGCTGTTCGAGGCCTATGGTCGCGAAGCCAAGGCGCAGAAACTTCTGAACCGCAAGACGTTCAAGCATGCAGGACAGCTTGATCCGTTCGCGCATGCCGAACGAACGCCGCTTGCTCGCGACCTTCTGCTCGACGGAACCGCGGTTACGAGAGCGAGATTGACGGCCCTTGCACAAGCGAAAATCGAATATTGCCGCTTCAGCCTCGATTTGGCGTGTCGTCATGGCGCACGCGTGTTTGCTACGATCGTGCCTCGATCCGCCCCACGACCGGATCGAGCAGATGCTTTACGTAAGGACTACGCATTTTTCTTTGAACGCTTCTATTACTTTCTGAATTCGATGCCGAACGATCCAATGGGATATCTTGTGTTCGACGAGCTCGATCGCAGTCAGTGCCACATACTATTGAATCAGGTTTCGAACTATTTCGTCAAGACGCGTAATGGGCGGACAAGGTCACGGCTGATCATACCCGCGCCCTTCTTCGTTCATAGCGATCTGACTTCGCTGGTTCAGGTTGCCGATATCGTGGCCTATGTCATCAGCTGGGGCCTGCGTCTCAACGGCATGACCGAGCCAGCGCGCGAAGAATTGGCTCCCCTCGCCGAACTCGTTCGTCGCTTGCGATTTTATCGAGAGACCGAATCGGGAGAGAGGATATTGGGGACAAAAGTCATTACCGACCTCCGCCCAGCGCCCCTATAGCAAGAAGGCAATGCACGCGTCGCCGCGGACAAAGCCTCCTCAATCAATATAGCCCCGTTTCGTCTCCGATCAACCCGGCAATGGCTGGCCAAAGCGGCCATGGCAGATTGACATATCTCAATTCGCCTCCGCGATCAGCACCAGCGCCGCGTCCATGAACTTGCTCGCGCCGGCGTCCTCGGGGATGTCGTTGGCGAAGACGGAGATGATCAGCGTCTTGCCGCTCTTCGCGGTCATGTAGCCCGACAGCGCGTTGGTGGCGTTGAGCGTGCCGGTCTTGGCGAAGATGCGGCCCTCGAGGATCGTGCCCGCAAAGCGGCGCGAAAGCGTGCCCGGCGACCCGCCGACTGGTAGCGTCTCGCGCCACGCCGCGCCCCAGGGCTGCGCGGCGATCCAGCGCAGGAAGATCACCGCACCGCGCGGCGCGACGCGATTGTAGCTCGACATGCCCGAGCCGTCGGAGAAGTCGTACGACGCGCGCGGCGCCCCGGCGGCGCGCATCATCTGATGGACCACGTTCAGCCCGTCGGCGATCGAGCCGGTGCCTTGCCGGTACCCGACGCGGCGCAGCATCAGCTCGGCATGAAGGTTCTGGCTGACCTTGTTGATCACGGTCAAATCCTCGCCGAGCGGCGGCGGCGTCAGCTGCGCGAGCGGCGCGGGTCTCGGCGACCGCACCGGCGGCGCGGCGCCACGGACGGCGGGATTGTCGGCGGCGACGAGCGGGCGATGGCGCACGCCGACCGTCCCCGTCACCTTCACCCCGCGCGCCTCCAGCATCTGCCGGAAGCGCCACGCGGCATAGTGCGCCGGATCGTCGATGCCGAAGCGGACCGGCTCGGGCGCGGCGCCCGCGGCGATCGTGCCGGTCAGCCGGACCGTGCGCTCGAGCGGCAGCCGGTCATAGCCGATATCGGTCTTGCCGCCGGCGACGGTCACCACGCGATTGTCGAACGCATAATAGGCCGGCCCGTCGATCGCGGGCGCGGCGCCGGCGGCGCCCGGTACGGCGCGGATCCGGATCTCGTTGTCGTCGAGCGTCAGCGCCGAGATGCCGGTGCCCGACCGCGTCGGGATGTTGTTCCAGCTCATCCCCGGGCTCCAGCGCTCGTCGGGGTAGAAGCTGTCGTCGCCGATCACGTCGTGCACCCGCCGGGTCCGCGCGGCGACGGCGTCGGCGAGCGTGGCGAGGCAATCGACCGTGCAGTCATCGGCGCTGGAAAGCCGGGCATCGCCATGGCCTTCGAGCACGACATCGCGCCCCTCGAGCCGGACCGAGGCGCCGCCGGCCGCGTCGGGCGCGGCGACGTCGAGCGTCCAGAAGGCGGCGGCGGTGGTGAACATCTTGGTGTTCGACGCCGGGATGAAGCGCTGGTCGGGGTTGATCGCGACGATCTCGCGCCCGTCGGCGTCGGCGACCACCAGCCCGAAGCGGGTGCCGGGCGCGGCCTGCGCCAGGACCGCCTCGACGCGCTGCTGGAGGGGCAGGTCCTGCGCGGCGGCGGGCGTGGCGATCAGCGCCAGGGCGAAGAGCAGTGGTTTCATGCCCGAAGCCTAGAATGAAACGCACGCGAGGCAATGCATACAGAGCGTTGGCGCGGGCATAACCGCTGCGCATGGCGGCGGCTTTCGCGCTTGTCGGTCCCCCCGGCGGGCGACAGGATGCCCGCCATGATCTGGCGTACCCTATTGTTCGTGGCGGGCTTGCTTCTGGCGCAGCCCGCCCTGGCCCAAACCGACGACCTTGCCGAGGCGCTGGCCATGCCGGTGGCGGGCGGGCTGACCGGCGCGCGCGACACGGCGCGCTTCGCCTGGGTCGAGAACGCCGCCGGGGTGCGCAACGTCTGGATCGCCGATGCCGGCAAGCCCGCGCGGCAAGTGACCGCCTATGCCGGCGACGACGGGCTGCTGGTCTATGACGTGACGCTCAGCCGCGACGGGACGAAGCTCGCCTATGTCCGCGGCGGCGACGACGAATTCCCCGACGGCAGCATCCCCAATGCCGGATCGGCCGCGGCGGCGCCCAAGCAGCAGGTGTTCCTCGCCGCGCTCGACGGCGGCGCGCCCACATTGGTCGGCGAAGGCCATCTGCCGGTGTTCGACCCGATGGGCGGCCGCCTCGCCTTCACCCGCAAGGGCGAGATCTGGCTGTGGGAAGGCGCCGCGGCCCGCAAGCTGGCGAGCGTCCCCGGCGAGGCAACGCGATTGCAATGGTCGCCCGACGGGGCGCGGCTCACGTTCGTCGCCAACCATGACGATTACAGCTTCGTGGCGGTGCTCGACGTCGCCGACGCGCGGGTGCGCTTCCTCGAGCCCGGGCTGGGCTTCTCGGTGGAACCCGTCTTCTCGCCCGACGGGAGCCGGATCGCCTTCATCCAATATGCCGACCCGCCCGCAGGCGCGGCGCCCGATGCGGGCAGCTTCTGGTCGCTCCGCGTCGCCGACGCCGCGACCGGCAAGGCGCGGACCGTGTGGACCGCCCCCGCGGGGCTCGGCGGACGCTATTTCGGCACGCGCAGCCGCAACCTGTTCTGGAGCGAAAGCGGCGACCTGGTCTTCCCGTGGGAGCGCAGCGGCTGGGTCCATCCCTACGCGATCGACGCGGCCAAGGGCGGTGAGCCGCGCGAGCTCACCCCCGGCGCGTTCGAAGTCGAAGGCTTCGTGCTCGCGCCCGGCGGCAAGTCGATCACCTATGCCGCCAATCCCGGCGATCTCGACGCGCGGCGGCTCTGGTCGGTGCCGCTCGAGGGCGGAGCGCCGCGCCGCGAAATCCCGTCGAGCGACGCGATCCAGTCCTTCCCGACCTATGCCGGCGGCGCGCTGGGGCTGATCGCGTCGGACGAAGCGCGTCCGGCCTATCCCGCGACGGTCGAGCACCGGATGACTCCGCTCCACAATCCGCCGGTGCTGAAAGGCGCGGTGAAGCCCGAGAGCGTGACCTTCAAGGCCGAGGACGGCGTCGAGGTCCACGCCCAGCTGTTCCGCGCGGCGGGCAAGGGCAGGCATCCCGCGCTGATCTTCGTCCATGGCGGCCCGCGGCGGCAGATGCTGCCGGGCTTCCACCCGATGGGCTATTATTCGAACGCCTATATCCTCAACCAGCATTTCGCCGGCCGCGGCTATGACGTGCTCTCGGTCAATTACCGCAGCGGCACCGGATACGGCCGCGCCTTCCGCGAGGCGCCGGGGATCGCGCGCGAAGGCGCGACCGAATATCGCGACGTGATCGCCGCGGGGCGCTGGCTGGCGGCGTGGCCGCATGTCGACGCCGGCCGAATCGGGATCTGGGGTGGGAGCTGGGGTGGGTACCTCACCGCGCTGGCGCTGGCGCGCGACAGCGATCTGTTCGCTGCGGGAGTCGATTTCCACGGCGTCCACACGATGCTGCGCGGGCTGCCGGGCAACCTTTCGCCCGACGCGCAGGCCGCGGCGCGGCAGCTGCAATGGTCGTCCTCGCCGATGGGATCGATCGGGACATGGCGCTCGCCGGTGCTGCTGATCCATGGCGACGACGACAGGAATGTCGATTTCGACCAGTCGCTGCTGCTCGCGCGCGAGCTGCGTGCGCGCAGCATTCCGTTCGAGGAGCTGGTCTTCCCGGGCGAGCGGCACGAGTTCTTCCGCTATGCCGACTGGCTGGCGAGCTACCGCGCCGCCGAAGCCTTTCTCGACAAGCATGTGATGCGCCGATGAAGTGGCTGC
The DNA here is from genome assembly GCA_040388355.1 of Pseudomonadota bacterium. Lineage (GTDB taxonomy): Bacteria > Pseudomonadota > Alphaproteobacteria > Sphingomonadales > Sphingomonadaceae > Sphingomonas. The sequence continues at coordinate 17,123 of JAZKCD010000080.1, read as the reverse complement.
TGGCGCTGCTCGCGGCGCTGCTCCCCCTCCCCGCCGCAGCGCAGGCGGTGCTGATCCAGGGCGCGCGGGTGTTCGACGGCAGCGGGCACCGGGCGCAGGTGCGCGACGTGCTGGTGCGCGGCGAGCGGATCGTCCAGGTGCGGCGGCACGTGAAGCCGCCCGCGGACGCGCGAGTCGTCGATGCGCGCGGGCTGACGCTGCTCCCGGGGCTGCACGATCTGCACATCCACACCCGCCAGCAGGCGTTCCAGGACGCCTTTCGGTTCGCCGAGGCCTATTCGCCCTATCTCGCGCGCGGCGTGACGTCGGTGAACGAATATTCGGTGTCGGGGCCGATGCTGCAGGGCATCCGCGCCTTCCCCGGACCGGCGCCGCATATCGCGCTGGCGATCCGGCTGGGGGTGCCCGATGGGCACGGCACCGAATCGCGCTTCACCAACAGCATCACCAGCCAGGTGACCACCCCGGGCGAGGCGCATGCCGCGATGACCGCCGCGCTGGTCTATCGGCCCGACGTCATCAAGGTGTTCGCCGACGGCTGGCGCTATGGCGATCCCGGGCGGCCCGACCGGCCGAGCATGGACCTGGCCACGCTCGCCGCGATCGTCGCCGATGCGCACCGTGCCGGGATCCCGGTGGTCACTCACACCGTCACGCTGGCGGGCGCCAGGATCGCGGCGCGCGCGGGAGTCGACGCAGTGGTGCACGGGATCGGCGACGCGCCGGTCGATGCCGAGCTGATCCGGCTGATGAAGCGGCACCGCATGGCCTATGTGCCGACGATGGTGGTGTACGAACCGCAGGAGAACCGAAGCTTCCTTCCCGAGGAATGGCCGCTGCTCTCCGACGAGGACCAGGCGGATGAACGCGCGCGGATGGCGAAGCCGCCCGAGCCGATCGCGCCCTATGATTCGAAGCGATGGGCGATCCTGCAGGAGAATCTGCGGCGGCTGCACGCCGCGCATGTCCGCATCGGGGTGGGCACCGACACCGGCATCGGCGGCGTCGGCCCCGGCTGGTCGACGATCCGCGAGATCCGCTGGCTGGTGACTTTAGGCTTCAAGCCGCGCGAGGCGCTGGCGGCGGCGACCAGCGTCAGCGCCGGCATCATGGGCCAGGGCAAGTCGCACGGCCGCATCCGCAAGGGCCAGCGCGCCGACCTGGTGCTGACCGGCGGACGCCCCGACGAACGGATCGAGGATCTGTACGACGTGCGGCACGTGTTCGTGAGCGGGCGCGAAGTGGATTTGCCGGTACGTCGGGCGGCGATCGCGCGATAGCCGCGTCGATCGCGCCGCTGCTGTTCACTTCGGTGCCCCTCCCCGTCGAGCCACCCTCTTGTTCCCCTGCGAAAGCAGGGGTCCAGAGCCAAACAGTTCAACCCTTGTGACCCTGGGCCCCTGCTTTCGCGGGGATTATATCGCCTGCGAACGCGGGCGCTTCTTAGCCCTCTCCCGCTTTCGCGGGAGAGGGTTGGGGTGAGGGTCTTCTTCTTCGGGCGGTCGAAGAAGAAGACCCTCACCCTCCCACCGCTTCGCGGCGGGCCCCTCCCTCTCCCGCGAAAGCGGGAGAGGTGTCCGTCAGTGTTTGCAATCAATCGCCGCTTTCGCAGGAGAACAATGGGGTGTTTGGCGCGGCGGGATAAGCGCCGTTCACTTCAGGAACGCGACGCCCCCCCTCACTCCGCGCTGGCGTTGTCCACTTCCTCGTCGGGCTCGCCCTCCGGCTTCGGCCCCGCGCAGCCGGTCCGGGTCCGGTCGCCGATCTTGAGCTCCGCAGTGAAGGGCTGGGTCTGGTCCGCCTCGCCCGCCTCGAGGCAGTCCTTGAGCGTCAGCGTCAGCACCACCGCCGCGCCCGCCTCGTTCTTGGTCGTCCACACCGCCTTGTCCGCCGTCACCACCGGCGAGCGCGGGAAATAGGGCTCCGGCTTGGGAGTCTCGACCGAATAATCGGTGAAGCTCATGTCGCCCGGCGCGACGTCGAGCGTCCAGAACGGCTCGGTCCCGAACGCGCGCAGCGGCTGGTCGAGATCGACCTTGCCCAGCTTGGGGCTCGGCGGACGCACCGGCTTGGCCGCCTCGGCGCTGTTCGCGGTCACGTTGACCGCCGGCTCCTGCGAACCGCAGCCGGCCAGCGCCAGCATCGAAACCGCCAGCAATGCGATGCGCATGTCCAAAAATCCTCTCCCTGGGATCGCGGAGCGTGGCCGCGGCCGGGGAGCCGGTCAAGCGCGCTGTCCTACAAGGCAATGTTCTGCTATTGTTCTTGGACTATGCTCGCCGCGAATCGCATCCTGTCCAACATCGCACCCACGGATTCCCGTTCGGGGCGGGGAGAAACAAGGGGGACGTGCCGTGAAGTTTGTGAACTTCCAAATCCAACCGAATCGGCCTTTCTCGCCTTCCCGCCGCGCCCGCTGCGCTGGCTGTTCCTCGACCTCAACAGCTATTTCGCCAGCGTCGAGCAGCAGTTGAACCCCGCGCTGCGCGGCCGCCCGATCGTCGTCGCGCCGGTCGACAGCGACACCACCGTCGCGATCGCCGCCTCGGTCGAGGCCAAGCGCTACGGCATCGGCACCGGCACGCCGATCTGGGAAGCGAAGCGCAAATGCCGCGACCTGATCGTCACGCCGGCGCGCCACGAGAAATATGTCGAGTTCCACGACGCGGTGATCGCCGAGGTGTGGAACCACGTCCCCGTCACGCATGTCTGCAGCATCGACGAAGTGGCGTGCCGCCTGCTCGACAACGAGAACAGTCCCGAGGCCGCGCTCGCGCTCGCCGGCCGGATCAAGGCCGGGATCCGCGCCAATGTCGGCGAATGCCTGACCTCGTCGATCGGCCTTGCCCCCAACCGGCTCCTCGCCAAGCTCGCCTCGGACATGCAGAAGCCCGACGGGCTGGTGATGTTCACGCAGGACCAGCTCCCCCATTGCCTGTTCGACATGCCGCTGCGCGACATCGCCGGGATCGGCGCCAAGATGGAGCGCCGCCTCGCGCGCGACGGCATCCTCGACATCCGCCACTATTGCGAGCGCCGCCCGCGCGATGCCGGCAATGCCTGGGGCGGGGTCAACGGCGACCGGCTCTGGTACCTGCTCCACGGCGTCGAGCTGCCCGAAAAGCCGACGCAGCACCGCACGATCGGCCACAGCCACGTCCTGTCGCCGTCGAAGCGCGGGCTCGAGCCGACTCGCCTCACCGCGCGCCGCCTCGCGCTCAAATGCGCCAGCCGGCTGCGCCGCAAGGGCTATCGCAGCCGGCTGCTCGTGCTCCACGGCAAGTTCGAGGACGACAAGTCGAACTGGCGCGCCTCGATCCGGCTGCCTTGCACCCAGGACAGCTTCGTCATCCTCCACGCGCTCGATTCGCTGTTCCCGCGCCTCGCCGCCGCGGGCCGCGCGCGCACCGGCGGGTTCCGGCTGCGGATGGTCGGCGTCACTTTGTGCGAGATCGAGGCGATCGAGGGCGAGCAGGGCTCGCTGTTCGCCGCGCTCGACCCGAACGATCCGCTGGCGCGCGAGACCCGCACCCTCGCGCTCAGCCGCGCGATGGACCGGATCAACGAGCGCTTCGGGCGCAACGCGGTCAGCGTCGGGCCGCTGAACGGCGGGCGACTCGACGCGGTCGGCACCAAGATCGCATTCGGCCGGATTCCCGAGGCCAGCGAGTTTCACGAATGATTTATAGGGCCGTTTTGGAACGATTGCGCTGCGCCGCACAAGAAAAATGTAATTCTATATCATGGAGGGACTTGACGATCCGGGCGGCGTGGGCAAAGCGGGTGACGCTATGAAAACCCTTCCCCTTTATGCCGCCGCCGCCGCGCTCCTGTCGCTTTCGGCCTGTGAAAACAAACCCGAAGTGGTCGACAGCCGCGCGCCGGATCCGATGGCCGAGCGGCTGAAGAACGCCGCGCCGGTCGAGCTGCCGCCGGCGATCGCCGCGAGCATCACTTTCCGCTGCCAGCCGGGCAACAGCCTGCTCTATGTCGACTTCTTCCAGGGCGACAAGATGGTCGTGCTGAAGACCGAGAAGGGCGGCGCGCCCAAGGTCCTCAAGGCCGCGGCCGCGGGCGAGCCCTATGTCGCCGAGGGCGGCTACAAGGTCACCGGCACGTCGAAGTCGGCAACGATCGAGGCGCCGGGCGTCGGGACCAAGTCCTGCAAGTCCTGACCGCTTCACTTTCCATGCGTATCCAGGGCCGGCGGGCATTCCCGCCGGCCCTTTTTCATGCGAGTTTGCGTTGACCCGGCCATGACGCACCATCTCCCCCAGCCGCACGAGCTCGATCCCGAGCTGGTGCTGCGCGCCTATGCGATGGGGGTGTTCCCGATGGCCGACCATCGCACCGCCGACAGCGTCTACTGGGTCGAGCCCAAGCTGCGCGGGGTGATGCCGTTGGGGGGCTTCCACCTCTCGCGCTCGCTCCGCAAGACGATCCTGTCGGACCGCTTCCGCGTCACCGTCGACCAGGCCTTTGCGCAGGTCCTCCAGCTCTGCGCCGAGTCCGCCGCCGACCGCCCCGACACCTGGATCAACGGCCCGATCGAGCGCGTCTTCACCGAACTCCACCGCCGCGGCTTCGCCCATTCGGTCGAGGTCTGGGAAGACGACCGCCTCGCCGGCGGCCTTTACGGGCTGGCGCTGGGCCGCGCCTTCTTCGGCGAATCGATGGTCACCCGGGTCCGCGACGCTTCGAAAATCGCCTTCGCGCATCTTGTCGCGCGGCTAAGGGCGGGCGGGTTCAGGCTGCTCGACTGCCAGTTCCAGACCGGCCATCTCGCCTCGCTCGGCGCGGTCGAGATCCCGCGCGACGACTATGTCGCGTTGCTGGGCGCCGCGCTCGGCGAATCGGCGGCGGGGCTCGCCACCGGCGCGCCTTCGGTCGACGGCGACTTCTTCGCGCTCGACTTGGCCTCGCCCGAAGAGCCGCTCGGCCCCGCGCCGACTGACACCGTGTCGGGCCCGCTGTCGCGGAAGGTCATCGCGCAGCTCTTGGTCCACACATCGTAGATCGGGTGCTGGACGACGTTTGCCGCCGGACGGTCCTTGTACAGCCAGCCCGAGAACACCCGCCGCCAGCTCTGGTCGGTCTGGAGGATGTCGACCTGGACGAAGGCGCCGGTGTCCTGGACATTCTCCCACGGCGCAGTCTTCTCGCAGGCGCGCAGCCGGATGATCACGTCGCCGACGCGAGTCGCCTCGCCGGGCTTGAGCGTCACGTCGCGCGACACGCCGTTGCGCTTGTTGAGCAGCCCGAGCACTGCGACCCGCTCGGCCATCGGCGTCGCCGCCGCGCCCAGCGCGCTGCCGTCTGGTGCCACCGCGGTCACCGTCGCGGGCGCCGCCTTGCCGTCGCCCGCGCCTTCGGTCGTGACGATCGCGTCGATGCTCTGGTTGTTGCCGCCGCTGCCGCCGCCGGTGCACGCCGCCAGACCCGGCAGCAGCGCCGCCGCCACCGCGAGTCGCGCGCTCGGGCTCATGCCTCGGGGGTCCAGGCCTCGTAGTCGCCGGTCGCTGCCGCGCGGCGTCCGCCGGCCTCGAGCGCGCCGGACGGGCGATAGGCGAGCGGGGTGCCGGTCAGATTGGGCTCGGCGGGCTTCTCCCAGATGCGCGGCGGCGGCAGCGCATTCTCGGGCGCCTCGTCGATCTGGTGGTGCAGCCAGCTGAACCATTCGGGCGGCACCCGGCTGGCGTCGTTCTGGCCGTTGTAGATCACCCAGCGCCGGGTCATGCCGTTGGCGTCCGACCCGCCGGCATAATAGACATTGCCGAGCGAATCCTCGCCGATCCGGTCCTTGCCGCGCAGGCCGAGCCAGGTGCCGAAGGTGGCGCCTTCCCACCAGGTGAAGATCGACTTCAGGAGTCCCATGCGCGGCCCTTAGCGTGGCGGTGTGGGGCGAGGCAATCCGCGATTGCAGGATTCTAGGATGCTGGAGAGGTCCAGGACGGGTCGAGATTTAGTCCCTGGCGAGCCGAAAAGCGGGATCTTTCGAGCACCGGAGCGCAGCGTGCTTTCGGCACGTGAGCACCGGAGCGCAGAAAATCGCGCTTTGCAGGCCGTCAGGGGCTAAATCTCGGCCCGTCTAGCCGCCCTGCCCGGCCCAGCTCACCTTGTCCCCCGGCGAAATCCCCAGCTCGGCCGAGCGGCCGCCGTTGATCTCGAGCACCGCGCTCACCGGCTCGCCCGACATGATCCGGTCCTGGCTGAACGGAATCGTGTTCTCGGCGATTCGCGCGATCGTGCCGTCGGGGCGGATGAAGATGATGTCGAGCGGGCTGGGCGTATGCTCCATCCAGAAGCTCGCTTCCTTGGGCCCGCCGCCCTCGGCCGGATAGGGCGCGAACAGCATGCCGCCATCGGCGGGGATATCGGTGCGGTACATCAGCCCGCGTTCCTGCTCGGCGTCGGTCTTGGCCAGCTCGACGCTGAACTTGTGCGCGCCGTTGCTGCTGGTCACCGTGACCTGGAGCCGCGACACCGCGGTAGCCGCCGACGCATTGGCACCGGCATCGCCCTTGCAGGCGGACGACATCAGCAAAGCCGCGGCGGCAAGCGCCGTTCCCATCACACGCATCGAGATCATGATCCTCAGCTGGTCCTTTCGACCGCCACCGCGAGCGGCCCCTTGTCGCCATCGACGATGCGCGCGCGCAGGGGCTGGCCCGGCTCGATTTCCTCGATTTCGGCGCGGCGCAGCGTCTCCATGTGCACGAATATATCGGCAGAGTCGGCGTCGCGCACCAGGAATCCGTAGCCCTTGAGGCGATTGAACCATTTGACGGTCACCGCCTCGAACGGGCCCGCCGATGCGATCATCTTGAGCCGGTCGGCACGGTCGCCGCCGCGCGGGCGGGGCACCTCGACGGCTTCGGTCAGGTCGATCGACGTGATCGACCGCGCCTGGAAGCCGCGCTGGCGCCGCACCGCGACGCATTCGACGCGCGCGCCCTCGGGCAGGCTACGCCGTCCGTGATCCTGCAATACCGTGAAGTGAATGAGGATGTCGCCATACTCGGCATCGTCGGCGACGACGAAGCCAAAGCCCCGCGTGACGTCGAACCATTTGACCACACCGGCGCAAACCTGGCCTTCCTGGTCCAGATCGCCATCCATCTCCTCTGAGTCCAGCGATCCGACCGGGAAGTCGCTCGACAGAAACTGCGGGTCCGCACGCATGTTAGATACTCCCCCAGCCGAGGACTTTACCATTTTTTTCCAGTGGGGAAACAGGTTTTGCTAATTCTGGCTAAGGAGAAATACGGGGTCATCCCCGGGGGCCATCCGCGCGATCTTCCAGGCGAGCGCCGGCGCATGCCCCGCGCGTACCATCGCCGCCACCTGGCGCTCGCGTCCCTTGGGGTCGGGAGCCTCGCGCGCATAGGGCCCGATCCGCCGCCGCCGGGCGAATTCGATCGCGCTCGCCTCCGTCTCCGCCTCGATCGCCGGCGCGACTGCCTCGGCGTCCTCGGGCTCGATCCCGGCATGCCACAGCGCCTGGCTGACGCGCCGGGCGCCCAGCCCCCGCCTTCCCATCGCCGCCGCGCGCGATTCGGCGAAGGCGCGGTCGTCGATATAGCCCAGCCCAGCCAGCTTCTCGGCGAGCGCCGCTGGGTCGGCCGACGCCTCGTCCTCCCAGCCCCGCTCGCGGATCTTGCGCCCCAGATAGCTGCTCAGCCGCCCCCGCGTGGTGGCGTAGCGCTCGACGTAGCGCAGCGCGAGTCGCTCCAGGGCGGCACGGTCCAGCGGGGTGAGCGGGCGGCGGGGTCGGGTCATGCGCCATGATTGTGCCACACTGGCAACCGATTTTGAACGACAGTGCGTAGCAGAGCCGAACGCTGGAATGCGTGTGTGGGGGCACATAGGCTTGGCTGCGAACAGGGGCACGGAAAAAAGAGAATGAATTTGGACGTCAAGGGATCGCTCGAGAATGCGGAAGTATCGGCCCCGCCGGTACCGACGCCGACCGACGACGCCACCCTGCCGCGCATCTTCGCCGACTTCCCCACGCTGGGCGAAGCGCTCGACTATGCCGCACAGGGCCTTCGCGGGCTCAATTTCCACGACGCGCGCGGCAACCTGGTCCGCGCCTATCCCTTCAGCGAGTTGCGCGAGGATGCGCTGGCGCAGGCGCGCCGCCTGATCGCCGCGGGGGTCAAGCCCAACGACCGCATCGCGCTGATCGCCGAGACCGGCGCCGAGTTCGCCTCGTTGTTCTTCGGGACGGTCTATACCGGCGCCTGGCCGGTGCCGCTGCCGCTGCCGACCAGCTTCGGCGGCGCGCAATCCTATATCGACCAGCTCCGCGTCCAGCTCGACAGCTGCGACCCGGCGATGCTGATCTACCCGCCCGAAATCGGTGCGATGTGCGCCGAGGCGTGCCGCGTCGCCGGCGTCGAGGGCGTGGCCTGGGACGAGTTCGGCGGCCGCACAGCGCCCGAGACAGCGTTGCCACAGGCCGGTACCCAGGACATCGCCTACCTGCAATATTCGAGCGGCTCGACGCGCTTCCCCCACGGCGTCGCGATCACCCACCACGCGCTGCTCCACAATCTTTCGGCGCATTCGCACGGGATGCACCTCCAGGAAGGCGACCGTGTCGTCTCGTGGCTGCCCTGGTATCACGACATGGGGCTGGTCGGCTGCCTGCTCGGCCTGATCGCCAACCAGGTCTCGTGCGACTATCTCAAGACCGAGGATTTCGCCCGCCGCCCGCTCGCCTGGCTCGACCTGATCAGCCGGAACCAGGGCACGACCATGTCCTATTCGCCGACCTTCGGCTACGACATCTGCGCACGCCGCATGTCGAGCCAGACCAAGGCCGCCGACCGCTTCGATCTCTCGCGCTGGCGCGTCGCGGGTAACGGCGCCGACATGATCCGCCCCGACGTGATGCAGGCGTTCGTCGACGCCTTCGCCGATGCCGGGTTCAAGGCCTCGTCGTTCATGCCGAGCTACGGCCTCGCCGAAGCCACGCTCGCGGTCTCGATCATGCCTCCGGGCGAAGGGATCATCGTCGAGCTCGTCGAGGAGACCCAGCTCTCGGGCGGCGGCACCTCGCGTGCCGATCGGCCGCAGCGGTTCCGCGCCATCGTCAATTGCGGCAAGCCCGCGCGCGACATGGAGATCGAAGTCCGCGAGGAAGACGGCACCCCGCTCCCCGAAAAGGCGATCGGCAAGGTCTGGTGCCGCGGCCCCAGCGTGATGGTCGGCTATTTCCGCGATCAGGAGGCGACCGATGCCTGCCTCGTCGACGGCTGGCTCGACACCGGCGACATGGGCTATCTCAGCGACGGCTATATCTACATCGTCGGCCGCGCCAAGGACATGATCATCATCAACGGCAAGAACCACTGGCCCCAGGATATCGAATGGGCCGTGGAGCAGCTTCCGGGCTTCAAGCAGGGCGACATCGCCGCCTTCGCGATCACCACCCCCGGCGGCGAAGAGACCCCCGCAGTCCTCGTCCAGTGCCGCACCTCGGACGAGAAGGAGCGCGTTCGCCTGCGCGACGAGATCCGCGAGCGCGTCCGCTCGGTCACCGGCATGAACTGCGTGATCGAGCTCGTCCCCCCGCGCACCCTGCCGCGCACCAGCTCGGGCAAGCTCAGCCGCGCCAAGGCCCGCAACCTCTACCTCAACGGCGAGATCAAACCCTACGACATCGCGGCGTAACCTCCCTCTACCGCTTGCGGGAGAGGGAAGACGGGCCGAAGGCCCGGCGGGGGTGAGGGCCTGACATGTCCTCTTGCGATTCGAGTGAGGCCACGACCGGCCCTCACCCTGCCGCTTCGCGGCTGTCCCTCTCCCGCAAGCGGTAGAGGGAAGAAACAAAAATCCCCCATTTCGGCGCCGAGCCTAACCACTCGCTAACCTCCCCTCCGGTAAACACCGGATGTGACCAGCCAGACGACCTCCCAATTCGCCCGGCCGCGCATCGATGCGCGTGCGCTGCTCGGCCTGTACGACCCCGCGGACACCACCGACTGGGGGCCGATCCGCGCCGCGCAGCTCAATGCCGGCAGCCAGCTCGCCTTGTTCATGCTCACCGCCAACGTGGTCGGGGCCGCGCTGATCGTGCTGATCCTCGCGCCGCTCGTGCCGCTGTGGCAGCTCGCCAGCTGGGGCGCGCTGGTCGCCGCGGTCGGCGCGATGGTCGCGTTCCGCCGCCTGTCCGTGCGCAACCGCGCCGCGGTCACCGCGACGCTGCGCGACGTCCGCGAGACCGTGCTCGACGGCATTGCGCTCGGCGCGGTCTGGTCGATCCCGCCGCTCGCGTTCGGCGGTGTCGTCGATGCCAACGCCGCGCTCGGTCTGTGGATCGTCCTCTCGCTCCTCATGACCGCCAGCGCCGTCGCGATGGCCGCGCTGCCGCTCGCCACCATTTCCTTCGTCGCCATCCTCGGCGGCGTCATCACCGCCACGCTGGTGCTGGTCGCCTCGCCGATCCTCGCCGCCGCGGTGACGCTCTTCACCATCCTCCTCGTCATGGCGACCTTCGCCCGCGGCAAGGCGCTCGTCGTCATCCGCGCCAACGAGATCGCCATCGCCGAGCGCGACGAGACCGTCAGCCTGCTGCTGCGCGAATCGGAGGAGAACGGCGCCGACTGGCTGTGGGAGACCGACGCCCAGCGCCGCGTGATGCGCGCCAACCCGCGCTTTGCCCGTTCCTTGGGCGCCGATCCCAAGACGATCAACGGCACCCCCTTCCTCGAGGTCCTCGCCGGCCCGACCTGGGAAGCCGGCAACTTCGCCCCCGGCCTCCACACCCTCGCCGACCGGCTGAAGGGCCGCGAGGCGTTCCGCGACCTGCTCCTCCCCGTGTTCGTCAACGACGAGGAGCGCTGGTGGGAGATGTCCGCCTCGCCCCGCTACGACGAGCGCGGCGCGTTCATCGGCTTTCGCGGAGTCGGCTCGGACATCACCGAGGCGCGGCGCACCACCGACAAGATCAACCGCATGGCGCGCTTCGACACGCTCACCGGCCTGCCCAACCGCCTGATGATCCACGAGACGCTGGCGGTCGCGATGGCCGAGGCCGACAAATGGGGCAGCCGCTGCGCCTTCATGATGATCGACCTCGATCGCTTCAAGGCCGTCAACGACACGCTCGGCCACCCGATCGGCGACCGGCTGCTGGGCCGCGTCTCCGAACGGCTCAAGCAATTGATGACCGACAACGAGATGATCGGCCGCCTCGGCGGCGACGAGTTCGCCGTGGTGATCCGCGACGCCACCGACACCGCGCGCACCGAGCGGCTGGCGCACAACATCATCGACAATCTCTCCAAGCCCTATGAAGTCGACCAGCACACGCTCTACATCGGCGCCTCGGTCGGCCTCGCCACCGGTCCGCGCGACGGCCGCACCGCCGAGACGCTGATCCGCTCGGCCGATCTCGCGCTCTACCGCTCGAAGGATGCCGGCGGCGGGGTGTTCCACGCCTATGAGCCCCAGCTCCACATGGCCGCCGAGGAGCGCCGCGTCCTCGAAATCGCGCTGCGCAGCGCGATCGAGAATGGCGAGATGCACTTGAACTACCAGCCGGTGGTCGATGCGGCGACCGGCGGGCTCACCGGCTTCGAGGCGCTGCTGCGCTGGACGCACCCCGAGCTCGGCAATGTCTCCCCGGTCAAGTTCATCCCGCTCGCCGAGGAAGCGCGGCTGATCGGCCCGATCGGCGAATGGGTGCTGCGCACCGCCTGCACCGAGGCCGCGCAATGGGACCTGCCGGTCCGCATCGCCGTGAACGTCAGCCCCGACCAGCTCCACAACCCGGCGTTCGTCGGCGTCGTCGCGCAGGCGCTCGCCCAGTCGGGCCTTCCCCCCGAGCGGCTCGAGCTCGAAGTGACCGAAAGCGTGTTCATGCGCGAGGGCACGATGGCGATCCAGGTGCTCGAGAAGATCCTCGATCTCGGCATCCGCCTGAGCCTCGACGATTTCGGCACCGGCTATTCGTCGCTCGGCTATCTCGCGCACACGCGGTTCAGCTCGATCAAGATCGACCGCAGCTTCGTCCAGGGCGCGTCGAAGGGCACCAAGGAAGCCATCGCCATCATCCGCGCCGTCGTCGCGCTTGCCGACAGCCTCGGCATGGCGACGACTGCCGAAGGCGTCGAGACCGAGGACGAGCACATGATGATCCAGGCGCTCGGCTGCACCAAGGTCCAGGGCTATTATTTCGGGCGGCCTCTGCCCGTCCACGAGGCTCGCGCGCTGACCACGCGCCACAGCGGGGCGAGCGCGGCGGCCTGATCAGCCTATGGTACGGACGACCTCGTCGAGCGCCTGTTGCTGCTTGCGGAGCAGCGCCGCCAGTTGCGCAAAGGCCTCGTTCCGCTTGTTGATCAGCACCTGGAGGTCGAGCATCGCCTGGGGACTCGAGTCGCTGTTCGCACGCGCGGCGATCTCGGCGATCGCCTTGTCTCGACTCGCCACCAGGTCCCGCAACTGCTGCTCGGTCAGGTCGGCGCTGTTCGGAGCCGGCATTGCCATCGTGCCTTTCAATGTTGGAAACCGTGTTGCAGAATAGCATGGCACGCCGGCGCGTACGGGATATCGGACAGAGCCGCTTGCTCCCCGCCTCGCCTGCCGCTAAAGCCCGCGTCCGCACAGGGGCGTAGCTCAGCTGGTTAGAGCGTCGGTCTCCAAAACCGAAGGCCCACGGTTCGAATCCGTGCGCCCCTGCCATTTTCCCTACTGCCCGAGCAGCGCCAGGGTTTGCGGGTCGGCGCTGCCGAACCACCGGGCGATCGCCGCCTCGAACAGCGCGCCGCCGCCCGCCGCGGCGAACAGCGTCAGCGACGAGCGCAGCTTCATCGCATCGACCGCGCCGAAGACCTGCTCCGCCGAGCGCCCGCCCGGCAGCGCACCCACGCATTCCCGCAACCGCGCGCCCAGCACCGGATGCGCGAGATAGGCCTGCGCCATCGCCAGCGAACCGATCGCGAACCGCTGCGCCATCGCGCTCCGCCCGAGCCCGCCGAGCTGCGGAAAGACGTACCACATCCAGTGGCTCCGCTTCGCACCGCCGCGGATCTCCGCCAGCGCGGTCTCGTAGCTGCCGGCCTGGGCGTCGAGAAACCGCGCAAGATCGAAGGCTTCGGCCACGGCAAGACGATAGCAGCCCGCGCGAGGTCCGCACTCGGTTTTCGCGCGTGCCGGGAAATGGTACGCAACGCGATGAGTACCGCCGCGCTATCGATCTCCGTCCAAGTCGACGCGCCGCTCGTCGCGGATGTCGTTTTCCTGCCGACCGACGGCCGCGGAACGCCGGGGCTGCACAACACCACCATTCTCAAGCAGTTGAACCTGCCCGAGCGGCTCCCGGACAAAGCCGCGCTCGCGAAGGGATATGCGATCGAAGCCGCGCCAGCGCAGGCCGCGCCGGTGCGGTTCCTATGCTATATCGTGAACGTGAGCGGCAAGCCGGCGCGCGTGGCGCTCCAGACCAATCTCGCTTTGGCCCTTGCCGACCCCCTGTTGGCAACCGTGCAGACCTTGTGGCTGCCGCTGATGGGCACTGGAATCAGCCGCCTGAGCTTCGAGGAGAGTTGCGAGGCTATCGTCAGCGCGCTCGCGGCGAGTCCCTTGCTGCTGTTCCAGCGCGCGACCGCAGTGATCTCCGCGCCAAAGTTAGCCTCCTTTAAAAGGCTGACCGCGTTGAGGACCATCGCTGCGGCGGTGATCGGGCCAGGCTGGGTACTCCCTCCGCTGCCGCCACCGATCCCGTTCAGCGCCGATCCCTATCTGCTCCCGCGCTCGGCAGGCGTGACCGCCGCGCTCGAACTTGCCTCGGCCCTGTCAGGACTGCACGGCAATCCGTACAAGATATTGTCGACCACGCTGCTGTTCTTTGCGCTCGCGGGAAGCCAGTCCTCCACCTATCCCGCGCTTCGCGACGATCTCTCGGCCCGATATTTCGCCGCCGCCGTGGCGGCGCTTGCGGCGGAGCAGTACGAGGCTGCCTGGAAAATCTATTTCGACGGCGACCTTCGTAGCGCGGAGGCCCCCTCGCCCGCGCTGATCGAGCCCAGCCAGAACGTCGCCGAAATCCTCCACCGCGCCAAGGCGCTGGCGGGCAGCGCGCCCGAACGGGTGATCGAGATCGACCATCTGATCGAGGCGCTGCTCCGCCACGAAGACGCGCGCCTGCGCGGCGTGTTCGCGCGGATGCCGGTCGATCCGGAACGCCTGCTATCCGAATATCGCGATGCGCGCCTCGGCGTGGTCGCGACCAAGTTCCAGAACGATCTCGCGAGCGACGAGGACCATCTCGGCTACGGACGCTATGCAATCGCGATCCATGACTTCCTGACCCACAGGGACACGAAGCCGCCACTCAGCATCAGCATCCAGGCGCCGTGGGGCGCAGGCAAATCGACGCTCATGCACCTGGTGCGCGCGAAGCTGGATCCGAAGGCGATCAGGGAGCGATACAAGCCCGCGGCCGACGATGTTGCCCGGCTGCCGCGCCTGCTGCTCGGAACCGTGACGCGCCTGCTCGACCGGCGCGAGGATTTCTCGATCCAGCCCGAGGCGCCCGAACCCGCGACGAACCCGTATCGATGGCTGCGGGCGGCGCTCGGATGGCCGGTTGCCGTAGCCGAACCCGCCGCGCCGCCGGCGGACGGCATCCCCGCGGACAAGCGCCGCTGGACCATATGGTTCAACGCCTGGAAATACGAGACGACCGGGCAGATCTGGTCCGGACTGGTCGACGCGATCGTATCGCAGATCGCCGACCGGCTGCCGCCGATCGAGCGCGAGAAATTCCTGCTGAAGCTTCATCTCGCGCGAATCGACGACGGCGTGATCCGCAAGCGGATCTACGACCGTGTCGTGACCATCTGGTGGTCGAAAGTGCGGGCGTGGACGCTTGCCGGCGGCACCGCGACGCTGGCGCTGTTCGGGCTGGGCGCGGTCAAGCCGGCGCTGCCCGGCGAGATTCAGCAGGCCCTCGCGCTGTGGAACGGAGCCGGGACCGGGTTCGCCTCGGCGATCGCCGCCCAGATCATCCTGTCGGTCTACCTTGCCGGCACCTATTTCCTCAGCCGCCGGGCAACCCGCGCCGAACCGGCGCAGTTCAGCCTGGCCGACGTCATCCGCGTTCCCGATTACGACAAGGGCGTCGGCGAGATCCACCAGATCCACGCCGATCTGCGCCGCGTGCTGAGCGTGGTTCCCGATCCCGGCGGCAAGGCGGTATCCGGCACCAAAAGCGAGACCGGCACGCCGGATGCCGAAAAGGCGGCGCGCCCGCCGCTGGTGATCTTCATCGACGATCTCGACCGCTGCTCCCCCGGCAATGTCGCCAGCGTCGTCGAGGGCGTGAGCATGCTGCTGGCGAACAACGACTATCACTGCATGTTCGTGATCGGGATGGATCCGCAGATGGTGGCGGCGGCGCTCGAGAAGGCGCACGAGGAGGTCCGCGACAAGCTCCCGAGCTACGAGCGCGCGGTGCCGCTGGGCTGGCGCTTCATGGACAAGTTCGTCCAGCTGCCCTTCACCATCCCGCCGAGCGGACCGGACGCGTTCAAGGGCTATGTCGAGTGGCTGGCCGGCGCGGTGCCTGTCGTCCCGAAAACGGAACCGGAACCGGATCCTGATCCGGCGAAAGGTGGCGGCGAGGACGAGCAGGAGCGGGCGTGGGCCCACCTGAACGAGCAAGCCCTTCACAGGCGGATACCCAGGGTGCGGCCGATCGTCTCCCCTGCTCCGGCGCCTGCCGTCACCGCGGCGACTGCGTTCAACGAAAGCCGCGAAGTCGGCGCGATCATTCGCAAGATCGCCGAATATTCGGCCGGCAATCCGCGCGAGATGAAGCGCATGGTCAATCTCGGCCGCTTCTATCTCGCGCTGCGCCGCGTCAGGCGCGACACGGACAGCGATTGGCGCGAGCCGGACGTCGAACAATATGCCCGCTGGATTGCCGTCACCCTGCGCTGGCCGGACATGCTGCGCTGGCTGCAATGGGGCGCCGACGAGGCGCACTGGCCGCCCGATGAGCTCGGGCCCGCGCTCGTCGTCCGGCGGCTGCGCAAGCTCGAGAATCGAGCCAAAGAGGCAGCGTCCCTCGATGCGTGGCGCGCAATATTGAAGGAGGAGCTCAACCTGCCGGTCGAGAGCAAGGGCGACTGGGCGCGCGATTCCAAGCTGTTCGAGTTTTTCAAGGCCGAGGGCGGCTTGCCCGCGGGCACGCGCCTGTCGGATGCCGCTGCGGACGGCTTCTGGTAGCCGCCGCGCGGTTGAACCACCCCGCCGAAACTGCCAGAGAACCTCCACCGGCAGAGGGAAAAGCATGTTCCGCGCATTATACGACTGGGTCCTGCGCATGGCGCATCACCGCCACGCGCTCCCCGCGCTTGCCGGGGTGTCGTTCGCCGAGAGCAGCTTCTTCCCGATCCCGCCCGACGCGATGCTGATCCCGATGGTGCTCGCGCGCCGCGACCAGGCATACCGGATCGCCCTGGTCTGCACGATCGCCTCGGTGATCGGCGGGATGTTCGGCTATGCGATCGGGATGTTCCTGATGGAGGGCATCGGCCAGTGGCTGGTCAATCTCTACCACATGCAGGAGAAGGTCGCGCAGTTCAAAACCTCGTACAACGAGTATGGCGCCTGGATCATCCTGCTCAAGGGCCTGACTCCGATCCCGTTCAAGCTGGTCACCATCGCCAGCGGCATCGCGAAATTCCCGTTCTGGCAGTTCGTCCTGCTCGCGGCGATCACCCGCGGCTTCCGCTTCTTCCTCGTCGCCTTCCTGCTCAAGCGCTATGGCGAGCCCGTCCAGGCGTTCATCGAGGAGCGCCTCAACTGGTTCGCCTGGGGCTTCCTCGCGCTGCTGGTCGGGGGGTTCGTCGCGGTGGCGTATCTTTGAGGCGTTGCGACGCGACGGAGAAGAGGATTTCACGCGAAGGCGCGAAGGCGCGGAGAGAAGGAAGGTTGGTTCACGCGGAGATGCGGAGGGTGTCGGTGCTTATACCCTTGGGGCAGGTACTTCCCTGATCCCCTGCGAAAGCAGGGGCCCAGAGCCAGGCAGTTCAGCCCTTGTGACTCTGGACCCCTGCTTTCGCAGGGGAACAGAAACACGCGTCCCTGCTCGATGGGGATACGCA
>JAZKCD010000079.1:10563-27574 GCA_040388355.1 Pseudomonadota bacterium | reverse complement strand
CTCCCACCGCTTCGCGGCGGGCCCCTCCCTCTCCCGCGAAAGCGGGAGAGGTGTACCCATTCCGCAACTCCCCTAGAACAGCTCCCCCTGCGGCCCGGCGGGCGGGCGGAACAGGTCGGTTCTTACCCGGAAGCGCTCGCCGTCGAGCCCGTAGCGCTTCGCGGCGATGTGGAAGCGAGTGCGCAGCAGGTCGGCCCAGGGGCCCTGGCCCTTGAAGCGCGAGAAGAAATTGCCGTCATTGTCCTTGCCGCCGCGGATCGACTGGATCGTCGCCATCACCTTGCCCGCGCGATCGGGGAAATGTTCGTCGAGCCAGGCGCGGAACAGGGGGGCTACTTCCCACGGCAGCCGCACCGGCAAATAGAAGGCGGCGCGGGCGCCGGCCGCGGCGGCGCGCGCCATGATATGCTCCATCTCGTGATCGGTGATCGCCGGGATCACCGGCGAGATCGACACGAAGACGGGGATGCCGGCGTCGCTGAGCTTGCGCATCGCGGCGAGGCGCTTTTCGGGATGCGGCGCGCGCGGCTCGACGGTCATCGCCACCTTCGGGTCGAGCGAAGTGACCGAGACCATCACCGCTGCGAGGCCCTTGGCCGCCATGGGGGCAAGGATGTCGATGTCGCGCGTCACTCGGTCGGACTTGGTCGTGATCGTCAGCGGGTGGCTGGTCTCGGCGAGCACTTCGAGGCAGGAGCGGGTGATCCGCCAGTCCTTCTCGATCGGCTGGTACGGATCGGTGTTGGTGCCGAACGCGATCGGCTTGCAGACATAGCCGCGCCTGGCCAGCTCGGCGCGGAGCAGCGCGGGGGCGTCGGGCTTGGCGAAGAGCTTCGTCTCGAAATCGAGTCCGGGCGACAGGTCGTGATAGGCATGGCTCGGCCGCGCGAAGCAATAGATGCAGCCATGCTCGCAGCCGCGATAGGGATTGATCGACTGGTCGAAGCCGATGTCGGGCGACTGGTTGCGGGTGATGATCGTCCGCGCCTTCTCGACCGTCACCGTCGTGCGCAGCGGCGGCGGGCCGCCATCGACATCCGCCTGCGCATCGAGCCAGTCGCCATCGGCCTCGCGTTCGTTGAGGTTGAAGCGAATGCTCTCCCGGTTCAGCGTGGCGCCACGTGAGGGACGAGTCTTTGCCATTGCCAGAGGCTAGGCGCGTCGCTAGAACATATCAAGAACATTGGAGGCGGACATGGTGCGGATCAGCTATATCGAATTGCCGGTGAGTGCGGTGGCCGGGGTGCGCGATTTCTATGCCGGCGCGTTCGGCTGGGACTTCACCGATTTCGGGCCCGATTATGCCTCGACGACGACGGGCGATGTCGATGTCGGGCTCAACGGGACCGAGGACTATGCCCTCACCGGCATCCTGCCGATCGTCGAAGTGAAGGCGGATCTGGAGGGCGCGCTCGAAAAGGTGGTGGCCGCGGGCGGCGCGATCACCCAGCCGATCTTCGCCTTCCCCGGCGGGCGGCGCTTCCATTTCCGCGACCCGGCGGGGCATCAACTGGGCGTCTTCATCAACGAACCGGACGACGGGGCGCACTGAGGCTAGGCGCCCTCGCTTGCCGTGTCGACGCCGTCACCCCGGCCTTGTGCCGGGGTCCAACCATCCGCGCCGGCTCGACATGAGGCTTGAGGGCCGCCGGTGCCGACCGGTGGACCCCGGAACAAGTCCGGGGTGACGGAGGGTTTGGGGCTGACCGGTGCCTGTCCCACACAGGGCCGTCCCACAGGGCATAAACGGCGATTGTCTCTGTGCCGCCGCATGTTACGCTGCCCGCGGTTTTCCGGGGGAGAGTGTTGATGCGTCCGATCCGTCTTGCCGCCGCGATCGCGGCGCTGTTCCTCACCGCGGGCGCCGCGCAGGCGCAGGACCGTGCGCCCTGCGGAGCGGGGATGGTCTGCGCGAGCGACCCCGCATCGGTGGTGCGCGCGATGGAGAAGGCGGGGCTCAAGCCGCACCAGCTGGTCGACAACGAAGGCGACCCGATGATCGAGAGCCAGGAAGCCGCCTATCATTTCGACGTCTATTTCTACGGCTGCGAGCAGCACAAGAATTGCGATTCGCTGCGCTTCCAGGTGTCGTTCAAGAAGGAGGCCGAGAACACCGCCGAGCTCGCCAACAAATGGAATGCGGGCAAACGCTTCCTCCAGGCGTCGGTGCCGGCAGACGGGCGGTTCGTGGTGGCGTACGACGTCGCGACGATCGGCGGCGTGGGCGAGCGCAACTTCGCCGACGTGCTCGACTGGTGGCAGTCGATGCTGGGGGAATTGGGGGAATTCTTCCAGAAGGAGCTGAACCTCAAGCCGGCGGGGTGAGGGGTTTTTCACAGGGAATGTCGACTGCCTTGAGAAGACTTACTTTATTATAGTACGACATCGTTGGCATGCAATTTCCAGCCGGGAATGCCCTCATTATTGGCGTTGTGAAGGTTTGGTGCCGCCGCGGCGCATATGAAATAATAAGATTTTGAAAACTGCGCTACAAAGCCGAAGATGGATCCGTCAGGATGGAATCCCCACCTGTATGAAAACTGATCCCCTATATCGGTATTACGTCGGTTAGTTATAGTTAGAGTTGGAAATAAGCCGACAGCGGTTTCTATTATATTTCCTGACATCGCTTCCGACCATGGAAGCCATGCGGCGACAAGGTAGTGATCGAGCGGCAGGGGCCTACCAACTTCCTTGTAATATATTGCGCACGTTAATCGCCTCCCAAACAGCTCGAATGCCTCTCGATGTCCACTCGGTAAGGTCGCGATGGGCATCTCGCCGAATACAGCCCCGGGCGCGAGCTGCATTCCCTTGTTCCGAAAGTGGCGACGTGCGGCTCTGGCGTTGACCTCGATAGACGGTAGCAAATCGCGATTGTTATTGCCCACGCCCAGAATGAGCCGCCGTAACTGATCTGGGGAAACGTTCGCATCATCGTGGTTGGCGAGTAGAAGATATAGGGCAACGACCTGTTCCAGCTGCCCCGCGCCATTATTGCAGATTTTGCACGCCGGAAAAGCAAAGCCCTCAGGACCAACTCTGTCGCGAAAGCATTCGCGAGATGGAACGTGATCCTCGGTCTCCGTCAAACGCGTAGCGCAAAAATAACAGATCGGATCAGTCGTCTTTAGCAGCCGGAGGCGCTCAGCTTTTGCTCCCATCGAACGCGCTGTAATAGGGAGCGCCAGATATCGCCATCGCGGAGTGCAGCGCAGACCCCGTCAGCATTTTCCAGCATTGGTAAGCACCCTACCGCTCCAGCAGCCGCGGCATCAGCTCGACGAAGTTGCAGGGGCGGTTGCGGCTGTCGAGCTGGTCGCGCAGGATCCCGTCCCAGCCGTCCTTCACTGCGCCGGTCGAGCCGGGCAGCGCGAAGATATAGGTGCCGCGCGCGACGCCGGCGGTGGCGCGGGACTGGATCGTCGAAGTGCCGATCGACTGGTAGCTGAGCCAGCGGAACAGCTCGCCGAAGCCGGGGATTTCCTTGTCCCAGACACGCGCGAGCGCTTCGGGAGTCACGTCGCGGCCGGTGACGCCGGTGCCGCCGGTGGTGAGGATGCAATCGATGCCCTGATCGTCGATCCAGGCGTGGAGCTTGCCGACGATCTGCTCGGGATCGTCGGTGACGATCGCGCGGTCGGCGAGGATGTGGCCCGCGCCGGTCAGCCGCTCGACGAGGGTGTCGCCCGAACGGTCGTCGGCGTGCGTGCGGCTGTCGGAAATGGTGAGGACCGCGATCCGGACCGGCCGGAAGTCACGGCTTTCGTCAATAGCCACTGGGCGGGCGCGCCGCGCCGATCCGCACCGAGGCGGGGCCGGCCATGCCGGGGAATTTGGGCCACATCCCCTGCGTCAGCGCCTCGCGGCTCGGCGAGGGCTGGCCGGCCTGGAGCTCGTACATCCAATAGTTGCGCAGCACGATCATGACATAGCCGCGGGTCTCCCAATAGGGGATGCTCTCGATGTAGAGCAGCGGATCGCCATTGTCCTTCATGCCCGCGTTCCACGCCTGAACCGGCGTGGGGCCGGCGTTATAGGCGGCGATCACCTTGGGCAGCAGCCCGCCGGTATAGGTCGCGTCGCGGAGCTGCTCGAGATAGGACTGGCCGATCTCCATATTGACCGAAGGCTTGGTGAGGTCCGAACTGACATAGGTCACCCCGCGGCGGCGGCCGACATCGGTGGCGGCGCCCATCCGGACCTGCATCAGGCCCATCGCGCCGGCGGCGCTGCGGACATCGGCGTTGAAGCGCGATTCCTGGAGGGTGTGCGCGAAGACGAGATTGCGGTCGACGCGCCAGCCGCCATCGGGGGTCCAGTTGGGCGCCGGGTAGCGCGCCTCGACCAGGGGATGCGCGCCGGCGGGGCCGTTGTGTGAGAGCCAGAGCTGAGTCGCGGGCAGGTTGAGCCGCCCGGCGAGGCGGGTGAGCGCAGGGTGCTCGGCGGCGGTGCCGAGCTTGGCCTGGTAGCGCAGCACTTCGTCGGCGAGGCCGTTCTGGCCGATCTCGACCAGGGCGGCGGCGACGCGGATATTGGGGCGGCGCTCGAGCGCGCGCCAGTCGTCGGCGATGCGGCTCTCGCCGCGGACCGGCTTGTCGGCGATGCCGAGCGCCTGGCGGGCGAGCAGGCCGTAGAAGGTCTCGCCATATTGCGACGCGTTGTTGAGGTGCACCGCGACCTTTTCGGGACGGCCGCACGCCATGTCGGCGCGCGAGGCCCAGTAGAGCCCGGCGGAGCGCAGCTCGGTGTCGGCGGCGCGCTGGGCGACGGTTTCGAACGCGGCGCCCGCGGCGGCGCAGTCCTGCTGGCGCCAGGCGGCGAGGCCCGCGACCCAGTCGGCGGGGGCGACCCATTCGCCGACGCCGGCCTCGGCCTTGGCGGCCATGCGGCGGGCGTTCGAATCGTCGCCCGAGGTGTAATAGATCCACGCGATCTTCTGCTGCCACTCGGTCAGCGAATCGGGAGTGAGATCGGGGGCATGCTGCTCGAGCAAAGCCTCGGCCGCGGCGCCGTCATCGGCCTTGACGAAGGGCTGGACCGCGAGCGCCATCTCGGTCGAGGCATTGTCGCTGCGCACCGAGCGCGTGCGCTGGCGCACCGGCGCGGCATCGAACCACATCAGCCGCTGGACCGCGGGGAGGGTGGGGGTGTCGGTCGCGCCGCGGGCGAGCGCCATGCGCTTGAGCTGGTCGGCCTGGGGCAGCTCGGGGGCCTCGCCGAGCAATGCCAGGAGCGCGGCGAGATCGACCTTGGGCGAGTTCTTCGCGGTGAAGAGCTCGGCGCGGGCGATGGCGTGGAGCGGCCCCGGCTTCATCGCCGAAAGCGCGATCGCGGCGTCGGCCCAGCGTTCCGAACGGATCGCGGCGAAGACGCTGCGGTAGCCGGCGCGCTGCTCGGCATCGAGCTGGTCGGGAATGCCGTCGCCTTCGCGCATCGTCGCGGGGGCAGGGGCCGGCGGGGCCTTGGTGACTGCGGTCAGGTTTTCGGTGACGAGTTCCGCGGCGGGAACCGAGAGGTCGTCCCCCGCAACGATCGTGTCGTCGGCATGAGCGGAAAGCGGAGCCACCATCAACGCAGCGGCAATGACGAGACGCATACTCACTGGCTAGTCCCCCGGCTCAACAGCACCAGATGTTTCCAGGCTTCGGCCTTGGCGGCAGGTCGCTCCAACAAGAAGCGGGGATGATAGCTTGCCACCACCTGCCTATCTTGGCTTAATTGTTTAACGTCATCTTTAATATCTTCTCGGGCATTACCCGCGTCTGAACCGTTCGTCGTGCTCCGTACACGACTCGCCGACTGGCCGAGCAGCAGCAAGCGCTTCGGGTTCGCCAGTTCGATGTGGTGGAGCGCCAGCTCGATCAGCCGCGGCTCGGACTCAGCCGGAATCCGGCCGGTCAGCGGGCGCGCGACGGCGAGCGAGGCGAGATAGACCGACTCGCGGCTTTCGCCGATCGCCGCGAGCATGCGGTCGAGCAGCCGGCCGGGGGCGCCGGTCATCAGCCGGTCGCTGTCGTCGGGCTCGGGCATGTCGGTGAGGATCATCAGCCCCGCGCCCGGATCGCCGCTCGGGCCGATCCGCGGGGTCAGCCATTCGGCCTCGGGCGCGGCCTCGCCCAGCCGCCAATCGAGGAACGCGTCGAGCGTGTCGGGAAGGATTTCGGCAGGCGCGGACGCTACGGCAGGCTCGGCAGCGCGCGCCGCGGCCTTCGCCACCGGCAGCGCCAGCCAGTCGCGCGGTTCGTCGTCCGCGAGCGTGTCGACCCCCGCGTCGCGCCACCATAAGAGCGCGCTCGCCAGGCTTTGACGCCACTGATCCCCATATTCCCCACCCATGGCGGCATAGGGTATCGCCTTGACGCGGCGGTCAATCTGGCTTCACGACATCAGGGACAAGACGTTGCGGCAACGCGACGACAGGCGGGCAATCCGTCCCGAAGGAGGACGGAAGAGGAGACCGGAATGAGCGAACGGGAGTCGATGCCCTATGACGTGGTGATCGTCGGCGCCGGGCCGGCGGGCCTGAGCGCGGCGATTCGCCTCAAGCAGCTGGCGGCGGAGGCAGGGAACGAGCTCGCGGTCTGCGTGCTGGAGAAGGGTTCCGAGGTCGGCGCGCACATCCTGTCGGGCGCGGTCGTCGACCCAAAGGGGCTCGACGAGCTGATCCCCGACTGGCGCGAGCAGGGCTGCCCGATGGCGGCGGTGCCGGTGACCGAGAACCATCACTGGGTGCTGAGCGCGACGGGCAAGTCGAGCTTCCCCGACTTTATCACGCCCGGCTTCATGCACAACAAGGGCACCTACACCGGCTCGCTCGGCAATCTGTGCCGCTGGCTGGCGGGCAAGGCCGAGGAGCTGGGGGTCGAGATTTTCCCGGGCTTCGCCGCCGCCGAGATATTGTTCAACCCGGACGGATCGGTGAAGGGCGTCGCCACCGGCGACATGGGGGTGGCGCGCGACGGCACCCACAAGGGCGATTACCAGCCGGGGCTCGAGCTCCACGCCAAATACACTTTCTTCGCCGAAGGCGCGCGCGGGCACCTGACCAAGCAGCTGGTCCGCGACTTCGACCTCGCCAGGGATGCGCAGCCGCAGGTCTATGGCATCGGCATCAAGGAACTCTGGGACATCGACCCGAAAAAGCATGTCCCGGGCCGGGTGATCCACACCCAGGGCTGGCCGCTCGACGACGATACCCAGGGCGGCAGCTTCCTCTATCACCAGGCCGACGGGCAGGTGGCGCTCGGCTTCGTGGTGTGGCTCGACTATTCGAACCCGTACCTCTCGCCCTTCCAGGAGCTGCAGCGCTGGAAGACGCATCCCGAGATCCGCAAGGTGCTCGAGGGCGGCAAGCGCGTCTCCTACGGCGCGCGGGCGATAAGCGACGGCGGGTGGCAATCGGTGCCGAAGCTGGTGTTCCCCGGCGGAGCGCTGGTCGGCGATGCCGCGGGCTTTCTCAACGTGCCGCGGATCAAGGGCAGCCATATGGCGATCAAGAGCGGGATGATGGCCGCCGACGCCGCCTTCGCCGCGGTCCAGGCCGGGCGTTCGGCCGACGAGCTGGCGGCGTACCCGGAGGCTTATGAGGAAAGCTGGGTCTACAAGGAGCTGCGCGGCGTCCGCAACGTCGTGCCCTTGGTCAAGAAGTTCGGCGGCACCTGGGGCACGGTCTTTGCGGGACTCGCGATGTGGTCCGAGACGCTGGGGCTGCGCTGGCCGTTCACGATGAAGCACAAGCCCGACCATAGCTATATGCAACGCGCGTCCGAGGCGAAGCCGATCGACTATCCCAAGCCCGACGGGGTGCTGACCTTTGACCGGCTCTCCTCGGTGTTCATCTCGAACACCAATCACGAGGAGGACCAGCCGGTCCATCTGACGCTCAAGGACCCGGATATCCCGATCCACGTCAATCTGCCGTTGTACGCCGAACCCGCTCAGCGCTATTGTCCGGCGGGCGTGTATGAAGTGGTGGGCGAAGGCAGCGACCTGCGCTTCCAGATCAACGCGCAGAACTGCGTGCACTGCAAGACGTGCGACATCAAGGACCCCAGCCAGAACATCAACTGGGTGGTGCCGGAAGGCGGCGGAGGCCCCAATTACCCGAACATGTAATGTGTACCTGCTTGCCGGGCTTGCGCTGTTTGCCGCGCCCCCTGCGCTCGCCCAGGCCGACGATCTCACCGCTTACGCCCGCGCCCGCGCTGCCGAGGCCGATGGCGCGTCCGATATCGCCGCGGCGGGCTATGCCGCGGCGCTGGCCAAGGCGCCCGACGACGCGATCGTCGCGATGCGCGCCTATCGCCAGGGGCTGGCGGTCGGCGATTGGGCGCTGGTCGACCGTGCCGAGAAGGTGGTCGCCAAATCGGGCGACGGGCCGATCGACACGGCGATAGTGCGCTTCGCCATCGCGCTCCGCGCGGGGGACATCGCCGGGGCCAACGCCGCGCTCGGCCGGCTCGAGAAGGGGCCGCTCGACTTCATGGTGCCGGTGCTCGGCGCATGGATGGCGCTGGACCGCGGCGACGATCCGTTCCCGATCCTCGACAAGAGCGGCACCAATCCGCTCGCGCGGCGCTACCGGGCCGAGAACCGAGTGATGCTGCTGGTCGCGCTGCGCCGCACCGACGAGGCGCTCGCCGAGCTGCGCCCGCTGCTCCAGGGCGGCGGCGGCAATGACGACCTCCGGATCAACGTCGCGATGCTGCTCGGCCAGACCGGCGGGCGCGAGGTTGCCGAGCTGATCCTCGGCGGGCCGCGCCCCGAAATGGCGGGGCTGCGCGCCCGGCTGGGCAAGGGGCCGAAGCCGGGTGCGGCGGTCGGCGCCGCGCGGCTGTTCCTCAGCCTCGCCGCCGATCTGATGCAGGACGATGCGCCGATGCCGATCGCGATCCTGCTGACTCGCACCGCGCTGCTGCTCGATCCGAGCGACGATCGTGCGCGGCTGTTTCTCGGCGAGGCCTTGTCGCGCGCGGGGATGAACAAGCTCGCGCTCGACACGCTCGGCCAGGTCGGGCGCGACAGCCCGTTCACGCGCGGCGCCGCCGCCGGGCGGATCGCCGCGCTGCGCCGCGCCGGGCGGACGGGCGAGGCGATCGCGCTCGCCAAGGCGCAGGCCGAGGACCGCGAATCGACCAGCGCCGACGCCTCGGCCTATGGCGACCTGCTCGCCGCCGACAGCCAGTTCGCGGCGGCGGCTTCGGCGTACAAGGTCGCGCTTGGCCGACCGGGCGGCGACGCCGACTGGACGCTGCATTTCCGCCGCGGCAACGCGCTCGACCGCGCCGGACGCTGGGACGAGGCGCTGCCGGCGCTGCGCCGCGCCGCCGGGATCGCGCCGCTCGAGGCGCAGGCGCTGAGCACGCTCGGGGTCGCGCTGATCGCGCACCATCAGGATCTCGACGAGGCGCAGGCGCTGCTCGAGCGCGCCTCGGGGCTGAGGCCCGCGGATGCGGGGATCACCGATTCGCTGGCCTGGGCCTATTACACCCGCGGCGACGTGGCGCGGGCGCTGCCCCTGCTCGAGCGCGCGGCGACTGCCGATCCGGGCGGGAGCCTGGTCAACGAGCATCTCGGCGACGCCTATTGGAAGCTCGGGCGGCGCTACGAGGCGCGCTATGCGTGGCGCGCGGCGGCGATCTATGCCGATGCGGGCGCGGGGACGCGGATCGCGGCCAAGCTCGCCAACGGGCTGACGGCGTCCAATTGATCGTCGAGCGCGCGCCCGCCAAGCTCAACCTCGCGCTGCATGTCCGCGCGCGGCGGGATGATGGCTATCACGCGCTGGAGACGCTGTTCGCGTTCGTGGAGGCCGGGGATGTGGTGCGCGTGGAAGCGGCGGAGGAACCGCGCTTCTCGGTCACCGGGCCCTTTGCCGGCGCGTTGGCGGGGGAGGGCGACAACCTCGTCACGCGTGCCGCCGCGCATTTCGCCGCGACCTTCGGCGGCGAGCCGTGGGCGATCGCGCTGGAGAAGCACCTGCCGGTCGCCTCGGGGATCGGCGGCGGATCGGCCGATGCCGCGGCGACCTTGCGCGCGCTGGCGCGGCTGCATGGCGTCGCGCTCTACGATCCGCGGCTGTTCGTGTGCGCCGCTGCGCTGGGGTCCGACGTGCCTGCCTGCCTGTTCGGCCGCACTGCGATCGGGCGGGGCAGGGGCGAGCAGCTCGAGGAGATCGACGGCGCGCCGGGAGTGCCGGTGCTGCTGGTCAACCCGGGGGTGGCGGTGTCGACGGCCGCGGTCTTCGCGCGCTGGGACGGAGTCGATCGCGGGCCGCTGCCCGAGGGGCGGATGGGGGCGATCGTCCATGACGGGCGCAACGACCTGGAGGCGGCGGCGCGCGCGCTGGCGCCGGAGATCGACGAAGTGCTCGATGTGCTCGGCGGCCAGCCCGGGGCGCTGCTCGCGCGCATGTCGGGGTCGGGGGCGACCTGTTTCGCGCTGTTCGAGCGGGCGGAGGATTGCGCCGCGGCAGCCCAGCGGCTGGCCCAGCCCGGCTGGTGGGTGTGCGAAACCGCGCTCACTTGACTGTTCTCCTGCGAAAGCAGGAGCCCAGGGTTTCAAGCGCATCGCCCGCGACTCTGGGCCCCTGCTTTCGCAGAGGAACAAGAAGGGAGACGGCCGTCCGTTTACCACTCCCGGAAACCTGATCTTGGCGTTTACCGCCCATACCTGCCCACAGCGGATCAGACGCCAGGAGCGGGACGTCCGTCGGTGGTCCGTGCTTCGGCACGCGCCATCCCCGGTGACATGCGGCCCCGCTTGGGGCAGAGCGCGCCGATGATTCATGTCACTTATGACGGCCATGTCGCCACCATCACGCTCAACCGCCCCGCGGCGCGCAACGCGCTGCCGATCGCCGGCTGGCACGCGCTCGCCGAAGCCGCCGCCGGGATCGCCGCCAGTGACGCGCGCGTCGTGATCCTGCGCTCGGACGTGCCGGTTATCTTCTCGGCGGGCGCCGACATCGCCGAGTTCGGCACCTTCAGCGGCGGCGACGCGACGCGCTTCCGCGAGGCGATGCGCGCGGGGATCGAGGCGGTCGCGTCGCTGCCGATGCCGGTGATCGCCGTCATCGACGGCGGCTGTTTCGGCGCGGCAATCGCGCTGGTGCTGGCGTGCGATTTGCGGGTGGCGGGGGACGGCGCGCAGTTCGCCTCGACGCCGGCCAAGCTGGGCCTGGGCTATCCGCGCGAGGATGTCGCGCGGCTGGTGGCACAGATCGGCAAGGGCAATGCCGCGCGGATGCTGTTCACCGGCGAGATCGTCGATGCCGGCGATGCGATCGGCATGGGGCTGGTCGAGCTGCGCTGGGAAGAGCCCGAGCCGCTCGCGCGCGCCTTTGCCGACCGGATTGCCGCCAATGCGCCGGGGGCGATGCGGCTGCTCAAGCGGACGCTGGGGGATCCTTCCGATCCCGCGCTCGATGCCGCGTTCGACGCCTGTTTCGCGGGCGCGGAATTTGCCGAGGGGCGCGCCGCGTTCGGCGAGCGGCGGCGGCCGCTCTACAAATGACCGAGCTGATCGAAGGCGGCGCGCGCGACCTGCTGCTGCTCTGCGACCATGCCTCCAACGCGGTGCCCGGCGATATCGACCTCGGCATCGCGCCCGAACTGCTCGACCGCCATATCGCCATCGATATCGGCGCCGCGCCGCTGACCCGCAGCCTTGCCGCGCGGCTGGATGCACCCGCGATCCTCGGCACGGTCTCGCGGCTGGTGCTCGACCTGCACCGCGAGCCAGATCATCCCAATCTCGTACCGAAACATAGCGACGGCTATGTGATAGCGGGCAATGCTGAGATCGATCGTGAAGAACGCCTCGCGCGATTCCATGTCCCGTACCACCGTGCGATCGAGCAACGGATCGCGGCGCAGCGGCCGGATCTGATCCTGTCGATCCACAGCTTCACGCCTTGTCTCGAGCAGGGCGGCACCCCGCGCCCGTGGGAAGTCGGCATCCTCTACAACGCGGACGAGCGCGCGGCGCGGCCGGCGATCGACTGGCTGAAGGTGCGCGGGCTGGTGACCGGCGACAACCAGCCCTATTCGGGCAAGCTGCTCAACGCGACGCTCAACCGCCATGGCGAGGCCAACGGCATCCCCTCGATCGCCGTCGAAGTCCGCAACGACCTGATCCGTGATGATGCCGGGGTGCAACGCTGGACCGATATTCTCGCGAGCCTTGCGCTCTACCTCACACCTCTCCCGCGAAGGCGGGAGAGGAGCTAGCAGGAGTGCGCAATAGTCTTGCGCAAAGTGCCTCTCTCGCGACATAGGCGGTCGCGCCATGACCCACAGCTTCGACAAATCCAGACTCCCGAGCCGCCACGTCTCGGTCGGCCCCGAGCGCGCCCCGCATCGCAGCTATTATTACGCGATGGGGCTGACCGAGGAGGAGATCGCGCGCCCGTTCGTTGCGCTCGCCTCGGCGGGCAACGACAGCGCGCCGTGCAACACCACGCTCGACGCCCAGGCCGATGCCGCGCGCCGCGGAGTCGAGCAGGGCGGGGGGATGCCGCGCCGCTTCAACACCATCACCGTCACTGACGGGATCGCGATGGGGCACCAGGGGATGAAGGCCTCGCTGGTCAGCCGCGAAGTGATCGCCGATTCGGTCGAATTGAGCGTTCGGGGCCATTGCTATGACGCGCTGGTCGGCTTTGCGGGGTGCGACAAGTCGCTGCCGGGGATGATGATGGCGATGCTGCGGCTCAATGTGCCGAGCATCTTCGTCTATGGCGGATCGATCCTGCCGGGCCGCTTCCACGGCAAGGACGTCACCGTGAAGGACGTGTTCGAGGTCGTCGGCCGCTACGCCGCGGGGGCGTGCCCGCTGAGCGAGGTCCATGAACTCGAGCGCGTCGCCTGCCCGGGGCATGGCGCGTGCGGGGGGCAATACACCGCCAACACCATGGCCTGCGTCGGCGAGGCGATCGGTTTATCCTTGCCGAACAGCAACATGGTACCGGCTCCTTACACCACGCGCGAACAGATTGCGGTGTCGGCGGGCGCGCAGGTGATGGAGCTGCTCGCTGCCAATATCCGCCCGCGCGACATCTGCACGCGCGACGCGTTCGAGAATGCCGCGCGGATCGTCGCCGCGACCGGGGGCTCGACCAACGGCGCGCTCCATTTGCCGGCGATGGCGCACGAGGCGGGGATCGAATTCGACCTGTTCGACGTCGCCGAGATCTTCAAGACCACGCCCTATTGCGCCGACCTCCAGCCCGGCGGGCAGTATGTCGCGCGCGACATGTACGATGCCGGGGGCGTCTACATGCTGATGAAGACGCTGCTGGCCGAGGGCTTCCTCCACGGCGACTGCCTGACCGTCACCGGCAGGACGCTGGGCGAGAATATCGACCAGGTCACCTGGAACCCCGACCAGAAGGTCATCTACGACGCCCGCACCCCGATCACCCCGACCGGCGGCGTGGTGGGCCTGCGCGGCAGCCTCGCGCCCGACGGGGCGATCGTGAAGGTGGCGGGGCTGCACAGCCTGCAGTTCGAGGGGCCCGCGCGCGTGTTCGATTGCGAGGAGGAATGTTTCGCCGCGGTCGAGGCACGCTCGATCCGGGAAGGCGAAGTCATCGTCATCCGCTACGAAGGGCCCAAGGGCGGGCCGGGGATGCGCGAGATGCTGTCGACCACCGCTGCGCTCTATGGCCTGGGCATGGGCGAGAGCGTCGCGCTGATCACCGACGGGCGCTTCTCGGGCGCGACCCGCGGCTTCTGCATCGGCCATGTCGGCCCCGAGGCGGCCGAGGGCGGGCCGATCGCGCTGGTTCAGGATGGCGACCGCATTCGCATCGATGCCGAGGCGGGGACGATCGATCTCGACGTTCCCGAGGCAGTGCTCGCCGAGCGCCGCGCCGCCTGGGCGCCGCGGCAGAATGATTACCAGTCGGGTGCGCTGTGGCGCTATTCCCGCAACGTGGGTCCCGCCTATAAGGGCGCAGTGACGCACCCGGGAGCCAGCGCCGAAACCCATGTCTACGCGGATATCTAGTTCGGCCGCGTTGCTGCTGCTGCTCACCGCCTGCGACGCGAAGCTGGCCGACAAGGCGACCGCCGCCAAGGCGCAGGCGAGCGCGCGCGCGATCGCCGAGGCCGAGGGCAAGGTCGAGTGCGCGGTGCCGGGGGCGAAGGCCTTTGCCTATGCCTGCGCGATCGACCGGACCCAGACGCAGGACGGGCTGTATCTCACGCTGCGCCACCCCGATGGCGGGTTCCGGCGGCTGCTGGTGACCAATGACGGCCGCGGCGTGGTGGCGGCGGACGGCGCCGAGACGGCCGAGGTCACTCCGCTCGCGCCCGATTTGATCGAAGTCGCGCTCGGCGGCGCGCGCTACCGGCTTCCGGCGACGGTACGCCAGCCCAAGAAGGGCAAGCCGTCATGATCCCCGCCGGCGCCCCGATCGTCACCGCCGAGGAGATGCGCGCGGCGGAGGAAGAGGCCTTCCGCCACGTGACGCAGCACGATTTGATGGAGCGGGCAGGAGCCGCGGTGGCGCGCGAGGCGGCGCGGTTCGCGCTCGGGCGGCCGGTGCTGGTGCTCGCCGGGCCGGGCAACAATGGCGGCGACGCCTATGTCGTCGCGCGGCTGCTCAAGGCGGCGGGGCTCGACGTTGCCGTCGCGGCGCTGGGCGAGCCCAAGGCGGGCGCGGCGCGGGCGATGTGGGAGCGATGGGACGGCGTCACGACGTCGCTCTATGAGGCCAAGGCGCGGTCGTTCGTGGTCGACGGGCTGTTCGGGACGGGCATGACCCGCGCGATGGAGCGCGGCCCGCGCGCGCTGATGGCCGATCTGGTCAAGGCGGCGGCGTTCAGCCTCGCGATCGACCTGCCCTCGGGGCTCGACACCGACACCGGCGCCGATTTCGGGGCGCCGTGCGTCACCGTCACCGTGGCGCTGGGCGCGCTCAAGCCCGCGCATGTCCTCGACGCGGGTCTCGAGAAATGCGGGCATGTGCTGCTCGCCGATATCGGCGTGGCGGTTCCGCCGGGCTGGCACAGCGTCGCGCGGCCGCTGCTGTCGGCGCCTGGGCCCTACGACCACAAGTATAGCCGCGGGATGGTCGCGGTGATCGAAGGCGCGATGCCCGGCGCGGCGCGGCTGGCGGCGGGCGCGGCGATGGCGGGCGGGGCGGGCTATGTCACGCTTGCCGGGGCCGAGCCGCAGAGCCGGATCGACGCGCTGGTGCGCCGGACGATCTCGGGCGCCGATGAACTCGCCGATCTCCTGAAGGACGAGCGCATCGGTGCGGTCGTGATCGGGCCCGGGCTCGGGCGCGAGCGGCGCGCGGAGGGGCTGCTCAAGGCCGCTCTGGCCTCGCCGCACCCGCTGGTGCTCGATGGCGACGCGCTGAGCCTGCTCGGCAAGAACGCCGCGCGCTGGCTCCAGGCGCGGCGCGGATCGGCGTGGCTGACCCCGCACAGCGGCGAATTCGACCGGATGTTCGGCGAAGGACCCGGCAGCAAGATCGACCGCACCCTCGCCGCCGCGGCGGAGACCGGCGCGACGATCGTCCACAAGGGCGGCGACACCGTCATCGCCGCGCCGCAGGGCGAGGTGCGCGTGCTGGCGGACGGATCGCCCTGGCTGTCGACCGCCGGGACCGGCGACATCCTCGCCGGGCTGCTCGCCGCGCGTGCCGCCACCGGCCAGAAAGGGCTCGCCGCCGCCGAAGCCGCCGCCTGGCTCCACGCCCGCGCCGCGCGGCTTGCGGGTCCCGCCTTCATCGCCGATGCCCTGATCGGCCATATCCCGGAAGCGATCGCCGAATGCCTGTGAACGACGACACCATCGTGCGCGTGGCCGGGCGCGGCGACGGGGTGACCGGCGACGGCCGCCACGTCGCGCTGGCCGCCCCGGGCGACCGCATCACTGCCGAGGGCGGGGTGATCCCCGGCCCCAACCACCAGCGCCCGCCGTGCAAGCACTTCCCCATCTGCGGCGGCTGCCAGCTCCAGCATCTCGACGATGCGGCGTGGAGCCGGTTCATCGTGGATCGCATCGGCGGCGCGCTCGCCACGCATGGCCTGGCGACCGAGATCCGCGCGCCGTTGCTGTCGCCCCCGAAGACGCGCCGCCGCGCCACGCTCCATGCCGAGCGGCGCGGGCGGCAGGTGCATCTCGGCTTCACCGAGCAGGGCAGCCACCGGCTGGTCGATATCGAGGAATGCTGGGTGCTCGCGCCCGAGCTGTTCGCGCTGCTCGCGCCGCTCAGGGGGCTGCTGGCGGCGCTGCTGCCCAACACCCGGCGGATCAACGTCCATGTCGCGCTGACCGACCAGGGCCGCGACGTGCTGATCGACGGGCTCGATGCCGAGGGGCTCGCCGCGATCGAGGCGCTGACTGCCTTTGCGCGCCGCCACAAGCTCGCGCGGCTGGCGATCGACGAGGGGTTCGGCGCGACGGCGCGCTGGGAGCCCGATCCGGTGACGGTGACGCTGGGGGGGGTGCCGGTGCCGTTCCCGAGCGGCAGCTTCCTCCAGGCCACCGCCGAGGGCGAGGCGGCTCTGGTCGCGGCGGTGCAGGAGATTGCGGGCGATGCCGAGGCGATTGCCGACCTGTTCGCCGGACTCGGCACCTTCACCTTCGCCTTTCCCAATTCGCGGGTCTACGCCGCCGAGGGCGCGCGCGATCCGATCCTGTCGCTCAAGGGCGCGGCCGCGCTGGCGCGGCGCCAGGTGTTCGCCGATCACCGCGACTTGTTCCGCCGCCCGGTCGCGCCCGGCGACCTCGACCATTTCGGCGCGGTGGTGCTCGATCCGCCGCGGGCGGGGGCGAAGGAGCAGGTCGCGGAGCTGGCGGCGTCTAAGGTACCGGTGATCGCCTATGTCTCGTGCAATCCCGGTACTTTCGTCCGCGATGCTGAGACTTTGTGTAAAGGCGGGTATCGGATCGACTGGGTCCAGCCGGTGGGGCAATTCCGCTGGTCGACGCATATCGAGCTGGCGGCGAAGTTCAGCCGCTAGGAAGTTTTGGTGGCCGCTGCGCGGCC
>JAZKCD010000079.1:0-10463 GCA_040388355.1 Pseudomonadota bacterium | reverse complement strand
GCGGCCCCCAAACCTAATAATCCGCCCGCAGGAAGAACAGGCCATCCGGCGGCGCATTCAGCCCCAATGCCGCCCGATCGCGCGCTTCCAGCGCCTTGGTCATGTCGGCGGGTGACCACTTCCCCTGGCCGACCAGCGCGAGGCAGCCGACCATCGAGCGCACCTGATGGTGGAGGAACGACCGCGCCGAGGCGCGCACTGCCACTCGGTCGCCGTCGCGCGCCACATCGAGCCGGTCGAGCGTCCTGAGCGGGCTGTCGGCCTGGCAATGCGCCGAGCGGAAGGTCGTGAAATCATGCCGCCCGACCAGCCGCGCCGCGCCTTCGGCCATCGCCGCGGCGTCGAGATCGTTCGCGACTCGCCACGCCAGCCCCTTCTCCCAGGTCAGCGGCGCGCGGCGCTGGACGATGCGGTATTCATAATGGCGTGCCGTGCACGAAAAGCGGGCGTGCCAGTCGTCGGCCACCACCTCGCACGCCAGCACTGCCACCGGATCGGGCCGCAGCAGCGCGTTGAGCGCCTCCATCAGCCGGAACGGGGTGATCTTGCGCTCGATATCGACATGCGCGCGCATTCCGAGCGCATGGACGCCCGAATCGGTCCGCCCCGCGGCGTGGACCGCGACGGTCTCGCCGGTGACCTGCCGGACCGCGGCTTCGATCGCCGCCTGCACGCTCGGCCCGTGATCCTGCCGCTGCCAGCCCATGAACGGCCGGCCGTCATATTCGATGGTGAGCGCGAACCGCGTCAAAGCTGCGTGCCCGGGGGGATCGGGAAGCCGCGGAGCAGCTCGTCCGCCGTCATGACGCCACGTCCGGCGCGCTGGACTTTCTCCGGCACGACCATGTCAGGACGAATTGCCCCGCTACCGCATCCAATGGCGAGTTGATCGTCCAGCACAACGCCGGGGCCGGCGGGGAAATCCGTCCTATATGTCGGATCGTTCGGTGCGCTTTGGATTCGGGCCGTGAGTATCCGTATGCGCTCTCCGTGATATTCAAACCAGGCGCCGGGTGTGGGATTGAAGGCCCGGATTTGCCGATCCACGAACTCTGCGCCTTTTGTCCAATCGATACGCGCTTCAGCTTTGTCGATCTTATTCGCATAGGTGATGTCTACGTCCGATTGTGGACGTGGTGGGTAGGCCTCGGGATTGGCGAGAACTTTGACCATGAGGCCAGCGCCAATATGTGAGAGCCGGTACGACAGCACCCCTGTCGTGTCGTAGGCGCCAATTTCGATTTTCTCCTCGAGCAGCACCGGGCCGGTATCGAGCCCGGCCTCCATCTGCATGATCCCGACACCGGTCTCGGCATCCCCGGCCAGGATCGCCCGCTGGATCGGCGCCGCCCCCCGCCAGCGTGGCAGGTTCGATCCATGCACGTTCAGGCACCCCAGCCGCGGCGCCGCCAGCACCGGCTTCGGCAGGATCAGCCCATAAGCAGCGACGACCGCGACGTCCGCGCCGAACGCCGCGAACTCCGCCTGCGCCTCGGCATCGCGCAAGGTGAGGGGAGTCCGCACCGGAATCCCCAAAGCCTCCGCCCGCACCTGCACCGGTGAGGGCGCGACCTTGCCGCGATTGCCCCGCCGCGGCGGCTGGCTGTACGCCGCGACGATCTCGTGCCCCGCGGCGACCAGCGCATCGAGCACCGGCACCGCGAATTCGGGGGTTCCCATGAAGACGATCCGCATGGCTTCTCCTCAACCGCTTGGCAGAGGCGGGCGCAAGCCCTTATGTCGGTCGCCATGGCCTCCACCGAAATCGAAGCGCTCACCCAGGCCCTTGCGCGGCTGCCCGGCCTCGGCCCGCGATCGGCGCGGCGCGCGGTGCTGCATCTGCTCAAGAAGCGCGAGACTGCGCTCGATCCGCTGCTGTCCGCGCTCACCCAGGTCAGCAAGCGGCTGAGCAGCTGCGCGATCTGCGGCAATGTCGACACAGTCGATCCCTGCTCGGTCTGCGCCGATCCGCGCCGCGATTCGCGGCTGCTGTGCGTGGTCGAGGAAGTCGCCGACCTGTGGGCGCTCGACCGCTCGCGGCTGTTCCCGGGCCGCTTCCACGTGCTCGGCGGCCGGCTGTCGGCGCTCGAGGGGGTGCGGCCCGAGGATCTGGCGATCGACAGCCTCGTCCGTCGCATCGCCGCGGGCGGGATCGACGAGGTGGTGCTCGCGATGAACGCCACGCTCGAGGGCCAGACCACGGCGCATTACATCGCCGAGCGGATCGAGACCTATCCCGTCCGCGTCACGCAGCTCGCACACGGTCTGCCGGTGGGGGGCGAACTCGACTATCTCGACGAGGGCACGCTGGCGCAGGCGCTGCGGGCGAGGCGGCCGGTGGCATGAGCGAACTCGGAAGATAGATTGGGTGGCCGCTGCGCGGCCGAGGCGCGGAGGCGCGGAGATCGGTCCTCGCCGCGTCAGCGGCCCTCAATCTCCATCCCGTGCCAGCCTCCACCGTTTCTTGAGAGCGGCTGACGCCGCCAAGTGGTACTACCGCTCCGCGCCTCCGCGCCTCGGCCGCGCAGCGGCCCCCAAAATGCCTTTCTCCCTCGCCAGCCCGGCGCCCCAGGTTGACGTCCGACGCCCCCCTTCATAAATCGCACCCATGGCTCTCCTCCCGATCATCGAAGTCCCCGACCCGCGCCTCCGCGCCATCTCCACGCCGGTGGAGACGGTCGACGACGAGGTACGCAGCCTGATCGCCGACATGTTCGACACGATGTACGACGCCCCCGGCATCGGCCTCGCCGCGGTGCAGGTCGGGGTGCCCAAGAGGCTGATCGTGATGGACCTGCAGGAAGCGGAGGATGCCGAGGGCAAGCCGATCCGCGACCCGCGCGTCTTCATCAATCCCGAGATCGTCGATCCTTCGGAGGACTATTCGGTCTATACCGAAGGCTGCCTGTCGGTCCCCGACCAGTTCGCCGATGTCGAGCGCCCCGCGCGCTGCCGGGTCAAGTGGCTCGACGAGAAGGGCGCGGCGCATGACGAGGTGTTCGAGGGCATGCTCGCCACCTGCATCCAGCACGAGATGGACCATCTCGAGGGCGTGGTCTTCATCGACCATCTCTCGCGGCTCAAGCGCGACATGATCCTCAAGAAGCTGACCAAGGCGCGCAAGGCGGCCTGAGGGCTGCAATCCGCCGGAAAAAGGCGCTGTCCTACGCCGATTGTTCGGGCTATGTTCCACCGGTCCGCGGGGCTTCCCTCGCGCGATGGGTAGAGTCAACTTGGTCAACGGAGGGGCAGTGGAGCCTGTTGCAGTCATCCTGATCCTCGCGGCGCTGATCGGCGGCGTGGGCCTGGGCTGGTTCCTCGGCGGGCGCGGCGTCGCGCAGATGCGCGGCGAGCGCGACGCGCGCGAGAGCGACTTCAAGGCGGCCGCCGCCGATCTCGCCCGCGCGCAGATCGAGCTGGCGACGCTCAAGGCCGAGACCAGCGGGCTCGAGGCGCGCTTTGCCGAGCTGGCGACGCGCGCGCTGGGCGAGGCGCAGAAGAGCTTCCTCGAGCGCGCCGACGACCGCTTCCGCCAGTCCGAGGCGGTCGCCGGGCAGAACCTCAAGGCGTTGCTCCAGCCGGTCAGCGAGCGGCTCCAGCGCTACGAGGAAGGCGTCGCCAAGGTCGAGGCCGAGCGCCGCGACGCGTTCGGCGAATTGAAGGGCCAGATCGAGCAGATGCGGATCGGCCAGGAGCGTGTCAGCACCGAAGCCGCCAAGCTGGTCAATTCGCTGCGCAACGCCCCCAAGTCGCGCGGGCGCTGGGGCGAGCAGCAGCTCAAGAACGTGCTCGAGACCTGCGGCCTTTCCGAGCATGCCGATTTCGAGACCGAAGTGAATGTCGCGGGCGAGGATGGCGGGCGGCTGCGCCCCGACGTGATCGTCCGCGTGCCCGGCGGGCGGGCGCTGGTGATCGACGCCAAGGTGTCGCTCAACGCCTATCAGGACGCGTTCGGCGCGGTCGACGATGCCGAGCGCACGATCGGCCTCGCCGCGCACGCTGCCTCGATGCGCGCGCACGTCAACAGCCTGGGCAACAAGGCCTATTGGAGCCAGTTCGAGGACGCGCCCGACTATGTGATCATGTTCGTCCCCGGCGAGCATTTCCTCTCCGCGGCGCTCGAGCACGACCCGACCTTGTGGGACTTCGCCTTCGACAAGCGCGTGCTGCTCGCCACCCCGACCAATCTGATCGCGATCGCGCGCACCGTTGCGGCGGTATGGCGGCAGGAGAAGCTCGCGCTGGAGGCACGGCAGATCGGCGCGCTCGGCAAGGAGCTGTACGACCGGCTCGCGAAGGCGCTCGGCGACCTGCGCGTGGTGGGCAGCGGGCTCAACACCGCGGTCAAGAATTTCAATGCCTTCGCCAGCAGTCTTGAGACAAGGGCGCTGGTTTCGGCGCGCAAGCTGCGCGACATGAACATCGAGCCCGGCGCGCGCGAGATCGAGGCGATCGCGCCGGTCGAGCTGCTCGCCAGCCACGCGGGCGAGGCGGATGTGACGGTCGAGGCCGAAGCGGCGGAGTGAGCCGGGCCGGCGATGAAAGGGAGCCTGTCAGCGCCGCGCGGGCGCGCGGGCCAGCACCAGCGTTCCGCCGCGGCCGGTCATCACCAGCTTGCCGTTGCGTGTGCTGCTCACGCTCAGCCGCTGGCCGAACAGGCCGAGCAGGCTCTGCTCCTGGGCATTGGTGAAGCGCGTGCACGCCCGCCGCGTGGTGATCAGCGGCCCCGCGCTCAGGAAGCCGCGATCGAGGCGATAATTGCCGCTGAAGCTGTTGCAGCCGGTGTTGCCGTTCATCCGAGTGCCGTTGAACGCGACGGTGACGCTGGTGCCGCGCACTGCGGGCCGGCCGGCGATGGTCTCGATGCGCCAGCTGCCGTCGATCGCCGAGCGCGCCTGCTCGCCCGCGGGGGTGCCGCCGCAGCCCTCGTAGCGCCGGCCGTCGACGGTGACCTGCACCGTGTCGGGGTAGGTGCGGTCGCTCATCCCGTCGCTGCACGCCTTGTGGACCGTGTTCACCCCGATCCGCCGCGTCTGGTAGATCTCGCCGGCGAAGCCGTGGATCACCTTGGGAGTCGGCACCGTCACCGATCGCGCGCCCGGCGCCTCGAACTTCATCGTCCGCGCGTCGATCGTCAGCGACCAGAACGGCTCGGTGCCCGCCGCGCGGTACGGCGCGTCGCGCTGGGCGAGCGCGGGGGTCGCGAGCGAAGCGAGCGTCACGGCGGCGGCAAACAAGGTCTTCATCGCAAATCTCCTCGAGCCCCAGATCGTCTTGTGTCGCTTAACGCACAATGGCCGATTTGTTTCGCAGGCGTTCAGGCTTTGCGCCGCTGGTTCAGCACTTCATACGCCATGACGGCGGTCGCGACGGCGGCGTTGAGGCTGTCGGCCTTGCCGTGCATCGGGATCCTGACGGTGAGGTCGCACGCCGCCGCCATGTAATCGGGCATGCCCTGCGCTTCGTTGCCGGTGAGCAGGAAGGTCGGCGCCTGGTAGCGCGCGGCCTGGTAATCGAGATCGGTGTCGAGGCTGAGCCCGACCAGTTGGCCCGGACCGGCGCGCAGCCAGGTCGCGAATTCGGCCCAGGGCGCGCGCGCCACCGGCACGGTGAACAGCGCCCCCATGCTGGCGCGCACCGCCTCGACCGAGAAGGGATCGACGCACTCGTCGACCAGGATCAGCCCGCCCGCGCCGACTGCGTCGGCGGTGCGCAGGATCGTGCCGAGATTGCCCGGATCGCGCAGCCGCTCGGCGACCAGCCACAGCGGCGCGGCGGCGCGGTCGAGATCGGCAAGCGCCACCGCGAACTCGGGATAGACGCCGACCACCGATCCCGGATTGTCCTTGCCCGACAGCTTGGAGAGGATGTCGGCATTGGTCTCGATCGCCTCGCCGCCCTTGGCCTCGGTCGCGGCGACCAGCGCGCGGACCAGCGGATGCCCGGCAGTGTCGGCGGCGTAGAAGAGATAGTGCGGCAGCCGCCCCGCCTCGCGCGCCTCGGTGAGGATGCGCAGCCCCTCGGCGAGGAACAGCCCCTCCTCGCGCCGGTGCCGCTTGTCGCGGAGCAGCCGGACGCGCTTGATGAGGGGATTGGAAAAGGCGGTTATCTCGCGGGGCATGCTTGGCCTTTAGGCGATCCATTTTCATTCGTCATTCCCGCGAAAGCGGGAACCCATCTCCAGCGTCCGCCACACTGCCTTCCGGTACGCCCGGTGGACGTCGCATGCAGCGCGCGAGACACCTCCGCGCCTCTGCGCGAACAAATCTTCTTTTTGCGCGCAGAGGCGCAGAGAGCGCAGAGTGGACAATAGCTGCCGCTATCCGCGGGTGCCTTCAAAGTCGGGAGACGGATCCCCGCTTTCGCGGGGATGACGGGCTCAGTCGCTCTCGCCGAACTTGGTCTCGACCAGTTCGGCCAGCGCGTTGACCGCCTCCTCGGCGCCGGGGCCTTCGGCGCTGATGGTGATGCTCTCCCCCGTCGCGGCGCCGAGCATCAGCAGGCTCATGATCGAGGTGCCGGGCGCGCTCTTGCCGCCCTTGGTGACGGTCACCGGGACCGGCTGGCCGGTCGCCATGGTGACGAACACCATGCTCGCGCGTGCGTGCAGACCCTTGCGGTTGCAGATGACGACGTCGCGGCTCGCCTGGCTCACGCCGCAGCCTCGCCGAGGACCTCGGAGGCGACGGTGATGTATTTCTTGCCCGCCTCGCGCGCGGCGGCGACGGCTTCGGTGACCTTCATCGTCTTGCGCGCGCCGCCGAGGCGGATCAGCATCGGCAGGTTGATCCCCGCGATGACTTCGATCTTGCCCGCCTGCATCAGCGAGATGGCGAGGTTCGAGGGGGTGCCGCCGAACAGGTCGGTCAGCAATATCACGCCGCGGCCGGCCTCGACTTGCTCGATCGCCGCGGCAATGTCGGCGCGGCGGCTCTCCATATCGTCGTCGGGGCCGATGCAGATCGTCGCGATCCGCTCCTGCTTGCCGACGACATGCTCCATCGCGACGACGAACTCTTCGGCGAGCCGCCCGTGCGTCACGAGTACCAGACCGATCATGGGTAACTCTGCCCCGCTCATGCCGCCACCGGTGCCCCTTCCAGCGAGTCCTGCGGCGCGGTCTGCAGGTCGCGGTGCGTCACCGTGGGCGAAAAACCTTCCTCGCGCAACCGCGCCGCGATGCGCTCGGTGACATGCACCGAGCGGTGCCGCCCGCCGGTGCAGCCGATCGCGATCGTGACATAGGCCTTCCCCTCTGCCTCGTAGCGCGGGAGGAGGAGCAGCAGCAGCGACTCGATCTCGACCATCGCCTGGTCATAGGCCGGGTCGGTGGCGATATAGGCCGCGACCGCCGCATCCTGTCCCGTTCCGGGGCGCAGCGCCTCGTCCCAGTGCGGGTTCCTGAGGAAGCGCATGTCGAAGACGAGGTCGGCATTGCTCGGCAGCCCGCGGGCATAGCCGAACGACATCACCGACAGCGTCGGCTCGAGCCCCTCGCCCGAAAAGGTCGCGCGGATCTGCTGCGCCAGCTCGTTGGCGGCGAGACTGGTGGTGTCGATCAGCCGGTTCGACCAGCCGCGGAGTGGTGCCAGCAGCTCGCGCTCGCGGGCGATGCCGTCGGTGGCGGGGCGGTCCTGCGCCAGCGGGTGGCGGCGGCGGGTTTCGCTATAGCGGCGCTCGAGCTCGGCGCCCGAGCATTCGAGGAAGAGGGTGCCGATGTCGTGGCCATGGTCCTCGCGCAGCCGCTTGATCCGGCGGACGATGCTCTCGGCGTCGAAGCCGCGCGTGCCGACGCCGAACCCCACCGCCAGCGGCCGCTCGTCGCCATCGGCGCTCTCGGGCGGGGCGGTGTCGAGCAGGCGGTTGAGCAGCAGCAGCGGCAGGTTGTCGACCGTCTCCCAGCCGAGATCCTCGAGCGTGCGCAGCACCGTCGACTTGCCCGCGCCCGACATGCCGGTGACGAGCAGGATCTGCTTGGGGCGGCGCCTGCTCACTCGGCGATCCGCGCGAGCGCGAGCTCGGTCTTGATCGGCGCCGAGGGCTCGAGCGCCGCGAGCGCGAGCACCGGCACGTCGACTCCGGCGATGCGCCGCTTGCGCGCATCCTCGGGGAAGCGGGGCGGGGCGTCGAGAATGACGATCAGCAGGGCCACGGGTATGCGCTCGACATGGGGCATCTCCAATATGCCCAGGCCGCGTACTTCGATCCGTCCGGCGATGGTCGCGGGCGGGGTGGCAAGCAGCCGGCCCTCGTGGCGCTGGCAGATCGTCTGGTCGTCGGCGACCAAAGCCGCGCCGCGGTCGATCAGCCGCAGCGCGAGGTCGGACTTGCCCTCGCCCGATCGGCCCTCGATCAGCACCGCACGGCCCTTGATCGCCACGCAGCTGGCGTGGATCGTCTCGGACGACAATTCGGGTATCCGTGGTTCCACGCCTTACTCGCTTTCAGCCAGCGGCAGCCGCACCACGAAGCGCGCGCCGCCCAAACGGTCCTCACGCGATTCCACGGCGATGCTGCCCTGATGGGCTTCGACAATCGTGCGCGCGATGGCAAGCCCCAGCCCGCTATGCTGGCCGAACGCCTCGCTTTCGGGCCGCACCGAATGGAAGCGGCGGAAGATCGATTCGCGCTCCTCGACGGGCACGCCGGGGCCCTCGTCCTCGACTCGCACGGTCAGCGCATGGCTGTCGCTTCCGGCGGCGATGGTGATGAGGCCGCCATCCGGCGAGAAGGAGATCGCATTCTCGATGAGGTTCTCGAACACCCGCTCGAGCCGCGCGCCTTCGCCGAGCGCGACCAGCGGCTTGCCTGCCGCGCGGTCGAAGACGATGCGGATGCCGCTCGGCAGCCCGCGCTCCTCGCGCTGGTCGATCAGCGCCTGGATCATCAGCCCGATCTCGACCGGCTCGAAGGTCGCGCGGCTGAGCTGGGCGTCGAGCCGCGACGCTTCGGAGATGTCGGTGATCAGCCGGTCGAGCCGGTGGACGTCGTCGCGGACGATCGCCAGTAATTGCTCGCGCAGCGCGGGCTTCCGGACCGTCGCCAGCCCCTCCACCGCGGAGCGCAGCGAGGCGAGCGGGTTCTTGAGCTCGTGCGTGACGTCGGCGGCGAAGCTCTCGGTCGCGTCGATCCGCGCGCGCAGCGCCTGGCTCATGTCCGACAGCGCGCGGGCGAGCAGCCCGATCTCGTCGCGCCGCGAGGGCAGGCGGGGGACGATCACTTCGCGCGCGCGCCCCAGCCGCACCCGGATCGCGGCGCGCGCGAGGTGGCGCAGCGGCCGCACGATCGTCCGCGCGAGGAACAGCGAGATGAAGATCGACGCCATCGTCACGAACAGCAGGACGATGCCGAGCCGGTAGCGCTCGGATCGGACCGTG
Organism: Pseudomonadota bacterium; assembly: GCA_040388355.1. GTDB lineage: Bacteria > Pseudomonadota > Alphaproteobacteria > Sphingomonadales > Sphingomonadaceae > Sphingomonas. Next base: position 1,086 of record JAZKCD010000079.1, on the reverse strand, counting down.
GTGGTGATGTCGCGCGCATTGACGGTGGTCATCACCACGCCGAGCTCGGCGATCGGCGCAGCGGCGGTGATGACCGGCGTTCGGTCCGGCGCGCGCCACACGGTGGGGGGGGGCGCGCCGTGGGTCGCCTTGGCAGCGCGGACGTCGGGCCAGTCGAGTCCGTGCTCGGGATCGCGCTCGCGGTAGAGCGGGGCGCGGTCGGCGCCCGCGACGGTGTCGATCACGGCGTCGAGGAAGCGCGCGACGCGCTGCCCCCACGGGTCCTTGTCGGGATCGCGCAGCACGAAGTTGCGAAGGCCGAGGTCGCGGCTGTCGGCGAGCAGCTTGCCCTCCTCGTCATAGAGGCGGACGCGAGTGTCGGTGTCGCGCGCGAGGCTCAGCACCAGCAGGTCGCGGCGCTCCTTGGTCGCCGAGGCGATCGACTGCGCCACCAGCCGCGCCTCGCGGCTCGCCTGCGCGGCGCGGCTTTCGACGATCCGGCTGCGGTACGAATCGAGATAGGAGAAGCCGCCCGCGAGCAGCGCCAGCGCGAAGATGTTGACTGCCAGGATCCGCGGAGTCAGCGAAATCCGGTTGGACCATTTGAGCGCGAGCTCGCGGTCCTCACTCGTCTGAAAAACGGTATCCGGCGCCATACAGGGTTTCGATTGCGTCGAACTCGGAGTCGACCTGCCGGAACTTGCGGCGCACGCGCTTGATGTGGCTGTCGATGGTGCGGTCGTCGACGTAGATGTCGTCCTGGTAGGCGGCGTCCATCAGCTGGTTGCGGGTCTTCACGATCCCCGGTCTTTGCGCCAGCGTCTCGAGGATCAGGAATTCGGTGACGGTCAGCGTGACGTTGACGTCGTTCCACGTCACCCGGTGGCGCGCCGGGTCCATCGCGAGGCGCCCGCGCACCAGCGGCTGGGCGGGCTCGGCAGCGGTCTCGCCCTCGGCGACCGGCGCGATCGGCTCGGTACGGCGCAGGATCGCGCGGATGCGGGCGATCAGCAGCCGCTGGCTGAACGGCTTGGCGATATAGTCGTCGGCGCCCATCGCGAGGCCCAGCGCCTCGTCGAGCTCGTCGTCCTTGCTGGTCAGGAAGAT
>JAZKCD010000078.1:0-13029 GCA_040388355.1 Pseudomonadota bacterium | reverse complement strand
ACAACTGGCAATCGGTGTTCGGCGGCCCGGCCTGGACCTGGGACGCGCGGCGCGGCCAATATTATTTCCACAATTTCCTGCGCGAGCAGCCCGACCTCAATTTCCATAATCCGGAGGTGCAGGACGCGGCGCTGGCGACGGCGAAATTCTGGCTCGACCGCGGGGTCGACGGCTTCCGGCTCGATGCGCTCAACTTCTCGATGCACGACCTCCAGCTGCGCGACAATCCGCCCGCGCCGGACACCGGCAAGCCGCGGACGCGGTCGTTCGATTTCCAGCTCCACACCTACAACCAGAGCCATGCCGATATCCCGCGCTTCCTCGAGCGGATCCGCGCGCTGACCGACAGCTATGGCGGGAAGTTCACCGTCGCCGAAGTCGGCGGGGCCGAGCCCGAGGGCGAGATGCACGCCTTCACGCAAGGCGAAGGGCGGCTCAACAGCGCCTATGGCTTCAACTTCCTCTATGCGAAGAAGCTGACGCCCGCGCTGGTCCGCGATGCCGTGGCCGAGTGGCCGGCCGAGCAGGGGACGGGCTGGCCGAGCTGGGCGTTCGAGAATCACGACGCGCCGCGCGCAGTGTCGCGCTGGGTGGACGATGCGCACCGCGCTGCGTTCGCGCGGATGAAGATGCTGCTGCTGCTGAGTCTGCGCGGCAACGCCTTCCTGTTCCAGGGCGAGGAACTGGGGCTGACCCAGGTCGAGATCGGCTTCGAGCATTTGCAGGACCCCGAGGCAATCGCCAACTGGCCGCTGACCCTGAGCCGCGACGGCGCGCGGACGCCGATGCCGTGGGTGGCCGATGCGCCGGTGGCGGGGTTCACCACCGGGCGGCCATGGTTGCCGCTGGGCCCCGATCATGCCGCGCTGGCGGTCGACCGCCAGGACGCCGATCCCGACTCGCTGCTCAACCTGACGCGCCGGCTGGTCGCGCTACGGCTGGCGAGCCCGGCGCTGATGATGGGCAATATGGAGATCGTCGAGGCGGGCGAGGCCTTGCTGGTGTTCGAGCGCGAAGGCGAGGGGCAGACGATGATTTGCGCGTTCAACCTCGGCGCCGAACCGCTGGCCTGGGCGCCGCAGGATGCGCATCGCTTTCGCGTCGCCGCCGCGGTAAACGGCGCGACCCCGACAGCGTTGCCGCCCTATTCGGGCGTGATCCTGGAACGCGTCGCTTGAGGAGAGTTTGATGCTGCGTATCCTGATCGCCCTGTTGGCGATGTTCGTCGCCTTTCCCGCCCTGGCGCAGGTCGAGCAGCAGACCGCGGCCGGGGTCGCGATCGCCAAGGCGGCGTCGCCTGACGGCAAGGTCGAGGTGATGGTCGGGGTCGATGGCGACGGGCGGCCCTATTATGCGGTGTCGCGCGGGGGCAAGGCGATCATCCGCCCCTCGCGGCTGGGCTTCCTGTTCACCGATGCGCCCAAGATCGAGCGCAACCTGGCGATCGAGGCCACGACGACAGCCAAGAGCGACACGAGCTGGGACCAGCCCTGGGGCGAGTGGAAGACGATCCGCGACAACCATGTCGAGTTCCGCGTGCGCTTCAAGGAGAAGACGCCGGTCGCGCCGGGGCGGATCATGGACGTGGTGTTCCGGCTGTTCGATGACGGCATCGGCTTCCGCTACGAATTCCCCGAGCAGCCCAACCTCAAGACCGCGCGCATCGCCGAGGAGCTGACCGAGTTCGACATCGCCAGCGAAGGCACCGCGTGGTGGATCCCCGGCTCCGAATGGAACCGCGACGAGTATCTGTGGAACCGCACCCCGATCGCCGAGGTGCCGCTGGCGCACACCCCGCTGCCGATCAAGCTGGCCGACGGGACGCATATCTCGATCCATGAGGCGGCTTTGGTCGACTATTCGGGGATGTGGCTGCAGCGCGTCGACGGGACCAAATTGAAGGCCGTGCTCGAGCCCGGCGCGGACGGCGCCAAGGTAATCCGGGCGCTGCCGTTCAACACGCCGTGGCGGACGATCGTCATCGCCGACGATGCGCCGGGCCTGTACCGCTCGCATATCGAGCTGAACCTCAACGAGCCCAACAAGCTCGGCGACGTCAGCTGGTTCACCCCGTCCAAATATGTCGGGGTGTGGTGGGAGATGCACCTCGACAAGGCGACGTGGAACACCGGCCCCAAGCATGGCGCGACCACCGCCAACGTGAAGCGCTACATCGATTTCGCCGCGGCCAACGGCTTTTCGGGCGTGCTGGTCGAGGGATGGAATGTCGGCTGGGACGGCAACTGGTTCGCCAACGGCAACGACTTCGACTTCGCCAGGCCGACGCCCGATTTCGACATGGCGGCGCTCTCGGCCTACGCCAAGAAGAAGGGCGTGCGGCTGATCGGACATCACGAGACCGGCGGCTCGACCACGCATTACGAGCAGCAGCTCGACAAGGCGTTCGCCTTTGCGCAAGCCAATGGCGAGCATGTCGTCAAGACCGGCTACGTCACCGACGCCAGCCAGCTCGAGCGCGTCGAGGGCGGGCGCCAGCTGCGCGAATGGCATGACGGGCAATATGCCTCGAACCATCATCTGAAGGTGGTCACCACGGCGTTCCGCTACCAGGTCGCGATCGACACGCACGAGTCGATCAAGGACACCGGCCTGCGCCGCACCTATCCCAACTGGATCAGCTCCGAGCATGCCCGCGGGATGGAGTATAATGGCTGGGGCAACCCCAAGAGCCCGCCCGAGCACGAGGCCAACCTGGTGTTCACGCGGATGCTTGCCGGGCCGATGGATTTCACGCCGGGTGTGCTGAGCCTGAGGGGCAAGGGCGACACCCCGATCCAGTCGACCATCGCCAAGCAGCTGGCGCTGTACGTCGTGATCTACTCGCCGGTGCAGATGGCGGCGGACCTGCCCGAGAATTACGCGCCCTATGCCGGGCCGATGCAGTTCATCAAGGACGTGCCGACCGACTGGATCGACACGCGGGTGCTCAACGGCGAGATCGGCGATTACGTGACGTTCGCGCGGCAGGCGCGTGGGGATGCCGACTGGTACCTCGGCGCAGTGGGGGACGAGCAGGCGCGGGTGCTGAGCGTGCCTTTGTCCTTTCTCGCGCCGGGCAGGACCTATGAAGCGCAGATCTATCGGGATGGAGATGACGCGGATTACCGGACCGACAAGCGCCACTCGATCGTGATCGAGAAGCGCAGGGTGACGGCCGGGGACACGCTGACGCTGCGGCTGGCGCCGGGTGGCGGGCAGGCGATCCGGTTCAAGGCGCTGAAATAGTCAAATCCTCCCCCTCCGGGGGAGGATTGCACTTTTCGCTTCGCTGACTCCACACTCCGGCGCTAGGATCGTCCCACAAGCCGACGGAGGACGCATGGCCACCGAATTCACGCTCAACGGCAAGCCCGCCAGCTTCGACGGCGATCCCGAAACGCCTTTGCTCTGGGTGCTGCGCGATCACCTCCAGCTCACCGGCACCAAATATGGCTGCGGCATCGCTCAGTGCGGCGCGTGCACGGTGCATCTCGAGGGCAAGAACCGGCGATCGTGCGTGACGCCGATCAGCATGGTCGCGGGCAAGAAGGTCACTACGATCGAAGGCGTCCAGGGCAAGGAAGCCGCCGCCGTCCAGAAGGCGTGGGTGGCGATCGACGTTCCGCAATGCGGCTTCTGCCAGTCGGGGCAGGTGATGTCGGCGATCGGGCTGCTCAAGGCCAAGGCCAAGCCGAGCGATACCGACATCGACAATGCGATGGCGGGCAATATCTGCCGGTGCGCCACTTATGTCCGCATCCGCCAGGCGATCCACGACGCCGCGCATGCGATGGAGGGGTAAGCCAAATGAACGCCTTCACCCCTTCGCGCCGTGGTTTCCTCCAGTCCTCGGGGCTGGTGATCGGGCTCAGCCTGCCGGCCGCGGCGATGGCCAAGGGCGCCCCCTCCCCGCCATTCGCGCCCAATGCCTTCGTGCGGGTGACTCCGGACAATCTGGTGACCGTGGTCATCAAGCATGTCGAGTTCGGCCAGGGGCCCGCGACCGGCCTCGCGACGATCGTCGCCGACGAGATGGACGCCGATTGGGGCCAGGTCCGCATCGAGTTCGCGCCGGCCAACGACGCGCTCTACAAGAATCTGTTCTTCGGGACGATGGGCACCGGCGGCTCGTCCGCCATCGCCAACAGCTGGATGCAGATGCGCAGCGCCGGGGCTTCGGCGCGCGCGATGCTGGCCGAGGCGGCGGCGAAGCGCTGGGGCGTGCCGGTGGCCGAAGTGAAGGTCGCCAAGAGCGTCGTCAGCCATGGCGGCAACAAGGCGAGCTTCGGCGAGCTGGCCAACGAGGCGGCCTTGCTCAAGCCGCCCGAGAAGCCGGTGCTCAAGACCCCCTCGCAGTTCACGCTGATCGGCAAGGACACGCCCAAGGTCGACAGCGTCGCCAAGACGAACGGCACCGCGACCTTCACGATGGATATCCAGCGGCCGGGGATGGTCCACACCGCGATCCTCCACCCGCCCGCGTTCGGCGGGACGGTCAAGGCGGTGGTCGACAGTGCAGCGCTGGCGGTGCCCGGCGTGCTCGGGGTCAGGACGATCCCGCAGGGCGTCGTCGTCTATGCGCGCGACGGCTATGCGGCGATGAAGGGCCGCGCGGCGCTCGACGTGACCTGGGACCTGTCCAAGTCGGAGAAGCGCACCAGCGACGAGCTCTATTCGCAATTCGCCGAGAAGAGCGAGGAGCCGGGCAAGCAGGTCGCCAAGTCCGGCGACGCCCAGGCGGCGTTCAAGGGCGCGGCGACCAAGCTCGAGGCAGTCTACAGCTTCCCCTATCTCGCGCATGCGCCAATGGAGCCGCTCGACGCGGTGATCGAGATGACCGACGGCAAGCTCGACGTGTGGATGGGCAGCCAGTTCCAGGTCGGCGAGATGGGCGCGATCTGCGCGACGCTCGGCGTCTCGCCCGCCAATGCGACGCTGCACGAGCAATATGCCGGGGGCAGCTTCGGCCGCCGCGCGACGCCGTTCATGGAATTCGCGGTCGAGGCGGCAACGGCGTTCAAGGCGTGGGGCGGCAAGGCGCCGGTCAAGCATGTCTGGTCCAGAGAGAATGACATCCGCGGCGGGCGCTATCGGCCGCTGGTGGTGCACACGGTGCGCGGCGGGCTCGACGCGGCGGGGAACATCGTCGCCTGGGACCAGGTCGTCGCCGGGCAGAGCTTCTTCAAGAACACCCCGATGGAGCCGATGGGGATCAAGGACGGCATCGACGATTCGCTGACCGAAGGCATCGCCGACAGCTACAAGTTCGCCAATCAATATGTCGGCCAGCACATCCTCGAAGCCGGGGTGCCGACGCTCTGGTGGCGCTCGGTGGGGAATACCCACACCGCGTACGCCGTCGAGACCTTCATCGACCAGCTGCTCGAGATGGGCGGCAAGGATCCGGTCGAGGGGCGGCTGGCGCTGATGGAGGACGAGCGGAGCAAGGCGGTGCTGCGCAAGGTCGCAGAAATCTCCGGCTGGGGCGGCAAGGCGCCCGCGGGACGCGCGCGCGGCGTGGCGGTGTGGAAGAGCTTCAGCTCCTATGTCGCGCAGGTCGCCGAAGTGTCGAAGGGCGCCGACGGGCTGCCCAAGGTTCACAAGGTGTGGGTCGCGGTCGATTGCGGGATCGCGGTCAATCCCAACGTGATCCGCGCGCAGATGGAAGGGTGCGTCGGCTATGGCCTCGGCCATGCGCTCTATGCCGAGATCGTGCTCGGCGAGGGCGGGGTGGTTCAGCAGGGCAATTTCGACACCTACCGGTCGCTGCGCATCGGCGAGATGCCCGAGGTCGAAGTGGCGATCATCGACTCGCAGGCGAACCCGACCGGGGTGGGCGAGCCGGGGCTGCCGCCGCTGGCGCCCGCGGTCGCCAATGCCTGGCGCAAGCTTACCGGCAAGGCGGTGCGAAGGCTGCCCTTCGCAGTGGGAGGAAAGGCATGAAGGCGGGTCTTATCGCGCTGGGCGCCTCCGCGCTCGCCCTTTCGCTCGGCATCGCCGCCTCGGCGCAGGGAGTGCCGGGGCTCAAGCCGGTCAGCGCCTTTGCCGGGATCGCCGACAAGGATGCGCGTTCGGTCGCGATCTTCGAGGAGATGGGCAAGGTCATCCAGCATCCGCGCTGCATCAATTGCCATCCGCGCACCGACCGGCCCAACCAGGGCGACGCGCAAGCGCCGCACGAGCCCGCGGTAACGCGCGGCCCCGACGGGCACGGCGCGCCGGGTCTCGAATGCGCGACTTGCCACGGCCCGCGCAACGTCGCCTTCGCCAACGGCACCGGCAGCATGCCCGGCCATCCCGAATGGCATCTCGCGCCCAAGTCGATGGCGTGGGAAGGCAAGTCGCTGGGGCAGATCTGCCAGCAGCTCAAGGACCGCACCCGCAACGGCGGCAAGACTCTCACCCAGATCGCCGAGCACAATGCGCATGACAGCCTGGTCGGCTGGGGCTGGAACCCGGGGCCGGGCCGCGCGCCTGCGCCGGGGACCCAGGCCGAGTTCGGCGCGCTGAGCCGGGCATGGGTCGCCAGCGGCGCGAAGTGTCCCGCCGGCTGACGCTTTCCCGTGGCGGGATAGAACCATTTTGAAAATAATTTGACGCGCTGCAGCGTGCGATTAATTATGCGCGCAAGGCCGGGAAGGTCTGTCGCGGGGGTGTTCTTCCCTGACGGCTGCGTATGGTTCGGGTCGCAAAAACAGGGGAAATTCTATGGCAGGAGGTTTTGCGCCTTCACGCCGCCAGCTCGTGCTGGGCGGTGCCGCATTTGCAGCAATCGTGCCGATGAGCAATTCGGGAGCCGCGTCGTTCGGCGCCGCCAAGCCGCTCGCGCTGCACGATCTCGACGACTGGCAGCGTCAGGTCGGCGCCCAGTTCGCACTTTCGGGCGATGCCGGCGCGGCGCCGATCGCGCTGGTCGCAGTCAAGGTGGGCAACCGCCAGCCGGCGCGGATGCAGCGCCGCAGCAACTTCACCGCAGTGTTCGAGATGGACGCCAGGGCGGCGCCCGCGGCGGGGATCTACCAGGTCCGCCACCCGGAGTTCGGCCAGGCTTCGCTGTATCTCGAGCCGACCACCGTGAAGGCCGGCAAGGCCAGGATGCGCGCTTCGTTCAACTGATCGCTCTTTGCACTTCCCCGGCGAAGGCCGGGGCCCAGTTGCGAGCTGATTCAGACGGCGGGATGCCGCCTAAGTTCCGTCGATACTGGGCCCCGGCCTTCGCCGGGGAAAGCAGTTTCGCATGGCGCCGGGATCAACGCTGGCGCTCTCCGCTTTCACCCGTATAGGCTCGCGCTGAAAGGCGCGGGCCGTGCCGCGTCCGATGCATGGGGATTGGTATGAGCGGCTGGACGATCGGAGTCATCGGCGGATCGGGGCTCTACGATGTCGAGGGCATCGAAGGCGGCGAATGGGTCGATGTCGCGAGCCCGTGGGGCCAGCCTTCCGACCAGTGCTTTACCGGGCGGGTGGGGCACGCCAGGGTCGTGTTCCTGCCGCGGCACGGGCGGGGGCACCGGGTCAGCCCGTCCGACCTCAATGCGCGCGCCAATATCGACGTGCTCAAGCGGCTCGGGGTAACCGACATACTCGCGGTCTCCTCGGTCGGCAGCCTCGCCGAGGACCGGCCGCCGGGGAGCTTCACGATCGCCGACCAGTTCATCGACCGCACCAAGGGGCGTCCGTCGAGCTTCTTCGGCGAGGGTATGGTCGCGCATGTCTCGATGGCCGATCCGGTCTGCCCGCGGTTGTCGGCGCTGGCAGCGGAGGCGGCGCGGGCGGCGGGGGCGCAGGTCGATGCCGGCGGCACTTATCTGGCGATGGAGGGCCCGCAATTCTCGACGCGTGCGGAGAGCCATCTCTACCGCAGCTGGGGCTGCCACATCATCGGCATGACCGGGATGCCCGAGGCCAAGCTCGCCCGCGAGGCCGAACTGCCTTACGCGCTGGTCGGGATGGTGACGGATTACGACTGCTGGCGCGAGGGCGAGGAGGCAGTCGACGTCGCGCAGGTGATCGCGCAGCTCGGCGCCAATGCCGAAAAGGCGCGGGCGATGGTGATGCACCTGCTGCGCGCGCTGCCCGAGGCGCGGGAGCCGACCCCGATCGACACCTGCCTCGACTATGCGCTGATGACGGCGCCCGCGGTGCGCGATCCGGCGGTGCTGGCGAAGCTCGACGCCGTGGCGGGGCGGGTGCTCAAGTAAATCTGCTGGTGGCGATCCGGATTCGGGCGTATTTATTCGGAGGGAGAGGGGCTTTTCTCTGCCATGAATGAAAGGCCCGTGTTCGATGGATCAACAGGCAGAGAAAATCGCAACGGTCGGTCAGATCGATCCCCATGATCTCGAGATGGTCGCCATGCTCTCGACTGAGGGTTCCCGTGCGATCGAAGCCGTATTCGCCATCGATGACATGATGCGGGCAAACTATGACGCCCTGCGTGCGCGGGTTGCCGAGCAGCTGTCGCCGGTCATCATCGTCCGGCCGGATCTGTCCGGCGGCGCCTACACGCTGGTGCACGATGGGACACAGACGACGGTCCACCCGACCTCGCCGCAGTTCCAGCTTGCCAAGTCGGTCTGCCACACCCCGCTCGGCCTGTTCTCGATCCTTGCGCCGTATCTCGACGGCCCCGCCAGCGGGGACTGGGAGGCGCCGCTGAGTGCGTTTCGCGCGGTGCTGGCGAAGGCGCTTCCCGCACTCGAGGAATGCGGCCTGCCCGACGATGCGGTGGCGGCATCGCAGACCATCCTCGACGGCGCCATCGCCTTTGCCGACACGGCGCTTTCGCAAGGGAGCTTCTCGATCGAGGACTTCCAGACCTACACGCGCGCGGTGGCCGGTGCGATCGAGCAGAACATGATGCTGGCGGCGCAGACGCTGGTGCAGGGCGTGCAGGCGCAGCTCTCGGCTTGGCGCGACGCGTTGGGGCCGGCGTGGAAGGATCTCTATGTCGTCATCCTCGCGATCTGGACCACCGAGCGGCGCAACCAGCATTGGGTGATCCTGAACGACATGATGGACCCCGAGACCGTCGGCGATCACCTGATCACCGTCTCGGTCGGCGAGCAGGACGAAGTCACGGTGCCCGTAGCGCTCGATAACCTGGCGAGGATCGTGCAGGACAAGGTCGCCGCGGTGATGGTGTTCTCCGCGCTCCCCGAGGAGCAGCGGCTTCAGGTCGCGCTGGCCGATCCGACCGACCTGCTGGCGGATGACGTCGCGCTGGCGATCAAGTCTTGTCCGCGGAGCACGGTGCATCGGGTGGCGGTGAAGGCGCCGGGCTGATCCAGTCGCCGGTGCCGGTCGCGCCTGCGCGATACTCGTCGATGCGGCGGAGCGTGGCGGGGGAGGTTCCTTCGGGCAGCGCGTCGAGCGGAAACCACGCGGCCTCCTCGATCTCGAGCAGATCGGCCCTGGCCAGCGCCGACGCATCGCTCACCCGGACGACGAACACCACGACATGGTCGTCCTTGAATTCGCGCATGCTGTGATAGACGCCGAGGATGCGCTCGACCGCGAACTCGGCGATCGCGATTTCCTCGCGCAACTCGCGGGCAATCGCAGCGTCGAAGTTCTCCTTCTTCTTCACGCCGCCGCCAGGCAGGTACCAATGCGCGCCATAGGTGTAGCGGACCAGCGCGACGCGGTCGTCGGGGTCGAGGACGAGAGCGCGGACGCCGAGGGTGCGGGGGCGAGTCAGCCGCCAGTAGAGCCGCGCCGCCTTGCCGAGGAGCCGGTGCCGCAGCGCCACGGTCAGCGCCTGCGATCGGACAAGCGGTAGCGGTGGCCGAGGAAATCGAACACGGGCAGCGCCTCGTGGCGGTCGAGGTCGAACCAGGCGGCGTTTTCCCAGCCCGATCCCTTGCCCCAGCGCGTGCTGCAGCCGGTCGATACCCAGTCGGGCGCCCAATAGACGCTGCCCGAGCCGCCGGCATCGATCACCGCCTGGGTGATGTCGATCATATAGGCGCGCTGGCCCTCGGGCGTGGCGGGATAGGCGGGGTCGAGCGTGTCGGGGCCGAGCAGGTTGGCCGAGGAATCGGCGCCGGCGGTGGTGAACGGGTAGGCGGTCTCGACCAGCACGACTTCCTTGCCGTAGCGCGCGCGGAGGCGCGTGATCGTCGCCTTGAGCCCGGCGATCGGCTCGGTCGACCATTTGCGGTAATAGCTGAGGCCGATGATGTCGTAATCGGTCACGCCTGCGTCTGCGGCGGCTGAGAACCACGGCTCGGCATTCTCGGGCTGGGCGATGTGGAGCATCACCCGGATCGGCCGGCGGCTGTCGCGCGCGACTTGGCGGACCGCGGCGATGCCGGCGTTGAGCAGGCGGGCATTGCGGCGCCAGTCGATCGGCTTCTTCTCGCCCTGGAGCAGTTCGGGATTGGTCTCGTTGCCGACCTGGACCAGTTCGGGCGCGAGGCCCTTCGCGGCGAGCCGGGACAGCACGTCGCGCGTGAAATCGTGGAGCGCCGTCGCCTGCGCCTCCGGGTCGAGCGCGGCCCAGGCGGCGGGCGGGTGCTGCTTGTCGCCATCGGCCCAATCGTCCGAATAATGGAAGTCGAGCAGGACCTGTAGCCCCGCGCGCCGGGCGCGGCGGATGGTCTTCTCGACATCGGCGAGGCCGCTGTAGCGCGTCCAGCGCGCGTCGTTCCACAGCCGGACGCGGACGAGATTGCCCCCGGCCTTGCGGAGCAGAACGAACGGATCGGCCGGGCGGCCGTGGCGGCGATAGACCGCGCCGCAATCCTCCATCTCGTTGGCGAAGGAGAGGTCTGCGCCGAGATAGAGCGTCTGCGCGTCGGCGGGTTGGGCGGACGCCAGCGCCACTGCGCCGCCGAGCACCCAGGCCCGCCGCATCGTCACGCCGCCAGGTTCCGCAGCACGTACTGGAGGATGCCGCCGTGGAGGAAATACTCAAGCTCGTTGACGGTATCGATCCGGCAGCGGGTCATGAAAGTCTCGGTCGAGCCGTCGTCGCGGGTGACGGTGACTTCGACGTCCTGGCGGGGGCGCAGGCCCGCGACGCCGGTGATGGTGTAGAGATCGCTGCCCTTGAGCTTGAGCGTCTCGCGGGTCAGCCCTTCGGCGAACTGGAGCGGGAGCACGCCCATCCCGACCAGGTTCGAGCGGTGGATGCGCTCGAAGCTCTCGGTGATGACCGCGCGGACGCCGAGCAGGTTGGTGCCCTTGGCCGCCCAGTCGCGCGAGGAGCCGGTGCCGTATTCCTTGCCGGCGATGATCACCAGCGGGGTGCCGGCGAGCTTGTGGCGCATTGCGGCGTCGTAGATGGGCATGACCTGGCCGCCGAAGCGGGTCATGCCGCCTTCGACGCCGGGGACCATCTCGTTCTTGATGCGGATGTTCGCGAAGGTGCCGCGCATCATCACGTCGTGGTTGCCGCGGCGGGCGCCGTAGCTGTTGAAGTCCTTGCGCGCGACCTGGTGCTCCTGGAGGAACACGCCGGCGGGCGAGTCCGCCTTGATGCTGCCGGCGGGGGAGATGTGATCCGTCGTGATGGAATCGCCGAGGATCGCCAGCGGCTTGGCCTCGACGATGTCCTGGACGGGCGCCGGCGTCATCGTCATGCCCTCGAAATAGGGGGGATTGGCGATGTAGGTCGAGGCCGGGGGCCAGTTGTAAGTATCTGATCCTTCAACAGTAATTCCGCGCCAGTGGCGGTCGCCTTCGTAGACGTTGCCGTAGCGGGCGCGGAACATGCCGTCGTCGATGTTGGCGGCCATCAGGTCGGCGATCTCGAGATTGGTCGGCCACACGTCCTTGAGGAACACGGGGCCGTCGGTGCCTTCGCCCAGCGGGGTGGTGATCATGTCCTCGGTCACCGTGCCCTTGAGCGCATAGGCGACCACCAGCGGCGGCGAGGCGAGGAAGTTGGCGCGGACATCGGGCGACACGCGGCCCTCGAAGTTGCGGTTGCCCGACAGCACCGACGCCGCGACGATGTCGCCGCCGTTGATCGCATCCGAGATCGGCTGCGCGAGCGGCCCCGAATTGCCGATGCAGGTGGTGCAGCCATAGCCGACCAGGTTGAAGCCGATCGCGTTCAAATCCTCGGTCAGCCCGGCCTTGTCGAGATAGTCGGTGACCACCTGCGACCCCGGCGCGAGGCTGGTCTTGACCCAGGGCTTGCGCGTCAGCCCCAAGGCCCGGGCCTTCCGCGCCACCAGCCCCGCGGCGACCAGCACCGAGGGGTTCGAGGTGTTGGTGCAGCTGGTGATCGCCGCGATCACCACGTCGCCGTCGCCGATATCGTGATCGGCGCCCGCGACCGCGACGCGCTCGGCGCGCTCCTTCTGATAGACCTTGAGCAGGTCGCCGTTGAACACTTCGTCGACCGCGTCGAGGCTGACCCGGTCCTGCGGGCGCTTGGGCCCGGCGAGGCTCGGGCAGACGGAGCCCATGTCGAGCTCGAGCGTGTCGGTGAAGATCGGGTCGGCGGCACCGTCCTCGCGCCACATGCCCTGCGCGCGGCAATAGGCTTCGGTCAGCGCGATCGTCTCGTCCGGCCGGCCGGTGAGGCGCATATAGTCGAGCGTGCGGCCGTCGACCGGGAAGAAGCCGCAGGTCGCGCCATATTCGGGGGCCATGTTGGCGATCGTCGCGCGATCGGCCAGCGTCATGCTGGCGAGCCCGGGGCCGTAGAATTCGACGAAGCGCCCGACCACGCCCTTGGCGCGCAGCATCTGGGTGACGGTGAGCACGAGGTCGGTCGCGGTGATCCCCTCGCCGAGCGCGCCGGTCAGCTTGAAGCCGACGACTTCGGGGATCAGCATCGACACGGGCTGGCCGAGCATCGCCGCCTCGGCCTCGATCCCGCCGACGCCCCAGCCGAGCACGCCGAGGCCGTTGATCATCGTGGTGTGGCTGTCGGTGCCGACCAACGTGTCGGGATAGGCGACGGTCGCGCCATCGGGGCCCGCCGAAGACCATACCGCCTGGCCGATATATTCGAGATTGACCTGGTGGCAGATGCCGGTGCCGGGGGGGACGACCTGGAAATTGTCGAGCGCC
>JAZKCD010000077.1:0-55289 GCA_040388355.1 Pseudomonadota bacterium | reverse complement strand
TGGTGCGACGGGATGGAAGTCACCCAGTTCACCTATTTCCAGCAGATGGGCGGCTTCGACTGCAAGCCCGTCGCGGGCGAGCTGACCTACGGGCTCGAGCGCCTCGCGATGTACATCCAGAACAAGGACAGCGTGTACGACCTCGTCTTCAACGACGCCGTCGAAGGTGCGCCGCTCTACACCTATGGCGACGTCTTCCTCGAGAACGAGAAGCAGATGTCGAAGTGGAATTTCGAGGTGGCCGACACCGAGAGCCTGTTCGACCTGTTCCGCAAGGCCGCGGCCGAGTGCGAGAACTGCCTGTCGCACGGCCTGCCGATCCCGGCATACGAGCAGGCGATCGAGGCGAGCCACATCTTCAACCTGCTCCAGGCCCGCGGCGTGATCTCGGTCGCCGAGCGCCAGGCCTATATCGGCCGCGTCCGCGACCTCGCCAAGGGCAGCTGCGCCGCGTGGATCGACCACAAGCGCCCCGACTGGGAAACGCGCTTCCCGGGGTGGACGGTATGATGATGCTCACGCGAAGGCGCGAAGGCGCGAAGGAAAAGCGGTTCACGCGGAGGCGCGGAGGCGCGGAGATTATGCTCTGCCGCGCCAGCGGCCCTCAATTCCGATCGTTCGCCAAGCTTCGCGTCGTTGAAAAGGCGGCTGACGCCGCCCAACCGTACAACGCCTCCGCGCCTCCGCGCCTCCGCGCGAACCAATCTCTTCTTCTTCGCGCCTTCGCGCCTTCGCGTGCACAATCATGACCGACTTCCTCCTCGAGCTGCGTTCCGAAGAAATCCCCGCGCGGATGCAGGAGAAGGCGCGCGCCGAGCTGGCGCGGCTGTTCGTCGAGCGGCTCGACGCGCTCGCGCTCGCGCATGGCGCGGTCGAGAGCTTCGCCACCCCGCGCCGCCTCGCGCTGATCGTCCGCGACGTTGCCGACGCGACCACGCCGATGACCGAGGAGCGCAAGGGCCCGCGCGCCGACGCGCCGCCCAAGGCAGTCGAGGGCTTCCTCCGCTCGACGGGCCTCACTCGCGACCAGCTCGTCGCGCGCGACGACGGCAAGGGCGGGCAGGTGCTGTTCGCCGTGATCGCGCGTCCGGGGCTGCCCGCGCCGGCGGTGCTGATCAGCGCGTGCAACCATGTCGTCCACGCCTTCGCCTGGCCCAAGTCGATGCGCTGGGGCGCCGCCTCGGCCTCGACCGAGAGCCTGCGCTGGGTCCGCCCGCTGCAAGGCATCGTCGCGCTGTTCGGCGACGCGATCGTCCCGTTCGAAGTCGCCGGGATCAAGTCGGGCGCCGCCACCGTCGGCCACCGCTTCCACCATCCCGGCGCGATCACGATCGGCAGCGCCGCCGATTACGCGGAGAAGCTGCGCGCCTGCCACGTCATCGTCGACGGCGCCGAACGCCGCGCGATCATCGCAGTCGGCGCCAAGCTCGCCGCGCAGAAGGCCGGGCTGGCGCTGGTCGAGGACGAGGGGCTGCTGTTCGAGAATGCCGGGCTGACCGAATGGCCGGTGCCGTTGCTCGGCCGCTTCGACGCGGCGTTCCTCGACGTGCCGCCCGAAGTCATCCAGCTGACCGCGCGCGTGAACCAGAAATACTTCGTCTGCGCCGACGCGGACGGCAAGCTCGCCAACGCCTTCGTCTGCACCGCGAACATCGACGCGGCGGACCGCGGCGCGCGGATCGTCGAGGGCAACCAGAAGGTGCTCGCGGCAAGGCTGAGCGATGCGCGGTTCTTCTACGAGACGGACTTGCGGACGCGGCTGGAGGATTTGCAGCCCAAGCTCGAGAAGATCGTCTTCCACGAGAAGCTGGGGACGGTTGCGGACAAGGTGGATCGGGTTGCGAAGCTGGCGCGCTGGCTGGTCGAGGAGGGGATTGTTACTTCTGCTCCCCTCCCCTTCAGGGGAGGGGCTGGGGGTGGGGCCTCACCTTTGGACGACGCGCTTGCGGATAAGCCCCACCCCAACCCCTCCCCTGAAGGGGAGGGGCTAGAAAGAGAGAAGCTGGCGGACCAGGCCGAACGCGCCGCCCGCCTCGCCAAGTCCGATCTCGTCACCGGGATGGTCGGCGAGTTCCCCGAGCTCCAGGGCCTGATGGGCGGCTACTACGCCGCCGCGCAGGGCGAGGACCAAGCCGTCGCCGAAGCGATCCGCGACCATTACAAGCCGGTCGGGCAGGGCGACGACGTCCCGACCGCGCCGGTGACGGTGGCGGTGTCGCTGGCGGACAAGCTGGATACGCTGGTTGAGTTTTTCCTGATTGCTGAAGCTCCAACCGGGTCCCGCGATCCGTTTGCGCTACGCCGAGCTGCCTTGGCAGTGATTGCAACGATTTTGCGAAGCAATCTACGCTTTAGTCTTTTGCGTTCGTTCATTTTTGCCGCCGAGCCATACGCAGCTCAGCAAGTTGAGAAGACAATGCAGCCCGCCGCCGACGCATTCGGCGAAATATTTAAGTATGTTGACCAAGTCCCTACCAGCTTGGCTAACAAGGTCGTGGACGAAGCCAAGGCACGGGTTGAGCCAGAGAAGCTAGCAGAGATCGTCGCGGCTAGCCTTATTCAACTAAATGCCTTCTTCGCCGACCGCCTCAAGGTCCAGCAGAAGGAAGCCGGGGTCCGCCACGACCTGATCGACGCGGTGTTCGCGCTCGGGGGGGAGGACGATCTCGTCCGGCTGCTCGCGCGGGTCCATGCGCTGCAGGCGTTCGTGACGACCGAGGACGGGGCCAACCTCCTCGCCGGCTACAAGCGCGCGGCGAATATCCTGAAGAAGGAGGGGTATCGGGTCGATCTCTCCAAGTCTGAACCATCCGCTACCGCGGAGGCCGAGGAGGCCGCCTTGCGGAGTGCTGTCGCCTCTGTCGAACCTCGGGTGATCGCAGGGATTGAAGCGGAGGACTTCGAAGACGCAATGATGGCGCTGGCCGGACTCCGTGCGCCAATCGACGCGTTCTTCGAGAAGGTAACAGTGAATGACCCTGATGGGGAGAAGCGTGAGGCGCGCCTACTGCTTCTAGATCGAGTGGTTTCCTTGGTGCACAAGGTCGCCGATTTCTCGAAGATCGAAGGCTGAGCGCGGGAAACAGGTGCGACCCCCTAACTTTAGTAACTTTCTGCACTGTGGCAAAACCAAAACTTCTCGCTGACAACGCAGTCAGCCATTCCCCCTTCTTCGCACCTGCGGTAGGCGCGGGCAGCCCGCGCGGGTGCCAAGCAAGGAAGTCGAATGACGCGATATGTGTACCGCTTCGGCGGCGGGGTTTCGGACGGCGGGCAGGGCGACAAGAATTTGCTCGGCGGCAAGGGCGCGAACCTCGACGGCATGGCCGGGATCGGCCTGCCGGTGCCCCCGGGCTTCACGATCAGCACCCCGATGTGCGCAGTCTATACCGAGCTGGGCGGCAGCTTCCCCGAGAGCCTGACCGCCGAAGTCGCCTCGGGCATCGCCCATATCGAGGGGATCACCGGCAAAAGCTTCGGCGACCCTGCCGATCCGCTGCTGGTCTCGGTGCGCAGCGGCGCCCGCGCCTCGATGCCGGGGATGATGGACACGGTGCTCAACCTCGGACTCAACGACTTGACCGTCGCCGGGCTGGCCGAGATCAGCGGCGACCCGCGCTTCGCCTGGGACAGCTATCGCCGCTTCATCCAGATGTATTCGGACGTGGTGCTCGAGCTCGACCATGGCCGCTTCGAGGAAGCGCTCGAGGTCGCCAAGGAGGATCGCGGCTATAATCTCGATACCGACCTGTCCGCCGCGGACTGGCAGGCTTTGGTCGCCGAGTACAAGGCGATCGTCGAGGAATTGTGGGGCAAGCCCTTCCCGCAGGACGTCCATGACCAGCTATGGGGCGCGGTCGGCGCGGTGTTCGGGTCGTGGCAATCCGAGCGGGCGAAGGTGTATCGCCGCTTGAACGACATTCCCGGCGACTGGGGCACCGCGGTCAATGTCCAGGCGATGGTGTTCGGCAATATGGGCGACACTTCGGCCACCGGAGTCGCCTTCACGCGCGATCCGGCGACGGGCGAGGCGGCCTATTATGGCGAGTTCCTGATCAACGCCCAGGGCGAGGACGTGGTCGCGGGAATCCGCACGCCCCAGTATCTGACGCGCGCCGCTCGGGAACGTGCAGGGGCCAGGCCGCTGTCGATGGAAGAGGCGATGCCCGAGGTCTATGCCCAGCTGGCGGCGGTCTTCGACCTGCTCGAGCGGCATTACCGCGACATGCAGGACATCGAATTCACCGTCGAGCGCGGCAAGCTCTGGATGCTCCAGACCCGCTCGGGCAAGCGCACCGCCAAGGCCGCGCTCAAGATCGCGGTCGACATGGCGGGCGACGGGCTGATCACCGAGGAGGAGGCGATCCTGCGCGTCGATCCGATGGCGCTCGACCAGCTGCTCCACCCGACGCTCGACCCCAGCGCGCCGCGCGACGTGCTGACCAAGGGGCTGCCCGCCAGCCCCGGCGCCGCCTCGGGCTATGCGGTGTTCGACAGCGACACCGCCGAGAAGCGCGCCGCCGCCGGCGATGCGGTGATCCTCGTCCGGGTCGAGACCTCGCCTGAGGACATCCACGGCATGCACGCCGCCCGCGGCATCCTGACCGCGCGCGGCGGGATGACCAGCCACGCCGCGGTGGTCGCCCGCGGGATGGGCCGCCCCTGCGTCTCGGGAGCGGGCACGCTGGCGATCGTCGCCAAGGAGAAGGTGATGCGGGTCGGCACCCGCGAGGTCCGCGAGGGCGACACGATCACGATCGACGGCACCACCGGCGAGGTCATGTTCGGCGCGGTGCCGACGGTCCAGCCCGAGCTGTCGGGCGATTTCGGCACGCTGATGGTCTGGGCCGACAAGGTCCGCCGGTTGCGCGTGCGCACCAATGCCGAGACGCCGCTCGACTGCCGCACCGCGCGCGATTTCGGCGCGGAGGGCATTGGCCTGTGCCGTACCGAGCATATGTTCTTCGACGCCGCGCGGATCACTGCGGTGCGCCAGATGATCCTCGCCTCGGACGAAGCCGGCCGCCGCGCCGCGCTCGACAAGCTCCTCCCCGAGCAGCGCAGCGACTTCACCGAGATCTTCGAAGTGATGGTCGGGCTGCCCTGCACGATCCGCCTGCTCGACCCCCCGCTCCACGAGTTCCTCCCGCACGAGGAGGAGGAGTTCGAGGAAGTCGCGGTGGCGGCGGGCGTCGATGTCGAGACGCTCAAGCGCCGCGCCTCGGAGCTGCACGAGTTCAACCCGATGCTCGGCCATCGCGGCTGCCGCCTCGGAGTGACATACCCTGAGATCTACGAGATGCAGGCGCGTGCGATCTTCGAGGCGGCGTGCGACGTCGCCGAGAAGTCGGGCGAGGCGCCGATCCCCGAAGTGATGATCCCGCTGGTCGCCACCCGCCGCGAGCTCGAGCTGATGAAGGCGGTGGTCGACAAGGCCGCGCAGGCCGTGTTCGCCGACAAGGGGCGGACGATCGAATATCTGGTCGGCACGATGATCGAGCTGCCCCGCGCTGCGCTGCGCGCCGCCGAGATCGCCGAGGTCGGCGAGTTCTTCAGCTTCGGCACCAACGACCTGACCCAGACCACGCTCGGGGTCAGCCGCGACGATGCCGGGCGGTTCCTCACCACCTATGTCGAGAAGGGCATCTATGCCCGCGACCCGTTCGTCAGCATCGATGTGGAAGGCGTCGGCGAGCTGATCGAGATCGCCGCGACCCGCGGCCGCTCGACCCGGCCCGCGATCAAGCTCGGCATCTGCGGCGAGCATGGCGGCGATCCCGCCTCGATCGCCTTTTGCGAGAGCGTCGGGCTCGATTATGTCTCGGCCTCGCCCTATCGCGTGCCGATCGCCCGGCTGGCGGCGGCGCAGGCGGCGTTGAAGGGGTGATCCGGGTGGCGATCGCCGCGGTCGCGCTGGCGGCTCCCGCCGCCGCGCAGGACCAGGCGCTGGTCGCCGAGCTCAACCGGCGCCTGCTCGCCGGGCCGACCGCGACCGGGGTGCTGGCGGCATGGTGCGCCGAGCACGGCCTCGCCGATCCGGCGCGGATCCATGCCGAGCGCGTCGAGGGGCCGGCCGCCGAAGCGTCGCCCGAGCAGCGCGCCCGGCTGCAGGTGGCCCCGGGCGAGCCGCTGGGATACCGCCGCGTGCGGCTGATGTGCGGATCGCATCTGATGTCGCAGGCGGAGAACTGGTTCGTGCCCGCGAGGCTCACTCCGGCGATGCGCGCGCTGCTCGCCGATACCGACACGCCGTTCGGCACGGTGATCGCGCCGCTCGGCCCGACACGGCGCAATCTTGAGGCAGCGATGCTCTGGCAGGCGGGTCCGATGCCGTCCGAGCTGCTCCGCCACCGCGCGCTGGTGCTCGGCGCCGACGGACGCCCGCTTGCCGAGGTCGTCGAGACCTATATGGATGGCGTGCTCGATTTCACGCGCCAGGGGCCGCAATGATCCGCTCGATCCCCGATCTCTTCCACCCGCACGATCCCGCCCTGGTCGAGGCGGCGATGCTCGAGAGCCGGCGGCTGCACCTGAAGGGTGACCGCGCCGATGCCTTCGCAAAGCTGCTGCCCTGGGAGATTTTCAACACGCTGCCCAGCGCCGAGCGGCTGCTGGGCGCCGAGCTCAAGATCACCCAGCGCGGCCGCGACACGATGTTCGACGTCGCGGTTCCCCGCACGAAGCATCTGAGCGAGCGCCCGATGCGCGCCGAGGCGCTCCACGCGCTGTGCGAGCAGGGGATGAGCCTCGTGCTCAACCAGGTCGAGCGTCGCGTGCCCGCCATCGCCGCGCTCAATGCGATGCTCGAGCGGCACTTCGCCGCCAAGGTTGCGACCAACTGCTATGTCAGCTTCCGGCGCGAGAGCGCGTTCCCGGCGCATTACGACGATCACAATGTGCTGGTGCTCCAGCTCCACGGCAGCAAGCGCTGGTTCTGCCACGGCCAGCCCTATCGATACCCGCTGGCGGGCGCGCGATTCCCCGCGCCCGAGGAGCCCGGCCCGATCGAGGCCGAGATTCTGCTCACGCCGGGCGACCTGCTCTTCCTGCCGCGCGGCGAAGTGCATTGGGCCGAGGTGGCGGGGCCGGCGTCGATGCATCTCAGCATCACCATCCAGCCGCCGCGCGGGCGCAGCCTGCTGCGCTGGCTCGGCGCGCAGGCCGATGGCGAGGACGTCGCGCGCGAGGATCTCAGCCGTCTCGAGGGCGCCGAGGCGCGGGCCGCGCGGCAGGAGCGGCTTCGCGCGATGCTCCATCGCCTGGCGGACGGCCTCGATCTCGACAGTTTCTACGCCGACAACGACCGTGCGCGTGAGCCGATGCGGCCGTTCAATCTCGGCCATTTCCAGACGCTGCAGCCCGACATGCTGGTGCTCGCCGCGCTGCGCCGCCGCGTGCCGCTGCCCGAGGACGGCCGGCTGGCGCTGGCGGGCGGGGCAGTGACGCTGACCGGGGCCGAGCGCGCGGTACTGGCGCTGCTGCTGGCGCGCGACGGCTGGACCGTGGCGGCGCTGGAGGCCGCACAGCCCGAGGCGCGCCAGGCCGTTTCCGGACTGGCGCGCAAGGCGCTGGTGTTCCTCTTCCCGGCGGACTGAGCCGGATCAGGCGAAGCGCTTGGCGTGCTCGTCCTCGTTGCCGGCGCGCAGCAAGGCGGCCTGCTCGCGCCATTCTTCCTTGGCGATCGCGCCCTTGTCCATCTCGAGGCGCTGCTCGAGCGCGGCCTCGTCGTCGGCGGTCATCTTCTCGATCTCGCGATAGGTCTTGATGCCGAGCTCGTTGAGCCGCTTCTCGCGCGCATCGTCGATCCCCCGGATCCGCGAGAGATTGTCGCGGCCCCAGCCGAACCAGCCGCGCCAGCCCCCGCCCGATTCGTCGCTCGCGGCCACCGCGGCGACCGGCGCGGCCGCCGCTGCGGCCTCGGCGGCAGTGGCGGTGCGCTTCAGCCGCTCGCACTCGGCCTCGAGGTCGCGGATGCGTCGATTGGCTTCCTTGAGGTCGGTCTCGGCCTGGTGGCGGTAGCTGGCGTGATCGCCTTCCTCATCCTCGTAGCGCTCGCGCCACTTGGCGCCGCCCGAGGAACTGCCGAGGCCGAGCAGCCAGCCCGCAAAGAGTGTCAGCGCCAGCGCCAGGAATTGTGTCGGCGTCTGGAACGGCAAATCGTGCATGAGTCCTGCTCCCCCTGTTTTGCGGGGAAAGGTAGCTTGGGCGGCGATTTCGCGCCACCCTGGTTGATGCAGCGCCGACTAGCGGTTGATGAAGCTGTCGTTGATCGAGCAGGCGGCCGGTCCGAGGATGACGATGAACAGCACCGGCAGGATGAACAGGATCAGCGGGATGGTCATGATCGCGGGCAGCCGCGCGGCCTTTTCCTCGGCGCGCATCATGCGCTCGTTGCGGAACTCGGCCGACAGCACGCGCAGCGCCGATGCCAGCGGCGTGCCGTATTTTTCGGTCTGAATCATGGTGGTTACGACGCCGCGCACGGCTTCGAGATCGATCCGCAGCGCGAGATTGTCGAACGCCTGGCGGCGATCGGTGAGGAAGCCCAGCTCGATCGCGGTGAGCGAGAATTCATCGCCCAGCTCAGGGTAGGCGCGGCCCAGTTCGCGCGCGACGCGGCCGAAAGCGGCGTCGACCGTCAGTCCCGCTTCGGCACAGATGACCAGCAGGTCGAGCGCGTCGGGCAGCCCCTTGCGAATCGCGCTGCTGCGCTTGTTGATCTTGTTCTTGAGGTAGATGTCGGGCGCCTTGTAGCTCATCAGAAAGGTCACCGCGACGAGGCCGTACGCCTTGATCGGAGTCCAGTCGGAGAACATCTCGGTGCCGTAGACGAGGAACAGCATCGTCCCGCCGAACACGATCGGCAGGATCAGCCGGCCGAAGATCACTGCGGGCGCCCATTCCTTCGAACGGATGCCGGCCTGCATCAGCTTGGTCTGCGCGGTCTTGAGCTGGCTGTCCTGCAGCACCTTCATCGACGACAGCAGCGAGCGGATCTTGTCGGCATTCTCGTTGCGCTGGACCAGCTTGGCGCGGCGCTTCGACGTCGAGGCGGTGATGCCGGCCTTGAGCTGCTCGCGGCGCTCGTTGAGCGCCTTGACGCGCTTGGCCATCGGATCGCGCACCGTGGTGGCGGCATAGACCGCCAGCAGCACCGCGAACGCCGCCACCGCGGCGAGCAAAGTCGCCACCCACAATACGTCGATCCCAAGGATCGTCGGTCCGGATGTCGGTTCCATGCGCCCTCAGATCTCGAAATCGACCATCTTGGCCATGATGAAGGCCCCGATCGCCATCCAGACCAGGCCGCCGCCGCCGGCGACCATCAGCCGCTCGTCCTGGAAGAAGTTGAACATATATTTGTTGTTGATGAACCAGATCATCCCGAACACGATGAAGGGCAGCGCCCCGACGATCAGCGCCGACGCCTTGGATTCGGACGACATCGCCGCAATCTTGAGCTTCATCTGCGCGCGCTTGCGCAGCACGTCCGCCAGGTTGCCGAGCGTCTCCGCGAGATTGCCGCCGGTCTCGCGCTGGATCGCGATGGTGATGACGAAGAACTGGAATTCGGGCGTGCCGAGCCGATCCGCGGTCTCCTGGAGCGCAACGTCGAGGGTGCGACCGATCTTCATCTTGTCGGCGATCGAGCGGAATTCCTCGCCGATCGGACCGTCGACTTCCTGGCCGACCACGCCGATCGTCTCGGTGATCGGCAGGCCCGAGCGCAGGCCGCGGACGAGCAGTTCGATCGCATCGGGGAAGCGCGCAGTGAAATGCTTGATGCGGCGCTTGATGAAGAAGCCGACCACCCAGTGCGGAAGCCCGGCGCCGATGAACAGCCCGACGAACAGCGCGAGCCAGATCGGCGCGCCGCGCATCAGCAGCAGCCCGGCGGGAACGACGAGCAGCCCCAGCGAGGCGAGCCCGTATTTGCCGACGCTCCAGTTCTTGCCGGTCATCGCCAGCCGCTTCTTCAGCAGCGCGGGATTGGGCAGGATGCGTCCGGCGACATTGTCCATCTTGGTCGCACGGTTGGCCGAGATGCGGCGCAGCTGCGCCTCCATCGCATTGGGCCCGGCCGCGCTGACCGTGTGGCGTTCGCGCAGGCCCGAAAGGCGGCGCGCGCCGGCGCGCGCCACCGAGGGACCCGAGAAGGCGAACACCATGAGCGCGAGAACCATGAAGGCGCCGCCACCCAGCATTATGTACGGCAACATCTCCACGCCGAGTTCAAACTCCCTCGCCTTCCCTTAAGCGGGAAGGGCTTAACGACTTACTTGCTCTTCTTCTTGCCCGTCAGCCCGCTGAACCGGCCGAGCAGGGATCCGCCCTTGCCCGCGGGCTTGGCGCCCGGCTTGGGCTTGGCCGGGGCATCGTCGCGCTCGCCCGCATCGGTGATTGCGGTCACGCGTGCGGCGAGCTCGGTCAGGGGGCTGAGCGACTTGGTGTTCTTGCCGGCCTCGGCGAACGGCTTGCCGAGCTTGGCGGCCTGCGACGCGACCTTCTGCTCGAACGGGACGACAAAATCGACCTTGCGCTCGATCGAGCCTTCGAAATCCTTGCGGCTGATCTCGAGCATCGCCTGCGGATGGACCTTGTTGGCGAGGACGATCACCTGGGTTTGCGGCGCGTTCGACTTGAACCACGACAGGATGCGGATCGCGTCGCGCGCGGCGGCCAGGGTGAATTCGGTGACGAGCACCGCGACCTGGACGTCGGTGATCAAATGCGGATGGAGCACCAGCATCGGCCGCGGCAAGTCGACGATCGTGCATTCGAACGCCGTGCGGATCTCTTCCTGCAGCTGGTAGAAGGCGGCGCCGTCGTTGAGCACGGGCGAATTGATCGGCGCTTCGGCGGAGAGCACCGACAGCGTGTCGGAGGCCTTGACCATCGCGCGCTCGATGAACAGCCCGTCGATGCGGCTGGGATTCTCGATCGCGTCGGTCAGGCCGCGGCCCGGCTCGAGGTCGAGCGCCAGCGCGCCGGTGCCGAAATGGACGTCGAGGTCGAGCAAGGCGGTGGTGCGGCCATGCTTGTCGCTGGTCAGCCAGGCGAGCGACGTCGCCACGGTCGACGCGCCGACGCCGCCGCGCGCGCCGATCACCGCGACTGCGCAGTGCGGGCGGTCGGCGCTGGGGTCGGCGAGCTTGGGCGCGTTGAGCATCGCCTGCGCGTTGGCGAAGGCCTCGCGCAGCGAATCGGGGTTGAGCGGCTTGAGCAGATAATCCTGGATGCCGCTGGCGACGAGGTCGCGGTACAGCCTGACGTCGTTGACCTGGCCCGAGGCGATCACCACCGTGCCGGGCTCGCAGACCTCGGCGAGCGCGTTGATGTCGTTGAGCGGATCGCCCGACTCCGAGAGGTCGACGAACAGCACGTTGGGGCTGGCCGAGACCGACAGCGTCTGCACGGCGTTGCGAAGCCCGCCCTTGTTGACCTTTTCGGGGCTCCAGCCGAGCTCGATCGCGATCGGGCGCAGCGCCTCGGCGGTGGTCTCGTCGCAGACGAACGCAACGAACGGCTCGCGATGGCCGGTGCGTCCGGGATTGAATGGCGCGTTCACTTGTTACCCCCAGGGCTGTCGGACTTGAGACCGCCGGCGCCGCTCGGCGCGGTCGCGCGGTGCGCGCCGATCGCCTTCATCGACGTGGTCGGGTCGCTGGTCGGCGAGCCCGGCTCGCCGCGGACGAGATCGGCGGGATCGGCAACCATCGAGGCGAGGTTGCTGTTGTTGGCGCAGCCGTAATTGGAGGTCGTGCTCGCGGAATAGTCGGGCTGGTAGATGCGCGACAGGTCGGGGCAGTTGGGCACGGTCGCGTTCATTCGCGTGACCACGACCCGCACCGTTCCCGGCGCGATCTGGCCGACCGTGACCGGAGGCTGGTCCGACAGGATGATGCCGTAGCGCCCGGCCTCGGCGGCGACCTGCTCGCGCGCGGTGCTGCCGTCGCCACCGTCGTCGACTGCGATCTTGTCGCCATAGCGCAGCTTCATCGACTGGAGCCAGCCGCTCAGCCGCTGGGGCTCGCCGTCCGCCAGCGAATAGCCCGCGGTGTGGAGGTCGAAGACATAGTCGGTGCGCTGGACGACCGGCTGATAGACCGAATCGACCCCGCCATTATAGGTCCCGCAGCCGCCGAGCAGCAAAGCGGGCACCATCAGCAGGGGCAAGGCGATGCGCGTGAACATGGAAGTCTCCCTGGAAAGGCGGGTCACTGGCCGAAGCCCGGCGCGGCGCTGGCGACGCTCTTCTTGCCGCGCGCCGGCGTGCTGGGCGGAATGGTGCGCGCGGGCTGCTGGCGCTGCTGCTGCTGCGCCGGCGAGGGGCCGATCGGCATGGTGAGCGCGCCGACCGACGGCGCGGAATTGGCCGGCGCCGCCATGCTTGGCCGCGGCTTGGGCGTGTCGGTGTCGCGCTGGCTCAGCTGGCCGCCGAGGATGCGCTCGAAATCGTTGGGCGCCTGGTAGCCGTCGGTCGGCAGCACGATCTGGTTCGCGTTGACCGGCTTGACCAGGTACGGGGTGATCACGATCACCAGCTCGGTCTCGTTGCGCTGGAAGGCGTTCGAGCGGAACAGCGCGCCGAGGATCGGCACGTCGCCCAGGCCGGGAGCCTTGTCGATATTGTTGTCGTGGCTGTTCGACATCAGCCCGGCGATCATGAAGCTCTCGCCCGATCCCAGCTCGACCGAGGTCTCGGCGCGGCGGGTGGTGAGCGCGGGGATGGTGACGCCGCTGATCGTCACCGCGCCGGCGGCCGACAGCTGCGACACTTCGGGGCGGACGCGGATCGAGATGCGGCCGTCGGACATCACCGTCGGGGTGAAGGCGAGGCTGACGCCGTATTGCTTGTACTCGACCGACACCGCGCCGAGCCCCTGGCTCACGGGGATCGGGATCTCGCCGCCGGCGAGGAAGGTCGCGGTCTCGCCCGAAAGCGCAGTCAGGTTCGGGCTGGCGAGCGTGGTCACCTGGCCGATGCGCTCGCCGAGATCGATCGCCGAGAGGACGTCGAGCCCGAGCAGATGGCCGGCGAGGCCGAGCGTGGTGTTCTGGACGCCCTTGGTGGCGGTGAATTTGGTGCCGCTGCCCGGATAGACGAAGTCGCCGACGCGCGGGTCGTAGGGCAGGCTGAGCGTGCCCGCGGGGAAGCCGAAGCGCGACGAGGCGTCGAGCAGCGGCAGCGTCGAGGTGTCGATCGCGCCGATCGTGCCGGGCGAGCGCGAGCCGGACATGATGGCGCCGCCGAAGCCGTTGCCCATGTCGCGGGTCAGCAGGTTGACGCCGACATTCTTGACGAAGCTGCGGCTGACCTCGGCGAAGCGGACCTGGAGGTTGACCTGGAGCGGGGTTGCGGTGCGCAGGCGGTTGACCACGACGATCTTGAGCATCGCGTTGGGCGAGGACAGGTCGACTCCGGGGTTGAGCAGCGAGGTGACCAGCCGCTGCGCCTGCTCGCTGTCGGCGGGCGACGCGACAATGCCGTTGATCACCGCCATCTGGCCGACCGTGGTGACGGTGATGTCCGCATCGGGCATCGCCAGCTTCATCATCCGGTCGATCGATGTGAGGTTCTGGCTCACGCGGACGTTCGTTGCGAAGATGACGGTCCCATTCGCCGAAGTGGCGAACACCGTCGCCTCGCCGAATTCCTTGCCGTAGAGATGGATCTGCCGCGCGCTGGAGACATAGACGTCGGCCACGCCGGGGTTCGAGGTCCAGACATTGGCGGCGTTGGCGGGGAGCGTGATCAGCTCGCCTTGGCCGACCGACAGCTTGACCTCGGCGGTGGGGCGCTGGGTGCCGGGCGGCAGCTGCGCGACCTTGACGGTCGGCGCCCCCGGCGCGCGCTGCGCCAGGGCGGCACCCGGCGCGCCGGCGATCAGCGCCAGCGACACCGTCGTCCCGAGCAGCCGGCGGACGAGCAACTTCATATCCATCAGTTCTTCCCCCCGACGGGAACGACGACGATGTCGCTTCCCCGCACGACCCGGACAGTGGGGCCCTGCGCTACGGGCGCAGGCGCGCCCGGATAATTCTGCTGCGGCCCCTGCGGGCCCGTGTTCTTGCGATCCTCGGGCGGCTTCGACGGCACCGTGCGGCGCTGGAAGCGCGACACGTCGGCGCCGGTCGAGACGGTCGAACCGCCCGGCGACGGCCGCGCCGCGACCGAGGCGATCATTTCCTTCTCGGCCTTGGGATCGCCGTTGGCGGGAACATTGACTTCGCCGTTGGCGATCGCGTCCTCGAGCTCGCCCTGGTTGTCGGCGATCGAGCGCAGCGACAGCGACAGGCTGCCGAGCGTCTGCGCGACGGCGATCTGCTCGGCGATCTTCGGCGTCGCCTCGACCGTGACGGTCGAATAGCCGACGACGACGGTGTTGCCCTTGTCGTCCTTGGTCTGGTCGGTGCGCTGGTCGGTGGCGAGCACGCGGACGTTGCGCAGCACGGTCTCCGACGCCTTCAGGGGAGGCCCGTCGCCGCCGCCGGCGACTTCTTGCGTCAGGATGAGGTCGACTCGGTCGCCCGGGAAGACGAAGCCCGCGACCGAGCTCTTGGCGTCGACCGGGACGGTGACCGCGCGCATGCCCGGGCCCAGCGCGGCGGCGAGGAAGCCGCGGTCGCCGGGCTTGACCAGCCCGCCCTGGGTGATCGGCTGCCCCGCCGGAATGGCGAAGCGGACGACGGTGCCCTGGAGCGACTTCTGGTCGGTCGCTTCCTTCTGGAAATAGGCGCCTTCGATCAGGTCCTTGGGCCAGGGCACCCACTTCATCGATTCGGGATCGAGGATGGTACCCACCGGCAAGGCACGCGTGGCGACGAGGATCTCGGTGGTGTTCTGCGGCGATCCCGCCACCGGCACGGCGCCCGCGACCGGAG
Organism: Pseudomonadota bacterium; assembly: GCA_040388355.1. Classification (GTDB taxonomy): domain Bacteria; phylum Pseudomonadota; class Alphaproteobacteria; order Sphingomonadales; family Sphingomonadaceae; genus Sphingomonas. The sequence continues at coordinate 40,403 of JAZKCD010000077.1, read as the reverse complement.
TCGGCGCGCCGACCATCAGGTTGCGCGCCATGAACGCCGTGATCGCGGCGACGATGAGCGCACCTACGAGGAGAATGATCTTCCGTGCATCCATGACGCTAAATTCCCAAACACAACGGCCGGACTTGATCCGGCGTCAATCTCTCAACCGAAATGGTTAATTATCGGTTCGCGAAGTACGAGCAGGGCTGCGATCGCAATCGCGACTCCATAGGGAATCTCGAGCGGCTTCCCCCCGCGGCGGATCCATTTCTCGGCAACCAGCAACAAGGTGAGCGCGCCGCCGAGCAGCGACATGATCACCAGCATCCAGATCAAGGGCTGCACCGGCAGCCACAGCGCGAGCGCGCCGATCAGCTTGACGTCGCCGCCGCCCATCTGCCCGAGCGCGAAGGCGCCGGTGAAGAAGGCGAAGACGAGAATCGCGACGCCGGTCTGCAGCGCCATTTCGGGCCAGATCGCGAGCCCGTTCGCCCACCACCAGAGCGGCGCCATCAGCGCGATGGCGAGGTTCTTCCAGTTGGCGATCTCCCGCGTACGCGCGTCCTCGATCCCCGCCGAGACCAGGAGCAGCGCCAGCGCGCCAAGCAGGAAAGTGGCAAACAATTCCCCCATCACGGCAAATGCCTAGACGGAGTGGCTTATCAAAACGTAACCAAGGGCATGAGCACCGCCATTTTCGACCGCCGCGCGATTCCCGCGGGCGCCCGCATCCACCAATGGACCGCCCCCGACGGCTGGGAGATGCGCTCGTTCGCGTGGCCCGCCGACGGCACGCCGCGCGGATCGATCCTGTTCCAGGGCGGGCGCGGCGATATCTTCGAGAAATATCTCGAGAGCTTCGACCATTGGCACGCGCAGGGCTGGACGATCACGTCGTTCGACTGGCGCGGGCAGGGCGGTTCAGGCCGGCTGACCGATGCGAAGAATTGCGGCCATATTGAAGATTTCGGCCAGTATGTCGCCGATCTGCGCGCCTTCCATGCCGATTGGGCCGCGGCGACTCCGGGGCCGCATGTCGTGATGGGCCATTCGATGGGCGGGCACATCGTGCTGCGCGCGCTGGTCGAGGGCGCGGTGACGCCTGAGGCCGCGGTGCTGGTCGCGCCGATGCTGGGGGTGCGCGCAATCGGCGGGGCGGGGTTCGGCGAGTGGCTCGCCAAGCTGATGGGCGGAGTGGGCGATTCGGCGCGCCCGGCATGGAAGGGCAACGAGAAGCCCTACACCACCGAGACTCGCCACTCGCTGCTGACCCACGACGAGGATCGCTATGCCGACGAGATATGGTGGCAGATGGCCAACCCCGGCAACGTCACCGGCGCGCCGAGCTGGCGCTGGCTGATCGAGGCGTTCAAGTCGATGCGCGAGCTGCGCGCGAGCCCGAGGCTCAAGGCGATGCAGGTGCCGACCTTGATCCTCGTCGCCGAGGCCGACGGGCTGGTCGATCCGCGCGCGGCGCTGGCGATCGGGCCGAAGCTGCCCAATGCCCGGCTCGTCCGCTTCGGCAAGGAAAGCGCGCACGAGATCCTTCGCGAGGCCGACAAGGTCCGCAACCGCGCGATCGGCGAGATCGACCTGTTCCTGGCGGCGAGGGCGCCCAAGGGGTGAGCCGGTACGATATCGCCATCGTCGGGGCGGGGATCGCGGGGGCGAGCCTTGCCGCCGAGCTTGCGCCCCATGCCAGCGTGCTGGTGCTCGAGATGGAGGACCAGCCGGGCTATCATTCGACCGGGCGCTCGGCGGCGTTCTGGTCGGAGACCTATGGCGGGCCCGACATCCAGCCGCTGACCACCGCGTCGGGGGCGCTGCTCGGCCATTTCCTCGAGCCGCTCGGCTCGCTCCACATCGCCCGCGCCGACGAGCAGGCGGCAGTCGATGCCTATCTCGCCGAGTTCGAGGGGAGCGGGGTGGCGCTCGTCGCCGCCGATCCGCGCGACACGATCCCGGGGCTGCGCGAGGACTGGACGCTCGCGGTCTACGAGCCGAGCTGCGCCTATATCGATGTCGGCGGGCTTCACGGCAGCTATCTCAAGGCGGCGCGGACTGCGGGGGTCGAGATCCGGACCGCGGCCGAGCTCCAGTCGATTCGCCGCGAAAGCGGTGCTTGGCGGCTGGAGACGCGCGCGGGCAGCTTCGAGGCCGACCTGCTGCTCAACGCCGCCGGCGCCTGGGCCGATCCGGTCGCGGCGATGGCGGGCGCAAGGCCGCTCGGCATCCAGCCCTATCGCCGCACGATGGTGCAGCTGCGCACCGATCCCGAGCCGCCGCCGGCGCTGCCGCATGTCGGCCACATCACCGGAAGCTTCTATTTCAAGCCCGAGGCCGGCGGGCGGCTGTGGCTCTCGCCGCACGACGAGATCGCCTGCGGCCCGTGCGACGCCCAGCCCGAGGATCTGGACGTCGCGATCGCGATCGACCGGTTCGAGCATTGCGTCGACTGGCGCATCGCCGCGCGCGAGCACAAATGGGCCGGCCTGCGCAGCTTCGCGCCCGACCGGCGGCCGGTCTACGGCTTCGATCCCAAGGTCGAGGGACTGTTCTGGTTCGCGGGGCAGGGCGGATTCGGCATCCAGACCGCGCCCGCCGCGGCGAAGATCGCAGCGGCGCTGATCACCGGAAACGCGCCCGATGCGTTGGTGGCGGGGATCGATTTCGGGCGGTACTCGGCGGCGCGCTTCTGAGTTCTCAGTCTCCGCTTACGCACGGCTGTGCGAGCCGAAAGTACATCCTGGAAAGGTCATAATGATCGTCAGGCGAGTCTTTGTATCGCGAAATTATTTGATAACCACAAACGAAGCGCTAGATAAGAAATATGCGTACTGATAAGTGTCGGGCGATCAGCTTATTGGTAGGATCTCCTGTCGCTGAATAATACTGATAATGGAGGTATTATGGCCGACGCCACATCTGCATTCGAAGAAGCTTTGAGCAAGGTCCCGGCCATTTCGGATGCATTGCGCGATCTCTCCACGTCTTCCACCTTCCATGGTGTCGTCAGTGCGGCGGACGCCGCATCTCTGGTACAGCAGACGGGCGTCAGCCTGGAGCAACTGGCGATCGACCTTGTGCCATTTGCGCGACTGTACGCGACCCCGCCGATCTCCCACTTTCAAGTGGGTGCAGTGGGCGTTGGCCTGACCGGCGCGCTCTACTACGGCGCCAACCTGGAAGTCGCGGGCCAGGCGCTGAGCTTCACCGTCCATGCCGAACAGGCGTGTGTCGCCAATGCCTGGGTCAACGGCGAGCAGGGTTTGGCAACGCTGGCGATTTCGGCGGCGCCGTGCGGCTATTGCCGCCAATTCCTGTATGAGCTCGTCGATGCGGCGACGCTGATGGTCGCGCTGCCGGGCCTGCCGCTGCGGCCGTTCACTTATTTCCTGCCCGATCCGTTCGGCCCGCGCGACCTTGGCGTGCAGGGCGGACTGATGCAGGCCCAGTCGCACGGGCTGTCGGCCGGGCAGCCGCTCGATGCGATCGGCGAGGCCGCGCTTGCCGCCGCCAATGCGTCCTACAGTCCCTACACCGCCACGTTCGCCGGCGTCGCGCTTCGCACCAGTGCGGGCGTGATCTGCACCGGACGCTATGCGGAGAATGCGGCTTACAATCCCAGCATGTCGCCCCTCGAAGCCGCGCTTTCGCAGCTGGTTTTCTACAACCAGCCCTTCGACACGATCGTCGAGGCGGTGCTGGTCGAGGCGCCCGGCTCAGCCAGCCAGGTGGGCGCGACGCAAACGGTGCTGGCCGCCGTCACGGATACGCCGCTGACGGTGTATGTGACGGCCTAGAAGCCATTGGGTCAGCCGCGCTGGGCCAGCGCGGCGTCGCTCGCGAGCTTGTCGGCGCGCTCATTGTCCGGGTGGCCGGCATGACCCTTGACCCACACCCATTCGACGCGGTGCGGCTTGGCAGCTTCGAGCAGGGCGATCCACAGGTCCGAATTCTTGACCGGCTTCTTGTCCGAGGTCCGCCAGCCATTCTTGAGCCAGCCGTGGATCCACTTGGTGAGGCCGTCCATCACGTAGCGGCTGTCGGTCGACAGCGTCACGCGGCACGGGCGCTTGAGCGCCTTGAGCCCCTCGATCGCCGCCATCAGCTCCATGCGGTTGTTGGTGGTGTGCGGCTCGCCGCCCGACATGTCCTTCTCGGTGCCGCCCATCCGCAGCACCACGCCCCAGCCGCCGCGCCCGGGATTGCCCTTGCACGCGCCGTCGGTGGCGATCTCGACATGCTGGAGCTCGGTCATGCCAGCGTCGTGGTGAGGCTGGCGAGGTTGGGGTCGTAGACCTTCAGGCGGCGCCAGAAGGCGAGCGGGTCCTTGCGGGTAACCAGTGCGTCGGCCGGGGTGTTCAGCCAGTCCCAGGCGCGGGACAGCGTGAAGCGCACGCACGCCGCGCTCGCGAAGGAATAAAGCATCTGCCTTTCCGGGCCGGTCAACGGGAAGCTCCGCTCATAGCCGGCGATCAGCGCTTCCTCGATCGCGGGATCGTGGCGCGTGCCGGTGCCGTCGAACGACCAGGCCGTCATCATGATCGCGAGATCGTAGATGCGGATATCGGTGCAGGCGAAGTAGAAGTCGATCAGCCCGCTGACGCCGTCGCCCCGCATCAGCACGTTATCCGGGAAGAGGTCGGCGTGGATCGCGCAGCGATCGAATTCGCCGCCATACCACCAGGCGGTCGAGAGATCGTGGAGCGCAAGCCCCAGATCGTCATACAGTCCGGGGGCGATCCGGTCGAGGCTGCGGCCGCACCGCTCCCATAGCGGCTTCCAGCTTTCATAGCCCATGGAATTGGGGCGGTCCCAGGCGAAGTCCGACACCGCCCGGTGCAGCTGCCCCAATGCGGCGCCGGCGGCTGCGGCCTGGGCAGGCGTGGGGTGCGTCACCGACACGCCGGGCAGGAACTTGATCAGGCAGGCCGGGCGCCCTTCCAGCTCGTGGATTTCGCGGCCCTCGCGGTCCTTGATCGCCGGGGGCACCGGCAGGCCCTTCGCGGCGAGATGATCGAGCAGCGCCATGAAATAGGGCAAGTCGTCCGCCGCGACGCGCTTCTCGTACAGCGTCAGGATGAAGCGGCCCTTGGTCGTGTCGACCAGGTAGTTGCTGTTCTCGACGCCCTCGGCGATGCCCTTGGCCGAGACCAGCTCGCCGACGTCGAAGCCCGCGAGGAAGCGCCCGAGCGCCTCGGCGGAAACCTGCGTGTAGACTGCCATCAGGCCGCTTCGAGGCCGCGCGGCAGCTTGAAGACGACCTGCTCGCGCACGGTTTCGACTTCGCGCTCGGTCACGGTGAAGCGCTCGGCGATGCGGTCGACGACTTCGCGGACCAGCAGCTCGGGCGCCGAGGCGCCGGCAGTGATGCCGACGGTGGAGACGCCCTCGAACCAGGCGAAGTCGATCTCGTCCGCGCGCTGGATCAGCGTCGCGCAAGTGCCGTTTCGCACCGCGACTTCGACGAGGCGGAGCGAGTTGGACGAATTGGGCGCGCCGATCACCAGCACCAGGTCGCATGCCTCGGCGATCGCCTTGACCGCGGCCTGGCGGTTCGAGGTGGCGTAGCAGATGTCGTCGGCGCCCGGCGCGAGGATCGTCGGGAAGCGGCGCTGGAGCACCGCCAGCACCGCGGCGGTGTCGTCGACCGACAGCGTCGTCTGGGTAAGGAAGGCGAGGTTGTCCGGATCGGGCGGCGACACCGCCTCGGCGTCGTCGACGGCCTCGACCAAAGTCATCGATCCCTCGGGCACTTGGCCGAAGGTGCCGATCACCTCGGGATGCCCGGCATGGCCGATGAAGAGGATGTGCCGCCCCGCCGCGACCAGCCGCTCGGCCTGGCGGTGGACCTTGGAGACCAGCGGGCAGGTCGCGTCGAGATAGGAGAGCCCGCGCTCGGCAGCCTTGCTCGGCACCGCCTTGGGCACGCCGTGCGCCGAGAAGACGACGGGGACGCCGTCGGGCACCTGGTCGAGCTCGTCGACGAAGATCGCGCCCATCGCCTTGAGGCTGTCGACGACGAACTTGTTGTGGACGATCTCGTGGCGGACATAGACCGGCGCGCCGTATTTCTCGATCGCCAGCTCGACGATGCGGATCGCGCGGTCGACGCCGGCGCAGAAGCCGCGCGGGGCGGCGATGAGGAGGTCCAGGGGCGGCCTTATTCCAGACATGGCGCGTCCCTACGCGATTGCTTGCACCGGCGGAAGGCGCTTCCTATGGTGTCGCGCGTTTCGGGCCGGGCATCTGCCGCTGGCCCGTTTGTTCTGAAAGGTGCCCTGTGTCCCTCGCCAAAATCGTTCTTCCCGCCACGATCCTGATCCTCGCCGGCGGCTGCTCGCGGACGGGCGAAATCGACACGTCGAGCGGCGTCGGCATCACTTCGCTGCGCTCGGCCTGCCCGCATGTCGCGGTTCCCGCCGGCACCGGCGACGTCACTCTGTTCGATCCGCCCGCCAGCCGCGAGGCGCAGGCGATCGACGTCACCGCGGTGCTGACCAACGTCACCTCGGCCTGCGACGACGGCGCCGATCAGGTGACCACGACCGTGACCTTCGACGTCTTCGCGCGCCGCGCCAATGCCCAGGGGCCGCGCGACGTGAGCCTGCCCTATTTCATTACCGTGGTGCGCGGCGGATCCTCGGTGATCGCCAAGCGCGTCGGCCGTGTCACCGTCCATTTCGAGGACGGCCAGCTGCGCGCGAGCGCCAAGGCGCAGGGAAGCACCCAGGTGTCGCGCGCCGCAGCGACGCTGCCGCAGGACGTGCGCGACCGGCTGACCAAGAAGCGCAAGGCGGGCGAGCAGGACGCGGCGATGGACCCGCTCGCCGATCCGGCGATCCGCCAGTCGGTGCTGTCGGCGACCTTCGAGGCGCTGGTCGGCTTCCAGCTCACCGACGAGCAGCTGAAGTACAACGTCACCCGCTAAGGTCCCACCCTCTCGTCAGAGAGGGATTCATCAATTGACTCGAATCGGAGGGGCAGCCAAGGCTGTCGGCGTCTGCCGCGGCTCGCTGTGGCGGACGCGCGCGGGAGAGTGCGGGGCTTTCAGCCGCGCCGCCGAAGGAGCAACCGCCCCGGAATCTCTCAGGCACCAGGGACCGCGCGCGTCAGGACACTCTGGAAAGCGCCGCTCGTGTGAGTGGCCACCGAAGGGGTAAGCGCGCTCCGGCGCGCGAAAGCTCTCAGGTTCCCGTGACAGAGGGGGCGATGGACCAAAAGCCGCGCGGACAGCGCGTGGACGGCCGTCGATCCTCGACTTCGGGAGTGAAGTGATGAGCCAGGACGTCCAGAGCCAGGAAATCGACGGCGAAGCGCCCGAAATCCTCCATCTTCCGCTCGACCAGTGGCACCGCGACCGCGGCGGCCGGATGGTGCCGTTCGCGGGATACGAGATGCCGGTCCAGTATGAAGGCATCATGGCCGAGCATCTGTGGGTGCGCGAACATGCCGGGCTGTTCGACGTCAGCCATATGGGCCAGCTGACCTTCTCCGGTGACGGCGTCGAGACCGCGCTCGAGGCGCTGCTGCCCGCCGATATCGGCGCCGCGAAGATCGCGCATCCGGTCTATTCGCTGCTGCTCGCCGAGAATGGCGGGATCCTCGACGACCTGATGCTGACCCGGCGCGACGACGGCAGCATCTACATGGTCGTCAACGGCGCGACCAAATGGGACGATATCGCCCATTTCCGCGAGCATCTGGCCGACGAGATCACGCTCAACCACATGGAAGACCAGGCCCTGCTCGCTTTGCAGGGGCCGGAGGCGGTGGCCGCGCTCGATCGCATCGTCCCCGGCGTGGCGGGACTCGTCTTCATGCAGGGCGCGGCGTTCGCGTGGCAGGGGCACGACCTGTGGATCAGCCGCTCGGGCTATACCGGCGAGGACGGGTTCGAGATCTCGGTGCCCGCCGACGCCGTGGTCGCGCTGGCGGATGCGATCACTGCCGAGCCGGAGGTCAAGCCGATCGGGCTGGGCGCGCGCGATTCGCTGCGGCTCGAGGCCGACCTGCCGCTCTATGGCCACGACCTTGATACCGAGACCACGCCGATCGCCGCCGCACTCGGCTTCGCGATCAAGAAGCGCCGGCGTGAGCAAGGCGGTTTCCCCGGCCATGCGCGGATCATGATCGAGCGCGAGGCTGGACCGATCCTCAAGCGCGTCGGGCTGATCGTCGAGGGCCGCCAGCCGGTGCGCGAAGGCGCCGCGGTGCTCGATGCCGACGGCAGCGAAGTCGGCCGGGTCACGTCGGGGGGGTTCGCGCCGACGGTGCAGAAGCCGATCGCGATGGCCTATGTCCCCGTCGCCTCCGCCGTGCCCGGCACGAAGATCACGCTTGCCCAGCGCGGCAAGCTCCACATCGCGGAGGTCGTGCCCATGCCCTTCGTCCCCCATCGCTATGTCAGAAAGGGAGCCTGACCATGAGCCGTTACTATACCGAGGACCATGAATGGGTCGAAGTCGATGGCGATATCGGCACCGTCGGCATCAGCGAATACGCGCAGGGCCAGCTGGGCGACATCGTCTATGTCGAGGTGCCCGAGGAGGGCAAGGACGTCGGCAAGGGCGACGACATCGCCGTGGTCGAGAGCGTCAAGGCGGCGTCCGACGTCTATTCGCCGGTGTCGGGGACGGTGATCGAAGGCAATCCCGCGCTCGAGAAGACTCCCGAGCTGGTCAACGAGGATCCCGAGGGCGACGGCTGGTTCTTCAAGCTGACGCTGACCGACCCGTCCGAGCTCGAGAGCCTGATGGACGAAGCGAAATACGCGGATTTCGTGAGCAAGCTTTGACGCGAGCGTTCACTCTTGGCGCGGTGCTCGCAGCCGTTTCGGCGACTGGTTGCGGCGCTGCCGCACCGTTGGTGACGGTCGAGCAACTGATCGCGCAATGCGATGCGCTCAGAGGCAAGCAGGTCCGCGTGGCCGGCTATATTCCGGGATGCCGCGGCTATGATTGCGCGCTCTACGTCGACAAGGCCGCGATGGAAAAAGCAGTCGGCGAGTTTCGCAGCGAAATGCAGCGCAGGAGAAATGGCGAGCTCGTCAATCCGACCGAGATAGCCCTCCCCGCCACGATCGGCATCGGCCGGACGGAGGCGTTCGATCGCAAGGCCGCAAACTTCCGGAACAGCTATGTCGTGATCTCCGGCCGCGTGGATGACCATAGTTGCACCGGGGCGGGCGGCACCGACCGGGCCTACGGCGTTGAGCCAACCGACATTCGCGTCTGGACGCCCGCCGAGGGCGCGCCCGCAAACACCTGATGAGAAGGCCCCGATGCGCTATCTTCCCCTGACTTCCGCCGATCGTTCGGCGATGCTCGCCACCATCGGCGCCAGCTCCGTCGACGACCTGTTCGCCGACGTGCCCGAGTCCGCAGTGCTCGACGGGCCGATCCACGGCCTGCCGCTTCATGCCAGCGAGCTCGCGGTCGAGCGGCACATGACCGCGCTGGCGCGGAAGAACCTTGCGGCGGGGGATGCGCCCTTCTTCCTCGGCTGCGGCGCGTACAAGCATCATGTGCCGGCCTCGGTCGATCATTTGATCCAGCGCGGCGAGTTTCTCACGGCCTATACGCCGTACCAGCCGGAGATCGCGCAGGGCACGCTGCAGATGATGTTCGAGTTCCAGTCGCAGGTCGCGCGACTGCTCGGGTGCGACGTGGCGAATGCGTCGATGTACGACGGCTCGACGGCGTGCTGGGAAGCGATCGTGATGGCGCGGCGGGTGACGCGGCGGGGCAAGGCGATCCTCTCGGGCGGGCTGCATCCGCATTACGTCTCGGTCGCGCAGACGATGGCGAAGTTCACCGGCGACGTGCTCGACACGCGGCTGCCGGTGCTCTCGCCGAACCCGGACACCGATGAGCTGATCGGGCTGATCGATGACGATACCTCGTGCGTGGTCGTCCAGTACCCCGACATCCTCGGCCGGATCGGCGATCTCTCGAAGCTCGCCGAGGCGTGCCATGCCCGCAAGGCGCTGCTGGTCGCAGTGGTGACCGAACCGGTGGCACTGGGCGCGATCCGCTCGCCGGGTGAGATGGGCGCGGACATCGTCGTCGGCGAGGGCCAATCGATCGGCGTGGGGCTCCAGTTCGGCGGGCCCTATGTCGGGCTGTTCGCCTGCTCGGAGAAGCTGGTGCGGCAGATGCCGGGGCGGCTGTGCGGCGAGACCGTCGATGCCGAGGGCAAGCGCGGCTTCGTGCTGACGCTGTCGACGCGCGAGCAGCATATCCGGCGCGAGAAGGCGACGTCGAACATCTGCACCAGCTCGGTGCTGTGCGCGCTGGCCTGGTCGATCCACATGACCCTGCTCGGCGAAAAGGGGCTGCGCCAGCTGGCGGCGATCAACCACGCCGGAGCGAGCGCCGCGGCCGATGTGCTGGCGAGCGTGCCGGGAGTCGAGCTGGTGACGCCGACCTTCTTCAACGAGTTCACGCTCAAGCTGTCGAAGGAAGCGCGCCCGGTGGTCCGCGATCTGGCGCACAAGGGCGTGCTCGCCGGCGTGTCGCTCGGGCGGCTCTATCCGGGGGCGGACGCGCTGGCCAACGGACTGGTCGTCGCGGTCACCGAAACCACCACGCAGGAGGACGTCGAGACGCTTGCCTCCGCGCTCCGGGAGGCGCTGGCATGACGATCAACGCGAGCGGCTGGCGCCCCACCACGCCCGAGGCCGGCGAGAGCGACGGCACCACCTTCACCGGCAACCGCGCGCTGATGCTCGAGGAGCCGCTGATCTTCGAGATCGGGTCGGCCGATACGACGGGGGTGGATTTCGATGCCAGCTCCCCGGCGAAAGCAGGGGCCCAGGGCCAGGACGGAGTCGCCCGCGACTCTGGACCCCTGCTTTCGCAGGGGAACAGGCTGGGCGGTTTGGAACGCGCGAAGCCCATCGGGCTGCCCGGGCTTTCGGAGCCCGAGACGGTGCGGCACTATACGCGCCTCAGCCGCCAGAACTACGCGATCGACCTCGGGCTGTTCCCGCTCGGCTCGTGCACGATGAAGCACAATCCGCGGCTCAACGAGCGGGTGGCGCGGCTGCCCGGGTTCGCGGACCTGCATCCGCTGACTCCGGTCGACAGCTGCCAGGGCGCGTTCGAGGTGATCGACCAGCTCGCGCACTGGCTGATCACGCTGACCGGCATGCACAGCGTCGCGATGAGCCCCAAGGCGGGCGCGCATGGCGAGCTGTGCGGCGTGCTGGCGATCCGCGCGGCGCTCGAGGCGCGGGGCGAGGGGCATCGCAAGATCCTGCTGGTGCCGATCAGCGCGCACGGGACCAATCCCGCGACCGCGGCCTTCGCCAACTTCACCGTCGAGGACATCCCGGCGACCGACGAGGGGCGCGTCGACCTGGAGGCGCTTGAACGCCGGCTGGGGCCGGACATCGCAGGGGTGATGATCACCAACCCCAATACCTGCGGGCTGTTCGAGCGCGAGATGAAGGCGATCTCGGACGCGGTCCATGACGCGGGCGGGTATGTCTATTGCGACGGGGCGAACTTCAACGCGATCGTCGGGCGGGTGCGGCCGGGCGACCTCGGCATCGACGCGATGCACATCAACCTCCACAAGACCTTCTCGACTCCGCATGGCGGCGGCGGGCCGGGTTCGGGGCCGGTGGTGCTGTCCGAGGCGCTGACGCCCTACGCGCCCTTGCCCTTCGTCGAGAAGGACGGCGACCATTTCCGCCTCGTCGAGGAGGAGACCGCGGGCGAGCATCATGCCGGGACCTTCGGGCGGATGGTCGCCTTCCACGGCCAGATGGGGATGTTCACCCGCGCGTTGACCTATATCCTCTCGCACGGCGCCGACGGGCTGCGGCAGGTCGCCGAGGATTCGGTGCTCAACGCCAATTACATCCTGCGCTCGATGGAGGATGTGCTCGACGCGCCGTTCGCGAAATACGGGCCGTGCATGCACGAAGCGATCTTCAGCGATAACGGGCTGCCCGAGGGCTTCTCGACGATCGACATTGCCAAGGGGCTGATCGACGAAGGCTATCACCCGATGACAATGTATTTCCCGCTGGTGGTGCACGGCGCGATGCTGGTCGAGCCGACCGAGACCGAGAGCAAGGCGGCGCTCGACCAGTTCATCGGCGCGTTCCGATCGGTGGCGGAGCGCGCCAAGGCGGGCGACCCGGCGATCAAGACCGCCCCGCACTTCGCCCCGCGGCGCAGGCTCGACGAGACGCTGGCGGCGCGCAAGCCGGTGCTGGCGTGGAAGGAGCCGATGGTGGCGGCGGCGGCGGAGTAGGGCCGGAACTCAAGTGGAGCGTCGCCGCGCGCGCAGCTTGCGAAACGAAAGCTTACACTAGCCTTACACTGCCACGCACGTTCCGGCGCCGCCTGGATTGATGTGTCAAAGAGCGGCCACGACGGCATAGGTCTCATCTTTCCCCGGCGAAGGCCGGGGCCCAGTATCGGTGGACTCCAGGCGGCATCCCGCCATCTGAATCGGCTCGCAACTGGGCCCCGGCCTTCGCCGGGGAAAGAATGAGCGGGGAAAAATAAGGATGAATCGATCGAGCGCTCTACACCCGCTCGATGAACCCCGGCGGCACCGCGTCGACCAGCCAGACGCCGTTGCTCGATAGCCTGAATTCGGACCCGCCCCGCGCCATCGCGCCCGCGGCGATGCGGAGGATCAGCGCCTCGCCGCGGCGGGCGCCGACGCGGGTCGCGGTCGCGATATCGGGGGAGAGGTGGACGTGGTGGCGTGCCATCGGCTTGAGACCCTCGGCGAGGATCGCGGCGAGGAAACGTTCGACGGTGCCGTGGTAGAGATGCTCGGGCGGGTCGGCGAGCGGCCAGTCGAGATCGACTCCGACCGAATGCCCCTGCCGCGCGCGGATGTGCTCGCCGTCCTCCGAGATCTCGAAGCGGTTCTTGTCGCTTTCGGCGACGGTGCGGTCGAGGTCGGCGGGATTCGCGGTCAGGCCTTCGCGCTCCAGCGCCGCCATCACGCCCGAAACCGGCGCCCAGCCCGCCTCGTCGAGCGTCAGCCCGCCCGCCTCGGGCGCATGGCGGAGCCAGTAGGACAGCGCCTTGGAGATGCGGCGGGTCAGAACCAGCGCCGCGTGCCCGCCTTGTACGCGCGGTAGGGCTCGCCGAACTTGACCGCGAGATAGGCCTCCTCGCGCTCGATAACCTCGCGCTGGATATAGAGGACCAGTGGGGCCAGCAGCAGCAAGGTGATCAGGCTGTCGCACAGGATCGCAATGCCGGCGTAGATCAGCGCCATGCCGAGATACATCGGGTTGCGCGTCCAGCGATAGACGCCGTCGGTGACGAACGCCGTGGGGGTCTTCCACGGCTTGGGGTCGGTCCCGGCGCGCTTGAACAGGCCGAACGCGGTCATCATGATCCCGAAGCCGGCGACGATGCCGATCCAGCCGAGCGAGCGTTCGAGCCAATGGCCGAGCGGGATTTCGAGGTGCCACCACATGAAGCGGTCGATCACCAGCCCGGCGATCAGCGTCCCCGCAAAGGCAAGCGGCGGCGGGAACTTCACGCCGGCGCTGTCCTGGTCGATGTCCATCCTGCCCTCCCTGAAGCGCACGTAGATGCAGCGAACCGGCGGCGTCTGCAACAGGCCCTTGTCTTCGGAGCCGCGCTCGGGAAGATAGCCGCATGGACTCATCGGCTTCTCCCCAGGCGACCCTGATCAGCATGGTCGCGATGTTCGCGATCGTCGGCGTCGTGCTGTTCTTCCGCCTCAGGCGCATGCGCAAGGAGCGGCCGCTCAAGCTCGAGCATCTGTGGATCGTGCCGGCGATCTATCTGATGGTGGTGATCTGGCTGTTCGCGCGCGGCGTGCCCGACCTGATGGGCTGGCTGATCTGCGGGGCGACCTTCCTGGTCGGGTGCGGGCTTGGCTGGCAGCGCGGGCGGATGATGCACATCACCGTCGACCCCGAGACGCACACGCTCAACCAGAAGGCCTCGATCGCGGGGATGCTGTTCATCGTCGGGCTGATCGCAGTCAAGGTCGCGGCGCAGATGGAAGGATCGCAGCTCCACTTGAACCTCGCGCTGCTGACCCAGGCGTTCGGCGCGCTCGGGCTCGGGCTGTTCACGATGCAGCGCGTCGAGATGTATATCCGCGCCAAAAGGCTGCTGGAGGAAGCGCGTCCGGCATGAGGCGCCATGCGCCTGCGACCGCGCGCAATCGCGAGCCGATCGCGGAGGTGCTGGCGGGGGTGCTGCCGGCCGAGGGAGTGGTGCTGGAGATCGCGAGCGGGACCGGTGAGCATGTTGCGGCGTTCGCCGAGCGGTTTCCGGGACTCAGCTGGCAGCCGAGCGATCCCGATGCCGACGCGCGGGCTTCGATTGCCGACTGGTGCGCGGGGCTTGGCAATGTGCTGCGGCCGCTCGCGCTGGATGCCGCGGCGGCGGACTGGCCGGCGGCGCGAGCGGACGCGATCCTGTGCATCAACATGGTGCATATCAGCCGGTGGGAAGCGACCTTGGGGTTGATGGCGGGGGCGGCGCGGCTGCTTGGGGCGGGGGCGCCGCTGATCCTGTACGGGCCGTATCGGCAGGCGGGGGTGCCGACCGCGGCTTCGAACGAGGCATTCGAGCTGTGGCTCAAGGAACGCGACCCGCGCTTCGGGCTGCGGAATGTGGAGGACGTCACCGAGGCGGCACAGGGTTTTGCGCTCGAGGCCGTCGTACCGATGCCTGCCAACAATCTCATGCTGGTGTATCGCCGTGACTGACAAGACCAGCACCCGGCTCGACGCGTTCGTCGACGCGGCTTTCGCCTTTGCGGTAACGCTGATGGTGGTGGGGGCGAGCGGCACGGGGGTGGACGGCGACTTGCTGGTCAACGCGGCGGCAGCGATCCCGTCGTTCGCGATCGGCTTCGCGATCATCGCGCTGTTCTGGTGGGCGCATGTCGCGTGGCGGAACCTGCGCGGCGACGGGGGCTGGCAGTCGCTGCTACTGTCGCTGCTGCTGATCTTCGTGGTGCTGGTCTATGAAGTGCCGTTGCGCGCGATGGCGACGTCGTTCGCGGCCTATCTGTCGGGCGCGCCGGGTGGGTTCAAGGGGAGCCTGGCGACGCTGTTCGTCTTTTACGGCCTCGGCTTCTCGGCGATGTCGGCGATCATCGCGCTGCTGTTCCGCGATGCGCTGCGCAATCCGGCGCTCGACCTTGGCGGGCGGCGATCGGCGCTGGGGCAGGGGTGGATCTGGACGATCCTGGCGGGGACCGGGGTGGTGTCGGTGCTGATGTCGCTGCGCTTCCCGCTGGTCGCGCCGTTCGTCTATGCGACGCTGCCGCTGTCGATCGGGCTGTTCGCGTGGCGCTGGGACTGGGGCGCGGTCAGCCCGCGGGAATAGGCGCGGAGGGCTCGCGGCGCAGGCGCTGCTCGCGCCAGACGATGTAGAGCCCGCTGGCGATGATGACCGGCGCGCCCACCCAGGTATAGGGCGTCGGCAGCACTCCGAACAGCAGCCAGCCATAGAGCGTCGCCCAGATCAGGCTCGAATAGTCCATCGGCACCACCGAGGAGACCGCGGCGAAGCGCAGCGAGGCGGTGAGCGCGATCTGGCCGACCCCGCCGATCACTCCGATCCCGGCAAGCGCAATCCAGGTCCAGGCGTCGTGCGCGCGGACATCGAAGGCATAGGCGATCGCCAGCGGGGGGACCGAGAGCAAAGAGAACCAGAATACCGTCGTCCCGGCGCTTTCGGTGCGGCCGAGCTGGCGCAGCAGGATCGCGATGATCGCGACGAAGAAGGCGGCGGTCAGCCCGACCAGCGTGCCGGTCAGCGGGAAATGCCCGCCGCTCGGCTGCGCAACGATGAGGACGCCGATGAAGCCGGTCAGCACCGCGGCCCAGCGGTGCCAGCCCACGCCTTCGCGCAGCAGCAGCGCGCCGAGGATGGTCGCGAAGATCGGGACGGTGAATGCCAGCGTCGTCGCCTCGGCGAGCGGAAGCAGCAGGATTGCGCCGAAATTGAACACCATGCCGACCAGCCCGACCGCGGTGCGCGAGGCGTGCGCGCCGATCTTCGTCGTGCGGATCGTGCCGAGCCCGGGGCCGACCGCGAGCCAGGCGGCGACCAGCGGCACTGCCCAGAGCTGGCGGAAGAACATGATCTCGGCGAGCCCGGCGCCGCGCCCTTCCGCGACCTTGATCAGCGCCGCCATCGACGCGAGGCACGCGATCGCGAACAGGCGCAGGCCGAGGCCGGTGAGGGTGCGATCGGCGGGCATGCGCCCGCGCTAGGCAAAAGCGGCGGAGCGCACAACCGGCGCGGCGATCTCAGGGTCCGAACGTCCAGCGCATGAGCCGGTCGCCCGGCCCTTCGGGCAGCGTCAGCATCACGCGATACATGTGGTAGGCGATGTCGCACTGCGATTTCGGCGGCGCGCCCGTCACATCGTCCGAGTTCAGGAACAGCTGGACATCGCTTTCGCCGAGCCCGTCCTGCCGCATGCCGGCTGCGAGCGCTTGCGCGTCCGCGGCCGTGACCTGCGCGGGCGGCGCCTGCGGATGATCGCGGCCCGCCGCCGCGGCCCGCCACCGCGTCGCGTTCAGGTCGTTCACGGCCTGACGCAGATCGGAGGCGAGCCCCTCGGTGTCGAGCATGCCGGCCGCGGCGAAGGCGCCGCAGGTTGCGACATTGGTGGCGCGAAGCTTCTCCATCACCCGGGCCGACGCTTGGGTCACCGCCACCAGATCCGGATGCGGTGCGCGTGCGAGCCGCTCTATCTGGCGCCGCGACGCCCCCATCAGGAACTGCCGGTTATAGGCGGTCATCTGGTCGGGAGTCGCACCTTCGCGGATGTGCTGCGCACCCTGCTCGGCGAAGGCACGCATCTCCTCGGGATGCGTCTCCTTCATCGGCTTGAGCATCGGCGCGTTCTTGGGATCGGAGAGCATCTCGGTCTCGAAGCCCTCGGGCGTCGAGACGCGCGCGCGCTCGCCCGCGCGATTGAGCGAGGGTCCGAAGAACCAGGCGACCAGCACGATCGCGACGACGGCGCCGATCCAACCCGAACGGCGATAGCCGCCTTCCCTGTAGGACATGATGTTCCTCCCCCTTTCGGCAGGTTAATCATCGCGGCATCGAGACTGCAAGCGTGCCGCCCCCGTTGCGGGAAACGCGGCTGGACCCTAGAGCGCTCGCCATGATCAAGCACGCCCTCTCCGTCACCCGCGAAGCCGATTTCGCCGCCTGGTATCAATCCGTCATCGCCGAAGGCGACATGGCCGAGGAATCGGGGGTGCGCGGCTGCATGGTGATCCGCCCGTGGGGCTATGGCATCTGGGAGCGAATCCAGCGCCTGCTCGACGATCGCATAAAGGCGACGGGGCACGAGAATTGCTATTTCCCGCTGTTCATCCCGCTCTCCTATTTCGAGAAGGAAGCCGAGCATGTCGAAGGCTTTGCCAAGGAAATGGCGGTGGTCACGCACCACCGGCTGAAGAGCGTCAACGGGCGGCTGGTGGTCGATCCCGATGCGAAGCTCGAAGAGCCCTTGGTGGTGCGGCCGACGTCGGAGACGGTGATCGGCGCGGCCTTTTCGCGCTGGATCCAGTCGTGGCGCGACTTGCCGGTGCTGATCAACCAATGGGCCAATGTGGTGCGCTGGGAGATGCGGACGCGGATGTTCCTGCGCACCTCGGAGTTCCTGTGGCAGGAAGGCCATACCGCGCACGCCAGCGAGGCCGAGGCGCGCGAGCACACGCTCAGGATGCTCGAAGTCTATCGCAGCTTCGCCGAGGAGTGCCTCGCGCTTCCCGTCGTCGCGGGCGAGAAGCCGGAGAATGAGCGCTTCCCGGGCGCGGTCGCGACTTATTCGATCGAAGCGATGATGCAGGACGGCAAGGCGCTCCAGGCCGGCACCAGCCATTTCCTCGGCACCACCTTCAGCCAGGCGCAGGACATCAAGTTCCAGAACTCCGCCGGGGTGCAGGAGCTGGCGCAGACCACGAGCTGGGGCGTGTCGACGCGGATGATCGGCGGGCTGATCATGGTCCATGGCGACGATGACGG
Organism: Pseudomonadota bacterium; assembly: GCA_040388355.1. Lineage (GTDB taxonomy): Bacteria > Pseudomonadota > Alphaproteobacteria > Sphingomonadales > Sphingomonadaceae > Sphingomonas. The sequence goes on along the minus strand of JAZKCD010000077.1, from coordinate 22,395 downwards.
GCTGCGGGTGCCGCCGCGCGTCGCGCCGTGGCAGATCGTGATCGTGCCGATGCTGCGCGACCAGCCCGAGGATGAGGAGCTGATCGCCTATTGCCGCGGGCTCCAGGCCGAGCTGGCGACGCTGTCGGCGCTGGGCGAGCCGGTGCGGGCATTGCTCGACCTGCGCGCGCCCAAGGCGGCGACCAAGCGCTGGGGCTGGGTCAAGAAGGGCGCGCCGGTGATCGTCGAGGTCGGCGGGCGCGACATGGCGGGCGGCAACGTCACCGTGATCCGCCGCGACCGGCTGTATCGCGAGGACGGCAAGCTCGACAGCGCGGTGGTGGCGAAGGGGGACTTCGTCGACCAGGCGGCGGCGATGCTCGAGGATATCCAGGCGTCGCTCCATGCCGAGGCGCGCGGGCGAATGGATGCGAACATCACGCGTGACGTGAGCGACTTTGCCGGGCTCGAAGCCTTTTTCGACAAGGGCGGGAAATTCCCCGGCTGGGTCGAAGTGAGCTGGGCCAAGCCTTCGGGGGCCGAGCTCGACGCGGTTGCCGAGCGGCTCAAGGGGCTCAAGCTGACGTTGCGCAACGTGCCGCTCGACACGGCGCCGGCCGAGGGCGCGTGCCTCTTCACCGGCAAGCCCGCGGTCGAGCGGGTGCTGGTCGGGCGCTCCTATTGAGCACCAGGCCGCTCTTCGCGTCGCTGCTCTACGAGGGCGTGCTGGCGGACGACGCGCTGGTCGCCGAGCTGGAGGGCTCGTGCCTCCAGCTTGCCGAGGACGATGGCGCCGGGCGGCGCTGGGCGAAGGAACATGGCTATAGCGGCTATACCTCCTACGCTTCGCTCAACGATTTGCCGGTGCGCGATCCGGCGTTCGGGGACCTGAAGCGGCACCTCGACCGGCATGTCGCGAAATTTGCCGAGGCGTGCGGGTTCGAGCTCGAAGGCCGCAAGCTCAAGCTCGACAGCCTGTGGGCGAACGTGCTGACCGGCGGGGGCGGGCATTCGGGGCATATCCACCCGCACAGCGTGGTCTCGGGGACGGTCTATGTCGCGGTGCCGCCGGGCTCGGGCGGGCTCCGGCTCGAGGATCCGCGGCTGGCGATGATGATGGCGGCGCCGACGCGGCGCGAGGACGCAGCGGAGATGCTGCAGAGCTTCGTCACCGTCGCGCCCGCGCCGGGGACGGTGCTGCTGTGGGAAAGCTGGATGCGCCACGAAGTGCCGGCTGGCGGCGCGAAGGGCAAAAGGATCAGCGTCAGCTTCAACTATCGCTGGTAGGGGAGGAGCCGATGGCGGGTTTCGATCGACGCGGGGTGCTGGCGCTTGGCGCGGGGCTCGCCGCGGTGCCGGCATGGGCCGCGGAGCCGTGGGACGTGATCGTCGATCCGCGGACCGGCACGCTCGGCGAGGCGCTCGCGAAAGCCACCGGGGCGCCGTTCCGCATCCTGTTGCGCGAGGGCGTCTTTACCGAAAAGCTGACCGTCACCACGCCCAATGTGACGATCGCGGGGAGCGGGCCGCGGAGCGTCATCCAGTTCGGCGTGTACAGCGGCCTGCCCAAGCGCGGCGGCGGGACCTGGGGCACCGGCGGATCGGGGACGCTGACCATTGCAGCGCCCGGGGTCACGCTGCGCGACCTCACGATCCGCAACAGCTTCGACTTCATCGGCGCGAAGCGCGACGGCGCGGGCAATGGGGCGCAGGCGGTCGCGCTGATGGTCGGGCGCGAGGCCGACCGCACGACGATCGAGCGCTGCCATCTCGAGGGCTATCAGGACACGCTCTACGTCCAGACCCGCGCGCGGGTCGCCGGGTGCCGGATCGCCGGCGGTGTCGACTTCATCTTCGGCGGCGGCGCAGTGTGGTTCGACCGGTGCGAGATCGTCACGCGCTTCGTCCCGAACGCCGAGGGGCAGGGCTATATCGCCGCGCCGAGCACGCCCGAGGCGCAGCGCTTCGGGCTGGTCTTCTCGCATTGCCGCATCGCCCGCGAGCGCGGGGTTCCCGACGGGTCGGCATGGCTCGGGCGGCCGTGGCGCGCGGGGGGCAATATGAGCCTGCTCGGCCAGTCCGCCTTCCTTCATTGCTGGATGGACGCGCATATCCGGCGCGAGGGCTGGACCTGGATGGGTTACAAGGGGCCCGACGGCGAGCAGCGCCGGCTGACTCCGCAGGAAGCGCGCTTCTTCGAATATGGGAGCACGGGGCCGGGGGCAGGGCCGGCGAGCGCGACGCGGCGGATGCTCGATGCGGAGGCGGCGGAGACGTTTACCGAGGCGAATGTGCTGGGAGAGTGGCGCTAGCGACGAACCGGGCAGCAAGAAAAGATGCTCGATCCCGCGATCAAGCCGCAGGCCGGTTCTCGGATTCGCCTCCCGAGTCATCCGACTCGATGTCTTCGGCGAAGTCGGTCCAACTGGCGCCTTCGACGGCATATCTCGCCGCTATCTGCTTCACGATACGCGGATTCAGCCCACTCATATCCACCTCTTTGCCGTCGGTGACGTCAAAAAGAAAATCGAGGAACACATTGGCGGCGTTGCGGGCAACGTTCTGCCGCACGAATTTACACTCGACGAGGCGGCCGCCAGTTTTCGAGTTCGTCTTGAGCAATTCGTAGGCCCTGGAACGGCTCTTCGCGCACTCCACGATATCGCGCGCGACTTGCTTTCGAAAACGCCAGGCGCTGGTCCGCCCGTCGATCTTCACAGGCTCGGGCGCATCGCGCGCCACCCCGCTCGGGAGGTGCACGATACTCGTTCGTACGTCAGTCATCCCGGATTGCTCTGCCACGGGCACCCCAAAATATAAGAATGTTCTGGAAGATAGTTCCCAGAGCCCCCCAACTATGCGGACCTATCCTTCTACTTTATATGTGGGAAGATTCCTAGCATGGACTCGCCGAGAGGGGTGGCCGACTCTGGAAGAAGGCTAAGCCACAGCAAGAGAAGACAATTTCCGCGCCTATCTTGAGCTATCCCCCAAGACGACGGAGCGGTCGGGATTATGTCGGCATCGGCTGCCGGCTTTCCCCAAAGGGTGGTTTTTACCGATTCGTTGGGGAGGCATCCCAAACAATTTCGCAGCGCCACGACGCATCTGGAATCGCTTGCGCACCGGTCGAAGGCTCGAGCCCGTTTACGATCGGCTCCGTCGATTCCCGAAAAGGCATATTCGCATCAGAATAGTCTGTAAGCAATTGTTTATAATAGCTTTTTCACTACGACACGATTGTCGCGGCGGTCAATAGGTGGTATCAGAGCCTTACACTGGATGGAGTGAGATCATGGACCCTTGGCATATGGCGAATGCGAGTTCGCGTTGTACGGCGTGCGCTGCGATGGCCGGGGCCACGCCCGTGACTTTCAATGACTTGCGCGATTCGCTGGTCGATCCTCCCACTTCGCTTGGCGACCGGTTGTGGTAGACGAGAGCGGCAAGAGCCAGCTGCGCCTGGTCCGAGAAGCGGCGACGTCGCCCGCGCTGCTACTCATCATATTCGGCATATCTTGCGTCGTTCAGGTATCGACCGCCTGGATCGGGGAGATCGCCTTATTGAAGCCCGTCTATGCGGAGCTCGAATTGCTCGAACCAGTGATTCGATACACTGAGTTCATAGCGTTGATGATCTTTGTCGTGGTCGGAACACTCACCGTCGTGCTTGAAATTGTCGCCGCGGCTGCTGGAAAGTATCACTCGATTGCCATGACGATGCGTGCCGAAGCGCATGAACGGCGCAAGCAGAAGCTGGAGCACGAACAGGAATTAGTTCGTGTTCAGGCGGACCTCGCGGCGCGGCGCCGCATCAACCAGTCCTTGGCGCCCCAACCCAAGTTTCCAATGCGTATCGAGCCCGATTCGACGACGGCATCGCATGTTGTAAGCATCGGCAAGAAGGCTCAGCGCCCGGATCCCTAACTGTTGCGAGCGAGGAACGCCTCGATACGCTTGGCACTAGCGCCGTGCAGCCCCACCTTGCTTCGCCGCCATAGCACATCCTCGGCGGTGCGGGCCCATTCCCGGTCGCGCATCCAGCGAACTTCGACTTCGCTTAGCCCGCCGCCGAGATCTTCGCCCAGGTCGCTGACATCGCGCAGCATCTCGCTCAGCCGCTCACCATAGGCATGCGCCATCCGCAGCGCGCGCGCCTCGCCGAGGAAGGGCCAGCGCGCGCGGACCTGCGCGAGGTAGCGGGAGAATTCGGGGATCGCGCCGCCGGGGAAGACCCGCGCGCGGGTCACCGGGTGGGGGTCGATGCCGAGCGCGGGGCCGAGCTTCGCCATCGCTTCCTCGGCGAGCGCGCGGGCAGTGGTGATCTTGCCGCCGAACACCGAGAGCAAGGGCGGGCCGGTCTCGTCTAGCTCGAGGACATAGTCGCGCGTCACTGCCTGGGCCTTGGCGGCGCCGTCGTCGTGCAGCGGGCGGACGCCGGACCATTTCCAGACCAGGTCGGCGGGAGTCACTTGCCGGGCGAAATAGCGGTTCACGGCGTCGCAGAGATACTGGACCTCCGCGTCAGAGCAGATTGCGTCCTCGGGGCGGTCGACGGGGATGTCGGTGGTGCCGATCTCGGTGAATTCGCCTTCATAGGGGATGGCGAAGACGATACGGCGGTCGGGCTGCTGGAGGATATAGGCGTGATCGCCGTCGAACAGGCGGGGGACGACGATGTGGCTGCCCTTGACCAGCCGGACGTTCGATCGCGGCTCGACATCGACGCGGTCGAGCAGCGAGCGGACCCAGGGGCCGGCGGCGTTGACGAGGCCGCGGGCCTCGACGGTGCGTCCGTCGGACAACTCGGCCTTCCACAGACCGCCCTCGCGGCGGGCGTCGAGCAATTCGGTGCGGGTCGCGATCTCGGCGTCGTGCGCCGCGGCGTCGAGCGCGTTGGCGAGGGTCAGGCGGGCGTCGTCGACCCATGCGTCCGAATAGACGAAGCCCTTGTGGGCGCCCTTGAGCGGATCGCTGTACGCGGTGTCGCCGGCATGGAGGCCGCGCGAGCGGGGGAGCGAGGACCGGCCCGCGAGCAGATCATAGAGATAGAGGCCGATTCGCACCATCCACCATGGCCGCACCGAATGGGCATGGGGCAGGACGAAGGTCATCGGGCGGATCAGGTGGGGGGCGGCGGCGAGGAGGCGCTCGCGTTCGTGGAGCGCCTCGCGGACCAGGCGGAATTCGTAGGTTTCGAGGTAGCGGAGGCCGCCATGGATCAGCTTGGTCGAGCTCGAGCTGGTGTGGCTGGCAAGGTCGTCCTTCTCGACCAGCAGCACCTTGAGCCCGAGCAGCGACGCCTCGCGCGCGATCGCGCAGCCGTTGATCCCGCCGCCGGCGATGAGGAGGTCCCAGGTCACGGGGGCAGGATGGGGCGTGGCGAGGCACCGCGCAATGCTCGATGGGTCTTTAATGCCGCGCCGAATGTTGCCTCGCGAAGGAATTCGTTATGGAACCGAAATATTCGATGGCCATCGGTGCGACGCGCTCGACCGGATGGGCTGTGCGCGCAACCACCATTTCACGATCGTCGATGTCTCCGCCTGCAAGCTCCAGGTGCAGGACGTGGTCGGCGCGTTCCAGTCGGCGCTCCCCAAACCGCGCTACATGTCGCGCCGGATCGCGTTCGTGACGGGAAGCTCGCTGGCGCGGATGCAAGATGCTGACTCGCGACGATGCCGACTTCTTCGACACGGTCGAGGCGGCCGAGGCGTGGCTGCTCGAGCCCGTGAGGCTGCGCGCGACCGGCTGATGCCGGGACCTAGTGGTGCGCGGGGGAGCCGATGCCGGGGGGAATGTCGAAGAAGTCGACCACGCCCGACTTGAGGTCATAGACCGCGCCGACCACCTTGAGCTTGCCGGTCTGCTGTGGCGGGAAGAGGATCGGCTGCTCGCGCGAGCGGAGCCGCGCGGCGACCTGGCGGACATTCTCGAAGACCGCGGCGTGACGGTCCCCGCGCGCGGCGATCGCGGCGGGGAGGATCGGCTCGACCATCGCCTGCATGCTGCCGCCGAGATGCACGGGCCCGCCGACCATGGCGGACGCGGCATCGACCGCGCCGCACTCGCTATGGCCGAGCACGACGATCAGCGGCACCCGGAACGTGGCGACCGAATATTCGATGCTGCCCATCGAGGTGTAGGCGCCGATCGTGTTGCCGGCGTTGCGCACCACGAACAGCTCGCCGAGCCCCTTCTGGAAGATCTGCTCGGGGCCGGCGCGGCTGTCCGAGCAGCAGACGATCGTCGCATAGGGCGACTGGCCGCCGGCGAGGCTCTCGCGGAACTTCTTGTCGATCGGATAGGGGACCAGCTTCTCGTTGCTGAAGCTGCCATTGCCCAAACGGAGCCGCTGGAGCGCCTGCGCCGGCGTGGGCTGGGGCTTCTCCGGATCCGACGCCCAGGCGTTGAGCGGCGCGAGGCCGGCCATGGTGAGCGTGGCCGAACCACCAAGCAATGCGCGCCGTGAAATCTGCATCCCACCCTCCATCATCTGCGAGGTTATCATAGCATAATGGGAAGGAGCCTCTAACTATTAAGAGGCTTTTCTTTTGCTGTATTTAGCTAGTGAAGCGATATTTCACTATCGTTTCGTGACCGTTCAGAACGCCGGAAATCGGCGCCATTTGGGGCCGCCGGTTGGTTTTCGGCGGGCGACGTCCTATCTAGCGGGTCAATGACAAGACAAAATTCAAAGAACGGGCTGCCGACTCGGCAGCAAATCCTCGATTTCATCGCCTCTTCAGACACTCCGGCCGGCAAGCGCGAGATCGCCAAGGCGTTCGGGCTGCATGGCAACGACAAGATCGCGCTCAAGGCGCTGCTCAAGGACATGGCCGACGAGGGGCTGATCGACAGCGCCCCCGGCCGCGCCTTCCACAAGATGGGCGGACTGCCCAAGGTCACCGTGCTGCGCATCGCCGATATCGACGGCGATACCGTCTGGGCAGTGCCCGAGCGCTGGGAGGGGGAGGGCGTGCCCGTCCCGCGTCTCAGGGTGCGCGAGCGCGGCAAGCGGTCGGCGCTGGGCGTCGGCGACCGTATCCTCGCGCGCACCGAAGAGGCCGGAAACGGCTGGATCGCGCATCCGATGAAGCAGCTCGCGCGCGGCGAGGAGCTGATGCTCGGCGTGCTGCGCGAAGAGGGCGGCAAGCTCTGGCTGCAGGGCGTCGAGAAGAAGGAGCGGCGCGACTTCATGGTCTCCGACCCGGGCGGCGCCGAGGCGGGCGACCTCGTGCTCGCCGAGAAGGCCGGACGGCCGCCGCGGATCACGGCGCGGGTGACCGAGCGGCTGGGGGATCCGTTCCAGCCGCGCAGCTTCTCGCTGATCGCGATCCACAAGCACGGGATTCCCAACGTCTTCTCGCCCGACCTGCTGGCCGAGGCGGAGAAGGTGGCCAGGCAGGACTTGGGCAAGCGCGAGGATTTGCGGCATCTGCCGATCGTCGCGATCGACCCCGCCGATGCGCGCGATCATGACGATGCGGTGTGGGCGACGCCCGACGACGATGCGAAGAACCCGGGCGGGTGGCAGGTCGTGGTCGCGATCGCCGATGTGAGCTTCTATGTGCGGCCAGGTTCCGAGCTCGACCGCGAGGCGCGCAAGCGGGGCAATTCGGTCTATTTCCCCGACCAAGTGGTGCCGATGCTGCCGGAGGTGCTTTCGGCGGACGTCTGCTCGCTCAAGGCGGGCGAGGATCGCGCGGCGCTGGCGTGCCACTTGCAGGTTTCGAAGGCGGGCGAGCTGAAGTCGTGGCGGTTCAGCCGGGCGGTGGTGCGGCTGATCGGCAACGTCGCCTATGAGGACGCGCAGACCATCGCCGACGGCCCCAAGGCCGACCGGCCGATGCTCGATCTCGCGCTCAAGCAGGGGACCGAGAAGTTCGCGGCGATTGCAGACGCGCTCAAGCCGCTGTGGGACTGCTGGCGTGCGCTCGCCGCGGCGCGGGCGAAGCGCGAGCCGCTCGACCTCGACTTGCCCGAGCGGCGGATCGTGCTCGACGAGAAGGGGCGCATCCTCTCGGTCGCGCCGCGCGAGCGGCTCGATGCGCACAAGCTGATCGAGGAATATATGATCGCGGCCAATGTTGCCGCGGCCAAGGCGCTCGAGGCCAAGAAGGCGCCGGTGATGTACCGCGTCCACGAGCCGCCGAGCCGCGAGAAGCTGGTTGCGCTCAAGGACTATCTCAAGACGCTCGATGTCGAGTTCGCGCTGGGGCAGGTGATCCGGCCGAACACCTTCAACCATGTCCTCAAGCGCGTCGGCGACGCCGATTTTCGCGAGCAGGTGATGCAGCAGGTGCTGCGGACCCAGACCCAGGCCTATTACGGGCCGGCCAACCACGGCCATTTCGGGCTGGCGCTGGGCAGCTATGCGCACTTCACGTCGCCGATCCGGCGCTATGCCGACCTCGTCGTCCACCGCGCGCTGGTGGCGGCGTACGCGCTCGGGCCGGGCGGGGTGCTCGAGGACGAAGCGAGCATGGAGAAGACCGGCACCAGCATCAGCCAGCTCGAGCGGCGGGCGATGGAGGCCGAGCGCGACACCGTCGACCGCTATGTCGCGGCCTATCTGGCGCAGCATGTCGGCACGCTGGTCGACGCGCGGATCACCGGGGTGCAGCCGTTCGGCTTCTTCGCGACGGTCGAGGGGATCGGCGGCGACGGGGTGGTGTTCGCCCGCGACCTCGGGACCGAATATTACCGCTATGACGAGGCCGGACAGAAGCTGGTCGGCGACGACAGCGGCGACGCCTTCTCGCTCGGGCAGCGGCTCCAGCTGCGGCTGGCCGAGGCGAACCCGGTGTCGGGGTCGCTGCGCTTCGAGCTGCCCGACGGCAAGGGATCGGCGGGCGGCGGGCGCGACGAACGCCATGGGCGGGGCCCCAAGCGGGTGATCAAGCATCGCGGGCGGCCGGCCAATATCCGCCATCAGGGGCGCAAGCGATAAGCGGTTGAGCGCGCCCGGTTTCCGTGTCAGCCTGACGGCTCCGGCAGCGGGAGGCGGGCAATGGCGACGGCGGCGGCAGCAGTGGTGGCGAAGGCGCGGCGCGCTGTGGCCTCGCATTTCCTCGATCATCGGGCGGTGAGCGCTGACTCGGCAGTAACATTCGCGCCCGAGCATCACATCGTCCGCCGCCAGTTCGAGCGGCTGCAGGCGCGCGGGGTAATCCGCGAGGCCGAGCCGGGCACCTACTGGATCGACGTCGCTGCCTATGAGGCCGACCGCAACCGGCGGCGCAAGCTGGTGCTGTTCGTCGTCGCGTTCGCCGCGGCGGTGGCGGCGGCAGTGGCGGCCGCGACCTTGCGCGGCTGATGGCGGCGAAGCAGGGGCTGGTCGCCGCGGTTCGCGGGCGCGGCGCGAGGGCGCGGATCGCGAATTACTTTTGGGCGATGCATGCGATCAGCGCCGAGGACGCCGTGCGCTACACGCCCCAGCGCGCCGACGAGCAGGCCCAGTTCGAGCAGCTGCGCGCGGCGGGGATCGTCCGCGAGGCGCGGCGCGGCGAATACTGGATCGACCGCGACGGATTCCGCGCCGCCGAGGACAAGCTCAGCCGCGCGGTCGCGCCGTGGATGGTCATCCTCTGCCTGCTGATCGGCGCCGCGCTGACGCTATTCTATCAGGGTTAACCGCCGCTCGGGTGCATGAAGCGCAGCGTGCCGACCGAAACGTGCGGCCAGCTGCGGCCGCGGAAATCGAGCAGCACGGTCTGGGTATATTGCAGCTGGAGGAAGGTGCTGCCGTCCGCCTCCTCGACTTCCTCGATCCAGAAGATCGCAGTCATCTGCGCCGCATCGGCATTCGGGCCATCGGGCCCGCCGCCGAGAAAGGCAGTGTTCGCGGTCCCGCCGCCGATCACCGGGGTGGAGGCGGTGGTGACGAACAAATTGGTCGTGTTGATAATCTTCTGGTTGGCGATCGCGTCGGTCAGCACCGAATTGGGGTTGTCGACCATCGCCTGGGTGATGCCCTTGATCAGATCGGGCGGCGAACGGAACCGGGTGGGGATCGACAGGTCGGATTCGGGGAAGGCGGTCTTGTCCGAGGGGTCGCCAATCTTGAAGGCGGTGATGTCGGCAGGCGCGATGACCGGCGCGCGCTGTTCGGAAGACGCCGTACCCTGGCCGAGGATCGATGTGCCGTGCGGCACCGAGCCGAGCCGCGCGACGGTGGCGGACACCTCCGGGTTGGTGGTCGCGGGGATGTTGAGCCAGACCCCGGGCTCAAGATGCAGGCCATGGCCGAAATTATCGTTGACGATCTGCAGATATTGCAGCCCGTGCATGATCAAATCGCCCTGCAACAGTCCGCGATTGGGAATGTCGCCGTCGATCTCGGTGAACTTGATCGACTCGACGGTCAGGTTGAGCTCGAGAAAATGATGCTGGTCGGGATATTCCGGATCGAAGAACGGGCGCCAGATCTGGTTGAAGCCGGTCCCCGACCATTTTCCGCGGAGCAATCCGAGCGGACCGAGCGGATCATCGGTACCCTTTAGCAGCGGCGCTTCGGTTAAGGGAACCAGGTTGGAAAGTGGCTTGAAACTAAATTCCATGGCGTGATTCCCCCGGATATGATCTTTCAGATCATGCGGCGGGTTTCACAACTTGGCAATATCGCCAATTCATTTGCCTATTCGAGCAATATTGGCGGTATTATCGGTACGTTCAGGCAACGGTGAAGGAAAGACCGGCCCTTTCTTCGAGCCTTTTCTTCAGCGGTTCTGCCATGAGCGCGCCGGGAGTCCACACGCCGCCTTCGCCCTTGACGTCGCGGACCAGGCAGATCGCGCTTTCGGCGATCATCTTGCTGGTCGAGCCGTAGCCGGGATCGCGGTCGCCCTTGACCACCGCCTTGACCGACCGGCCGTCCGGCATCTCGGCGATGAAGGCGATCTCGTAATGGCCGGTGTCGCGCTCCTCCTTCGACGGGCCTTCGCCGGGGGCGGGGCCCTTTTCGGCATTCATCGGGTTCATCTTCGCGATCGCCTCGGCGGCGGCCTTGCCCAGCTCGCCGAGTCCCGGGGCGACCATCATCTCGTCGTAGCGGAAGTCCTGCCCATACGGATGGCCGGCGAGGAAGTTGGTGCGGTGGACATTCTTGGTGTTGATCACCGCCATCATGAACGGCGCGACCCAGGCCGAGACCGCCTCGTCATATTCGGGCATCACGCCTTTGGGCTGAGACGGCCCTTCGAAGCCCGGCGTGAGCGCGAAGGGATCGAGCAGCGCCTTGAACACCGCGGGGTCCTTCATCGCCGCGGCGGCGGTCGCCTTGCCGCTGGCGAAGGTGCCGCCCGAGAAGGTGCCCTTCATCGAGACGACGCGGCCCTTCACGCGCGGCGCGGGCTTGCCGAACTTCGCGATCGCGGCCTGCTCGGCCACCCCCACGCCGAGATCGAAGGGGATCGAATCGAAGCCGCACGAGAAGACGATCCGCGCCCCGCTCGCCTTGGCGTCGGCATCGTATTTGCGGATCATGTCGTGCATGAAATTGGGCTCGCCGCACAGGTCGACATAGGCAGTGCCGGCAGTGACGCAGGCGGCGAGGAGCGGCTCGCCATAGAGCTGGTAGGGGCCGACGGTGGTGATGACGACGGTGGCGCGCGCGGCGAGCGCCAGCAGCGCCGCGGGATCGTCGGCATTGGCAGTGAGCAGCGGGGTATCGGCGGGGGCGCCGATCGCGTCGCGGACCTCGTGGAGCTTGGTCAGCGAGCGGCCGGCCATCGCCCAGGCGAGGCTGCCGTCGGCATAGTTGTTGGTGAGATATTCGGCGACGAGGCGACCGGTGAACCCGGTGGCGCCGTACACGATGATGTCGAATTCAGCCACGTCGCTCTCCTGAATCATCTTTGCGTTGCGGCCGGCAATCGACCGGTTGGTTGACTAAATTGACTATTGCATCGCGCGAGTCCCGGGGCGCCGTTCAGCGGTCCCAGGGTCGCGGCCCCGCGCCGCTTGCGCGATACCCGCTTTTCTAAAGTTGAGGAAGTTTATGGCACGCCCGGCAGGGGTTCGCCATACCCGGAACCGGGAAGCGCGGCGGGTGATGCTGTCCGGTTGCGCGCGCGTGGCCATGGCGGGAGTGGAGCAGGGGAAATCCAATTTTGGAAGGGTTCAGGCCTGTCGACATTTCGGTCTTCGGCCGATGGCGCATAGCCGGCTCGTCACCCCGCAATTGGTCGGCGCTTGCGCCTCCGCGAAGGCCCTTCCTGTTCCCCTGCGAAAGCAGGGGCCCAGGGTGGCAAGGGATGAACTGCTTGGTCCTGGGCCCCTGCTTTCGCAGGGAACAGAAGTCTGCTTCGCAACGGTACAGGGAGATTTTGGCGGGACGACGATCACGCATCGATATCGCCCGCTTGACGCTTCCACGACTGGTGTTTTAGTTCTATAAAACACTTCGTAGATGGGTGGGACTCGTTGCATGCCTGAAAATCCGGTCCTGGAGATCGCCGAGCTCAGCAAGACCTATGGCCGGCGGGCCGGCGGCGTGCGGGCGGTGCAGAATGTGTCGCTGACCGTGCGGGCCGGGGAGGTCTACGGCTTCCTCGGCGCCAATGGCGCGGGCAAGAGCACCACGATCCGGATGCTGCTCGGCCTGATCACGCCGACTTCGGGCAGCATCAGGCTGTTCGGCCAGGATCTGCGGTTCGGCCAGCCGTCGCGCCGGCTGGGGTCGCTGGTCGATGGCGGGGCCTTCTACCCCTTCCTCTCCGGCCGCCGGAACCTCGACGTGCTGGCGCGCACGCAGGGGCTGGGGCCCGAGCGCATCGATGCGCTGCTCGCGCAGGTCGGGCTCGAGAAGGATGGGAAGCGCAAGGTGAAGGGCTATTCCACCGGCATGCGCCAGCGGCTGGGCGTGGCGGCTGCGTTGCTCAACGATCCCGACCTGGTGATCCTGGACGAGCCCGCGAACGGCCTCGACGCGGCGGGCATCCAGGAGATGCGCGGGCTGATCCGCTCGCTTGCCGAGGATCAGGGCAAGACGGTGTTCCTGTCGAGCCATCTGCTCAACGAAGTGCAGCAGGTGTGCGACCGCATCGGAATCATCGACCGCGGCGTGCTGATCCGCGAGGACACGGTGGCGGGCATCCTCAAGACCGAGGAGAGCTTTCGCATCGTCGCGACGCCGCTCGAGGCGGCCCGCGCCGCGCTCGCCGGGACCTGGCCGTGCGAGACCGAGGGCGACGCGCTGCAGGTGCGCGCCGCAACCGCCGAAGCGCCGGAAATCCTGAGGCGGCTGGTGGCAGCCAAGGTCGACGTGTTCAGCCTGGCGCCGCACCAGCGCACGCTCGAGGAAGCGTTCCTCGCGATCACGCAAACCGAAACGAATTTGGCGGAGACGGCCGATGCGTAACCTGATCTCGGCCGAATGGACCAAGCTGCTGCCGCACAAGGGCACCTGGCTGCTGGTGTGGATCTATCCGATCCTGTTCACCGTCATCCTCACCATCACCATTTTCGTCGAGCCTCGAAACGCCAAGGACGTGGTGACCGCCACGAGCTGGATCGACGACACCGCGCTAGTGTGGCACGTGCCGACGGTCAGCCTGGGCCGATACTTCATCGCCGCCTATTTCGCCTTGGTCTTTGCCGGCGAATATGGCTGGAACACGTGGAAGCTGGTGGTGCCGCACGCCGCGCGGTGGAAGCTGGCCGGCGCCAAATATGGCGTGGCGCTGGGCCTGCTCTACCTTGCCTGGATCGCCGCCGCGCTGATCTCGCTCGTCCTGCAGCTGGTGCGGACGGCGGTGGCGGGCGATGCGATCCCGCAGGGCGTCACGCCCGCCGCGATGCTGGATACTCATTTCCAGCTGCTCGTGCTGGGGATCGCCCCGCTGCTGATCACCGCGGCCTATGCGGCCGCGGCGGCGGTGCTGACGCGATCGACCCTGGCCGCGGTCATCATCTCGCTGGTGCTGGTGACGATGGACGAACTGTTCGGCAGGATCGTCGGCTGGCTCAGTTCGTTCGGCATGGAATGGCCCGCGGTGCCGTACCGGGTCCTGCCGGGCTATCACCTCGAGAATCTCTCGAGCTGGCTGCAGGAGGGCGTGGGCTACCAGCTCAAGCTCGCGACCGGGACCGTCATCGCCTATTCGCAGACGGTGTCGCTGCTGGTGCTCGCGGCGTGGATCGCGGGGCTCGCGGCGCTGACGCTGTTCGTGTTCCGGCGGCAGGACATCAACTGAGTCCCGGTTGACGCCCCCTAAGCCGCTTCGTTGAACTGCAGCGCCGCGAGCCGCGCGTAGAGCCCGCCGCGGCTCACCAGCTCGGCATGGGTGCCGGTGTCGACGATCCGCCCCTCGTCCATCACGATGATCCGGCCCGCGGCGCGGACGGTGGCGAGGCGGTGGGCGATGACGAGGGTGGTGCGGTCCTGCATCAGATTGTCGAGCGCGTCCTGGACGAGGCGCTCGCTCTCGGCATCGAGCGCGCTGGTGGCTTCGTCGAGCAGGAGGATCGGGGCGTCGCGGAGCAAAGCGCGGGCGATGGCGATGCGCTGGCGCTGGCCGCCCGACAGGCGCGCGCCCGCCTCGCCGAGGAAGGTGTCGAGGCCCTGGGGCAGCTCGCGGAGGAACTCGCTGGCGTTGGCGGCGTCGGCGGCGGCCCAGAGCTGCTCGTCGCTGGCGTCCCAGCGGCCGTAGCGGAGATTGTCGCGCGCGCTGGCGGCGAAGATCACCGTCTCCTGCGGGACCATCGCCATGCGGCCGCGAATGTCGGCGGGATCGGCGTCGCGCACCGGGACGCCGTCGACGCGGACCTCGCCGCCGTCGGGGTCGTAGAAGCGCTGGACGAGCTGGAAGAGCGTCGACTTGCCCGCGCCCGAGGGGCCGACCACCGCGACGGTCTCGCCGGGGTTCACGACCAGGGTGAAATCGTCGAGCGCGGCGACTTCGGGGCGAGTGGGGTAGCGGAAGGTGACATGATCGAACGCGACCGCGCCGAGCGGGGGCTGGGGGAGCGCCACGGGGTGCGCGGGCGGGGCGATGTCGGGCTGTTCCTGGAGCAGCTCGGCGAGGCGGCTGGCGGCGCCCGACGCGCGCAGCAGGTCGCCATAGACTTCGGTCAGCGCGCCGAACGAGCCGGTGACGAGGCCGGCGGTGATGACGAACGCAGTGATCGACCCGCCCGAGACGCGGCCCGCGGCGACGCCCGAGACGGCGTCCCACATGATCAGGGTGATCGCCGTGAACAGCAGGCCGATGACGAGCGCGGTCATCACCGCGCGCAAGGCGAAGCGGCGCTTGCCCGCGGCGAAGCTGCGCGCGACGGCGTCCTGGAAGCGGACCGCCTCGCGATCCTCCTGGCCGAACGCCTGGACGATGCGCATCGCGCCCAGCGTCTCGGCGGCGAGCGCGCCGATATCGGCGATGCGGTCCTGGCTTGAGCGCGACAGGTTGCGGATCTTTCCGCCCAGCCAGACCATCGGCATGACGACCAGCGGGATGCCGATGATGAGATAGGCGGCGATCGCCGGGGCGAGCGCGAAGAGATAGACCACGCCGCCGATGCCGGTGACGAGGTTGCGCAGCGCGATCGAGACGGTGCTGCCGACGACCTGCTCGACGATCGCGGTGTCCGAGGTGAGGCGCGAGGCGATCTCCGACGGGCGGTTCTCCTCGAACCATTTGGGGGGCAGGCGGAGCAGGTTGCGCTGCACCGCGACGCGCATGTCGGCGACGGTGCGCTCGCCGAGCCACGAGACGAAGTAGAAGCGCACCGCGGTGGCGATCGACAGGACGAGCACGACGAGCAGCAGGATCTGGAAATAGACTGCGATCTGGCTGGTGTCGGCGCCGCGCGCGAAGCCCTTGTCGACCACCAGCTTGAACATCGCCGGGATCGACAGCGTCGCCGCCGAAGACGTGATCAGCGCGAGGATCGAGGCGACAAGCTGGAGCGGATAGCGGCGCGTGAAGCCCCAGATGACGAGCAGGTTGCTGAGCTTGCGCGGCGGCGGCGGGGCGGCAGGCGCCGGGGCGGGGGCAGAGGTGGCCATGTCGCGTGCGGGACTAGCGCGATTGGCGGCGGGGGGGAATGGGCTGAAATTCGCTCTCGCGCGCGCGAAGATGTCGCTTAGGGCGTTCTACAACGTTGCACCGCACAAACCCCTCGCTATAACCCGCGGTCCGCCACCGTTGTCGGCGTGGGGGAAGGAAACGCATGCTGTACAACGCGTACGAGATCCAGCGGTCGATGCTGGCAGGCGCCAGCGCCATGGCCAATTTCGGGGCCGGGCTGCTCAACAATCCCGCCAATCCCTTCGCCTATTTCGGCGGCGGGCCGGTGTTCGGCTCGGCGCTCGAAGTGTTCGCGCATGCCTCGGCGCCGCGCGGCAAGCCGGTGTTCGGGCTCGACGAGACCGAAGTCGCTGGCAAGACCGTCGCGGTGCGTGAGGAGATCGTGCTGCGGAAAGCCTTTGGCCAGCTCAAGCGCTTCGTGCGCGAGGGCGTCGAGGGCGGGCCCAAGCTGCTGATCGTCGCGCCGATGTCGGGGCATTATGCCACGCTGCTGCGCGGCACGGTCGAGCGGATGCTGCCGACCTGCGACGTCTACATCACCGACTGGCGCGATGCGCGGCAAGTGCCGCTGCGCGACGGGACCTTCGACCTCGACGACTATATCGATTACATCGTCGAGTTCCTCGACCATGTCGGGGAGGGCAAGGAGCGGCCGCACATGCTGGCGGTGTGCCAGCCTTCGGTGCCCTGCTACGCCGCCGCGGCGCTGATGAGCGCGGACAAGCATCCGTGCCGCCCGAGGACGCTGACGCTGATGGGCGGCCCGATCGACACGCGCGAGGCGCCGACCGCGGTCAACACGCTGGCGACCGAGCGGCCCAAGAGCTGGTTCGAGCAGAACGTCATCGCGACGATCCCGATGTCCTATCCGGGCGCGGGGCGGCGGGTGTACCCCGGCTTCCTCCAGCTCGCCGGCTTCATGACGATGAACCTGGGCAGCCACATGGTCAGCCATTGGGAGATCTTCAAACACCTGGTGCAGGGCGACGGCGACAGCGCCGATTCGACGATGGGCTTCTACGAGGAGTATCGCTCGGTCTGCGACATGACCGCCGAATTCTATCTCCAGACGATCGAGACGGTGTTCCAGAAGCACAGCCTGCCCAAGGGCGAGATGACGCATCGCGGGCGCCCGGTCGATCCCGCGGCGATCACCGACATCCCGCTGCTGGCGATCGAAGGCGAGCGCGACGACATCTCCGGGCTGGGGCAGACCCGGGCGGCGCTGACGCTGGCGACCAAGCTGCCGGCGAAGCTGAAGCATTACCATATGGCCGAGGAAGTCGGGCATTACGGCATCTTCAACGGCTCGAAATGGCGGGGGCGGATCGCGCCGGTGGTCGAGCGGTGGATCGCGACGCACGGTGCGTAGAGCTTAACTCCTTCTCCCCTTGTGGGAGAAGGAAGGGACCCGCGCCGAAGGCGTGGGAAGGATGAGGGGGACCTAAAGTCTCACTCCCCCTCACCCTTCCGCCGACTTCGTCGGCTCCCTCCCTCTCCCACAAGGGGAGAGGGAATTCTCAATCATATTCGAACGCTACAGCGCTCCAGACCAGCCATGCCGCCGCGGCCCAGATTGCGACGACGATGAGGATTCCCCAGCGCGAGACGGGGCGCTCGGCCGCGGTCTCCGCGGTGGCGCGGTGTTCGGCGAGGATGCCGGGGGGCACCAGCCGCTCGAAGACCCATACACCCAGCGGGATCAGGATCGCGTCGTCGACCAGGCCGAGCACCGGGATGAAATCCGGGATCAGGTCGATCGGCGACAGCGCATAGGCGGCGACGAGGAAGCCGAGCAGCTTGGCGGCCAGCGGAGTCCGCGAGTCGCGCGCGGCGAGCCAGACGGCGTGCGCTTCGACGCGGATGCGGTGGACGAGCGAGGGACCCATTCGCCGGGGATTGCCGCTGGCCGGGGCCGCGTCAACCTTCGTGGGCGGCGGAGACGTGCGCGACGAGGTTGTTCAGCGTCCGGTCGGTGCCGCGATGGACGCCCATCTGGAGATACTGGTCGAGATGCTCGGCTGAGCGGCAGGCGATCTCGACGGTCATGTGCGTGCCGCCCCCGGTCTCGGCGAGGCGGACGCGGCCGGTGGCGCCCGTCGCCTCGAAGACCAGCAGGTTGGGCGGGTCGATCTCGCTATAGGTGCCGCCGAACGGCATTTCGGGATGGCTGCGGCTGACGAACGCGAAGGCACCGCCGGGGCGCAGGTCGATGGTGCACGCGGCGAGCGGCTGACCTTCGGGGTCCCACCAGGCAGCAACCTCCTTCGGTCTGGTCCAGGCCTCGAACACCAGCGCCGCGGGCGCGTCGAAGTCGCGCTCGAAGCGGATCGTGTGCGTGGCGCGGTCGATTTCGAAACCGGCGGCGCCGGCGAGCTGGGTGGCGGGGGGCATGTCAGGATTCCTCGGATTTCATGATGGTCAGGTGACGGTCGAGATTGTCGAAGCGGCGCTCCCAATGCTCGCGGAACGGCTCGATCCAGTCGGCGAGCGCCTTCATCGCGAGTGGGGATAGCGTGCGCGGGCGGCGTTGGGCGTCGCGGCCACGCTCGATCAGGCCGGCGGTCTCGAGCACCTTGAGGTGCTTGGAGATGGTCGGCTGGCTGAGCGCGAAGGGCCGGGCGAGCTCGGAGACGGTGGCGTCGCCGAGCGCGAGCCGCGCGAGCATCGCGCGGCGGGTGGGGTCGCCGAGCGCGGAGAAGGCGGCGCTGAGGGGGTCGGGGGAGTGAATTGCCATATGGCTATATAGCCAAGTGGTGATGTAAGAGTCAAGCGCCTTTGTACACACCTCTCCCGCTTTCGCGGGAGAGGGAGGGGCCCGCCGCGAAGCGGTGGGAGGGTGAGGGTCTTCTTCTTCTCAGGCGCTCAAAAGAAGAAGACCCTCACCCAACCCTCTCCCGCGAAAGCGGGAGAGGGCTTAGCAAGAAGAAGAGGCTTACAGCGCCGTCTCGACGTGCCTGCCGACCTCGTCGCCGTCGATCTTCTGACCGGTGAGCATCTTGAGCTTGCCGAGGATCGACTCGTCGCCTTCCCAGATCTCGGCGTCCTGCAGCTCGAAGCGGAGCATCAGCAGATTGGGGTCGTTGCGGCCGCCGTCGAACCAGGCTTCGACCATGTTCGACCAGTAGCGGTCGACCACGGCCTGGTCGGTCTCGGGGGTCAGAGTGCCGCGGATGCAGGCGAAGACCTTGTGATCCTTCGAGGCGAAATGGACCATCGCCGGGCCGCCGGGGGCGACGCGGTTATCTGTGCGGGTGTAGAACCAGAACTTGCCCTCGACATCGTCGTCGAGCTGGGCAGTGAGCGGTTCGGCATGCTGGTCGACGCCGACCAGCGAGACCATGACGAAGGGGCTCTTCGCCATCTTCTCCCACATGCGGTCGCGGACTTCGGCGGGATTGGCGTCTTCGTTCATTGCTCTTCTCCTCAATGGGTTGAGGGGAGAACGAGCGGCGGCGCGGGAGTTTCCGTCAGTTCACGCTGAACGCGGCGGCGCCGAGCAGCTCGAGGTCGTTGCGGTTGATCAGCGCGACCGGGACCTCGCCGAGCTGGCGGCGGAAGGCGGTCTTGTTCTCCATCCGCTGGCGGAAGCCGGGATCGGAGAGCTGGGGGTGGAGGAAGCGCGCGATCGCGCCGGTGAGGAACACCCCGTCCCACGCGCCGAAGGTCAGCGCGAGATCGCCCGCGAACGCGCCGAGCTGCTCGACGAACATCTTGACCACCGCGGTGCAGACGGGATCGCGGCCGATGCCGCGGGTGACGTCCTCGGGCCGGAGCAATTTCTTGCCGCCGCTCAGCGCCTCATAGGCGGTGAGCAGCCCGGGGGCGCTGAGCAGCGATTCGACTTCGACGAGATGGCCCTTGGCCGCCCAATGCTCGGCGAATTTGCGCTCGTCGGGGGTTGACGGGGCGAAGCTCAGGTGGCCGGCCTCGCTCTGGACGGGGACGAGCTTGTCGCCCGCGGTGACCAGCGCCGCGACGCCGAGCCCGGTGCCGGTGCCGATCACGACATAATTGCCGCCCGGTGCGACCGGCTTGGGCGGGGGGCCGCGCAGCGGGGTGAAAGCGCTGGGCGGGAGCATGGTCAGCGCCAGCGCGTTGGCGGCGCATTCGTTGAGCGCGCGCGGGCGCTCGCGCAGCACTGCCTCGACGCCCGAGAGCGAGATGTACCAGCGGCTGCCGGTCAAATTGATCAGGTCGCCACGCGCCGCGCCCGCCACCGCGAGCACGGCGGGCAGGCGCGCGTCCTGCAGCTGGAGATCGCTCAGGTACGAGACCAGAGCGCTGGTGAAGGTCGGATGCTCGGCGGTCATGAACTTGCGGACGTCGCGGGGGGTCAGCCCCTCGTCGCCGCCGGTCAGCCCGAACCTGACCGATTGGCGGCCGATATCGGCCACCAATGCCAATCGCTCGCGCATCTGCGCGACCCCTCCTGTTGCCGGCCTGTTTCAGGCCTTGTTACTGGTAACGCTAACAGCGGTTGAGAAAATGACAACATGCTTTCGTAAAAACGTGCTGCGGCACAATTTTCGGAAAGTCTCAGCGAGTCGACGGGGCGATTTGCGCCTCTGGCGTATCGAGGCGCGGGTCGGGACCGAAGCGATTGGCACCAGGCGACGGCCGCCAGAGCAGGGTCGCGTAGAAGCCGAGCACGCCGGGGCCCCGCGCATATTCCAGCCAATCGGGGTAAATCCGGGCCGCCGCCGGCATCTGGATACCGAGACCGTGCCAAAGGCTCAGCGCGAGCCCGAGGGTTCCCAGCAGCATGCTAGGCCATCCGGACCAGCCGAAATCATGCGCGCGCCGCGACAGCAGCGCGACCATGGGGAGGAACAGCGCCGTGTCGACCGCGACCGCGAGGATCGTCGTGGAGAGCCCGGTGCCGAGGGCGTTGAGCGGCTCGATCGACAGGCCGAAGAGGCCGAGAATCGCCCTTGCCAGGACGCTCAGCAGCATTGCCGCGATGAAGAAAGCGAGCATCTCGGTACGCGTCGAGCGGCCCCGGAACACGAGGATGTCGCGATAGGCCTTCAGCGCGAGACCGAGATCGGAAAGCAATCCGCTTTTCATCGACCGGGAGGCTGCCTTGGCGGCAGCCCCCCGTCAATGCGTCACAGCACCTCGAACAGCCCCGCGGCGCCCTGGCCGCCGCCGATGCACATCGTCACGACGACGTACTTCGCGCCGCGGCGCTTGCCTTCGATCAGCGCGTGGCCGGTCGCGCGGGCGCCGGTCATGCCGTAGGGATGGCCGATCGAGATCGCGCCGCCCGAGACGTTGAGCAGCTCGTTGGGGATGTGGAGGAAATCGCGGCAGTAGAGCACCTGGACCGCGAACGCCTCGTTCAGCTCCCACAGGCCGATATCGTCCATCTTGAGGTTGAAGCGCTCAAGCAGCTTGGGGATCGCGACGACCGGACCGATGCCCATCTCGTCGGGCTCGGTGCCGCCGACCGCCATGCCGACATAGCGGCCGAGCGGGTTGAGGCCGCGCTTCGAGGCGAGCGATTCCTCCATCAGCACGCTGGCCGAGCTGCCGTCCGAGAGCTGGCTGGCATTGCCCGCGGTGATCGTGCCGCCGGGGAGGACCGTGGGGAGGGCGTTGAGGCCCTCGAGCGTGGTCTCGGGGCGGTTGCCCTCGTCCTTGGTCAGCGTCACTTCCTTGGTGGTGACTTCCTTGGTTTCCTTGTTGACGATGTTCATCGTCGCGGTGACCGGCACGATCTCGGCGTCGTAATGGCCCGCGGCCTGCGCGGCGGCGGTGCGCTGCTGCGACTGGAGCGCGTACTCGTCCATCGCGTCGCGGCCGATGCCGTAGCGCGCGGCGACCACTTCGGCGGTCTGCAGCATCGGCATGTAGACATCCTTGTGCATCGCCAGCAGCTCGTGATCGGGGGCGATGTTCATCTTGGGCGTCTGGACGAGGCTGATGCTCTCGACGCCGCCGCCGATGGTGATGTCCATCTGGTCGGTGATGATCTGCTTGGCGGCGGTGGCGATCGCCATCAGGCCGGACGAGCATTGCCGGTCGATCGACATGCCCGCGACGGTGACGGGGAGCCCGGCGCGCAGCAGCGCGGTGCGGGCGATGTTGCCGGCCTGGTGGCCCTGCTGGAGCGCGCAGCCGAGGACGACGTCGTCGACTTCGCCGGGGTCGATCCCGGCGCGCTCGACCGCGGCCTTGATCGAATGGCTGGCGAGGGTGGGCGAGGGCAGATTGTTGAACGCCCCGCGATAGGCGCGGCCGATCGGGGTGCGGGCAGTGGAGACGATGACGGCGGAGCGGGACATTCTGGTGGTTCCTTCTTCTATTTGCTCCCCTCCCCTTCAGGGGAGGGGCTGGGGGTGGGGCCTGGCAGTCTCACCGAGCATGTCGCCCAGAGGAG
>JAZKCD010000076.1:0-5071 GCA_040388355.1 Pseudomonadota bacterium | reverse complement strand
TGGTGGACGCACTAGGGCTCGAACCTAGGACCCGCTGATTAAGAGTCAGCTGCTCTACCAACTGAGCTATGCGTCCGTACCGGGCGTGAAAGGCGCGTTTGGAGGGGCGCCGCCGCGTTTGGAGGGGGGCGGTTAGCACCGGGGTTTGCGGATTGCAAACCCAAATCACGGGGACCCGCCCGCCGTGCTACCAGCGCACCACCTTGCGGTTCTGCCGGTCGATCGACATCAGGATGCCGAGGCAGATCATCAGCGTCATCACTGCGGTTCCGCCGAAGCTGATCAGCGGCAGCGGCACCCCGACCACCGGCGCCAGCCCCATCACCATCGCCATGTTGATCGAGACGTAGAGGAAGATCGTTCCCGACAATCCCGCCGCGGTCAGCCGCGCGAAGCGGCTCTGCGCGCGCACGCCGACGTTGATCCCCCAGCGGATCAGCAGCCCGAACGCGGCGATCACGAACAGGCCGCCGAGCAGGCCCCATTCCTCCATCATCGTCGCCAGCGCGAAATCGGTCTGGCCCTCGGGCAGATAGTCGAGATGGCTCTGCGTGCCCTTGAGGAAGCCCTTTCCGAACACCCCGCCCGATCCGATCGCGATCTTCGACTGGCTGATGTGATAGCCCTTGCCGAGCGGGTCGCTCTCGGGATCGAGGAAGATCATCACGCGGTCGCGCTGATAGTCGTGCAGCACGAAATTGACTGCGAGCGGCGCGGCGATCGACAGGATCAGCGCAGTGCCGATGAACAGCCGCAGCGGGATGCCGGCGAGGAACATCACCATCACCCCGCAGCCGGCGATCATCAGCGCGGTGCCGAGATCGGGCTGGAGCATCACCAGCGCCGCGGGCAGCCCGATCAGCACCAGCGCCGGCCAGATCGCGCCGAAGCGGCGGATCTCGCCCGCGGGCAGCATCTCGTAGAAGCGCGCGAGCGCCAGCACGATGACCGGCTTCATCAGCTCGGAGGGCTGGAGGCGGATGAAGCCGAGGTCGAGCCAGCGCTGGCTTCCCCCCGCGACCGCGCCGAGCAGCTCGACGCCGATCAGCATCGCCAGCACGAGGCCATAGATCGGGAAGGCGCCGAGCGCCCAGAAGGTCTCGGGCACGCGCGACAGCACGATCGCCATCGCCAGGAACACGAAGAAGCGGATTCCCTGCGACGACGCCCAGGGCTGGAGGTGCCCGCCCGCCGCCGAATAGAGCACGACCAGCCCGAACATCCCGATCGCGACGACGAGCAGGATGATCCGCCACGGCAGCTGCGCGAGCTGGGTCGGGACGATGCCGGGGCCGAGGGTGTTCATTCGTCGGGCTCGACGCTGCCGGTGTCGGCGGCGTTGGTGTCGATGGTGTTGGTGGTGGCGCTGGCAGCCTCGGCGGCGACGCTGCTCGCGGCGGCGGCGGCGTCCTCGGGAGTGGGCGGGGGAGGCGCGTTCTGCGCCGCCTGGAACGCCTTGGCCTGCTCGGCCGCGCGGGTGCGATAGTCGCCGCCCCAGGTCGGTTCGATCTCGGCGAGCGTCGCGAGCGCTTTGTCGCGGTCGTAGAGATAGGTGATGATGTCTTTCGCGATCAGCGGCGTATCGAGGTTGCGGACGGTGTGGCCGTTATGCTCGAGCACGATCCCCATCGCATATTTGGGATTGTCCGCCGGCGCGAACGCGATGAACAGCGCGTGGTCGCGCAGCTTGAACGGCAGCGAGGCGTTGCTGAGCACCCCCGATCCGCGCTCGGCCTTGGTGATGCGGCGCACCTGCGCGGTGCCGGTCTTGCCCGCGAGCGTCACGCCGGGGATGTCGACCCGCGAGGCGCCGCCGGTGCCGCCATCGTTGATCACCGCGAACATCGCGTCGCGGATGATCGCGATATGCTCGGGCGTGACGTCGAGCTGCGGCGCCACCGGCGGCGGCCCGTTGGCGACGATCCGCGGCACCAGCGCGCGGCCCGAGGCGAGCCGGCTGGCCATCACCGCGAGCTGGAGCGGGTTGGCGAGGACATAGCCCTGGCCGATCGACGCGTTGAGCGAATCCGCGACGGTCCAGGCTTCCTTGTAGCGCTTGAGCTTCCACGCGCTGTCGGGGACGGTGCCGAAGCGCTGCGAGCCGAACGGCAGGTCGAACTTCTGCCCGAGCCCGAGCGACCGCGCGACCGGCGCGACGGCGTCATAGCCGACCCGGCGGACCATCTCGTAGAAATAGATGTCGCAGCTCAGCGCGATCGCACGGCGCAGGTCGACACCGCCATGGCCGCCGCGCTTGTGGCAGTGGAACACGCCGTTGCCGACCTGGAGCGCGCCGCCGCAATGCACCGTGGCGTGCGGGTCGACTCCGGCGCGGAGCAGCGCCAGCCCGTTCATCGGCTTGACCGTCGAGCCCGGTGGATACAGGCCCTGCAGCGTCTTGTTCATCAGCGGGACGTGATCGTCCTCGGAGAGCATCTTCCATTCGCTCTGGCCGATGCCGTCGGAGAAGCTGTTGGGGTCATAGGCCGGCATCGAGACCATCGCGAGCATGTCGCCGGTCTGCGCGTCCATCACCACTGCCGAGCCCGAATTGGTGCCCAGCCGCCGCGCGACGAATTCCTGCAGGCCCGCGTCGATGGTCAACTTGACGGTCTTGCCCGGCGAATCGGGGCGGGTCGCCAGCTCCTGGACCAGCCGGCCATGCGCGGTGACTTCGACGCGCTTGGCGCCCGGGACGCCGCGCAGCTCGTCCTCGAGCACCTTCTCGATCCCGTCCTTGCCGAGCTTGAAGCCCGGGGTGATCAGCAGCGGATCCTTGTCCTTCTTGTACTGCTCGACCGAGGCGGCGCCGACATAGCCGGTCAGATGGCCCACCGCCGCGCCTAGCGGGTAATAGCGCGCAAAGCCCTGCGCCGGGGCGACTCCGGGAAGCTCGGGCAGGCGGACGCTGACCGCGGCGAACCGGTCCCAGTCGAGATTCTCGAGCACCGGCACCGGGGTGAAGCCCGACGAGCGCTTGAGGTCGGTCTGGATCCGCGCGACATCCTCGGGGGTGAGCGAAAGGATCTGGGTCAGCGAGGCGAGCAGCTGCTCCTTGTTCTCGATCCGGTCGGGGATCAGGTCGACGCGGTAATCGGTGCGGTTGGTGGCGATCGGCGAGCCGTGGCGGTCGACGATCCAGCCGCGCCGCGGCGGCGTCAGCGTCAAATTGATGCGGTTGCTCTCGGCGAGCAGCCGGTAGCGCTCATTCTCGAAGATCGCGAGCCAGCCCATCCGCCCGGCGAGCAGCAGCCCGACTCCGCCCTGGATCGCGCCCAGCGTCACCGCCCGGCGGGAGAAGCTGTAGGCCTGTGCGGCTTCGGTGATCCGCACCGCCTCAGCCCTTCGCCGGATCGTGGTCGAGCCAGGTGCAGAAGCGCGACACCAGCGGGAACAGGGCGGCGCACACCACGATCTGGAGCAGCAGCGCGGTATCGACATGCGCGCCGAACGGCGAAGCGACCAGCCGCCCGGCGATCAGGCAGAAGGCGGCCGAACCCGCCGCGATCAGCCAGTCCTGCCAGAAATCGCGCCACACCAGCCGCGTGTCGAGCACGTCGATGATGATGAAGCACAAGGTCCAGAACAGCATCGCGCTGCCCAGCGGCTGGCCGCTCACCATGTCGTCGATCAGCCCGAGCGGCACCGGCGCCCAGACCTTGAGCGAATCGGCCTTGGTCAGCCGCCAGCCGAGCAGCAGCAGCAGGCCGAACGGCGGCAGGAACGGGAAAGTCGCGATCACCGGCAGCAAGGTCAGCAGCGACCCGAGCACCACCGACAGCGGCGCGAGCCAGATCGTGCGCGAGCGCTCCTCGCTGGCGCCGAGCGGAATGAATTCGGCGGGCCGCCTCATTTGGGCGCGGCCTTCGCCGCCGGAGCCGGGGCCGGCGTGGGGGAGGGGGTGACGACGGGTTCGGGCAGGAAGGTCTGCTGGACCAGAGCGAAATCGAGCGAGTCCGGATTGGCGGCGGGCTGGGCGATCGCGGCGTCGCCTTCGGTCTTGATCACGCGCGCGACGGGGACGTTGGGCGGGAAGATGCCGCCGGTGCCCGACGTGACGAAGGTATCGCCCGCGGCGAACTGGCCGCTGGCGATCGTCGCCGAGCGGATGTCGAGCAGCCCGTCGCCGCGCCCGCGCGCGATCGCGGGCATGCCGTCGCGGGTGCGGCGGACCGGCACGATGCTGTCGGGATCGATGATCAACAGCACGCGCGCGGTGTTGGGGCTGGCATCGACGACCTGGCCGATCAGCCCGTCGGGCTCGCGCACCGGCATCCCGCGCTTGACCCCCTGCCAGGCACCGGCGTTGAGCGTGGCGTAGCGCTTGGTGCTCGATGCCGAGCTGTTGACCAGCCGCGCCGCCACCACGCTGTCGGTGGTCACGTCGCGCAGCTGGAGCATCGCGCGCAGCCGGCGATTCTCCTGGTTGAGCGTGCGCGCGCGCGTCACCAGCGTCTCGTTGTCGGCGAGCTGCTTCTTCAGCCGGTCATTCTCGGCCTTGACGTTCCAATGCTCGGAGACGCCCGCGGGCGTGCCGGCGATGCTGCGCCGGATCCAGTCGAGCCCCGAGGAGATCGGCGTGGTCACTTCGGCGAAGAAGCCGCGCACCGCGGCATAGGCGGGGGGATTGAAGGTCGAGAGCAGCAACAGGCCTGCGCCGATCAGCGCACCGCCGACCGCACCGACATACCCCAGGAAGAGCCCGTATTGCGCCCGCCGCGAAAACCCCGGGCGCCGGTCGCGTGACGGCGCCATTTTCCCCTACTCTCTGCTAGACTTGAATGAGCACACCGCGGAACACAGGGTCTTCTAGCGCGCGTCCGGTGCCGATGGCCACACATGTCAGCGGGTCTTCGGCGATGGTGACGGGCAGGCCCGTCTCATCGCGCAACACTTCGTCGATCCCCTTGAGCAGCGCGCCGCCCCCGGTGAGCACGATCCCCTGGTCGACGATGTCCGCGGCCAGCTCGGGCGCGGTGTTCTCGAGCGCGATCCGCACGCCTTCGACGATCGTCCCGACCGGCTCGCTCAGCGCCTCGGCGATCTGGCCCTGGTTGATCTGGATCTCCTT
>JAZKCD010000075.1:0-14622 GCA_040388355.1 Pseudomonadota bacterium | reverse complement strand
CCCAACCCCTCCCCTGAAGGGGAGGGGCTTAAGAAGTGCTCTGGCTGTCGATACAACCTAACCGACGTCATTTGCGCCCCCCTGTCCGATTCCTGTTCCGCAGGACCCGCGAACGCGATATTGCTGGGCCAGAGGAGAGTGAGATGGGCGTGTTCGATTTTCTTTCCAAGCAGTTCGTCGACGTCATCGACTGGGTCGACGAGCCCGGGACGCTGGCGATCCGCTACCCGATGCGCGACCGCGAGATCCAGAAGGGCGCGCAGCTGACGGTCCGTCCGGGGCAGGTCGCCTTGTTCCACGACGAGGGCAAGGTCGCCGATGCCTTCCCGCCCGGGCTGTACACGCTCGACACCTCGAACCTGCCGCTGCTCACCGCGCTGATGAACTGGGACAAGGGCTTCGCATCGCCCTTCAAGTCCGACGTCTATTTCTTCAGCCAGCGCGAGCAGACCGGGCTCAAATGGGGTACCGCCCAGCCGGTCACCGTCCGCGACAAGGAATTCGGACCCCTGCGCATCCGCGCCTTCGGCAGCTATTCGTTCAAGATCGAGCAGCCCGCGACCTTCGCGGTCAAGATGATGGGATCGCTCGAGAAGCTGACCGTCGCGGACCTCGAGCCGCAGCTGCGCAGCGCGATCGCGACCGCGCTCGCCAGCGGCCTCGGCGGCGGCGACGTCGCGTTCATCGATCTCGCGGCGGACCAGGCGGCGATGTCCGAACGGCTCAAGGCCGCGGTCGAGCCGGCGTTCGCGGCCTGGGGCCTCAGCTGCACCAGCTTCTTCGTCGAGAGCGTCTCGCTCCCCGAGGACGTCCAGGCGCATCTCGACAAGGCCAGCTCGATCCGCGTGATGGGCGACCTCGACCGCTTCGTGAAGTTCCAGAGCGCGGAGGCGATCGAGACCGCGGCGGCGCAATCGGGCGGGATCGCCGGGATCGGCGCCGGTGCCGCGGCAGGCATGGCGATCGGCCAGAGCATGGCGGGCGGGATCGGCAACGCGACCGCGCCCGCCGCGCCGCCCCCGCCGCCGGCCCCGACCGAGGATTCGTTCGCGCAGATCGAAAAGCTCCACAAGCTGCTCACCCTCGGCGCGATCACCCAGGCCGAGTTCGACGCCAAGAAGGCCGAGCTGATGGGCAATATCCGCTGACCGCATGACGCTCCACCTGCCCTGCCCCAATTGCGGCGCGCCGGTCGCGTTCCGCTCGGCTGCCTTGCCGTCGGTCGTCTGCGCGCAGTGCCGCTCGATGCTGGTGCGCAGCGACAGCGGCGTGGCGGTGACGGGCGTGTCGGCGGCGGTGCCGTTCGACGTCAGCCCGGTCCAGCTCGGCATGCGCGGCAGCATCGACGGCTTGGCGTTCGAGGTGGTCGGGCGGCTGCGCTGGGCCTGGACCGACGGGTCGTGGAACGAGTGGCTGCTGCTGTTCGGCGACGGCAGGACCCGCTGGCTCGGCGACGCGATGGGCCAGTTCATGATCCTCGAGGAGCGCCCGTTCGAGGCGATCAAGACCCGCGGACTCAAGACCATCGCCGCGGGCGGCGAGGCGGTTCCCGGCACCGAGCTCCAGATCGACGGCGGCCGCTGGGTCATCGGCGACGCGCGCGACGTGGTCTGCATCGCCGCCGAAGGCGAGCTGCCGCTCGATCCCAGGCCGGGCTCGCGCCTCTACAGCGTCGATATCCGCAACGCGACCGGCGACGTCGCGTCGCTCCAGCGCGATGCCGAGGGCACCAGCTTCTATTCGGGCCGCTACGTGACGCTCGCCGAGCTCGCTCCGCGCGGCCTGCGCGCCTTCGAAGGCTGGGCATTGCCCACCTATGCCTGACCCCCTGCCCCGGCCCGAAGCGCCCGCGGCGCCCGCCGTCCGCGGCCTGACCTGCCCGGCGTGCGGCGGCACCGTCGCGCTGCGCGCGGCAGGCTATTCGGTGACGGTCGCGTGCGAATATTGCAGCTCGATCCTCGACGTCGCCGATCCCGCGGTGAAGCTGGTCACCGAATATCACCGCGCCGCCGACACGCTCGAGATCCCGCTCGGCACCCGCGGCACGCTGCGCGGCGTCGAATGGGAAGCGATCGGCTATCTCCGCCGCTCGGAGAACGGCGCCTATCCGTGGGAAGAATATCTGCTGTTCAACCCGTATCACGGCTATCGCTGGCTGGTGACCAACGGCCGCGGCTGGAGCTTCGGCGAGCTGCAGACGGTCACGCCGAGCTGGGTCGCCTATGACGAGCTCGCGATCGGCGGCGACTTCTACAAGCGCTTCTTCGGCGATGGCCGCGCGCAGGTCGATTATGTCGTCGGCGAATTCTACTGGCGCGTCACCAAGGGCGAGCAGGTCGAGACCGCCGACTGGGTCCGCCCCGGCTGGATGCTCTCGCGCGAGGCCAATGCGCAGGAAGTAAGCTGGACGCTGTCCGAGCTGCTCCCCAACAGGGAGATGCAGGCGGCGTTCGGCGTCCGCCCGCCGGTCGACAGCTGGCCACCGCTGCCGCACCAGCCCTCGCCCCACGCCGCGTGGCTCAAATCGGCATGGCCGGTCGGGGTGATCGCGCTCGCGCTGATGCTGGTCGTGATGATCGTCTTCGGCGGCGAGAGCCGGACCGTCGCGGGCAGCTTCGCGATCGCCAGCGACGAACGTGAGCAGAGCGTCACGCTCGGCCCGCTCAACTTCGACCGCGCCTGGCAGCGCGTCGAGATCAGCGCCGAAGTGCCGCGGCTCGAAAATGGCTGGCTCGACCTCGACTATGCGCTGGTCAACCGCGCCAACCAGCAGGCCTATACTGCCTATGGCGCCGCCGAACGCTATTCGGGATCGGATTCGGACGGACCCTGGACCGAAGGATCGCGCCGCAAGAGCGTCTCGGTCGCGAGCGTGCCTGCGGGCAGCTACGACCTGGTGGTCGAGTACAAGGGCAATCGCTGGACGACCGGCCCGAACTATTTCGGCGCGACCGAGGACAAGGGCTGGCTCGATGCGAGCAACCAGCCGACCGTCATCGTCTCGGTCAGCCGCGGCGCGTTGTATTTCTCGAATTTCCTGATCATGGCGATCCTGGTCGCCATCCCCTTGCTCTGGGGGCTGGGGCGCCACATTCACTTCGAGCAGGCGCGGCAGGCGGAGAGCGATTTCGCGCCGACCGGGGCCGCCGCCATGCTTGCCAGCTCGGATGACGACGAATGACAGGCCGCGGCTTCTTCTACACGCTCTGGTGCCTCGGCATGGTGGCGCTGTTCATGGTCAGCGGCGTCTTCGCCTATTCACCCTTCGCCGACGGCGGGCGCGCCTCACGCGGTTCGGGCTTCTACGGCCCCACGCACAAATAGGGAGATGGACATGATCACCACCGTTCCGGCTTTGCTCTCCACCTTGCTCTACGCGGTCATCGGCATCGTCGTGTTCGTCATCGGCTTCGTCGTGCTCGATTTGCTGACGCCGGGCAAATTGTGGGAGGAGATTCACGGCAAGCAGAATGTCGCGGTCGCGATCTTCGCGGGCGCCGTCGCGATCGGACTCGCGCTCATCGTTGCCGCCGCCATTCATGGCTGATGGCGAATTGCCGGGGCCGGCGACCCGCGCGTCGGCCCCGGCGGCGGCGCTGCTGGCGTCCGCGTTCGTCGTCTCGACCTGCGGGCTGATCTACGAACTGCTGGCGAGCACGCTGGCGAGCTACCTGCTCGGCGACAGCGTCACCCAATTCTCCACCGTTATCGGCAGCTATCTCTTCGCGATGGGAGTCGGCAGCTGGTGCTCGCGCTACGTCAAGCACGGCGAGCTGCGCCTGTTTGTCCGCGTCGAGCTGCTGATCGCGCTGCTCGGCGGCTGCTCGGCGGCGGGGCTGTTCCTGCTGTTCCCGATGGTCGAGCATTTCCGCGTGGTGCTCTACGGCCTCGTGCTCGGGATCGGCTTCCTCGTCGGGCTCGAGATCCCGCTGCTGATCCGCATCCTGCGCGGCTTCGATTTCCGCGAGACGGTGTCGAACGTGCTGACCTTCGACTATGTCGGCGCGCTGGTCGCGTCGCTGCTGTTCCCGCTGCTGCTGATGCCGCATCTCGGCATGATGCGCACCGGCTTCCTGTTCGGGATCGCCAACGCCGCGGTCGCGCTCGCCTTGCTGTTCGTCCTGCCCCGCGCCGCGGGCTACCGCATGGAGAAGCTCGCCGCGGTGCTGGTGCTGCTCGTGCTCGCGGGCGGCTTCGTCGCCTCGGACCGGCTCCAGCGCTGGGCCGAAGTCGCCAGCTATGGCGAGCCGGTGATCTATGCCGAGACCACCAAATACCAGCGCATCGTCCTCACGCGCCGCGACGACGACCTCCGCCTCTACCTCAACGGCAACCTGCAATTCTCGTCGCGCGACGAATATCGCTACCACGAGGCGCTGGTCCAGCCCGCGCTCGGCCGGGTCGCGCATCCGCGCAACGTCCTCATCCTCGGCGGCGGCGACGGCCTCGCCGCGCGCGAGGTGCTGCGCCACCCCGAGGTCGAGCGGCTGACGCTGGTCGATCTCGACGGCGACATGACCAGCCTGTTCGCCAACACCCCCGTCCTCGCGCGGCTCAACCGCGGCTCGCTGACCGACAGGCGGATGACCGTGATCAACGCCGACGGCTTTCGCTGGGCGCGCGAGGCCAGGGGCAGCTACGACGCGATCATCGTCGATTTCCCCGATCCGGTCGATTACTCGATCGGCAAGCTCTACACCGAGACCTTCTACCGCGCGGTCCGCGCCCTCCTCGCCCCCGGCGGGATGATGGTGGTGCAGAGCACCTCGCCGCTCGTCGCCCCCGCCGCCTTCTGGACCGTCGCGACCACGCTCGAGGCGGCGGGGCTGCAGACCCGCGCCTATCACGCCTATGTCCCGAGCTTCGGCGAATGGGGCTTCATCCTCGCTTCGGCAGGCCCGATCCCCGACCAGGCGCGCATCCTCGACGGGCGCTTCCTCAACGCCACCATCGCCGCGCGGCTGTTCGACTTCCCGCCCGACATGGCGCGGCGCCCGACCCCGGTGAACCGGCTCGACAACCAGGCGCTGGTCCGCGAATTCGCCGATGCCTGGGCGCGCTATGAAGGCTGACCGCCGCGCGGTTCTCGGCATCGGCGCGGTGACGGTCGCGGCGGGCGCCGCGGCGCTGGTCCATGGCTTTTCGCGGTCGCCGCTCCCCGCCGGAGACCTTGCCGGCGCCGACATGGCGCGCGGCCACCGGCTGCGCGACGGCGGCTTCCCTGCCCCCACCCGCGCCGACGAAGCCGCGATCGTGATCGCCGGCGGCGGCGTCGCCGGACTCTCCGCGGCGTGGCGCCTCGCCGATGCCGGGTTCGATGACTTCCGCCTGCTCGAGCTCGAGGACAGCGTCGGCGGCAATGCCCGCAGCGGCAGCAACGCGGTCTCCTCCTATCCGCTCGGCGCGCATTACCTGCCGGTCGCCAATCGCGAGGCCAAGGCGCTCCAGCATCTGCTGCGCCAGCTCGGCATGATCACCGGCGACCGCGATGGCGCCCCGGTCTACGACCCCGCCCAGCTCTGCGCCGACCTGCAGGAGCGCCTGTTCTGGCGCGGCAAGTGGCAGGAAGGGCTGATCCCGCAGACCGGCCTGTCGCCCGCCGACAGGCACGATCTCGCCGCGTTCGAAGCGGCGATGCGCGGCTTTTCCCAGCGCACCGGCGCCGACGGCAAGCCCGCCTTCGCGGTGCCGAGCGCGTACAGTTCGCGCGACTCCGACCTGCTCGCGCTCGACAGCCAGTCGTTCGCGCAGTGGCTCGACGCGCAGGGCTGGCGCTCGCCGGTGCTGCGCGCGCATGTCCGCTACGCGATGCGCGACGATTACGGCACCGAGCCGGGCGAGGTCTCGGCCTGGGCGGGTATCCACTATTTCGCCAGCCGCCGCGGCTGGGCCGCCGACGGCGCGGGCGGCAACGAGCTGACCTGGCCCGAGGGCAATGGCCGGCTGACCGCGCGCATCGCCCGGCAGTTCGTCGACCGGATCGCCGCCGGCCGCATCGTCCACCGCGCCGCGCGCGAGGGCGACGGCGTCCTCGTCGACAGCTTCGACACCATCACCGGCACCACCGTCCGCACCACCGCCCGCGCCGCGATCCTCGCGATGCCGCACTTCATCGCCACCCGCGTCGCGCCCGAGCTCGGCAGCTCGAAGGCGTACAGCTATGCCCCCTGGCTGGTCGCCAACATCACCGTCAGCCGCCTCCCCGCGGGCCACGGCGTGCCGCTGGCGTGGGACAATGTGTCGAGCACCAGCAATTCGCTCGGCTATGTCGTCGCCACTCACCAGGGCCCCGCGGCGATCAGCGACGGATCGGTGCTGACCTGGTACCTCCCCCTCTCGGACATGCCCCCGCCCGTCGCGCGCCGCCTGCTGGTCGAGCGCCCGGCCGACGCGTGGAAGCGAATCGTCCGCGACGACCTGCTCGCGATGCACCCCGACATGGACGATGCGATCCAGCGGATCGACCTGTGGCGCTGGGGCCATGCGATGATCCGTCCCACCCCCGGCTTCCTCCAGCGCATCGCCACCGCCGAGCCGCCGCTCTATCTGGCGCATAGCGACTTGAGCGGGCTGTCGCTGTTCGAGGAAGCGCATTATCATGGCGTCCGCGCCGCCGAGGCCGCGATGACGCGGCTCGACCATCCGCATGAAAGCCTGTTGTGACTGTTTCCCCCTATGACGGCCGCCATTTGATCGCCGATCTCGAGGACGGATCGAACCTCGCCGATCCGGTGCTGGTCGAAGCCTGCCTGGTCGCGGCGACCGCGGCGGCGGGGGCGACTCTGCTCGAAGTGCGGCTCCACCATTTCGGCGCGGGCCAGGGCGTGACCGGGGTGGCGCTGCTCGCCGAGTCGCACATCTCGATCCACACCTGGCCCGAGCATGGCTATGCCGCGGTCGACATCTTCATGTGCGGCAAGGCGCACCGGCTGGAGGCGGCGCTCGACGTGATCGCCGAGGCGTTCGGCGCGCGGGTGTCGAGCTGCACCGTCCTGCCCCGCGGCTTCGGCCAGACGGTGGCGGCGGGAGGCTGAGGCCCGGGCGCATATACAGGGTTGTTTTGCGGGACGCGATTTGCCTCAAGCCGTCATCCCCGCGAAAGCGGGGACCCATCTCCGAAGCCATCCACGATCGCGCCGGTGCATTCTGCTGCTGGCTCGGGAGATGGGTCCCCGCGTTCGCGGGGATGACGAAGGGGGATATGGGTCTCCGCCCTGGCGCCGGGGAAAGATTGATTTCAATCGCCCCGAGCCGCTAGGCTGGCAGCGATGTAACCGGTTCCGCAAGCGGCCGGGCCCGAGAGGAGCGTCCGATGCGTATCGTCCCCGCAATCTTTCTCGCGCTGGCGATCCTGGCGATGGCACCCGCTGCATCGGCGCAGGTGGCGGCGCAGCGCGACGGCGCCGAGGCGGCCCGCGGCGCGACCGTGCTGCGCGTCACGGCGCTCACCGATTCGATCCTGCGCGTCCGGATCGCCCGCGACGGCAAGTTCGCCGAGGATGCGAGCTGGGCGGTGCCCGCTTCAGTGCGAGCGAAACGCGCCGCAGTGACTCCGGCCGCCGACGGCTTCTCGACCGCGGCGCTCCGCGTGCGGATCGACTCCGCCACGCTCCAGCTGACCGTCACGGACCCGGCAGGCAAGGTGATCACCACCGACGCCCCCGATCCGCTCACCCTCGACGGCAATGCCTTCACGCTGCGCAAGGCGATGCCGCTCGGCGAGCATTATTACGGCCTCGGCGACAAGACCGGCCCCGATGACCGCCGCGGCGCCAGTTACGTGAACTGGAACACCGATGCCTGGGGGTACACCGGCACCACCGACCCGATCTACAAGTCGATCCCCTTCACCCTGTCGGTCGGCGGCAAGGGCGGCGCCTATGGCCTGTTCCTCGACAACAGCTGGCGCAGCTGGTTCGACTTCGGCCACCGCACCGACGATATCCTCGCGTTCGGCAGCCCCGACGGGCCGATCGACTATTACATCATCGCCGGCCCCACCCCCGCCGAGGTCGTCCGCCGCTACACCGACCTGACCGGCAAGGCCCCGCTCGCCCCGCGCTGGGCGCTCGGCTTCCAGCAGTCGCGCTACAGCTATATGAGCGACGCCGAGGTCCGCGCCGTCGCCGCCCGCCTCCGCAGCGAGCGCGTCCCCACCGACGTGATCTGGCTCGACATAGACTATCAGGACCGCAACCGCCCGTTCACGGTCAACGCGAAGACCTTCCCCGACCTCAGGAAGCTCGCGGGCGATCTCGGCGCCGACGGGATCCGCCTCGTCGCGATCACCGATCTCCACGTCGCCGCCGCACCCGATCAGGGCTATGCGCCGTACGACAGCGGCAAGGCGGGCGGGCATTTCCTCCGCAACCCCGACGGCAGCACCTATGTCGCGCCGGTCTGGCCGGGGCCGTCGGTGTTCCCCGACTTCACCCGCGAAGCCTCGCGCAAATGGTGGGGCAGCCTGTTCAAGGGCTTTCTCGACATGGGGCTCGCCGGCTTCTGGAACGACATGAACGAGCCCGCGATCTTCGACACCCCGACCAAGACAATGCCGCTCGGCACGCGCCACCGCATCGAAAGCGACGACTTCGCCCCGCGCGACGCGACCCATGCCGAGGTGCACAATGTCTACGGGATGGAGAATGTCCGCGCGACGTTCGAGGGGCTCCAGCGGCTGCGCCCCGACGACCGGCCGTTCGTGATGACTCGCGCGTCCTATGCCGGAGGGCAGCGCTATGCCGTGACCTGGACCGGCGACAACAGCTCGACCTGGGAGCATCTCAAGCTGTCGGTGTCGCAGCTGGTCAATCTCGGCCTGTCGGGCTTCTCCTATGCCGGCGCCGATGTCGGCGGCTTCACCGGCGGGCCTTCGCCCGAGCTGCTCACCCGCTGGATCGAGATCGCCGCCTTCACCCCGGTGTTCCGCATCCACGCCGCCAACGGCACTCCGCGTACCGAGCCCTGGGTCGACGGCCCCGAGCATCTCGCGATCCGCCGCCGCTTCATCGAGGAGCGCTACCGGCTGCTCCCCTATCTCTACGCGGTCGCCGAGGAGAATGCGCGGACCGGCGATCCGATCATGCGCCCGGTCTTCTACGATTATCCCGGCGCGCTCGCGGCGCCGTGCGACCAGTCGATGGCGTTCACGCTGGGGCGCAGCCTGCTGATCGCACCGTCGCCCAAGCCCGAATCGCCGCAAGCCTATGACATCTGCCTGCCCGCGGGCGGCTGGTACGATTTCTGGACGGGCATGCCGGTCGAAGGGAACAAGCGGACGGAGATGCCGTCGCTCGCGCGCTTGCCCGTCTTCGTCCGCGCCGGCACGATCCTGCCGCGCCAGCCCTTGGTCCAGAGCACCGCGCAGACCCCGCAGGGGCCGCTCGAGCTCCATATCTATCCGGGCGAGGATTGCCGCGGATCGCTGTATCTCGACGACGGGCTGAGCGTGAACGGTGCGACGCTGCGCCAGGCGCTCACCTGCACCGCCACGCCCGAAGGGCTCGCCATCGACTTCGCCAGGCGCGAAGGCGCATACAAGCCGTGGTGGAAGGAGATCGCCGTGACGGTGCATGGCTGGCTGGGCGGCGGGACCATCAAGGGCGTCGAGGCCCGGAGCGACGCCTTCTCGCGCACGCTCAAATTCACCCTCCCCGACCAGCCCCGCGCGGCGCGGATCAGCATCGCGCGATGATCCGCCTGCGCGCCGCGCCGCCCAAGCTGCGCCTCGTCCTGTTCGCCTTCGGGGACTTCGCGTTCAATCTCTACTGGCAGAGCATCATGCTCTTCCTGCTGTTCGACTATACCGACGCGCTCGACCTGCCGGTGACGACCGCGGCGCTGATCTACACCGTCGCGTCGATCTGGGACGGGCTCGCCAATTTCGCCGCGGGGGCGATCACCGACCGCAAGGTGCCCCGGCATGGCTATGGCCGGGTGCTCGTGCTGGGCAGCGTGCCCCTCGCGCTCGCCTGCATCCTCACCTATGTGCCGCCGCTCGCCGCGGGCTTCTGGGGGATCGTGCTGGTCGCGGTCGGGCACCTCCTCTTCCGCACCGCCTATGCAGCGGTCAACGTCCCCTATCTGGCGATGACCGCGCGGATCAGCATCGACAGCAAGGACCGCGCCTTCGTCGCCGGCATGCGGATGCTGTTCGGGACGATGGCGTGGGTGCTGGTCGCGCGCGGCACGGTGCCGATCGGCGCGTGGCTGAGCGGCAGCACGGTCGCGGCGCACGCCTATCTCGGCGCCGCAGTGTTCTTCGCGGTCATCGCCACCGCGATCCTGATGCTGGTCGGCATGACCTATCGCGAGGAAGTGGTGCCCGAGACCGGGGAGCGGCCCTCGGTGCTGGAGGGCATCTCCAGCCTGCTCGCCAACCGCGCCTTCGTGACGCTCAACCTCGCGATGATGGCGATGATCGTCGCGGTCACCGTGCTCAACAAGTCGGTGCTCTATTATTTCAAGTATTTCCTCGGCGACGATGCCGCGGGCCAGGCGGCGCTCGGCTGGATGGGACTGGTCAGCGCAGTCGCGGTGCCGGTGTGGATGCTGCTCCAGCGCGGGATCGGCACGCGCACCCTGTGGTTCCTCGCCACCGGCCTGTGCATGGCCGGGCTCATCGTCTTCGCGATGGTCAATATCGACCGCGCCGACGCGATGCAGCTCTTCCTGATCGGGATGCAGGCGGCGATCGTGGGCTTGCATTTCGGCTTCTGGGCGATGCTGCCCAACACAATCGAGTTCGGCGAGCGCACCACCGGCCTTCGCGTCGAAGGCGCGGTGTTCGGGCTGGCGTCCTTGCTCCAGCGCGTCGCGATCGGCCTCGCGACCGCGATCCTCGGCCTCGGCTTCGAGACCGCGGGCTATGTCGCCAATGTCCACCAGAGCGAGGGCACGCTTGCGGTGATGCGCTGGACGATCACGCTGGTGCCGCTCGGCTTCCTCGCCTTGTCGTGCCTGCTGATGCTGCTCAACCCGCTGGGCAAGGGGGCGCATGCGAAGATCGTGCGCGATCTGGCGGGCGGGGACTGACCTTCTTCTCCCCTCCCCTGAAGGGGAGGGGCTAAAGATTGTCTCAACCAGCCACCAGCTCGAAGCTCCCATGCACGCCCGCCGTCTCGGCCGACGGCGCGATCCACACGTCGAACATCCCCGGCTCCACCACCGGCTTGTTCTCGCGCCCGATGAACAGCAGGTTCCCGCGCTTCAGCGTGAAGGTCACCGTCTCCGACGCCCCCGGCGCGAGCGTCACCTTGCGGAACGCCTTGAGCTCGCGCACCGGCCGCGTGACGCTCGCCGCGCGGTCGTGGGTGTAGAGCTGGACCAGCTCCTCGGCGGCGCGCTTGCCGGTGTTGGTCACCTTGGCCGACACCACCAGATCGCCGCCCCACGCCATCGTCGAGGCCACCGACAGCGCCGAATACTCGATCTTGCCATAGGTGAGCCCATGCCCGAACGGGAACAAGGCCGAGTTCGGAATCCCGCGATAATGCGCCTTGTACGGCTCGAGCTTCTCGTCGCCGCCCGGATTGGGGCGGCCGGTCGGCTTGTGCGCATAGCTGTAGGGCTGCTGCCCCGGCGAGCGCGGGAAGCTGCACGGCAGCCGCCCCGAGGGACCGAAATCGCCGAACAATATGTCGGCGATCGCATGCCCGCTTTCCGAGCCGAGGAACCAGGTGACGAGGATCGCCGGCGCCTTGGCCACCGCGCCCGAGAGCGCCAGCGCGCGGCCGTTCTTGAGCACCACCACCACCGGCTTGCCGGTCGCCGCCACCGCTTCGGCCAGCGCCTGCTGCGGCGCGGGGATGACGATCTCGGCGCGCGACTGCGCCTCGCCCGACATGTTCTCGCTCTCGCCGATCGCGAGCAGCACGACGTCGGCCTCGCGCGCCGCCGCGACCGCGGCCTCGATCCCGCCGGCGATCGCCTCCTCGACGCCCGACCCCGCAACGACGGTGACGGTCGCCTTGCTGCCCACCGCGGCCTTCACGCCGGTCATCAGGCACGCCGCATTGGCATTGTCGCCATAGACCACCCACGGCCCGTTGAGGTCGTGCGGCCCGCTCGCGAACGGCCCGATGATCGCGATCCTGCCCGACTTGGGCAAGGGCAGCAGGTCGCCGTCATTCCTGATCATCACGATCGACTTGCGCCCGGCCTCGCGCGCCAGCTCGAGCGCCGGCTTCGTCCGCGACCGCGCCTTTTCGCGCTTCAAATCGATGCGGCGGAACGGATCGTCGAACAGCCCGAGCCGCGCCTTCATCGCCAGCACCTTGCGCACCGACTCGTCGAGCAGCGCCACCGGCACCTCGCCCTTCTCGACCAGGTCGGGAAGATGCTTGCGGTAGAAGCCGCTGGTCATGCTCATATCGACCCCGGCCATGAACGCCAGCTTGGTCGCCTCGCGCGCATCGGCGGCGAAGCCGTGCAGGATCATCTCCTCGTCGCCGGTATAGTCCGACACGACGAAGCCCTCGAAACCCCATTCGCCGCGCAATACGCTGCGCATCAGGAATTCGTTGCCGGTCGAGGGCACCCCCGAAATCTCGTTGAACGACGCCATCGCCGAGAGCGCGCCTGCGTCGAACGCCGCCTTGAACGGCGGCAGATAAATCTCGCGCAGCGTCCGCTCGGAAATGTCGACGGTGTTGTAGTCGAGCCCCGCGTCCGCAGCACCATACGCTGCGAAATGCTTGGCGCAGGCCAGCATCGCGTCGATATCCTTCAAGTCCTTGCCCTGGAAGCCGCGGACCCGCGCGGCGGCGATCAGCTCGCCGAGCAGCACGTCCTCGCCCGCGCCCTCCATCGTCCGGCCCCAGCGCTGGTCGCGCGCGATGTCGACCATCGGCGCGAAGGTCCAGTCAATCCCCGACGCCGCCGCCTCGTACGACGCCATCCGCGCAGTGCGCTCGGCCAGGCTCGGCTCGAAGCTCGCCGCCTCGCCCACCGGCACCGGGAAGATCGTGCGGTGGCCATGGATCACGTCGGCGGCGAAGATCAGCGGGATCTTGAGCCTTGTCTCGGTCATCGCGACGGTCTGCATCCGCCGCGCCATCTCGGCGCCGTTGCCGTTGAACACGCCGGTCAGCTGCATCTGCCGGACTTCCTCGAGCTGCCCCTCGAAACCCGGGCCATTGGTCGCCGGGTTGAGCGCCGTGGCGACGCCGCCGCCCCAGGCGCTCGGCTGGAGGCTGAGCTGGCCCGCCTTCTCGGCAAGGGTCATCTTCGCGATCAGCGAATCGACGAAGGGCGGGACCGGCAGGCGGCCCGCGGCCTGCAGCATCGCGCGCGCGGGACTGGCGACCCAAGCCGCGACCGCACCCGCGCCCATCAGGGCCGCGCGCCGCGAAATCCGGGTGTCGAGCATTGCTTTACCTCTCCTGATCGGGTGCCCGTCCCCGGCACGCGGTTTGATTGTCACTGGGCAAGAACGGCGCAAGTTTTCGCTTGTCGCCGGAAACCGTAACCGGTTACATAACCTCCACTGGGCGGTCATTGCAATCGCCGATACGGTCTTAAGCGTAGGAAAGTTACGCGAGTCCGGGGTAAGGGACGGGAATGGGCGAGGCCACCATCCGCGATGTCGCGCGCCGCGCCGAGGTTTCGGTCGCCTCGGTCTCGCGCGCGCTCAACGGACTGGACAATGTCCGCGCCGAGACCCGCGCGCGAATCATCGCCGCCGCGACCGAGTTGGGCTATGTGCCCCATGCCGGCGCGCGCAGCCTCAGCCTCGCCCGCGCGCACGCGATCGGGGTGGTGCTGCCCGATCTCCACGGCGAATTCTTCTCCGAATGCGTCCGCGGCATGGACCGCGAGGCGAGCCGTCGCGGCTATCTGCTGCTGCTCTCAAACATGCACGACGACAGCGACCAGGCGGCAGTGGCGCTCCGGGCGATGCGCGGCCGCGTCGACGGGCTGCTGGTGATGGCGCCGCACATCCAGGGCGAGGCGCTCGAGCGCACTTTGCCGCGCGCGCTG
The DNA here is from genome assembly GCA_040388355.1 of Pseudomonadota bacterium. GTDB lineage: Bacteria > Pseudomonadota > Alphaproteobacteria > Sphingomonadales > Sphingomonadaceae > Sphingomonas. The sequence goes on along the minus strand of JAZKCD010000075.1, from coordinate 642 downwards.
CCCGCGGTGCTGATCAACTGCCCCGGCGAGTTCGAATCGCGCCCCTCGATCCGCTTCGACAATGCCGCCGGCGCCGATGCGATGGTCCGGCACCTCGTCGACAATGGCTACCGGCACATCGTCCATGTCGCCGGGCCCGAGACCAATGTCGATGCGATCGAGCGCGCCGAGGGCTATCGCGACGCGATGCGCCGCGCCGGCCTCCGCCCACGCATCGTCTCCGGCAATTTCAGCGAGGAAGCCGGCGAGGAAGCCGCGCGGACGATCATGGCGAGCCGCGAGCCGTGCGACGCGATCTTCGCCGCCAACGACATGATGGCGATCGGCGCGCTCCACACGCTGCGCCAGGCCGGCAGGCGCGTGCCCGAGGACATCGCGGTGGCGGGCTTCGACGATGTCCCGCTGGCGCGCTACCTCGCGCTCAGCACGGTGCGCGTCCGCATCGCCGAGATCGGCGCGCGCGCAGTGGCGCGGCTGATCGAGCTGCTCGACGGCAGCGATGCGGGCACGGGGTGCGAGCTGCACACGCCGGATCTCGTCGCGCGCGCCACGACGGCGGCGAGGGTGGCGGCCAATGGGTGACACTTCTTTCTCCCCTCCCCTTCAGGGGAGGGGCTGGGGGTGGGGCTTGGCAGTCTCACC
>JAZKCD010000074.1:0-31498 GCA_040388355.1 Pseudomonadota bacterium | reverse complement strand
CCTCGCCCTTCACGCTGCGCTGCATGTCGGTGACTTCCTCGGGGCGCTCGTCGATGAGCAGCACGATCAGGAAGACCTCGGGATGGTTGTCGGTGATCGCGCGCGCGATGTTCTGGAGCAGCACCGTCTTACCCACGCGCGGCGGGGCGACGATCAGCGCGCGCTGGCCCTTGCCCTGCGGCGCGACGATGTCGATCACGCGGGCCGACTTGTCCTTGATCGTCGGATCCTCGGGATCGAGCGTCAGCTTCGATTCGGGATAGAGCGGCGTCAGATTGTCGAAATTGACCCGGTGGCGGACCGCGTCGGGATCGTCGAAATTGACCGAGACCAGCCGGGTCAGCGCGAAATAGCGCTCGCCGTCCTTGGGGCCGCGAATCTCGCCTTCGACGGTGTCGCCGGTCCTGAGGCCGAACTTCCGGACTTGGTTGGGCGAGATATAGATGTCGTCGGGGCCGGCGAGATAATTGGCCTGGGCCGAGCGCAGGAAGCCGAAGCCGTCCTGGAGCACTTCGATCGTGCCCTCGCCCATGATCTGCTCGCCATTCTCGGCCTGGGCCTTGAGGATCGCGAAGAGCAGGTCCTGCTTGCGGAGCGTCGAGGCGCCCTCGACGCCGAGCTCCTCGGCCATTTCGACCAGCTCGGCCGGGGATTTCTTCTTGAGGTCTTTGAGATGCATGCGGGGGGCGTCCGGTCTTGGCGGAATATGGGAAGAGCGTCGGTCGGCGACAAAAATCTGCACGGACGATGCTGAGAGGAGATACGCCCGGCGAACCGGGGTATGAGCGCGAATTAGGTGCGTGACCCGCGCAAGTCAACCGCTAGCACAGCCGAACGGCGCGGGGACGGCGATCTATTTCTTGCCCTGGAGGCTGCTGCCGATCGTCTGGAGGACGGTGCCGCGCTCGGTCAGGATTGCGCCGCACCGGGTCATGTCGGGCTTGAGCTGCTCGCCGGCATCGGCGGCGCCGAGCAGGCGGCGCAGCCCGGCCTCGAGGTCGAGCGCCGGCGCGCGCGCATCGAGCCGCCCGACGAAATAGAGCAGGCCGGCAGTGAGTCCGGGATCGGCCTTGTCGCCCTGGCTGCCGATGATCAGCGCCAGCGCCGCGACGCAGCGCAGGTCCTGCTCGGTGGCATCGGGCGCCGGCTTGAGCGCGAGGTTGGCAGCAAGCGCGAAGGCGAGAAGCGACATGGGATCTCCGGACTCAGAAGGGTTTGACGACCGCCAGTATCACAATCAGGATCACGGCGAGCGCAGGAATTTCGTTGAGCAGCCGCAACTTGCGCGATGGAATGGCGCCCTCGCCGCGCGCGAGCTTCTTCGAATAGCCGACTGCCCAGCCGTGATAGCCCGACAGCGCGAACACCAGCAGCAGCTTGGCGTGGAGCCAGCCGAGCCCGGGCTGGCGGTCGAACAGTCCGAGATTGGCGGCGAGCGCGAGCCCGAGCAGCCAGACGACTCCGATCGAGGGGCCGAGGATCACGCGCCGCAGCTTCGCCTCGCGGTCGGTCCAGGCGGCGGCCTCAGGGGTGCCGAGCGCGTCCTGGTGATGGACGAGGTAGCGCGGCAGCAGGAACAGGCCGACCATCCAGACGATGACGAAGATGATATGGGCGGCTTTTACCCAGAGATACCAGCCACCGAGGAAACCGGTCATTTCGCTTCTCCGCGTACCCGGGCGAGCAGGCGTTCGACATGGTCGATCGGAGTATCCTGCTGGATGCCGTGGCCGAGATTGAAGATATGCGGGCGGTCGGCAAAGGCCGCAAGGATGCGGTCGACCGCGGTGTCGAGCGCCGCGCCGCCGGCGATCAGCGCGAGCGGATCGAGATTGCCCTGGACCGGGAGATTTTCGGGCAGCACCGCGTTCGCCCAGGCGGGGTCGACGCTCTCGTCGATGCCGACCGCGTCGACCAGGGTCTCACGCGCATAGGCGGCTAGCTTGCCGCCGGCACCCTTGGGGAAGCCGATCACGGGCGTGCCCGGCGCGCGGGCGTGGAGTTCGGACACGATCCGCGCGGTCGGCGCGACTACCCATTGCTCGAACTGCGCCGGGGCCAGGCTGCCCGACCAGCTGTCGAACAATTGCACCGCCTCGACTCCGGCGGTGATCTGGCCGAGCAGATAGCCGATCGTGCAATCGGCGATGCGGGTGACGATCTCGCTCATGAGCCCGGGATCGGCATAGGCGAGGCGGCGCGCCTCGGCCTGCTCGCGGCTGCCCTGGCCGGCGATCATATAGGTCGCCACGGTCCACGGGCTGCCCGCGAAGCCGAGGAAGGTGGTCGCGGGTGGCAAGGAAGCAGCGACCCGGCGAACGGTGCCGTAGACCGGCTCCAAAGCCGTCAGATCGGGCTGCAGATCGTCGAGGATCGTCCGGCCCTGCACGACCGGCGCGAGCCGCGGGCCCTCGCCGGTCTCGAACCACAGCCGCTGGCCGAGCGCCATCGGCACCATCAGGATGTCGGAGAACAGGATCGCGCCGTCCATTCCGAAGCGGCGGATCGGCTGGAGGGTGATCTCGGCCGCGGCATCGCTGTCGTTGACCAAAGCGAGGAACCCGCCCTTCTCGGCCCGAAGCGCGCGATACTCGGGGAGATAGCGCCCCGCCTGGCGCATCAGCCAGACCGGGGGGACTGGCTGACGGAGACCTTTGAGGGTTTCGAGCAAGGGTTTCGCGGGCAAGGCGCGTGCTTTCCTAAAACTATAAAAGAGAATCTAAGAGAGTCGTTGTAGTCAGTAGGGGCGTGGAAGCCGGGGCTTATGGGCTCTTGCCGCTTATGCCAACAGCTTGACTTGGGACGACCCCGCGGAGTCGCCGTGATTCGCCGTGGCCGTCCCCGATTTCCACAGGCTGTGGAGCGAACCCGGCGCTGGGGACGGCGTTGTGGACGAGCCCGACACGATTCACCCGGAATTGCGGCGCTTGGCCCATGCCTCGGGTTGCGCTAGCGGCTGTACCCGATGTTTTCCACAAGTCCCCCCAAAGGAGCATAGGGCTGATGCGGCTGCATCTCCACTTGCTCTCGGACTCGACCGGCGAGACGCTCGAGAATATCGCCAAGGCGGCGCTCGCCCAATATGACGATGTCGAGACGCTCCGCCATTTCTGGCCGATGGTGCGCAGCGAAGCGCATCTCGAGCGGATCCTCCAGGAAATCGCGCAGAATCCCGGGCTGGTGCTGTTCACTCTGGTCAACAGCGCAGTGCGCAAGACGCTCGAAAGCCGCTGCCGGGCGATGGGGCTGCCGGCGATCGCGCCGCTCGACCCGGTCAACCATGCGCTGTCGCAATTGCTGGGGCAGGAAGCCAAGGCGCGGCCGGGGCGCCAGCACATGCTCGACGCCGCCTATTTCGCGCGAGTCGATGCGATCCAGTTCACCATCGCGCATGACGACGGCATCGGCGCCGAGGATTGGGAAGAGGCCGATATCGTGCTTGCGGGGGTGTCGCGATCGTCCAAGACCCCGACCTCGATCTACCTCGCCAATCGCGGCTACAAGACCGCCAACATCCCGATCGTGGTCGAATCGCCGCCGCCGGCCGAGCTGTACAGCCTCAAGCACCCGCTGGTGGTCGGGCTGACCACCAGCGCCGACCGGCTGGTCGCGATCCGGCGCAACCGGCTGCTGTCGCTGAACCAGCATCCCGAGACGAGCTATGTCGACCAGGAATCGGTGGCGCGCGAGATTGCGTACGCACGGCGCATGTTCGCGGACAATGACTGGCCGGTGATCGACGTGACCCGCCGCTCGATCGAGGAGACCGCGGCGGCGATCATCCAGCTGTGCAACGAGCGGACGCTGAGGGACGCGCCCCAGTGAGGCTGGTCCTGGCATCGCAGAGCGCGTCGCGGCGGGCGATGCTCGACGCCGCGGGGGTGCCGTACGAGGCAGTCAGCCCCCAGGTCGACGAGGACTCGGCCAAGGCGTCGCTGCTTGGCGCCAAAGTCGCGCCGCGCGACTTGGCCGATGCGCTGGCCGAGCTCAAGGCGCTGAAGGTCTCGGGCATGGTGCCGCAGGCGCTGGTGCTGGGCGGCGATTCGGTGGTGGCGCTGGCCGACGGGACGCTGCTCGACAAGCCGGTGAGTCGGGAGGACGCCGCCGCGCATCTCCGGGCCATGTCGGGCGCGACTCACGACATCTACAGCGCGGCAGTGATCGCCGAGGGCGGGCGGCCGGTGTGGCGGCACGTCGATCGCGCGCGGCTGGTGGTGCGGGTGCTGTCGGAGGATTTCATCGAAGACTATCTCGACCAGGAATGGCCGGCGATTTCGGGGTGCGTCGGCTGCTTCCGGATCGAGGGGCCGGGGGTGCAATTGTTCGCCGCGACTCAGGGGAATCACTTCACCATCCTGGGGATGCCGTTGCTCAATATCCTCGATTATCTGCGGGTTCGCGGGGTGATGGCGTCATGACGCGGCTCTATGCCGAGGTGATCGGCGATCCGATTTCGCACTCGAAGTCGCCGCTCATCCACGGCTTCTGGCTCGAGGCGCTCGGGATCGATGCGGCTTATCGCGCAACGCAAGTCACGCCCGATGGGCTGCCGGCCTATTTCGACGCGCGGCGCGGCGACTCGGACTGGCGCGGGTGCAACATCACGATCCCGCACAAGCAGGCCGCGCTCGACCTCGTCGAGGACCGCGGCGGGGTGCGCGACTCGATCGGGGCGATCAACACCGTGATCCGCGACGGCGCCGCGCTGATCGGCACCAACACCGATGCCGGCGGCTTCTACGCGCCGATCGCGGGGCTCGAGCTCGAGGGCGCGCACGCCGTGGTGATCGGCGCGGGGGGCGCGGCGCGGGCGGTGCTGTTCGCGCTTGCCCGGCTCGGGATCGGGCGAGTGACGATCCAGAACCGCAACGTGCTGAAGGCCGCCGCGCTGCTGAGCAGCTTCGGAATCAAGGGCGACGCCGTCGCGCTGGGATCACCGCTGCCGCCCGCGGTATTGCTGGTCAATGCCAGCGCGCTGGGAATGACCGGGCATCCGCCGCTCGACCTCGATCTGTCGCCGCTGCCCGAGGACGCAGTGGTGTACGACGCGGTCTATGCCCCGCTGGAGACCGGCCTGCTGGCGCAGGCGCGTGCGCGCGAGCTCGATACCGTCGACGGGCTCGACATGCTGATCGCCCAGGCGTCGCTGGCGTTCGAACTCTTCTTCGGCGCCGAGCCCCCGCGCGACCGCGACGAGGAATTGCGCGAGCTGCTGACGTCATGATCGTCCTCGGCCTCACCGGCTCGATCGGCATGGGCAAGTCGACCGTCGCGGCGATGTTCACGCAGGAAGGCGTGCCGGTGTTCGACGCCGATGCCGAGGTGCACCGGCTGCAGGGGCCCGGCGGTGCGCTGGTCGCGGCAATCGAGGCCGAATTTCCCGACACCACCACCGCGCTCGGGGTCGACCGCACCCTGCTCGGCGAAGCGGTGTTCGGCGATGCCGCGGCGTTCGCGCGGCTCGAGGCGTTGGTCCATCCCGCGGTCGCCGCCGAACGGACGCGCTTCCTCGCGGAGAATGCAGCGGCACCGCTGGTGGTGCTCGACGTGCCTTTGCTGTTCGAGGCCGGGGGCTGGCAGGCAGTGGATAAGATCGCGGTGGTTTCCGCCCCGCCCGAAATCCAGCGTGCGCGTGTCCTCGCGCGGCCCGGGATGACCGAGTCGCGCTTCGAGTCGATCCTCACCAGGCAGCTGCCGGACGCGGAGAAGCGGGCGCGCGCGCATTTCATCATTCCCACCGGCGGAGCGATTGTCGAGACGCGCGCGGCAGTGCGTGCGGTGATCGCTTGCCTAGCGGGCACGACAGGTAGATAGAAAATCCATGCGCGAAATCGTGTTCGACACGGAAACGACGGGGCTGAGCTTCCCGGGCGGGGACCGGCTGGTCGAGATCGGCTGCGTCGAGCTGGTCAACCGGGTCACGACCGGGCGGACCTTCCACGCTTATGTGAACCCCGAGCGCGACATGCCGGCCGAGGCGTTCCGCGTGCACGGGCTGAGCGGCGTGTTCCTGTCGGACAAGCCGCTGTTCCACGAGATCGTCGAGGACCTGATCGAATTTCTCGGCGATTGCCCGCTGGTCGCGCACAATGCCGGGTTCGACTTCAGCTTCCTCAACGGCGAGCTGACTCGTTGCGGACGGCCGCTGTGCGCGCACGACCGGATGGTTGATACGCTCGCCATCGCACGGACGCGGCATCCCGGCGCAAAGCACAGCCTCGACGCGCTGTGCAGCCGCTACGGCATCGATCTCAGCCAGCGCACGCTTCACGGCGCGCTGCTCGACGCGCAATTGCTCGCGCAGGTCTATGTCGAGCTGACCGGCGGGCGCCAGATCACCATGGGCCTCGCGGTCGATACGCCGGTGATCCGTGAGACCCCGGCCGAGGCGCGGACGCACGTCCATGTCCGCCCGGCCCGGCATTTTGCGGCGTCCTCGGCGGAACTTGCACGCCACACAGCCTTTCTCGAGTCATTGGAGGAGCCGCTCTGGGGCCTGGCCGCGTCCGGTTGACGCACCGCTAGCCTGTCCCTAGGTGCACGCCCCCCAAGTCGTTTGGTTTTACGTACGGAGGTAATCCATGGATATCCGAGTCTCGGGCCATCAGGTCGACACCGGCGACGCGCTCAAGGGCCACGTCACCGACCGCCTCCAGGGGATCGCCGACAAATATTTCTCGCGCGCGATCTCGGCCCAGGCGACCTTCGGCAAGGGACCGCACGACAATGGCTTTACCTGCGACATCGTCGCGCATGTGATGCACGGGCTGGTGCTCAAGGCCTCGAACAAGGGCATGGAAGCGCATGGCGCGTTCGACGGCGCCGCGGACCGCATCGAGACCCAGCTGCGCCGCTATACCCGCCGCCTCAAGGACCGCCACAACGGCCAGGCGATCGCGGTCGCCGAGAGCGGCGCCTATGACAATGCGGGCTATACGCTGTTCCAGGAAGCGCCCGAGGCGGAGGAAGCCGCCGATGCGCCGCTGGTCATCGCCGAGACCCGGGTCGACGTGCCCGATGCCACCGTTTCGGACGCAGTCATGATGCTCGACCTGCGGCACACCAACGCGCTGCTGTTCCGCAATACCGGCACCGGCGCGTTCAACATGGTCTATCGCCGCGGCGATGGGACGATCGGCTGGGTGGAACCGAACCGCGCGGCGTGACTTAGGGTGCCGGGGGGCGCCAGCCAGGATGTTTCATGACCGATCTCAGTGATTTGCTCGTGCCCGAGGCGGTGGTCTCGGCGCTCGGCACCGCCAACAAGAAGAGCCTGTTCCAGCAGCTCGGGGCGGTGGCGGCGCGCGCCTATGGGCTCGACGCCAAGCTGGTGACCGAACGCCTCGCCGAGCGCGAGAAGCTCGGCTCGACCGGGTTCGGCGGCGGCATCGCCATTCCGCACGGCAAGATCGACGGCTTGCGCGACGTCACCGGCGTGTTCGCGCGGCTGCCCCAGCCGGTCGACTTCGCCGCGGTCGACGACTTGCCGGTCGACCTGGTGTTCATGCTGCTCTCGCCGGTCGGCGCGGGGGCCGAGCATCTCAAGGCGCTGGCGCGGGTCTCGCGGACGCTGCGCGACCGCGGCTTCGCCGCCAAGCTGCGCGGCGCCGGGTCGCCCGACGCAGTCTATGCGCTGCTCACCGGCGTGGAAGCGCGTGACGCAGCCTGACCCGGGGCCGGAGGCACCCACCGGCGCGGAGGCGCATTTCCGCGCGCTCGAATCGCTCTACGCCGCGGCGCCGATCAACCAATTGTTCGATTCGGTGCTCGAGATTCCCGCAGGCGGGGTGGCGCGAATCCGCTTCACGCTCGACCAGCGCTATTTCCATGCCGCCGGCGCTGCGCACGGCACCAGCTATTTCAAGATGCTCGACGACGCGGCCTTCTATGCCGCGAACAGCCTCGTCACTGACCGTTTCCTGCTGACCACGGCGTTCAACCTGCTCTTCACCAAGCCGCTGACCGAGGGACCGGTGGTCGCCGAGGGGCGCTGGGTGAGCGGGCAGCGCCGCGTGTTCGTCGCCGAGGCGCGGCTGATCGATGCCAGCGGCGAGGAAGCGGCGCGTGGCACCGGCACCTTCATGCGCTCACGGATCGCGCTGGCCGGGCTGCCCGGTTACCGGGCCGGCTGATGGCGCGCGTGACCAGCGCGGTGATGGCGAGCGCGCTGACTCGCCGCGTCAACCAGGAGGGCGGATCGGCCGCGGTGCTGGCCAAGGGCGACGCGACCTCGGGCGGACTTTTGCTGCTGACCTATGAACGCGGCACGAATCCGCGCTTCTTCGAACGCGGCGTGGGGCCTACCGGCGAACCGGCCCTGCTCGCCTCCGGCCCGGCCGCGCTCGCCGATGAACAAGCGGTGACTGACTATTGGCAGCGCCGCCGCGCGCGCGACTCCGATCTGTGGGTGATTGAACTGGACATCGCGCAGGCAGAACGGTTCGCCGCTGAAACGATGGGTCTTCATTGACTTTAAGGGGTTCGGCCCCGAAAGGCGCCCGACCAGCAATTGCGTTGTGCCGATCGAAGTGTGAAGTCGAACGGTTACGCAGTCGGGGGGGAGTCCGGCGGCCCGTATGATGGGGGGCCCGGCCGCACACCAACCGCATAGTAACGAAGATCAATGAAGTTCATGCCGCGCGCCGCGGTTCTCGCGGCTGTGACTTTTTGCGCTGGCGCGCTTGCGAACGCTGCCACGCTCGAAGCGAGCGCCGTCACTCAGGACGCCCCGCTTCAACAAAATAACGTTCAGGAACACCATGTTGTTCCCGCGCTGCCGATGGCCGCAGCGCCGCTTCCCACCGAAGCGACCGTCCAGCAGCTTCCCGCAACCGATGCGGATACCGCGGAATATTCCACGCTTTCGGCCGCCGTCGCCGCGCAGGACGCGCCGGGCGCCGCCGATCGCGAGCTCAACTGCCTTGCCGTCGGCGTCTATTACGAAGCCAAGGGCGAGCCCCTCGCCGGCCAGCTGGCGGTGGCGGACGTGATCCTCAACCGCACCACCTCGGGGCGCTTCCCGCGCTCGGTGTGCGGCGTGCTGACCCAGCGCGGCCAGTTCTCGTTCGTCCGCGGCGGCCGCTTGCCGACCCCGCCCGCCAATGCGCAGTGGCGCAAGGCGATGGCGGTGGCACAGGTCGCGCAGAAGGATTTGTGGGACTCCCCCGTCGAGGACGCGCTGTATTTCCACGCGCGCTATGTCTCGCCGGGCTGGAAGCGGCCCCGGGCGGGCACCGTGGGCAACCATGTTTTCTACCGCTGAGGGGCTTTGTTTGCTCGGCTGACGCCGAGATACGGCACCGGCCCGCTCCCCCTCCCGGCCACCCATAGGCTACTAAAGTAAGGGTGGCCGGGAGGGGGAGCGGGCCGGTGCCGCACCTTGCCGAAGCAAACGCACACTTTACCTTCGTTCGCTTAATGTTCTAAAGATCGGGGATGGCTTCGCTGTCCCCGATCGAGTCGCCGCTGATTGCCGCCGACGTTACGCGGGGCGTCTGCCGGATGCTGCTGCGCCACGATTGCGTGGCGATGGCCGAGGTCCCCTTGAGCGACGGGCGCCGCGCCGACCTGATGGCGCTCGACGCCCACGGCAACATCGTCATCGTCGAAGTGAAGGTGTCGCGCGCCGACCTGCTCGGCGACTGCAAGTGGAATGACTATCTCGCGCATTGCGACCGCTTCTTCTGGGCGGTGCCGCAGGGGTTCGACCTCCGCCCGTTCGAGCAGGAATGCTTCCTGCCCGCGCGCGCCGGGCTGATCGTCGCCGACCGCTATGACGCGGCGGTGGTGCGCGAGGCGAACACCGTGCCGCTGGCCGCGGCGACGCGCAGGAAATGCACCCTGGCCTTTGCGCGGCGCGCGGCGCGGCGGGTGATCCATTTGATGGACCCCGACGCGCAAGTTCCTTGATTGGCTTCAGCTACGCTGAAGCGCTCGGTGCCGGCCCGCTCCCCCACCCGGCCACCCATAGGATACACTGGCGTTGGGTGGCCGGGTGGAGGAGCGGGCCGGCACCGCGAAAGACTAAAGCCGCGGGCCCGCCATGTTGCTTTTCGCCGCCTTGGGCGCATCGGCGAGCAGCTTGGCGATTGCGGGCGAGCGATTGTCGGTGCGGGCATAGTCGCGCGCCGACATTCCGGCGATGACATCGGCCTTGTCGGGATCGCCGCCCGCGGCAAGCAGCGTCACCACCAGGTCGCGCTTGCGCAGCTGCACGGCGCGGATCAGCGGAGTCTCGCCGCTGTTGTTCGGCAGGTTCACATTGGCGTGGTAAGTGATCAGGATCCCCACGCCCTCGTCGAACCCCGAATTGACCGCGACCATCATCGGCGAATTGCCGGCGGCGTCCTGGACGTTCGGATTGGCGCCCTTCTGGATCAGGTAGCGCAGGAACACCGGGTCGCCATTCTTCGCGACGATGTGGAGCGCGGCGTCGCCGGTCTCGCGGCTCTTGGTGTTGACGATGCTGCCGTTGGAGTCGGTCACGAGCTGCATGACCTTGGTGCCGTCGCCCTTCCGCACCGCCTCGAGGAACTGGTAGGATTCGGAGAAATGCTGGGCATAGGCCGGCGCCGCCGCCAGCAGGAACGCCAACGCCGCCGCTGCGGCACGGAAAGCACGGAACACCATGGTAAGCATGAACCTTCTTGATTCGAGCGGATCGCCCGGCAAATCTTGCAAGCGCCGCCCTATCAGATCAAGGCTGGCGACGCCATGAACAGGATCGCAAAACGCCGAACGACTTTGGGAACCCTGCTGGCGGCGGCGCTGCTCGCCGGCGGCTGCGGGAGCACGCAAGGCAGTGGCTCGAGCGAACCGCCGCTCGCGGGCGCGCGGATCGGCGGGCCGTTCACGCTGACCGACCAGGACGGCAGGACCGTCCGCGACACCGACTTCGCCGGCAAGTACCGGCTGGTCTATTTCGGCTACACCTTCTGCCCCGATGTCTGTCCCACCGACATGCAGCATGTCGGCCAGGGGCTGCGGCTGCTCGAGAAGAGCGACCCGGCGCTGGCGGCGAAGGTCGTGCCGGTCTTCATCACCGTCGATCCCGCGCGGGATACCCCTGCAGTGCTCAAGCAGTTCGTCACGGCCTTCCACCCGCGCATGGTCGGGCTGACCGGCACCCAGGCGGCGATCGATGCCGCCGCCAAGGCTTACGGAGTCGCGCACGAGGCGCAGCCCAGGGCGCCGGGGGCGGACGGCTATCTGGTCGATCATTCGCGCGTGACTTATCTGATGAGCCCCGACGGCAAGCCGCTCGCGCTGGTCCGCGCCGATACGAGCGGCGAGGCGGTGGCCGAGGATCTGCGAAGATGGGTCAAGTGACTCGGTTCTGGGAGGACACCCCGCTCGCCAGGCTCGACCGCGCGCAATGGGAGGCTTTGTGCGACGGCTGCGGCAAATGCTGCCTCCACAAGCTCGAGGACGAGCAGACCGGCGAGCTCTACGCCACCAATGTCGCGTGCCGCCTGCTCGACGGCACGACCGCGCGCTGCAAGGATTACCGCAATCGCCGCGCCTATGTCAGCGAGTGCGTGCGGCTGACCCCCGGCAATGTCGAAGCGATCACCTGGCTGCCCACGACCTGCGCCTACCGGCTGCGCGCCGCGGGCGAGCCGCTGCCCGGCTGGCATTATCTGGTATGCGGCGATCCCGAGGCAGTGCATCGCGCGGGCGAATCGGTGCGCGGCTGGACGGTCTCGGAAGACGATGCCGGCGATCTCGAGCATCATCTGGTGGACCGCACGCTTTGAACCCCGATCTCGACGTCGTCCGCAATGCCCGCGCGCGCAGCATGCGGCTGGCGGTCGATCCGCGCAGCGGGCGGGTGCGGCTGACGCTGCCGCCGCGCGCATCGCTCAAGTCGGGGCTGGCCTGGGCGGCCGAGCAGCAGGGCTGGATCGAGCGCCAGCGCGCCAAATTGCCCGAAGGCAAGCCCTTCGCGCCCGATTCGGTGCTGCCGTTCGGCGACGGTACGCTGACGATCGTCTGGCCCGCGGGAACCGCGCGGCTGCCCCGGCACGTCGGCGACGAACTTTTCTGCGGCGGCCCGCGCGAAGGGCTCGAGCGCCGCGTCGAGCGCTGGCTCCGGGCCGAGGCACTCAGGGTGCTGAGCGAAGAGACCGCGGCGTTCGCCGCCAAGGCGGGGGTCCGGGTCACCGGCGTCAGCATCGGCGATCCGCGCGCGCGCTGGGGCAGCTGCGCGTCGACCGGGGCGATCCGCTACAGCTGGCGGCTGATCCTCGCGCCGGCTTTCGTGCGGCGGGCGACGGTCGCGCACGAAGTCGCGCACCGGGTCCACATGAACCATGGCCGCGAATTCCACGCTTTCGCGCGCGACTTGCTCGGGAGCGACCATGGCCCGGCCCGCGCCTGGCTGCGCCGGCACGGCTCGGGGCTGCACTGGGTGGGGCGCCCGGTCGCCTAGCTGCTCTCGAACACGAGGTACCAGTCGGGCGCGAGCCTGCGGGCCGATGTGCAGCCGCTGCTCGGAACGCACAGCGCCTCGACGCTTCGCGGGTCGGAAGCGCCGATCGCGGGGCCGCGGAAGCCCGGCGCCCACAGGAATTCCTTGCCCGATCCGCTCGGGACGATTCCGCTGCTGCTCCTCAGGAAGCCGACGCTGCCATCATGCCGGCGGACGACGCCGCTCCCGAGGTCGAGCGCCCGGAACAGCTTCCGGTACCGCGCAAGCCGCGCATCGGGGAGATAGCGCGCCCGATCCGCCTCCGCGACGTTGCGGGCGCCGTCGATCCAGATGAAATCGGGGGCGACGCGAGTCACGCGCGTCTCCTGCCGAACCATCTGCAACAGCGCGTCGAAACTCCGGCGCCGCTCGCTGAACTCGCGCGCCATCGCCGCATCGGATGGATGCGCCCCGGAAACCCGGCAGGCCTCGAGCAGAGGAATCGCGACCAGAAGCAGGAGGAGGAATCCGCAAGCGCGGGCGCGCCGCTTCCAGCCGCGGTCCTCGGTCGATTTCGCCATCCTCGCCATGCTGACACCGCAGCGGCGGCGAAGCCAGCCCTATTCCTGCCCGCCCGGGCGCCGCGCGGGGTCGGCCAGCTCGCGGTCGCGATTGGTGTCGCGCGGCTCGGTGCGGCCCGGCGCGGGAGCGGCGCCCGGTGGGCGCGGGATGTCGCGCGAGGGCGGCGGCGGGGCTTCGTCGCGCGGGGCCTTGCCGCCGGTCATCCGGTCGATCCAGTCCTGGTCGAGCTGGTCGCCCTGCGGCTCGTCGGCCTGGCTCGCGCCGGGATCGACCGGGTTGCCGTCGTCGTCGACGAACACGCCGTTATCGGGTCCGGCGAAATATTCGTTATCGGGCTCGGTCTGCCACTCGGGCAGCGTCACCTGGGTGTCGAACGGCTCGACCGGGCGGCGCGCGACTGCCTTGGTCATGAATGCCGAGAAGGCGCGCGCCGGCGCGGTGCCGCCCTGCAGCCCGGGGACCGCGCGGGCATCGTCGCGGCCCATCCACACGCCCGTGGTGAGCCCCGAGGAGAAGCCAAGGAACCAGCCGTCCTTGTTCGAGGTCGTGGTGCCGGTCTTGCCCGCCACCGGGCGCCCGATCTGCGCGGCCTTGCCGGTGCCGGTGTTGACCGCGGTCTGGAGCAGGTCGATCATCTGCGCGGCGACATGGCTGGCGACCAGCACGCGGCTGGTGTCGACTTCGTGCTGGTAGATCACTTCGCCGTTCGCAGTGACGCGGGTGATGCCATAGGGCGTGACCGCCACGCCCTTCTGGCTGACCGAGGCGAAGGCGCGGGTCATGTCGATCAGGCGGACGTCCGAAGTGCCGAGCACCATCGCCGGATGCGTGTCGACCGGGGTGGTGATGCCGAAGCGCCGTGCCATGTCGGCGACGGTGCCGTAGCCGACTTCCTGGCCGAGCTTGGCGGCGATGGTGTTGATCGAGTGCGCGAAGGCGTTGCGCAGCGTCATGTCGCCGCTGAACCGGCCCGAGCTGTTGCGCGGGCTCCAGCCGCGGATCGTCACCGGCTCGTCCTTGAGCAGGTCGTCGGGGCGGTGCCCGGCCTCGAGCGCGGCGAGATAGACGAACAGCTTGAACGACGATCCCGGCTGGCGAGTCGCCTTGGTCGCGCGGTTGTAGTTGGTCGCGACATAATCCTTGCCGCCGACCATCGCGCGCACCGCGCCGTCGCGGTCGAGCGTCACCAGCGCGCCTTGCGCCGAAGCCGGGGCATTGGCGCGGATCGCGTCGTCGGCGGCGCGCTGCATGCCGAGATCGAGCGTGGTCCACACCTCGAGCGGGGCCTCGGTCTCGTCGATCAGCACTTCCAATTGGGGCAGCGCCCAGTCGGTGAAATAGCGGACGCTGTTCTGCTTGGGCTCGGGCGCGAGCTTGACTGCCTTGGGATTGGCGCCCGCGGCCTCGGCGGCGCTGATCTTGCCGGTGTCCTGCATCACCCGGAGCACCACGGCGGCGCGGTCGATCGCGGCCTCGGCATCAGCGGTCGGCGAATAATGCGAGGGCGCCTTGACCAGCCCGGCGATGATCGCGGCTTCGCTGAGCGTCAGGCTGGTTGCGGGATGGCCGAAGAATTTGCGTGACGCGGCGTCGATTCCGTACGCGCCGCCGCCGAAATAGACCTTGTTGAGATAGAGCTCGAGGATTTTGTCCTTGGAGAATTTCTGCTCCATCGCCAGCGCGAGCACCGCCTCGCGCATCTTGCGGCCGAAATCATATTTGTTCGACAGGAAGATGGTTCGCGCGACCTGCTGGGTGATCGTCGAGGCGCCCTGGAGCCGCTTGTCCGACCCCGAATTGGCGACGCCGACCCGCATCGCGCGGAGCACGCCCCAGGCGTCGACCCCCCAATGCGACTCGAAGCGCCGGTCCTCGATCGCGATGATCGCGTCCTTCATCACCTGCGGGATCTTCTCGTAGTCGATCCACTCGCCATAGCTCGGCCCCATCGACACCAGCACCGTGCCGTCGGCCGCATGGACGCGGACCATCTGGCCGTTGGGTGAGGATTTGAGCTCGCCGAAGCTCGGCAGCGATGCCTTGGTCGAGAAGACCGCGATCAGCAGGACGATGAAGGCGACTGCGCCGAGCGCGCCGATCCCGCCGCCGGTCCACAGCAGATAGCGTTTCCACTCCGGCCAGGTCGGCCAGCGCTTGGGGAGATAGTCTGTGAACTTCGCCATCGGTGGGGTGGGTTACGCCCTGATCGATCGGCTCACAAGGAATTCACGAGCCCGCCGCTTCCGCTCCACTAGCGGTCTGGCCGTTAGCAGCGCGTGAACGGAAATCGAGGCTGACCGAGTTGATGCAATAGCGCAAGCCGGTCGGCGGCGGCCCGTCGGGAAAGACATGGCCCTGGTGCCCGTCGCAGCGCGCGCAGCGGACCTCGACGCGAGTCATCCCGTGCGTCGCGTCGTGATGTTCGACGACATGGTCCGGCGCGACCGGCTGGGTGAAGCTCGGCCAGCCCGAACCCGAATCATATTTGTCGGCGCTGTCGAACAGCTCCAACGCGCAACCAGCGCAGCGATACAAGCCGTCGGCCTTGTTGTTATCGTACTTGCCGGCAAACGCGCGCTCGGTGCCGGCCTCGCGCAGCACATGATATTGCTCGGGGCTGAGCTTCTTGCGCCATTCGGACTCGGGCAGGTTGATGTGCTCCATGCGATTTCTGTGTGACGCGCGCGCGGGCGCGTCAATTGCGAACCGATTGAAGCAGGTGAATCGTGGCGGAGCGTGTCCCCCGCGCTACTCTTTCCACGCCCACCAGAGCTGGGCGGGGGGAATGTTCCACCATTCGATCGCCTGGTCGATCTTGGGGATGTGCGGCTCGAAGATCGTCCGCACCTTGGGGCGGAACTGGTAGACGAGGAACGCGCCGCCGGGGCGCAGCGCAATGGCGGTCTCGCGGGCGATCTGGTCGCCGACGCCGGGCGGCAGCGTCGTGAACGGCAGGCCCGAGAGGATGTAATCGGCCTTTTCATGGCCGTGCGCGGCGATGATCTGGACGACGTCGGCGGCCGAGCCCTTGACCACGGTGAAGCGCGAATCGCGGATCGTGTGGCGCAGATGGTCGACGAAATCGGGGTTGGGATCGATCGCGATATACTGCGCATCGGGGCCGAGCCGGTCGAGCACCGCGTTGCAGAAGGTGCCGACCCCGGGGCCGTACTCGACGAACAGCCTGGTGTTCGCCCAGTCGACCGGCGCGAGCATCCGGCGGATCAGCCGGCCCGAGGACGGCGCGATCGAGGCGACCATCGCCGGGTTCTTGACGAACTCCCGGACAAACAGGCCCCAGTCGGAGGGGCGGCCGGCGGACCGGGAGAGGCTCCGGCGCTTGGCGCGCGGCAAGGATCGAGTCGAGGTCATAAGCTTCCCTGAACGGGTGAACGCCGCCGCGGTTGCGCCGCGCGCCAAAGCGCCTAATCGGGATCGCCATGTCACACAACCGTCATGCGCCGACCTGCGGCGCCCGGGCAGTGCCGGGCAGCGGCGAGTGGCGCCCGTGAAGCCGGTCCGCTTCGACCGCACCTTCGCGCTGCTGTTCATGGTGATGCTGACGATCGCGGCGGGGAACACCGCGCTCCAATCGGTGCTGCCCGCGCTCGGGCGTTCGCTGGGCGCGGCGGACAGCGCGGTGGCGGCGGTGTTCTCGGTCTCGGCTTTGCTGTGGGTGATCGCCGCGCCCTATTGGGCGAATCGGTCGGACCGGCACGGGCGGCGGGCGATGGTGCTGGTCGGGCTCGCCGGGTTCACGGTCTCGCTGTTCCTGTGCGGGGTGTTCCTCGCGCTCGGGATCAACGGCCTGCTCGGCCCGGCGGCGACCTTCTTCGCCTTCATCGTCGGGCGGGTGATCTACGGCGCGTTCGGATCGGCGGCGCCGCCCGCGGTGCAGGCGATCGTCGCCGGGCGCACCAGCCGCGACGAGCGGACCCGGGCGCTGACCCTGCTCGCCTCGGCCTTCGGGCTGGGGACGATCCTGGGACCCGCGATCGCGCCCTATCTGGTGCTGGGGCGGCTCTGGCCGTCGGGGCCGATGATCGGGCTCTCGGGCCCCGCCTTCGTCGCCAGTGCCTTCGGAGCGATGATGTGGATCGCCGCGGCGCGGCTGCTGCCCCGCGCCGAGACCCATTCGCACGGCGCCGCGGCCGCCTATCCCTCGATCGGCGGGCAGGGATCGGGCGCCAGCGTCACCGCCGCGACCGCCGAGGGAATCGAGAAGGTCGGGTATTTCGATGTGCGGGTGCGCGGCTGGATCATCGTCGGGCTGGTGATGGGGCACGCCCAGGCGATGACCGGCCAGGCGATCGGCTTCCTGGTGATCGACCGGCTCCACCTCGCCCCCGCCGACGCGATCCAGCCGACCGGGCTGGTGCTGCTGATGGGCGCGGTGTCGGCGCTGCTGGTGCAATGGGGACTGATCCCGCTGCTCGACCTCAAGCCGCGCGCGCTGGTGCTGATCGGGCTGGCGGTGGGCGCCGCGGGCTGCGTCGCGACGGGCAGCGCGACATCGCTCTACGGGATCGCGATGGGCTATGCGCTCGCCTCGCTGGGCTTCGGCTTCGCGCGGCCGGGCTTCACCGCCGGGTCGTCGCTGGCGGTGGGCCCCGAGGCGCAGGGCTCGATCGCGGGAAAGGTGACCTCGATCAACGGCGCGGGTTTCGTGCTCGGCCCGTCGATCGGCGTCGGCCTTTACGAGCTGTGGCGCCCCTTGCCCTATCTCACCGCGGCGGCGTGGCTCGCGGCGGTGCTGGTCTATGCGTTTATCAGCCTTCGCCCTTCGGACTCGGGCGCATCGCCGGTGCAATGAGCCGGGCGGCGAGCAAAAAAAGGGCCGGTCGCGAACGACCGGCCTTTGAAAGTTTTAGGAGAGGATGCCTGAAAGGCAGGCTCTATGTGCAGTGCAGCAGTTTATTGTGCAAGTGCGAAATGAAATGCCTGCGGTTGCGGTGCTTGCAATCGTGTCAGTAAGGAACAATACTCCCCGAAGCGCTGATTTATCGCTGGCGATGAGTTCTGACGCAGCGCACAAGTTTGACCAGGCAAAGGGAGAGCGATGCGACGGCTGCCGCCCCTCACTGCGATCGAGGCGTTCGTCCAGGTCGCCCGGCTCGGCTCGATCAAGGCCGCGGCCGAAGAGCTGGCCTTGTCCTCGCCCGCGCTCAGCCGCCGGGTCCAGTCGCTCGAGCGCTTCATCGGCAAGCCGCTGTTCGAGCGCCGCCACCAGGCGCTCAAGCTCAACGACGAAGGCGAGCGGCTGCTCGGGCTGATCGCCCCCGCGCTCGACGCGATGACCGACGCGGTCGAGGCGATGACCAGCGGCGCCGAGCTGCTGCGGCTGCGGCTCGGGGTGCTGCCCCTGTTCGCGACCCAGCGGCTGATGCCGCATCTCCCCGATCTCAAGCGCCGCCATCCCGAGCTCCATCTCGACGTCGATACCGCCGGGCACGCCGTGGCGCGGCTCGGCGACGGGCTCGATGCTGCGATCGTGCTCGCGCGCGACATGGACCCCGGTCTCTATGCGCGCCGGCTCGACCGCAACCGCGTCCATGTCATCGGCGCGCGCGCGCTGATCGAGGGCCCCGATCCGATCACCCGGCCCGAGCAGCTCGCCGGGCTTACCGCGCTGGTCCATCGCGACATGGCGGAGACCTTCACCGCGTGGCGCGCCGCAGCCGGGCTCCCCGATCTCGAGCCGCTGGCGATCGACCATTTCGATTCGGGCACGCTGATGCTCGAGGCCGCGGCGCAGGGGCTCGGGGTAGCCTTCATGCTCGAATCGCATTTCGAGGCGGCGCACGACCAGCGGCTGGTCCAGCTGTTCGACCTGACCGTCGAGAGCCAGTACAGCTACTGGTTCGCCTGCCGCCCGCGCGCGCTGGCGCAGCGGCCGGTGAAGATCTTCCACGACTGGCTGGTCGAGGTGCTCGGCGCAGAATGAGGTGGTGTGAAGGCGGAGACGCCTCGAACCCGACAGGGTTCGCAAGGCCGAACGGCCGCCCGAGCCTATGCGAGGCCCTGAAACAAGAAATGGTGGGAAGGTGTGGACTCGAACCACCCCCCGAAGGACCCGCTTTACAGGCGGGCTGCCGTATCCGAACGGCTTTACCTTCCCGGCTCTGAAAAGATGGCGGAGCGCGTTGGACTCGAACCAAACACCCGGAGGTGCGAGCCGCTTAGCAGGCGGACCCGGCACCCTGACCGGTTCACGCTCCAACTTGGCGGCGGGTGAAGGAGTCGAACCCTTAACCTTGCGGTTAGCCCGGCTTTCGAAACCGGTTGCCCACCATCGAGCACCACCCGCCGTCAGCGACGGGCAGCACGAAGCCGTCCGTCAATATCGGTACGGACTGCTCGAAGAGAGGTAGGCGCGAAGGCGGTTCATGCGCGGCCCCCTAGCCGGGGCGGGCGCGGAAATCAAGCGGGGTGCAGAGCCCCGCCCCCATGCCGGGGCGGGGCTCGTGCGCGTTACTCGGCGCGCGCCTTGACGATCTTGCCCGGCTCGCGCGGCGGCTCGCCCTTGGGGAGCGCGTCGACATGCTCCATGCCCTCGGTCACTTCGCCCCACACGGTGTATTGCCCGTCGAGGAAAGTCGCATTGTCGAGGCAGATGAAGAACTGCGAATTGGCGCTGTCGGGGTTGTTGGTGCGCGCCATCGAGCAGACCCCGCGGACGTGCGGCTCGCGGCTGAACTCGGCCTTGAGGTTGGGCTCCTTCGAGCCGCTGGTGCCGGTGCCGGTGGGATCTCCGCCCTGCGCCATGAAGCCGTCGATCACGCGGTGGAAGACGGTGCCGTCGTAGAAGCCGGCATTGGCGAGCGTCGCGATCCGCTCGACATGGCCGGGGGCGAGATCGGGGCGCAGCTTGACGGTCACGTCGCCGGTGTCGAGGGTGAGCGTGAGGGTGTTGAACTCGGACATTCGAAAACTCCTGGGGAAAACGCCTGGAATGCGGCGCTGCACGTAGGCGCGCGCCGCCCGACTTGCAAATCGCTCTCCCGGGAGTAGGGAGCGGCAGCGCTTCGTGAGGCCAGCGCTTCGCAAGGGAGGTCGGACGATGGGCGAGACCGAACTGGAGCCCCAGCCCGCCGCGCCGGTCAGCGAGCTCGACGAGGACGACCGGCTCAAGCCCGAATTCGTCCGCTCGGTGCTCGACGCCGTCGAGGCCGGCGATGTCGAGGCGGCGCGCGCGCTGGTCGATCCGCTCCACCCCGCCGACATCGCCGACCTGTTCGAGCTGACTCCGCACGAGGACCGCGCCGCGCTGGCGCTCGCGATCTCCGACCTGCTCGACGGCGACGTGTTCGCCGAGATGAACGATTATGTCCGCGAGGACCTGATCGACGCGCTCGAGCCGCACCAGGTCGCGGACATCGCCGCCGAGCTCGATACCGACGACGCCGTCGCGATCATCGAGGACATGGACGCCGACGATCAGCGCGAAGTGCTGCGCGCGCTCGACCCCGACGATCGCGCCGCGATCGAGGAGGCGCTGTCCTACCCCGAGGAATCCGCCGGCCGCCTGATGCAGCGCGAGCTGATCGCGGTGCCCGAGCATTGGACCGTCGGCGACGTGCTCGACTATCTGCGCAAGAACGAGGACCTCGCGACCGACTTCTGGGAGATCTTCGTCGTCGATCCGGCGCACAAGCCGATCGGCACCTGCGCGCTGTCATGGATTCTGCGCACCCCGCGGATCGTGTCGATGTCCGACGTCATGAAGCGCGAGCAGACGCTGATCCCGGTCGAGATGGACCAGGAGGAAGTCGCGCTGCGCTTCCAGAAATATGCACTGATCTCGGCGGCGGTGGTCGATCCCAACGGCCGGCTGGTCGGGATGATCACGGTCGACGACATCGTCCACATCATCTCCGAAGAGGCCGGCGAGGACGCGCTGCTGCTGTCGGGCGCGGGCGAAGGCGACATCAACCAGCCGGTGTTCGATTCGTACAAGACCCGGGTGCGCTGGCTGGTCGCCAACCTCGCCACCGCGACGCTCGCCGCGACGATCATCTGGCTGTTCCAGGGTACGCTCAACCGGATGATCACGCTGGCCGCGCTGATGCCGATCGTCGCAGGCGTCGGCGGCAATGCCGGCACCCAGACGCTGGCAGTGACGGTGCGCGCGCTCGCCACCAACCAGCTGACCGATTCGAACAGCATGCGCACGATCCACCGCGAGATTCAGGTCGCCATGCTCAACGGCGGGACGATCGCGGCGGTGATCGGCGTCACCGTCGGGCTGATCTTCTGGAATGCCGAGCTGGGGATGGTGATCGCGGCGGCGATGCTGTTCAACATCGTCATCGCCGGGCTCGCAGGCGTGGTCGTGCCGCTGACGCTCGACCGGTTCAACGCCGATCCGGCGGTGGCCTCGTCGATCTTCGTGACGATGACCACCGATTCGATGGGGTTCCTCGTCTTCCTGGGGCTGGCGAGCGCGGCCGGGCTTGGCGGTTGATTGCTGGGAGCTCCGGCCCCAGATCGGGGCCATGCCGCTTCATCTCACCAAGGTCGCCTATGGCTGCGACAGCGTCGACTATCTGATCGAGCGGCTCGCGCTCAAGGCGGCGCACCTGCCCACGGCCTTCCTGACGACGCGCTATCTGCCCAAGCGCGCCGCCGAGATCGCCGGCGGAGACGCGGAGGGCGGCTCGCTGTTCTGGATCTTCAAGCACCAGCTGGTCGGCCGCTCGCCGATCCTTCGCTTCGGCGAGGCGGAGGGCGGCAAGGTCGCGATCCATCTCGAGCCGCGGCTGATCCTCGTCCAGGCCCGTCCCAAGCGCGCGCACCAGGGCTGGCGCTATCTCGAAGGCAAGGACGCGCCCCCCGATCTCGGCAACGCTGCGGCGGGGGTTTCCGACATGCCGCACGCGCTGGTCGGCGAACTCGCGGCGATGGGGCTGATCTAATTCTTCCCTCTCCCATAGGAAGAGGGTTGCGCAGACTTGGGCCTGCTTCTTCAGCAGGCCCTAGTCGGAGCTGGGTGAGGGGTTTTGCCCCATCGAGAGCGCGAAACCCCTCACCAACTGCGACTAAGCTACGCTGCGCTTCGCTTAGTCTTCCTATCCCCTCCCTATGGGAGAGGGGAAGGTAGCGGTGGCTTCGAGGTTGGCGTCGGAGCGCCCTCAGGGCTGCGTCGCCAGCAAATAGGTCTGCCTGAGCGAATCGATCGGCCTGATCCCGTCCGCGGCCTCGTAATGCCACCAGGTCCAGCCGTTGCACGACGGCGCGCCCTGCAGCACCGCGCCGAGCTTGTGGATCGACCCGACCAGCTCGCCGCAGCGCAGCGACCCGTCGGCCGCCACCGTTGCGCGGTGCTTGCGCTTCGAATCGGTCAGCACGTCGCCGGGCGTGAGGAACCCGTTCTCGACCAGCGCGCCGAATGCCACCCGCGGCGCGCCCTTGGGCGCCTGCATCGTCCTGAGCGCCGATTCGTCGAGCGGCATCTCCGCGTCGATCCGCTGAATCGCCGCCGCGCAATAATCGGGCTCGCGCTCGATGCCGATCCAGCGCCGGCCGAGCCTCTTGGCCACCGCGCCGGTGGTTCCGGTCCCGAAGAACGGATCGAGCACCACGTCGCCCGGCTGGGTGCTCGCCAGCAGCACGCGATAGAGCAGGGCCTCGGGCTTCTGGGTCGGATGGACCTTGATCCCGCCCTTCTTGAGCCGCTCGGGGCCGCCGCACACCGGGAATTCCCAGTCGCTGCGCATCTGCAATTCGTCGTTGAGCGTCTTCATCGTGCGATAATTGAAGGTGTAGCGCGATTTCTCGCCCATCGACGCCCAGATCATCGTCTCGTGCGCGTTGGTGAAGCGCGTGCCCTTGAAATTGGGCATCGGATTGGCCTTGCGCCAGACGATGTCGTTGAGCACCCAGAAGCCGAGATCCTGGATCGCGGTGCCGACGCGGAAGATGTTGTGATAGCTGCCGATCACCCAGATCGTGCCGTCGTCCTTGAGGATGCGGCGCGCCTCGGCGAGCCAGGCGCGGGTGAAGGCGTCATAGACCGCGAACGACGCGAACTTGTCCCAGTCGTTGGTCACGGCGTCGACATGGCTGCCGTCGGGACGGTTGAGGTCGCCGCCGAGCTGGAGATTGTACGGCGGATCGGCGAAGATCATGTCGATCGACTTGGCCGGCAGCGAGCGCATCGCCTCGATGCAATCCTGCATCAGGATGCGGTCGAGCGGCAGCTCAGCCGTCTCCACTTGCGGCGCCGAAGCCGCTTTCGGGCGGCGTGTGCCGACCTTCTCCAATACCCCCATTAACCATCCCCGCTTGCCCGGAACCCCCGGTTTCGTAGGGTTGGGGCGGCATCGTCAAGCGAACATTGGTTAACGCCTAAGGGTACCAAAACGTTAACGCGGCAGAACATTTCGGGACCCGACCAGATGTTGAGTCCGGGACTTATCCACAGGCGCAAGCGGTGGGGGTGTGGCACGAAAGACTCACTCGCCAAGGGCTGCGAACTTGCTTAGGTCGAGCGCAAAGAGACCAGGGGACGTGCCATGATTATCCTGCCGATGATGCTGATGCTCGCCGTACAGGACGCACCGGACAAGCTGCCCGAGCCCGCGAAAGCCGATTCGGCCACGATCCTCTACGCGCCGTCGCGCTCGCTGCGCTCGGCCAGCGCCGCCGCGGCCGCCGGGCTGCCCGCATCGCCGGTGACGGTCCGTCTGCAATGCACCGTCGCGACCGACACCGGCACGCCGGAATCGTGCATCCCGCTCGATGCCGGCGCCAAGCCGGTGACCAGCCGCGCCGAGCTCGCGCGCCGCGCGGCGGCGTGGGAAAGCGGCGCGGCGTCGGCGGCGCCCGCGGTCACCGTCGCGCTCCAGCGCGTCATGCTCACCCGCATCCGCCCGACCGCCGAGGCCGGCAAGCCCCCGGTCCCGGTCCAGATGCTCTTCACCGAGACCGTCGGCGCTAGCGACGTGGTCAAGCTCGGCGCCTCGAGCGGCACAATCGAATCGCGCGACCTCGAGATGGACGAGCGGCCCGACGCCGCGGTGCTCGAGGCCTATTATCCCGCCGCGGCGCTGCGTGCCGGCATCCAGGCCCGGATCCGCGCGACTTGCCGGGTGATGCCCGACCGCAAGCTGTTCTGCCGCGACGCCGAGCTGGTCAGCCCCGACGCCGCGATCACGCCCGCCATCGCCGCCGAGTTCCGCAACGCCACCTACCAGGTGTTCGACGCCGTCCGCCTCGCTCCGCTCAGCAAGAAGGGCGATCCGGTGGTCGGCCGCGACGTCGACATGCGGATCAGCTTCGTCCTGCCGGGGTGACCCCACCTCGACGATCGCCTGGGCCAAGCCCGTGAGCGGAGCGTTGCTGCCGCGAACCCGCGCGCGCACGGCGTCGTCCAGAGCCTCGAACCGTTCACCGGGGACCGCCGGTCGATACTGGCCAGCTGCTGCTCGAGCGCCTTTTGGAACGCCGATTTGAGATAGGCCGCGGTCACTCGGCCGGGACCGTCCCGAAATCGAAATGGGCCTGCGCCACCGGCGCGAAGCTGCGGCGGTGATGCGGGGTGGGGCCGAGCGTGCGCAGCGCCTCGAAATGGGCCTTGGCCGAATAGCCCTTGTTGCTCGCCCAGCCATAGCCGGGGTGGATCGCATCGAGCTCGATCATCATGCAGTCGCGCCGGTGCTTGGCGACGATCGACGCCGCCGCGATCGACACGCACAGCGCGTCGCCGCCGACGATCGCGCGGCTGGTGTGCGGCCAGTTCGGGCAGCGATTGCCGTCGACCAGCACCATCGCCGGAACGAAGCCCAGCGCATCGACTGCGCGGTGCATCGCCAGCATCGTCGCCCAGAAGATGTTCAGCCGGTCGATCTCCTCGACGCTGGCGATGCCGACTCCGACCCTGGCGCACTCGAGCAGCCGCGCGCACAACGCTTCGCGCTTCGCCGCGGTCAGCACTTTCGAATCGTCGATGCCGTCGGGGATGCAGTCGGGATCGAGCACCACCGCGGCGGCGACCACCGGCCCGGCGAGCGGCCCGCGGCCGGCCTCGTCGACTCCGGCGACCGGCCCTATGTGTCTGCTTTCGTGGCTGTAATCAGGCCCGGAATTACGCATCGTCGATGCGCCATGGCGGAAAGCGGCGCATCTCGCCAGCCTGATAGAGGCAGACCGCATTTCCCGCGGGATCGCAAAGCCGCGCCTCGCGCCAGCCCCAGGTCTCGTCCTGCGGGTCCTGCGCGATGACGATGCCCTGCTGCTTGAGATAAGTGACCATGGTGTCGAGGTCGCCGCATTCGAAATAGATCACCGGGCCGGTGTAGCTGTCATCGGTGGCGATCGAGAAGGTCGCGCCGCCCTCGGTCTCGAACCGGGCATAGCGCGGCTTGGACTGGACGATCTGCCTGAGGCCCAGCGTCCGGTAGAAATGCTCGCTCGCAGTGAGATCCTGCGCGGGAACCGTCACCTGGTTGAGCATTGGCGACCAGCGCGACAAATTGAGGTCGAGCCGCACCCCCTGCTGCCCCATCGGCCCATGGCCCGCGCCCAGCCCCGGCGCCTCGCGCATCGCCATCCGGACGAAGCGCCGCGCCCGGGTGATCGCCTCGACCAGGGTCCAGTCCTTGGCCAGCTCGACCGCGATCGCGCTCGACAGCGTGCAGCCGGTGCCGTGATTGCTCTCCGAATCGATCCGCGGGTTGGTCCATTCGGTCTCGGGCGGCAGCGGCCCGGCCGGGGCGAACAGCCGGTCGGTCACTTGCCGCCCGCGCGCGTGCCCGCCCTTGACCAGCACCGCGCAGCCGCGCCGCGCGACCAGCGACTGCGCGCTGCGCCGCTGCGCCGCCTTGTCGACCGCGGACATCCCCGAAAGCGCCTTGAGTTCGGGCAAATTGGGGGTGGTGACCAGCGAGCGCCGCATCAGCCGCTCGAATGCCGCGATCGTCGCATCGTCGGCCAGCGCCGCGCCGCTGGTCGCGACCATCACCGGATCGAACACTACCGGCACCCCGGGCAGCTCGTCGAGCTTCTCGGCTACCGCCAGCGCGGTCCGCGCCGATCCGATCATCCCGATCTTGATCGCGTCGACGCCGATGTCGCGCACCACCGCGTCGATCTGGGCGATGACCATCTCAGGAGGCACCGGGTGGACGTCATCGACTCCCAGCGTGTTCTGCGCGGTGATCGCCGTGATCGCGGTGGTCGCATGCCCGCCGAGCATCGTGACGGTCTTGATATCGGCCTGGATGCCGGCGCCGCCGCCCGAATCCGAGCCGGCGATGATGAGGATGCGCGGAGTCATCCCTTGAACCTGGGCTCCGTCGACGCCGGATGGCGGGCGAGCGCCGCGCCGACGCGGGTCGGCCGGTCGAGCAGCTCGCCGCCGCAATTGGGGCAATGCTCGTCCAGCGCGTCGGCGCACAGCGCGCAGAAGGTGCATTCGAACGAACAGATGAACGCGCCGCCCTGGGCAGCGGGCAGAGTGGTGCCGCAGCGTTCGCAATCGGGGCGCATCTCAAGCATCAGGCACGCTTAGCGGCTGCGTCCGGATTGCGGAAGCGCAGTCGCAGCCGGTATCAGCGCGGCAATGATGTTCGCCAAACGCCTTCGCGAAGGAGTCCGCACTGGTCGGATCACCTGCTCGGTCCGTATCTGGCAGAGCCCGCGGGTCAGGCCGGGCGGCATCTATCCGATGGAGGGCGGCCACATCGTCGTCGAATCGATCGATCGGATCGAGATCGGCGACATCACCGGCGCGCTGGCGCGGCGCTCGGGCTTCGCGGGCGTCATCGACCTGCTCAAGACCGCGAAGCACGGCAGCGGCACGCAGGTCTATCTGGTGACGTTCCACTATGTCGGCCCCTCGGCGGGAGCCGACGACGCCTAGGACCGGCCGAGATCCGGCGGCCCGTTCACCCTGGGTTGCAAAGTTGGATTTGTTCTGGCTACGTTCCATTCATGCGCGACACGCCCCGCCTTTCCATCCGGTCTTGTGCTTCACGATGTTCAGCGGGGGTGGGAGAATCAGGGGGTGCGTGCCCTAACCTTCCAGCCTGCCGGGCATGCGAATCGGCTGCGAATGCCGATCCGCCCCCGAAGCATCAGGCGGCGGCCGCCCGCACCGCGTCGCACACCCGGTCGACCACCGCCTCGACTTGCCCGCGATCGTCGCCCTCGGCCATCACCCGGATCACCGGCTCGGTCCCCGAGGGCCGGATCACCAGCCGGCCCTTGCCGTTCAGCTCGGCCTCGGCCCCGGCGATCACGTCCTTCACGGCGGCTTCGTCGAGCGGCTTGCCGCCCTTGAACCGCACATTCTTGAGGATCTGCGGCAGCGGGTCGAAGCGGTGGAGCACCTCGCTCGCCGGCGCGCCGGCGCGGACCAGCTCGGCGAGCACCTGGAGCGCTGCGACCAGCCCGTCGCCGGTGGTGGCATAGTCGGAAAGGATGATGTGCCCGCTCTGCTCGCCGCCGACATTATAGCCCGAGGAGCGCATCTTCTCGAGCACGTGCCGGTCGCCGACGCTGGTGCGCACCATCCCGAGCCCCTGCGCGGCGAGGTGCCGCTCGAGCCCGAGATTGGACATCACCGTCGTCACCAGCCCGCCACCCTTGAGCCGCCCCTGCCGCGCCCAGCCGCTGGCGATCAGCGCCATCAGCTGGTCGCCGTCGATCACATGCCCGGTCTCGTCGACGACGATCAGCCGGTCGGCATCGCCGTCGAGCGCGATGCCGATCGCCGCGCCAGATCCGACCACGGTCTCGCACAAGGTGCTCGGCGCGGTCGAGCCGACGCCGTCGTTGATGTTCTTGCCGTTCGGCGTGACGCCGATCGCGATCACTTCGGCGCCGAGCTCCCACAGCGCCGAGGGCGCGACCTGGTATGCCGCGCCATTGGCGCAATCGACGACGATCTTGAGCCCGTCGAGCGTCAGCTCCTCGGGGAAGGTCGACTTGGCGAAATGGATATAGCGCCCGCGCGCATCCTCGACCCGGCGGGCGCGGCCGATATGCTCGGATGCGGCCAGCGGCACGTCGCCGTCGATCAGCGCCTCGATCGCCTCCTCGTCGGCGTCGGAGAGCTTGTAGCCGTCGGGTCCGAACAGCTTGATGCCGTTGTCGGCATAGAGGTTGTGGCTGGCCGAGATCATCACCCCCAGGTCGGCGCGCATCGAATGGGTCAGCATCGCCACCGCCGGGGTCGGCATCGGCCCGACCAGCACCACGTCCATGCCGACGCTGGTGAAGCCCGCGACCATCGCATTCTCGAGCATATAGCCCGACAGCCGCGTATCCTTGCCGATCACCACGCGGTGCTTGTGGTCGCCGCGCACGAAATGCGCGCCCGCCGCCATGCCGACCTTCATCGCCATCGCCGCGGTCATCGGCGAGACGTTGGTGAGCCCACGGATTCCGTCGGTCCCGAAATATTTTCTTGCCATGCCCGGTCTCTAACGGCCTTGTTGGGGTGTTGCGCAACTCGATAGCGCCGAAACATGAAGAGGGCGAGCATGTCGCAACCAACCCGCATCCTTCTCTCGCTGATCGCGGGGCTCGTCATCGGCGCGCTGTTCGCCAATTTCTCGCCTGCGACGGGACTCGCGGTCGCCGACTGGGTGCAGCCGATCGGGCAGGCATGGCTCAACGGGCTGCAGATGACGATCGTGCCGCTGGTCGTGGCGCTGCTGATCACCGGCGTGACCGCCACCGCCGAGGCGGCGCAGGCGGGGCGGCTCGCCGGCCGCGCGATCGCGCTCTACGTCACGGTGCTGTTCCTGTCGGCGCTCGCCGCGGCGCTGCTGACTCCGCTGTTCCTCGAGATCTGGCCGCTCCCGCAGGAATCGGCGGCGGCGCTGCGAAGCGCGATCGCCGGTGCAGAGAAGATCCCCGAGATGCCGGCGATGGGCAAGTTCCTGTCCGACATCATCCCGTCGAATATCGTCAAGGCCGCGGTCGACAACGCCTTTCTGTCGCTGATCATCTTCTCGCTGATCTTCGCCTTCGCAATCACTCGGGTGGGCGAAGCGGCGCGCACGCTGCTGATCGGCTTCTTCGCCGCGGTGCGCGACGTGATGCTGGTGGTGATCAACTGGGTGCTGTGGGTCGGACCCGTGGGCGTGTTCGCGCTGGCGCTGGTGGTCGGCGCCAAGGCGGGAACCGGCGCGTTCGGCGCGCTGATCCACTATATCCTGACCGTCTCCGGGGTCGGCTTCGTCGTCACCTTGTTCGCATATCCGGTGGCGATTCTCGGCGGGCGAGTCGGTTTCCTGCGCTATTCGCGCGCCGCCTTGCCCAGCCAGGCAGTGGCGCTCAGCACCCAGTCGTCGCTCGCCACGCTGCCGGTGATGATCGAGGGCGCGACCGACCTCGACGTGCCGGTCGCGGTCTCGGGGGTCACGCTGCCGCTGGCGGTCGCGATCTTCCGCGCCACGGGTCCGGCGATGAACTTCGCGGTGGCGATCTACGTCGCCGCATGGTTCGGGGTGCCGGTCAGCCCGGCGACGCTGGCGGTGGGCGTCATCGTCGCGACCTTGACCTCGCTGGGATCGGTGAGCCTGCCCGGCACGGTCAGCTATGTCAGCGCGATCGCGCCGGTCGCCGCGACGATCGGCGCGCCGGTCGCCCCGCTCGGGCTGCTCGTCGCGGTCGAGACCTTGCCCGATATCATGCGCACCGTCGGCAACGTGACCTGGGACCTCGCCACCACTGCCTGGCTGTCGCGCGGCGCCGGCAAGGTGCCGCTCGACGAGGCCGATGCCCTGCTGAAGCAGGATGGGGTATAGCGTCAGGATTCGCGAAGGTCAGGACTAAGTAAACTTACCGCGGGGACTTCCCCCAGCTTTCCCAATTACTTGCCGGGCCTATCCTGAGGCTTGCAAGGAGAGGGAAATGGCGGTCATCCGCGTGCTGATCGTCGACGATTCGGTGACGATCCGGGCCATGCTCGAGGAAGTGCTGGGGCGCGAAAGCGACATCGTGCTGGTCGGCTCGGCCGCCGATGCCGCGAATGGGCTGCGGCTGGTCCGCGAACGCCATCCCGACGTCGTCACGCTCGACATCGCCATGCCGGGGACCGACGGCCTCGCGCTGCTCGATGCGATCCGCGGCAAGACCCATGCGGTGATGCTCACCAGCCGGGGCGAAGCCGCCGCCGAATCGTTCGACCGCGGCGCCTTCGGCTTCTTCGACAAGGCGCGCATCCTCACCGAATCGAAGCGGCTGCTGAAGATGGTCCGCGCCGCCGCGGCGGGCAAGCTCACCCGCAAGGCCGCCTGAGTCTTTTCAGCTTCGCCGGAGCGGGCCGGCACCGCGACAAACAAACGCTACTTCAGCAGCACCAGCTCCTCGGCCATGCTCGGGTGGAGCGCGACGGTCTGGTCGAACGCGTCCTTGGTGAGCCCCGCCTTCACTGCGATCGCCGCCGCCTGGAGTATCTCGGGCGCGTCGGGGCCGATCATGTGCAGCCCGACCACGCGTCCGGTATTGGCGTCGCACACCATCTTGTAGAGCGCGCGCTCGTTGCGGCCCGCCAGCACATTCTTCATCGCCCGGAAATCCGAGGTGTAGACCGCGACCCCGCCCAGCTTGTTGCGCGCCTCGCTCTCGGTCATCCCGACCCCAGCCATCGGCGGATGGCTGAACACCGCGCTCGGGATGCAGTCATAGTCGACCCGGTGCGGCTTCTTGCCGAACACGGTGTCGGCGAACGCCTGGCCCTCGCGGATCGCCACCGGGGTCAGCTGCACCCGGTTGGTCACATCGCCGACCGCATAGATGCTGTCGCAGCTCGAGCGATTGTCGGCATCGACCTTCACCGCGCCCTTGTCGTCGAGCAGGACCTCGGCCTTCTCGAGCCCCAGCCCGGTGGTGTTGGGGACGCGGCCGGTGGCGAACAGCACGCAATCGACGTCGATCGGCTCGTGGTTGGTCATCGAGACGCGCAGCGTGCCGTCCTTCGCCTTCTCGATCCCCTGGAATTTGGCGTTGAAGCGGAAATCGATCCCCTTCGACAGCGAGATCTGGAGCAGCCGGTCGCGGATCGATTCGTCATAGCCGCGCAGGATCACGTCGCTGCGGTTGATCAGCGTCACCTTGCTGCCGAACTCGTTGAAGATGCCGGCGAACTCGTTGGCGATATAGCCCGCGCCCGCGATCAGCACGCGTCGGGGCAGCGCCTCGAGGTGGAAGACCTCGTTCGAAGTGATGCCATGCTCGTGCCCGGCGCATTCGGGCAGCGCGGGGTGCGCACCGGTGGCGATCAGGATCACCTTGGCGGTGATGGTCTGGCCGCTCGCCAGCCTGACTTCGTGCGGCCCGGCCACGGTCGCGCGCTCAAGCAGGATCTCGACTCCCGCGCCCTTCAGTGTCTCGCTGTAGATCGCGTTGAGCCGGTCGACTTCGCCCAGCACATTGTCGCGCAGCGTCGCCCAGTCGAAATGGCAGTCGGGCACGTCCCAGCCGAAGCGCCGCGCGTCCTTCAGATCCTCGGCGAAATGCGCGCCATAGACGAGCAGCTTCTTGGGCACGCAGCCG
>JAZKCD010000073.1:0-10045 GCA_040388355.1 Pseudomonadota bacterium | reverse complement strand
CAGATCCTCGGCGAAATGCGCGCCATAGACGAGCAGCTTCTTGGGCACGCAGCCGCGGATGACGCAGGTGCCGCCGACGCGAAACTCCTCGGCCACCGCTACCCTCGCGCCATACGCCGCCGACACGCGCGCGGCGCGGACGCCGCCCGAGCCGGCACCGATGACGAAGAGATCATAGTCGTAGCTGGCCATTGCGGAACTCCCTGCGCGCTGGCCGGGAGGTAAGACGGCGCCCGCGGGAAAGCCAGCCTATCGCGCGGCTGCGAGCTCCCGATCCGCGCGCTGGGCGAGGAAAAACAGCATCCAGGCGATCCCGATGCAGATCAGGCCGATCGTCACCGCGATGGGCGGAATCTGATCGGGCTGGAGAAAATGCGCTCCCAGACCCGCGGAGATGACCAGCCCGCCGACCCAATAATGGAGCGCCGTGCGCCAGCGATTGCCCTGGCGGAACCGCGCGCTCAATTCGGCCGGCAGCGGCGTGCTGGTCGCAAGCGTCGCCCGGATGCGTGTACGCACGGCAGCGATGTCGCGCCGGAAGCGCTGGAGCCGCAGCACGCCCAATATGTGCACCGCCGCCATCCCGAGTCCCATCGCCACGCCGGCATAGGCGCTGTGGTGCGAATAGATCGCAGCGAAACTGGCGAGCGCCACGGCTGCGATCACGGCGACCCCGGACCAGTGGAGGCGCTGCGTATCGGCCACGAATTCGTCGATCACGGCGAAGGCTTCGTCGCGCCACTGCGGCACTGCATCGTCGCGAACCCGCAGCATCCGCCCGTCGCCGGGATCGAACAGCTGCCCGAGCGGACTGCGCGGGAACCAGCGTTCCACCGCCGCCCGCTCGCTGTCACGGATTGCCTTTTCCCGGTCCATGCCCCCAGCCTATCGCGGCCGGGTTGCCGATTCCTTGCTAGCCGAACGCGCGGTGGATCAGGTCGGCGGTCGAGGCGTCGAAGTCGCCGCCGGCCTCCGCCGCCTTCGCCATTTCCTTGCCCAGCTCGACGCCGAACTGGTCGAACGGATTGATGCCGGTCAGGACCGCATTCACGAAGGTCCGCGCCTCGTAGAAGGCGAGCAGCGCGCCGAGCGTGCGCGGGTCGAGCTGGTCGAGGAGCAGGGTCGCCGAGGGCCGGTCGCCCGGATAGGCGCGCGCCTCGTCCTCGTTCGCCCGCCCCGCCATCAGCGCCGCGCCCTGCGCGAAGGCGTTGAGCAGCAGCTGGCGGTGATGATCCTCGGCGAGCGCGTCGCCCGCTTCGATCACGGCGACCAGCTCCACGGGCACGAGATGCGTGCCCTGGTGGAGCAGCTGGAACACCGCGTGCTGGGCATCGGTGCCGACTCCGCCCCAGGTGACCGGCGCGGTGGGCCATGTCACCGGCTCGCCCTCGGCGGTGACGCGCTTGCCGTTCGATTCCATCTCGAGCTGCTGGAGATAGGAAGGCAGCAGTCGGAGGCGCTGGTCATAGGCGAACACCGCGCGCGTCTCGCAGCCGCGCGCCTGGGTGTAGTAAAGGTCGGCGAACGCCGCGAGCACCGGGGCGTTCTGCGCCAGCGGGGTGAAGCGGAAATGCCGGTCCATCTCGGCCGCGCCTTCGAGCAGCTCCTCGAACGCGCTCCAGCCCAGCGCCAGCGCCGCGGGGAAGCCGATCGACGACCAGAGCGAATAGCGCCCGCCGACGCTCTCGGCGAAGGGCAGCACCCGCGTCTCGTCGACGCCCCATTCGACCGCCCTGTCGGGCGCCGCGGTCAGCGCGATCACCCGGCCATAGGGGTCCTCGACTCCGCCCTCGGCGAGCCACGCCAGTGCGCTCTCGGCGTTGAGCATGGTCTCGGTGGTGGTGAAGGTCTTCGAGGCGATGGCGATCAGCGTCGCCTGCGGGTCGAAGCGGTCGAGCGCGTCCTCGAGCGCGACGCCGTCGACGTTCGAGACGATCGCGACTTCGTACCGGTCGAGGTCGCGCCCGAGCGCGTCGACCAGCAGGTCGGGCCCCAGCGCCGATCCGCCGATGCCGATATGGAGGATGTGGCGCACCGGCCCCAGCGCCTCGGCTTCGATCGCGTCGATCAGCGCGCGCATCCGGGCGTGGAGCGTGCGCGCCAGCGCCACGCTCTCTGGGCAACCTTCGCCACGTTCGGCACCATGCTCGGCGGCGCGGCCTTCGGTGACGTTGACCGGCTCGCCCGCGTACAGCGCATCGCGCTTGCCGGGCAGGTCCATCGCCGCCGCGATCGCCGCGAATGCCGCCACCGCCTCCGCGGTCAGGTGCGTCTTCGACCAGTCGAAATGGATTCCCGCGACGTCGGCGGAGAGTGTCTCCACCCGAGTCGCGTCGCCCGCGAACAAGTCGTTCAGCGTGCGCCGTTCCAGCGCGTGGACCGCCGACCAGTCGGGAATCGCCATGTCTCGTCTCCTTGGTTGCGGCGCATATCGTCCCGGAACTGGCGCGCCACAAGGATTGACTCGCTTGACCTCATCGCTCGCCCCAAGCAGAGCTGGCGCCCATGGAAAACTCACCTTCCGCGGACGCCCCGGAAACCGCCGATCCGGCCATCGCCGGGGCCAAGCCCAAGAACGAATGGGCCGATCTCGGCTCGTTCCTGCTCAAGCTGGTGCTCGTGGTGTTCGTGCTGCGCAGCTTCATCTTCTCGCCGTTCAGCATCCCGTCCGAATCGATGCTGCCGCGGCTGCTGGTCGGCGACTATCTGTTCGTCAGCAAGTTCAGCTACGGCTTCTCGCGCCATTCGCTGCCGTTCAGCCTGCCGCTGCTGCCGAACATGCACTGGAGCGACCCGACTCGCGGCGACGTCGTCGTGTTCAAGGCGCCCCCGGGCAACAGCGAGGACTGGATCAAGCGCGTGATCGGCCTGCCCGGCGACACGATCCAGATGCAGAACGGCCAGCTGATCCTCAACGGCAAGCCCGTTCCCAAGCAGCGCGTCGCCGACTTCGTCATCCCGATCACGCCCAATGTGAAGGGCTGCGACTCCGAATTCCAGGACATGGACGGCAAGGGCCAGGCGATCTGCCGCATCCCGCGCTTCAAGGAGACGCTGCCGAGCGGCAAGACCTATGACGTGCTCGACCAGGGCATGCGCCCCGCCGACAATACCGGGCTCTACACCGTGCCCGCCGGCCATGTCTTCATGATGGGCGACAATCGCGACGATTCGGCCGACAGCCGCTTCCAGCAGGGGATCGGCTTCGTGCCGATGGAGAATATCGAAGGCAAGGCCGTGGTCAATTTCTGGTCGACTGACGGCAGCGCGAGCTGGTTCCTGCCCTGGACCTGGTTCACCGCCGCGCGCTGGAGCCGTATTGGAGCGGGATTTTGAACGCTTTTTGTTTTGAGAACTGTGCCGGCCCGCTCCCCCGCCCGGCCACCCACAGCGTATCCTGAAATGGGTGGCCGGGCGGGGGAGCGGGCCGGCACCGCCTTGCCGAAGCAAGATTTTCCGGGGTGGATCAAGAAGACCTTCGGCCATGAGCCGGCCGATCTCGCCCCGTTCGAGCGCGCGCTGACGCATGGCAGCCAGGCGGCGGCGAATTACGAGCGGCTCGAATTCCTCGGCGATCGCGTGCTCGGGCTGATGGTCGCCGAATGGCTGTTCGAACGCTTCCCGGGCGAGCCCGAAGGCGCGCTGTCGCGGCGGCTGAACGCGCTGGTGACCGGCCCGGTCTGCGCCGGCGTGGCGCGCGACATCGGCATCGTCCCGCACCTGAAGCTCGGCAAGCAGGCGCGCGAGGACGGCGCGGCCGACAGCGACAATGTGCTGGGCGACGTCATGGAGGCGCTGATCGGCGCGCTCTATCTCGACGGCGGTGTCGCGCCGGTGCGCGCCTTCATCCGCAGCGCCTGGGAGACGCGCATCGAAGCGCATGGCGAAGCGCCCAAGCACCCCAAGTCCGAGCTCCAGGAATGGGCCGCGGCGCACAGTCGCAAGCCGCCCGAATATGAAGTCATCGACCGCTCGGGCCCCAACCATGCGCCGCGCTTCACCGTCAAGGTCAGCCTCGGCAAGCTCGCCGACGCGATGGCCGAAGGCACCAGCAAGGGCGCCGCCGAGACCGCGGCGGCGGCGGCTTTGCTCGAGAAGTTGCCGAAGTGAAGATTTTCACGCGGAGGCGCGAAGGCGCGAAGATCTGTTCGCGCAGAGGCGCAGAGCGCGCAGAGAAATTGGACCACCGCGAATGCGGCCCTTTCCGCTCGCTTGCAGCTGACAGGCGGCGCTATGCGCCGGGGCCTTCCGCCTCTGCGCTCTCTGCGCCTCTGCGCGAAAACCCCTTTCTTCTTCGCGCCTTCGCGCCTTCGCGTGAAACCGTTCAAGGACCGACATCATGACCCAGCATTGCGGCCTGATCGCCGTCGTCGGCGCGCCCAATGCCGGCAAGTCCACCCTCGTCAACGCACTGGTCGGCCAGAAGGTCGCGATCGTCAGCCCCAAGGCGCAGACCACCCGCGCGCGGCTGCTCGGCCTCGCGATCGAAGGCCAGACCCAGCTCCTCCTCGTCGACACCCCGGGCATCTTCACCCCCGAGCGCCGGCTCGACCGCGCGATGGTCGCCGCCGCGTGGGAAGGCGCCGAGGGTGCCGACGCGATCGCCTTGGTGGTCGACGGCAAGGGCGGGATCGGCCCCAAGGTCCATGCGATCATCGAGAGCCTGGCCAAGCGCCCTGAACCCAAGCTGCTGATCCTCAACAAGGTCGACATCGCCGACAAGCCCAAGCTGCTCGGCCACGCCGCCAAATTGAACGAGGCCTTGCCCTTCGACGAGACGTACTTCGTCTCAGCCCAGACCGGCGACGGCGTCGCCGAGCTCAAGGCCGCGCTCGCCGCGCGCATGCCCGAGGGGCCGTGGCATTTCCCCGAGGACCAGGTCAGCGACGCCACCGAGCGGATGATCGCCGCCGAAGTCACCCGCGAGCAGCTCTACCTCCAGCTCCACGCCGAGCTCCCCTATGCCAGCGCGGTCGAGACCGAGAAATATTCCGAGCGCCCCGACGGATCGGTCGAGATCCACCAGCAGATCCTCGTCGCCCGCGCCACCCAGCGCGCGATCGTCCTCGGCAAGGGCGGGGTGCGCCTCAAGGAGATCGGCAGCCGCGCCCGCGCCGAGCTGTCCCGGATCATGGGCGTCCAGGTCCATCTCTATCTTCACGTGAAAGTAAGCCCCGGCTGGCAGGAAGACCGTTCGCTGTATCGAGAGATAGGGTTGGACTGGGTAGAATGACCAAGCATGTGAAGGCGGCGATCGTCCAGGATTCGCCGGTACCGCTGGCGATCGATGCGAGCATCGAGCACGTCATCAAGCTGACCAAGGCCGCGATCGAGACCGGCGCGCGCGTCATCGCGTTCGGCGAGACCTTTATCGGCGGCTATCCCGCCTGGCTCGAGCATATCCCCGCGCCTGCCTTGTGGGACCATCCCGGCACCAGGGACCTCCACGCGTTGCTGCTCAAGCAGGCGGTGCGCGGCAAGGACCCGCGCTTCGCCCCGCTGCAATGGGCAGTCGACATCGCCGGCGTGGTCGTCTCGGTCGGCGGCTATGAGCGCGTCCGCTCGAGCCTCTACAACAGCCAGTTCCTGTTCCGGCCCAAGGCGCCGGCGCTGGTCCACCGCAAGCTGCTGCCCAATCCCGCCGAGCGGCTGCTGTTCGGCAGCGGCGACGGCTCGACGCTCGACGTCCATGAATGGCATATGGGCCGGGTCGGCCAGCTCATCTCGGACGAGCATTGGATGCCGCTCGCGCGCGCGGCGATGCATCATGCCGGCGAGAGCATCCATGTCGCGTCCTGGCCCACCGTCGGGGATATCGCGCTGCTCGCCTCGTCGCATTACGCCTATGAAGGCCGAAGCTTCGTGCTCGCGGCGGGCACGCTCCAGACCCGGGCCGACATCCTCGAAGGCTTCGACCGCGCCGGCGGCAGCGGCCCCGCACGGCAATTGCTCGAGCGCCTGCCCGATGGGCGCCTCCAGCACGGCCGCAGCGCGATCATCGCCCCCGACGGCGTGATGATCGCCCAGGCCGGCGAGGCGCCGACGATCCTCACCGCCGATCTCGACCTGGCCGAGATCGACCGCGGGCTCGCCACGCTCGACGTCGACGGCCAGGCGGCGCGTCCCGACGTGTTCGAGCTCCGCGTCGACCGCCGCCCGCGCACCGGCATCGTCGATATCGAGGATGGCGAAGCCGAGTCCGCCGCGGCCTAGGCGAGCAGTCCGTCGACCCATTCGGGCACCAGCACGCCTGCGGGCCCGAGCCGGCTCTCGCCGAACCAGGCGCTGCCTTCCGAAGGCTCGAGGTTCAATTCGAGCGTTGCCGCGCCATGATAGCGCGCGGTCTGGACGAACCCCGCCGCCGGATAGACCGCGCCCGACGTCCCCACCGACACGAACAGATCGGCGCGCGCCAGCGTCCGCTCGATCGCCTCCATCTGGTAGGGCATCTCGCCGAAGAACACGATGTCGGGCCTGAGCGATGCCGCTCCGCACCGTGCGCAGGCGGTCCCCGGCGGCAGCGATTCGGTCCATGCGGACCGCTCCCCGCACCGCGCGCACAACGCCGATTTCAGCTCGCCATGCATGTGGATCAGCCGCTTCGACCCCGCGCGTTCGTGGAGGTCGTCGACATTCTGCGTCACCAGCAGCAGCTCGCCCGGCCATTCGGCATCGAGCCGGGCCAGCGCCAGATGCGCGGCATTGGGCTCGACCTTCGCGAGCGTCTCGCGCCGCGCGTCGTAGAAGCGGTGCACCAGCTCGGGATCGCGGTGGAGCGCCTGCGGGGTGCAGACATCCTCGACCCGGTGCCCCTCCCACAGCCCGCCCGGGCCCCGGAAGGTCGCGACTCCGCTCTCGGCGGAGATCCCGGCGCCGGTGAGGATCACGATGTTTCGAAGTTCCGCCATCTACCCGAAGACCCGCTCCCAGCCCTGGAGGAGAATGATGCGATCGACATTGCCGACCGCCTGCGGCGCGCCAAGCGCGAGCGCCGCATCCCCGAGCACCGTCCCGGCCCCGTCCCATGGCGCGGCGAGCCAGATATCCTCGTCGTCCGCTTCGGTTGCGCGATCGCCGTCCATCGCCTGCGCGCGCTTGAAGACCAGGTTGTGGAGCAGCGACAGGCCCTGGTTGATCGGCGATCCCTGCCCGCCAAGCGCCAGGGCTCCGTCCAGATCGGCAAAGTCGCCCTCGATACCCGCCTGCTTGAGCCAGCGCCGCCAGACCCGGTCATAGGCGGCCGGAGCCTGTGGATGGCGATGGCGGGCCAGGGTCTCGGCCTGCGGACGGTCCAGCTTCGGCGCGACATCGAGCACCCTGACCACGTCGCGGCCATGCGGTCCGAACAGCGTCGCGACATCCGCCTCCTGTCCCACGGCGACCGCGAGCGCGCGGGTGTAGCGCGCATGGGGCAGCGGCTGGTCCCCGGGCGGCGACGGCTCGACGATCCTGACGCGCCACAACCGCCCCGGCCACCGCGTGACGATCACCGAGGCGGGGTCATGGTTCACGACGATCACCGGCGGTCCATGCCCGTCGACGCGGACGATTGCCCCTTCGCGCGCATCGCGCATCGGGCCGTCCTCGGCGTCGCCGGCATAGACGAAGCCGTCCCGCCGCCGACCCGGCTCCTGCTCGCGCCTCAGTCCCAAAAATCTGCCCGGCACCAGTCCGCCCCTTCGCGCCGATCCTAGCCGGGCGCGGCCGCGTTGCAATCAGGAGACCGGTGCGGGTCCGGCCTAAGCTGGAAAGGCCGCCACGTAACTCTGGATGCCCTTGGTGCCCGGCACGGCATAGATTCCCATCAGCGTGTCCTGGTAGATGCTGTTGCCGGTGGTGATCGCCGCCCCCGGATAGGCATAATGTGTCCAGGTTGCGTCGCTGAACGAACGGTCGGGATTGACTTCGATCGAAGCAAGCGCCGCCGACGAGCCGGTCGACATCGCGGCGAGATTGAAGCCCGTGGCGGTCGCGGTGATCCCCTCGAAATGGGTGAGCAGCGCCGGCTGGTCCGCATAGCTGTACAGCTTGAGGTTGCTGAACATGCCGGTTTCGGAATCATAGGCGACCACGAAGCCCTTGCTGCCGTGCCCGTCATGGGTCCCGCCGACGATCGTATAGCTGCTGCTGCCGATGCCGTTCTGCCAGATGCCATAGGCGGTGGTCAGGGTGCAGCCGGCGAAGTCGAACACCGTCCAGCTGTCCGTGGCGATGTTGTAGACAAAGGCATTGGCCGAGAGCGGCACGCCCTTGATGTCGTAATCGCCGACCACCAGGCCGCCCATGTTGCTGTGGGGCACGGTGTTCCAGACCGCCTGGCCGCCCACTGCGCTGCCCGGAACGTCGATCTGGGTCCAGGTGCCGCCGCCACTGGGCGGCCCTTCGTACATCATGCCGTTGTTGCAGGCGGCGCTTTCCGAATATTGATAGCTGCCGACCGCGCGGATATTCCCCGCGCCGAGGGCGGGATTGAACACGAACGTATCCGGTCCATAGAATGTCGAGCTCGTCACCGTCTGCCCGTCGAAGACCGGCGGATTGAGATAGAGTCCGGCCGGATCGGTCGGCGACAGCGGCCCGACATAGATCAGGCTGGTCGTCGGCCCGTCGCCGGTGGAATTTCCGGTGAGGACCACGTCCGAGCCGGTCCAGCCGCGCACGCCCGTGACGAACTGGTTTGCTCCGAATATCGTCGTAGATTCGACTTGCTGGGCAGTGAGTTTTTCCATGAACATGGTGTCTCTCCCATTTGCTTGTTTCTCTACCATCATGCGTGATGACTTGGTCGCAATAGACAGAGTCTAAGTATAGATAGAGTTATGCCAGCCACGTTAAATTAGGCTTATGAACCGCAATGGCTCACTTCGGTGAGCAAATGCGCATCTGTGGCGTATAGAATTGAAACTAATCTATTCGGGTTCCGACGCTAACTGCGATCGCGCGATGAGGCTTGGAAAGGCCGGCCCCGATCGCCGGACGCGACGGCGGCGATCCCGCACTGGCGTTGAAACCCTGTGTTGTGCCACAGCGGCGCCATGACCAGCATCGGCATCTATGGCAACCTCGGCCGGATGGGGCAGGCGATCGCCGAGATCGCGCCCGGGCTCGGCGCGCAGCTCGCCGGGGGTGCCGACATGGCCGACGATCCCGCCGACCTTGCGCGCAAGGCCGATGTGCTGGTCGATTTCTCGGCGCCCGCCGCGCTCGAGGCGCATCTCGCTGCCGCCCGCGCCGCGCGCACCCCGATCGTGATCGGCACCACCGGCCTCGGCGCGCACCACCACGCGCTGATCGACGCCGCCGCCACCGACATCGCCATCCTCCAGACCGGCAACACCTCGCTCGGGATCGGCCTGCTCGCGCGGCTGGTGCGCGATGCCGCGGCGCGACTCGGGCCCGACTGGGACATCGAGATCGTCGAGACCCACCACCGCGACAAGGTCGATGCGCCCTCGGGCACCGCGCAGATGCTCGGCGCCGCCGCGGCCGAGGGGATCGGCACGACGCTGGCCGAGGCCGGAGTCAGCGATCGCGCGGGGCTCACCGGCGCGCGCGCGGGCGGGACGATCGGGCTCGCCAGCGTCCGCGGCGGATCGGTGGTCGGCGATCACCAAGTGATCTTCGCCACCCGCGGCGAGCGGATCGAGCTCACTCACCGCGCCGACGACCGTGCGATCTTCGCGCGCGGCGCGGTCCAGGCGGCGCTGTGGCTCGCGGGGCAGCCAGCGGGCCGCTATACGATGGACCAGGTGCTCGGCGTGTGAGTGTCCTGTTGTGAATCGGGCCGAGGTCGTCGACTTCTTCTCGCGCCTCGCCGCGGAGAATCCGCATCCCGAGACCGAGCTCGAATCGGGCAATGCCTATCAGCTGCTCGTCGCCGTGGTGCTGTCGGCACAGGCCACCGATGTCGGAGTCAACAAGGCCACTCGCCGGCTGTTCGAGACGGTCAAGACCCCCGAGGCGATGGTCGCGCTCGGCGAGGATGCGCTCAAGCAGCACATCAAGACGATCGGCCTGTTCAACACCAAGGCGAAGAACGTCATCG
>JAZKCD010000072.1:0-40229 GCA_040388355.1 Pseudomonadota bacterium | reverse complement strand
CCCAACCC
This sequence comes from Pseudomonadota bacterium, assembly GCA_040388355.1. Lineage (GTDB taxonomy): Bacteria > Pseudomonadota > Alphaproteobacteria > Sphingomonadales > Sphingomonadaceae > Sphingomonas. The sequence continues at coordinate 40,221 of JAZKCD010000072.1, read as the reverse complement.
CTCCCCTGAAGGGGAGGGGCTTTTTCGGCTTAGACGTAGATCAGCGAGATCCATTCGGCGATCAGAGCGGGCTTGGTCTCGCCTTCGATCTCGAGCGTGTATTCGTTTACCTGCTCCCACTGGCCGGGCTTGCGCTCGGAGAAGCTGAGCAGCTTGAAGCGGCCGCGGACGCGCTTGCCCGAGCGGACGGGCTGGAGGAAGCGCACCTTGTTGCCCCCGTAATTGACGCCCATCTTCGTACCGGTGATGCCGGGCGAGTTGGTCTTCGCGGCGAGCATCGGCATCAGCGACAGCGACAGAAAGCCGTGCGCGATCGTGCCGCCGAACGGCGTCATCGCCGCCATTTCGGGGTTCACATGGATGAACTGGTGGTCGCCGGTGGCGTCGGCGAACGTGTCAATCATCGCCTGGCTGACCTCGACCCAGTCGGAGACGCGCTCGGTGCCGATGCTCGCGGCCATTTCCTCGACGGTGATCGTATCCACAGAGACTATTCCTCCCCGCGCTTTCATCGCATAGCGCCGGACATCATCTAGTGATCGGCGCGGGTCTCCCGCAAGCCCTTCAAGACCGGAAACACGAAAATGCCGAGTGCCGTAACGTCCAACCCGCGCCAATCCATGGCGGCTTTGCACCGCGCGAGCGAACCGGAAGTTCTAAAGCCGCTGCTCGAGCGCGCCTGGCTCAACCCCGAGTCGCGAAAGCGGGTGCTGGGGCATGCGGCCGGGCTGCTCGCCGACCTGCGCGCGGCGCAGGGGCGCGGCTGGGTCAACCAGTTCCTCCAGGAATACCGGCTCAATTCGAGCGAGGGCGTCGCGCTGCTGAGCCTTGCCGAGGCGTTCCTGCGGGTGCCCGACCCCGAGACCGCGGACCTGCTGATCGCCGACAAGATGGGCGATGCCGACTGGAAGGCGCATGCCGGCAAGTCGAACTCGCTGCTGGTCAATTCGGCGACCTGGGGACTGGTGCTCGGCCGCGCGGTGGTCGGGGGAGAGAGCGGGAGCGCGCTGCGCCGGCTGATCGCGCGTGCGGGCGAGCCGTTCGTGCGGCAGGCGGTGGGCGCCGCGATGAAGATGATGGGCGAGGTCTTCGTGATGGGCCGCACCATCGGCGAGGCGGCCAAGCGGATGAAGAAGCCCGAGAATGAGGGCTTCACCGCGAGCTTCGACATGCTGGGCGAGGCGGCGCGGACCAAGGCCGATGCCGAGCGCTATTTCGAAGCCTATTTCGAGGCGATCCGGCAGGTCGGGCGCGATCCGAAGGCGGGGCATTCGGTGTCGGTCAAGCTCTCGGCGCTGCACCCGCGCTACGAAGTCGGGCAGTATGATCGCTGCGTTCCCGAGCTGACCGACATGCTCGCGCAGCTCGCCTCGGAAGCGGCGCGGCAGAATATCGCGCTGACGGTCGATGCCGAGGAGAGCGAGCGGCTCGAGATGAGCCTCGACATCATCGGCGCGGTGGCGAAGCGGCCCGAGCTGAAGGGCTGGGACGGGTTCGGCATGGCGGTGCAGGCGTACGGCAAGCGCTGCCGCGCGGTGGTGGCGTGGGCCGACCAGCTCGGGCGGCCGATGCATGTCCGGCTGGTCAAGGGCGCCTATTGGGACAGCGAGATCAAGCGGACCCAGGTCGAGGGGCTTTCGGACTATCCGCTGTTCACCCGCAAGGCGGCGACCGATGTGTCGTACCTCGCCTGCGCGCGCGACATGCTCGACGCGAAGAACATCGTCCCGGCGTTCGCGAGCCACAATGCGCTGACCGTGGCGACGATCCTGGAGTGGGCGGGCAAGAGCCGCGACTTCGAGTTCCAGCGGCTGCACGGGATGGGCGAGGGGCTGTACGAGCGGCTGGTGCGCGAGCAGGGCTATCATTGCCGGATCTACGCGCCGGTGGGCGGGCATCGCGACTTGCTGGCCTATCTGGTGCGGCGATTGCTGGAGAATGGCGCGAATTCGAGCTTCGTGCACCAGCTGGCGGACGAGGGGCTGAGCGAAGAGGAGTTGCTGGCGGATCCGGTGGAGAAGATCGCGGCGGTGGGGGGAACGCGGCATCCGAGCATTCCGTTGCCGGTGGATCTGTTTGGGGAGTGGGGGAACAGCGCCGGCATCGATCTGCAGGAACGGGGGATTCTGGGCGAGACCGCGGCGGCGATTGCTGCTTCTGCTCCCCTCCCGCTTGCGGGAGGAGCTGGGGGAGGGGCCTCTCCTCTGGGCGACCGGCTTGCGGATAGGCCCCACCCCAACCCCTCCCCTGAAGGGGAGGGGCTTGTAAGCGACGCGATCTCTCGTGCCCAAGCCGCGTTCGGGGAATGGTCGACCCGTCCCCTCGACGAACGCGCCGCCATCCTCGAGCGCCTCGCCGACCTGCTCGAGGAAGACCGCATCGAGCTGATGGCGCTGGCCGTCAAGGAAGCCTTCAAGACCATCCCCGACGCCCTCGGCGAAGTGCGCGAGGCCGCGGATTTCTGCCGCTACTACGCGGTGCGGGCGCGGGCGGACCTCGCGCCCCTGGTGCTGCCGGGGCCGACGGGCGAGCGCAACGAGCTGCGGATGGCGGGGCGCGGGGTGTGGGCGACGATCGCGCCGTGGAACTTCCCGCTGGCGATCTTCCTCGGCCAGACCGCGGCGGCGCTGGTCACCGGCAACACCGTGGTCGCAAAGCCGGCGCCCCAGACCCCCGAGATCGCACGCGCCGCCGTCCGGCTCGCGCATCGGGCCGGCGTGCCCGAGGATGCGCTGATCCTGGTGCCGGGCGGGCCCGAGGTCGGCGCGGCGATCACGAGCGATCCGCGGATCGCCGGGGTGGCCTTCACCGGCTCGACGCCGACCGCGAAGAAGATCGCGCGGGCTTTGCTCGAAGGCGACGACCGGCCGATCGTGCCGCTGATCGCCGAGACCGGCGGGATCAACGCGATGCTGGTCGATTCGACTGCGCTTCCCGAGCAGGTGGTCGCCGACGTGCTGACCTCGGCGTTCCGCTCGGCGGGACAGCGCTGCTCGGCGCTCAGGCTGCTGCTGCTGCAGGAGGATATCGCCGAGACCGTGATCGAGATGCTCAAGGGCGCGATGGAGCTGCTGGTGATCGGCGATCCCGGCGATCCCGCGACCGATGTCGGGCCGGTGATCGACCAGGCGGCGTACGACCGGCTGATGACCTATCGCGATTCGGTGCGCGGGCGGTGGCTCAAGACGCTCGCAGTCCCGGACGCCGGACTGTTCGTGCCGCCGACCTTGATCCGGCTCGACGATCTCGCCGACCTCAAGGCCGAATGGTTCGGGCCGATCCTCCATGTCGCGACCTGGCCGGCGGGCGAGCTCGCCGAGACGATCGCGCGAGTCAACGCCAAGGGCTTTGGCCTTACGATGGGGTTGCACAGCCGCATCGCGCGATCGGGCGAGCTGGCCGAGGCCCGCGCCAGGGTCGGCAATCTCTACATCAACCGATCGATGATCGGCGCGGTGGTGGGATCGCAGCCCTTCGGGGGCGAGGGGCTTTCGGGCACCGGGCCCAAGGCGGGCGGGCCGCATTATCTCCAGCGCTTCTGCGCCGAACGCTCGGTTTCGGTCGACACGACCAGCGCGGGCGGCAATGCGACCCTGCTATCGCTTGACGAGGGCGGGATTTAGCGGCCCAATCGCCGCGGGGCGACGACTCGTCGAAAAAGGGGGCAATCGATGAAAATGACGATCAGGACCAGCGCCTTGGCGCTGGCGGCGGTGCTTGCCGCGGCGACGCCGGCTGCGCTGAGCGCGAAGGACGATCCCAAGACCGCCAGCTCGAAGGCGAGCAATCCGGACAGTCCACAGGCGATCCCGCCCGAGCTGGTCGCGCTCGAGAAGAGCCTGCACCCGCAGACCGGCGACGTCCGCATTCCCGCGGCCAAGGCAGTGCTGCATCTCGGCGACCGCTATTATTTCCTGCCCGCGGGCGAGGCGAAGCAGGTGCTGACCGAGGTGTGGCGCAATCCGCCCGACGCAGTGCAGGACGTGCTCGGGCTGGTGCTGTCGAAGGACGCGACGATCTTCGACAATGTCTGGGGCGCGGTGATCACTTATCATGCCAGCGGCTATGTCCAGGACAAGGACGCGCAGCAGCAGGATTATTCGAAGGTGCTCGCCGACATGCAATCGGGCGACGCTGCCGACAACGAGCGGCGCAAGGCGGCGGGCTATCCGACGATGAGCCTGATCGGCTGGGCGCAGCCGCCGTCGTACAACCAGGCCGACCATTCGCTGATCTGGGCGCGCGAGATCGCGATGGAGGGCGAGCCCGACCATGGGCTCAACTACGACGTCCGGCTACTCGGGCGCGAAGGGGTGCTGAGCCTCAACATGGTCTCGTCGATGCCGGCGCTCGCCGATGTGCGCGGCGCGGCGCAGGCGTTCGGCAAGGCAGTGACCTTCGAGCCAGGCGCGACCTATGCCGATTACAACGCCTCGACCGACAAGACTGCCGAGTACGGCCTGGCCGGGCTGGTCGCGGGCGGCGCGGCGGTGGCGGTGGCGAGCAAGCTCGGGATCCTCGCGCTGATCCTGAAATTCGCCAAGCTGATCATCATCGGCGTGCTCGCGTTCGGCGCAGCGGCCTTCGCGGTGGTTCGGAAGTTCTTCGGCGGGAAGCGGGACGAGGACACGATCTGATGCTTTTCTCCCTCTCCCATAGGGAGAGGATACGGAGACTTGGCAGAGCGTAGCGCAGCTTAGTCGGAGTTGGTGAGGGGTTACGACAGCTGTGAGGTTCCTGACCCCTCACCCAGCTCCGACTAAGGCCTTGCTGCGCAAGACCTGAGTCTGCGCAACCCTCTCCTATGGGAGCGGGGACGATCATCGGCGAGGGGCTTGCACACCCTACATATTGTTGACGTGGAGGATGTTGCCGTCGGGGTCCTTGAACCAGGCGGCCTTGAAGTCGCCGGTGGTGTGGACGCCGTCCCGGATTTCCATGCCCATGTCGGGATATTCCTCGAAACGCACGCCGTTGCCGCGCAGCTCGTCGATCACGGCGTCGAAATCCGCTTTCGCGCTCCACACCACCGCGTTGGCCCGGTTGGTGCCCGCTGAGTCCGACTTGTAGACGATGAGCTGGGTGCCGCCGGTGCGGAAGGCGAGGACATCGTCCATGTCGCCCGCCGAGCCGAGGCCGAGGGTCTCTCCGTAGAAGCGTTTGGCGCGGTCGAGATTGCTGACGGCGACGATCGCCGACGAAGTCTGGTCCTTGAACATGGGGTGCTCCTTTACCCGGAGCCAACGCGCGGACGTGCGCGCCGATCCGCGATCAGGCTTCGCCGTCGCCCGGTTCGGCCTGCGCCTGCGCCTGGGTGGGGGCGAAGAAGTGGATGCCCTCGGCGTCGAAGCGCTTGAGGATCTCCATCGCGACGCGGTGCTTCTTCTCGTCGGCGACGTCGCCGCTGGGCGAGGGTGAATCGAACTCGACTTCGAAGTTCATCGAATTGGCGGCGAAATCGGCGAGCCACGCCTTGCCGAAGATGCACTTCTCGGCCTTGACCGCGTCGCGGACCAGGTCGGGGACCTTGGCCGCCTTCTCGCCCGGGGTGCTGTATGCCAGCCGGATCGTGAAGGTGATGCGGCGATATTCGCGGTTCGAATTGTTGAGCAGCTCGTAGTCGAGCAGCTTCTTGTTGGCGATGATCCGCTCTTCGCCATTGGGGCCGCGGATGCGGGTGGATTTGAGGCCGATCTTCTCGACCTTGCCCTTGCTGCCGGCGAAGGCGATGTTGTCGCCGATCCGGAACGGCTTGTCGAAGATGATCGCGAGCGCGGCGAACAGATCGGCGAAGATGCCCTGCGCGGCGAGGCCGATCGCGATGCCGCCGATGCCGAGGCCGGCGACGAGGCCGGTGACGTTGACTCCGAGATTGCTGAGCACCACCACCAGCGCGATCGCGAACAGCAGGATGGTGACGAGCATCCGGATGATGCCGAGCGCGCTGGAGAGCGCGTAATTCTGGTGGTTCTCGTCCATCGTGCGGTGCTCGACCGCGCCGAAGATCAGCTCGCGCACCCAGATCGCCGCCTGGAACACCGCGGCGATGGTGAAGAGGAAGTTGATCGTCGTCCCCATCAGCGGGGGCACGTTGGCGTAGCTCGAGACCAGCCGGATCGACGTCATCAGGATGAAGAAATGGCCGGTCTTGCTGATCGCGCGGCCGATGATCGAATACCAGCTCGCCGCGCCCGCGCCGCGGTTGCAAAGCTTGAGACCCCAGCGGCGCACCATGTGCAGCGCGAAGAAGACCGCGACGGCGACGCCCGTGGCGATGACGATGTTGAGCCAGTGGGTCTGCACCCAGATTGTGGCATCGCGGAAGAAGGCCTGCGCCTGGAGAGTCAGGTCTTCGCCCGAGGGGAGCTGGGGTTCGGCACGATTGGCCGTGGCATTGGTCATGAAGTCTTTCTCAGGCTGCCTTGGCGCGCGGCGCGGCCCCATCGGCCTCGAGAAAGGCGATCAGGCCGCGCTCGGCCCGGCTGAGGTAGCGGGTGGCGCGCGGCAGGTGCAAGTGCGCGCGGAAATCGGACTGGGCGTCGCGGTCTTTCGCGAGGTCGACCAGGCGCGGGTGGACATAGGATTTGCGGGCGATCGCGGGGGTGTTGCCCAGCGCCTCGGTGACGGGCTCGAGCATCGCCTTGATGCCGAGATAGGCGTCGGCCCGGGCCAGCGCCTCGAACGCCAGCACGCTCGCGCCCCAGGTGCGGAAATGCTTGGCAGTGAAATCCTCGTCCATCGCCTCGCGGATATAGCAATTGACGTCGGTCGAGGTGACCGGGTGGCACTCGCCGGCATCGTCGCACCAGCGGAACAGGTGCTGGCCGGGCAGGTCCTGGCACTTCTTGACGAAGCGGCTGAGTGATCCGTCGGTGATGGTGAGGACGCGCATCTTGCCCGACTTGGCGCGAAACTGGAGCCGGAGCGTCTGGCCCTTCACTCGGGCGTGGCGCTTGCGCAGCGTGGTGGCGCCGAAGCTCTTGTTGGTCGCGGCATATTCCTCGTTGCCGACACGGATGCTGCCGCGGTCGAGCAGGCGGACGACCGCGGCGACGGCCTTCGCCTTGCACAGGCCGCGCAGCTTGAGGTCGTGCTCGACCTTGGCGCGAAGGCGGGGGAGGTGCTCGCCGAAGACGCCGCAACGGTCGTACTTCGCCGCCTCCTGCGCCTCGCGGAAGCCGGTGTGGTAGCGATACTGCTTGCGGCCGCGGTCGTCATAGCCGGTCGCCTGGATATGGCCGTCGGGGTCGGGGCAGAACCAGGCGTCCCTGTAGGCGGGGGGCAGGCCGATCGCGTTGAGCCGGTCGATCTCGTCGCGGTCGGTGATGCGGGCGCCGTCGGCGTCGTAATAGCCCCAGCCGTGACGCACCTTCTTGCGGGTGATCCCGGGTTCATGGTCGTCGACATAGGTGATCGGCATCGGGGCTCCCTCGCGGAAGCCTTTCAATGCGCGGTTTGCGGCTTCGTTCCCGAGGGCAATTCGAGGCGGTTGACCCAGCGCTGCGCGGGGCGCTCGACGAAATGGTAGAGCAGCACCGACGCCGCCAGCACCATCGCGATGTAGAGCGCGAACAGCGGCCAGCCCATGTCGTGATCATGGACGAAGACGAGCTTGTACCCCATCCACAGCATCCAGTGGCCGAGATAGGTCGCATAGCTGATCTCGCCGAGATAATGGACCGCGCGGCCCTCGAACGGGTTGCCGCGCATCCCCGCGGTGAGCGCGAGGACGAGGACCAGCGCGGCGAAGGCCGAGGGGAGCGCGGCGGTCTGGGGGATCAGCCCGGCGGCGTGCGCGGCGACCAGCAGCGCGCCAGTCGCGGCGGCGGCGATGGCGGGGACAAGCGGCGCCTCGCGCCAGCGCAGCCACAGCGCGCACATTATCGTCCCCATCGCGAACTCGCCGAGGCAGCGGAACACCCCGAGCGTGGTGATCGCCTGGCCGAGCACTATCGCCTGGTTGAGCGCGAACAGCGCGTAGATGAAGCCGGCGAACGCTGCGGCAGCGGCGAGCAGCGCCCAGCTCGGCAAGCGCCGCCAGTCGAGGCTCAGCGCGAGCAGCGGGAAGAGCAGGTAGGCGGCGAGCTCGCACGAGATCGACCAGGCGGGGACGTTCCAGGTCAGCCGGTCGGGGGTGAAGCCCCAGTTCTGGAGCAGCAGCACGTGGAGCGGCAGCTCGGACGGCGGGTATTGCGCCCAGTCGGCATGGCCGAGCGCGGCGATCGCCAGCGCGAACAGCAGTGCGACCGCGAGCATGAACAGGTGGAGCGGCCAGACCCGGGCGACGCGGCGCTTGAGGAAATCGGGGATGCCCGCCAGCCCCGAGCCGCGCAGCCGCTCGGCATAGGTCATCCAGATGACGAAGCCCGAGAGCACGAAAAAGAAATCGACCGCGAGATAGCCGAGCGACATCGGCCCCTTGGCGCCGCCGATGCCGGGCATCATGAAGCGCAGGTGGAACAGCACCACCAGCCACGCGGCGATGCCGCGCGCGCCGGTCAGGGCTCGAAGGTCGTGCCGCTGGGTCACGTTGCCGGTGCTACCTGGCGCCGCGCCTTGCGCAAGGGGCGCCATGCCGCGGCGGCGCGTTTGCGCGCGCAATAGGTGTCGAGCCCGATCTGCGCGCCGATCAGCATGAAGACGAACGGCTGGAAGGCGATGGCGATGAAGCAGGCGCCGAGCAGGTAGACGATGTGCCCCGATTGCAGCGCGCTGGCGAGCGGGGCGATCCACGCCTCGTCGCCCTCGGCCTTCTTGTAGCGCTGGCGGATTACTTCCATCCGGAACAGCCCGACGATGTTGATCACCAGCCAGATGCCGAGCCCGAACCAGCCCTGCTCGCCCAGCATCTCGAAATAGGCGCTGTGATAGGCGCGGGCCTGATCCTTCTCGATCGTGGTCTTGAGGCTGACATTGTTGCCCTCGCCGACCGCCTCGACCTTCTCGTACTGGATCTTGTTCTGGCGATAGGCCTCGAAGCCGCCGCCCATCGGGTGGGTCTTCACATAGTCCATCGTCCAGTTCCACACCGCGACCCGGGTCGAGGCCGAGCTGTCGGCCTGGTGGTTCTGGATCGTCCCCATCCGCTCGGTGAAGGACTTGGGGAGGAACGGCACCGACATCACGCCGAGCGCCGCGATCACGCCGATATAGACGAGCGGGCGCTTGACGTCGCGCAGCTTCAAGGCGGCGAGCAGGACGATGCAGAGCAGCCCGGTGCGAGTCGAGGTGCCGATCGGGATCAGGCAGCAGGCGAAGATGAGGGCATAGGCGAAGGTCTTCACTTTCCAGTCGGGCTTGAACAGCGTGCCGTGCCGGGTGAACCACAGGATCAGCGGGATGATGCAGACCGCGACGGTCGAGATCGTGCTGCCTTCGTAGAGCCCGCTATTGTTGTCGATCATCAGGTTCAATTCACCGTATCCGCCGCCGCCCGCGGCGGTCTTGATCCCGCCGACGATGATGATCGACGCGGCCGAGAGCGTCATGAACAGGAGGATCGATTCGATCCGCAGCCGCGTGCGCAGCGTCAGCGGCAGGAAGATCGCGAAGGCCAGCGCCTTCCACACCCAATCCCATTTGCCGAGCGCATCGACCGGGAAATCGGCGTTGAGCGTGGTGTAGAAGCAATAGCCGAGCAGGATGGTCAGCAGCACCTGGCGCGGGGTGAAGCGCAACCCGGTCTTGTCGTCCATCGCCGCCCAGCCGCCGACCGCGAGCGCGACCGAGATCAGCGAGATCGGCACCGAATTGAGCAGCACATAGGTCAGCCGCTGGGGCGAGACGATGTCGATATAGGCGTAGGTGAGGACGAACAGGAACGGCTTGCGGAAGCCGAACCCGAACATCGCCGCGAGGAAGACGAGGAACGGGATGTCATGCATCGCGCTGGCCCCAGCGCCGCTTGCGCGGCTTGGCCGGGCCCTCGGGCGGCGTCTCGCTGTCGAGATCGGGCCGGCGCAGCAGCAGGAATGCCGCGAGCAGCATCAGCCCATGGGTGAGCGCCAGCGAGAAATTGTCGATCATGCGGCTCCGCCTTACGCGGGCGCGGTTGACGTGCCGTAAACGACGATTGGCTTCGCGTGTCGGCAATGCGAAGAGATCGCCCTGCCAATCGGGAGCTTTTCGATGCCGATTCTGTTTACTGCCCTGCTGCTCGCCGCCGCCCAGGATGCGCCGCCCGAGGCTCGCCGGCTCGCAAAGCCGCTTCAGCCGCACAATCCGGCGAGCTGGCTGACCGATCGCGACTATCCGAGGACCGCGCTCAGGCTGCGAATGCAGGGCAGCACCGGCTTCCGGCTCGACATCGCCGCTGACGGCAAGGTGACCGGGTGCACGGTCGTCGCGACGAGCGGTTCGGAGCTGCTCGACACCACGACCTGCAAGCTTCTCCTGCGCCGGGCGCACTTTTCCCCCGCCGAGGACAGCAGGGGAAATCGCATCCCCGCGACTTATACGAGCCGGTTCCGCTGGTCGCTGCCGCGCTGAACCGACTCCTGTTCCCCTGCGAAAGCAGGGGTCCAGAGCCAAACAATTCAGCCCTTGTGGCCCTAGGCCCCTGCTTTCGCAGGGGAACAAGTAAGGGGATTTCGGGGCCTCGGATTGACGCTGCGTTAAGACGGGGCGTGGCATGAGCGCGTCATGCGCGTCCTCCATATCCTCGACCACGGCCTGCCGCTCCACAGCGGCTATGCGTTCCGCACCCGCGCGATCCTCAAGGCGCAGATCGCGCGCGGCTGGGAGGTGGCGGCGGTGACCGGGCCGCGGCACGGCGAGAGCCCCGAGGCCGAGGAAGTGATCGACGGGCTGCGCTTCTTCCGCACCGATCCGGTGCCGCCCGCGCCGCCGCCGTTCGGCGAGTGGCGCGAGGTCGGCCGCTTCGCGCGGCGGATCAAGCGCGTGGTCAGGGAATTCAAGCCCGACATCCTCCACGCCCATTCGCCGGTGCTCGACGCGATGGCGGGGCAGCGTGTGGCCAACCGGCTCAAGCTGCCCTTCGTCTACGAGATCCGCGCCTTCTGGGAAGACGCCGCGGTCGGCAATGGCGACGGGCGCGAGGGGAGCTGGAAATACAAGGCGACGCGGGCGCTCGAGACTCGGGCAGTGAAGAAGGCCGACGCCGTCGCGGTGATCTGCGAAGGGCTGCGCTGCGACCTGATCCGGCGCGGAATCGATCCCGCCAAGATCTTCGTCTCGCCCAACGGCGTCGACCTGACGCTGTTCGGCGAGCCGCTGCCGTACGACGCCGGGCTTGCCGCCGCGCTGGGGATCGAGGGCGCCGAAACGATCGGCTTCATCGGCAGCTTCTACGATTATGAAGGGCTCGACGGGCTGATCGCGGCGATGCCGCGGCTGGTGGCGATGCGGCCGGCGATGCATCTGGTGCTGGTCGGCGGCGGCCCCGCCGAGGCGGCGTTGCGCGCGCAGGCCGAGGCTTCGCCGGTGGCCGACCGAATCCATTTCGCCGGGCGGGTGCCGCACGAGGCAGTCGAGCGCTATTATTCGGTGGTCGACGTGCTGGTCTATCCGCGCAAGCGGATGCGGCTGACCGACCTGGTGACGCCGCTCAAGCCGCTCGAGGCGATGGCGCAGCGGCGGCTGGTGGCGGCGTCCGATGTCGGTGGGCACCGCGAGCTGATCCGCGACGGCGACACCGGCACGCTGTTCCGCCCCGACGACCCCGAGGCGCTGGCGCGCGCGGTGGCAGCTTTGTTCGGCGACCGCGACCATTGGGAAGCGCGGCGGGCGCGGGCGCGGGCCTATGTCGAGACCGAGCGGAACTGGTCGCTGAATGTCGGCCGTTATGAATCTGTTTACCAAAAGCTGGCCAATGTCGTGCCGATGGAAGACTCGTGGACCCAAGCGCCGGCGGTGAAGGCATGAACCTGCCGATCGCACCGCTTGCAGCAGCCTTGCTCGGCACCGCTGCGGCGGCTGCCTGCGCGCTGATGCCGGGGGCGATGCTCGAGGGACTGGTGACTGCGAGCGGGCTGCCCGCGGTGCTGGCCGCGGCCGAGCCGCCGCTGGGGACGACCGCGCGGTTCGCGATTGCGGGCGGCGCGGGCGGGCTGGTCGCAGTGTTCGGCTGGCTGATACTGTTCCTGCTGCTCGGGACCCGCGGGATCACCGCCGGGCGCAGCAAGCCTGTCGAGGCGGACGCCGTCTTCACGCCGGTGCTGCGCCGCGCCGATGCCCATCCCGATGCGCCGCCGCGCCCGCCCTTGCTGGCGACGCGCGACCTGGGGACGCCTTTCCTCGAAGTGACCGCGCGTTCGCCGGTCGACGCCGAAAGTGGCGAACGTGACTCACGGCCGCTCTTTGTGGCCGAGCCCGAGCCCGAGCCCGTCGCTGCCGAGGTGCCGGAGGAGCAGGACCTGCCGCTGGATCTGGAGCAGCCGCTCGCGGCGTTCGATCCGCAGGCGATTCGCGAAGCGCCGATGCCGCCGCCGGTGACGCTGCCGCCGCTGCGCCCGGTGGCGCGGCCCGCGGTGTTCGACACCAGCGAGCGGTTCGAGACCTTCGAGCTGACTCCGATCCGCCGCACCCCGCCGCCGCCGCGGCTGACGCCCGCCCCGCGCCAGCGCGAGGAGGCAATCACGCGGCCCGAGACCGAAGCGACGATCCACGCGCTGCTCGACCGGCTGGAGAAGGGCGTGGTCAAGCGGGGGATTGCGAGCGGCAGCGAAGCGCCGCGGACGCCGCGCGAGGCCGAGCGCGGGCTGGAAGAGGCGCTGGTGACGCTGCGCAACCTGGCGCGGCGCGCCTAGCCTTCCTCGACCGTCAGGATTTCGAGCACGATCGTCGCTGCCGCGCCTTCGCGGCGAGTCGACTGCACCGACAGATCGGCGACGAGATGGTCGCGCAGCGCGAACTCGGCTTCGGGGAGCGCGGCGAGCCAGGCATCGAGCGCGGGCGAGACGTCGCCGTCCAGCGTCAGCAAGTGCCGCGCGCCGGTGAAGGTGATGCTCGCCCAGCGCGTCATCTCCGACACGCGCACCGCCAGCGGGCAGCCGGCGGCTTCCGCGCTTTCGCAAAGCGCCCGTTCGAGCAACGTGCCGGCATCGGGGTCAAGGCTCATCGCGCGTCGCCGGACCGGTCGGCGAGGAACGCCTCGATCCGCGCGACCGTCCCGGCTCGCAGCTCGCGGCCGTTGCGCAGATCGCCCACCAGCCGCGGATCATTGACCGCGAGCCGGCCGAACCGAGTCGCGGGCATGCCGGTGCGCCGCAGGAATTTCTGGATCTTGGGCAGCACCGTCATCGCCTTCTCCTGTTGCCGAGTCGCTGATTATGATCCTGCTTTGTTCTTCAAATCCTACTTGTCTAGGAAATTTCCTACGAGTATGGAGCAAAGATGGAAGGCGCCGCGCAACGACTCGCTTTGGCCGAACTGATCGCCGAAACCGGCGAGAGCTACGCCGCCTTGTCGCGGCTGATCGGGCGCAACGACGCGTATCTCCAGCAGTTCGTGACTCGCGGCAGCCCGCGCGAGCTGGCCGAGCGCGACCGGGCGCTGCTGGCGCGTTACCTCGGGGTGGCGGAGGCGCGGCTGGGCGGGCCCGATCTGCCGGGGCTGGTCGAAGTGACCCGGCTCGACGTGGGAGCGTCGGCGGGGCCCGGCGGGCTGGTCGAGGACGAGGCGCGGCGGCGGCCGGGGGCGCTCGACCCCGGATTGCTGCGGCAATTGGGCGTGCGCGCGGCGGCGGCGTCGATGATCCGGGTCTCCGGCGAATCGATGACGCCGACTTTAGCGGATGGCGACGAGATCCTCGTCGACCGCGACCGCCGCCGGCTGGCGGCGCGGCCGGCGCTCTATGTGCTGCGGGTCGATGGCGCGGTGATGGTCAAGCGGCTGCGCGCGCTGGGGGACGACATCGAGATACTGAGCGACAATCCCGCCTTCGCGCCGCGGCTATGCGAGGCGAGTGAGGTCGAAGTGATCGGGCGGGTGGTGTGGCTGAGCCGGGCGTTGCTGTGAGCTGTTCTCCTGCGAAAGCAGGAGCCCAGGGCCAGGCAGGTCAGCCTCTGTGACCCTGGGCCCCTGCTTTCGCAGGGGAACAGGAAGTTAGCGGCGCGACCGGTCGCGCAGCCAGATCGCGGCCGCCAGCACGATTCCCACTGCGAGGCCGCCGACGAAGCCGATCGATGCCTGGCCCTGGCTCACGCCGATTGCGACGCCGATAATCAGGCTGAGCGCGATGAGGAAGCCGCCGGACATTGCGGGACGCGAGGAGGGGGAGTTGGCCATGCGCCCCCTCTGCCATGTCCCGCGGCGAGACGCTACCTGTCCCACGACGGGGCGCGCGGCACAGCCAAAGCGGCATGGTTGACGCGCATTTACCCTCGTCTCGCGCGGCTGGGGCCGAAACCGCCAGGCTGGCACGATGCGTGAGTATGTTCCCTTCGCACGCACGTGCGCGTTGGAGGGTTCATGGACTATATGCCGTATCTTGCCGACACCGGTCAGGTGTTCGACGCGGCCGAATTGATGACGATGTTCGGCGACGATGCCGGCTTCGAAGCGGCGGCGCGCGCCGACCGCAGCCGCGACTTGGGCAACACCCGGCATTTCTGCCGCTGGCGCCAGATCGAGCGGCTGATCGTGCTGCTCTCGGTCGGGCGCGCGGTGGGGACCGTGCACTAGGGTTTAAACCGGCCGAACTTGTCCTAGGTTCGGGCCATGGCACGCATTGCACGATTCGAGCGGACCGGCGGTCCCGAAGTCATCCACTGGGTCGACGAGGACCTGCCGCCGCCCGGCGAAGGCGAGGTGCGGCTGCGGAGCACCGCGGTCGGCGTCAATTTCATCGACACCTATTTCCGATCGGGGCTGTACCCGGTGCCGCTGCCGAGCGGGCTGGGGAGCGAAGGCGTCGGCGTGGTCGAGGCGCTGGGGCCGGGCGTGGACGGCCTAGCGGTGGGCGACCGGGTGGCGACCTATGGGCCCAGGCTCGGCGCCTATGCGACCGAACGTAATCTGGCGGCATCGTCGCTGTTCAAGCTGCCCGATTCGATCGACGACGAGACCGCGGCGGCGGTGCTGCTCAAGGGGTGCACCGCCGAGTTCCTGGTCGAGCGCTGCGCCAGAGTGCAGCCGGGCTGGACGGTGCTGGTCCATGCCAGCGCGGGCGGAGTCGGGCAGATCCTGGTGCGCTGGCTCAAGGCGGTCGGCGCGACGGTGATCGGCACCGCTGGGACCGAGGCCAAGGCCGAGGCGGCGCGGGCGGCCGGCGCGGACCATGTCATCGTCCACCGCGGCGCCGATATCGCCGCGCAGGTGCGCGAGCTGACCGGCGGCGCGGGGGTGCCGGTAGTGTTCGACGGCGTCGGCGGCGCGACCTGGGAGGCGTCGCTGGCCTCGACCGCGCGGCGCGGGCTGGTGATCAGCTATGGCAATGCCGGCGGTCCGGTCGAGGGAGTCAAGCTCGCGGCGCTGGCGCGGGGCGGATCGCTGTTCGTGTCGCGGCCGACCTTGTACGATTACTATGTGACGCCCGAGGAGCGCGCCGAGGGCGTGGCGCGGCTGTTCGCGATGCTCGAGAGTGGCGCGGTGCGGGCCGATATCGGGCAGCGGTTTGCGCTGGCGGACGCCGCCGAGGTGCACCGCGCGCTGGAGGCGGGGGAGACGGTCGGGTCGACGGTGATGCTGCCTTGAGGCGCGCGGAGCGGTTGATTTGCAAGCGCAATGCGCTTGGCTTACGCTTAAGCTAGTATCCGTTGAGCCGGGGGCAGGCGGTGGGCGTAAAGACCGACGAGTATCTAGCGTCGATATTCACCGATTCATTCAAACGTGAGGTCGATGCCGATGAGTCGGTATGGCGCTCATTGCCATTCTTTGCAGCCGTGCTTGGCTTGGCGCTTGCGGTTTTGCCCTCAATCTATCGCACATTGGCCGACCTGGAAGCGCTGGGCTGGAAGATTGCAGCTTATGGGCTGTTCGCGATGGCGCTGCCTGCCTTCGGCATCGCTGGTTTCTGGTTCTGGCAGATCGTTCGACTGAGGCAATATCGCTACCCGCCCTATGATGATGAGTTGCTGGCCTATTCGGAAGAATTGCAGCGTTTCTACGATGGGAAGACTCTGAGCCCGACGAAACGCGACGAGGCCGTACGCGAGGATTTGCGCCAGCTCGTGCTTCGCGAACTGGCTGGCGCAACCGCGAATAATCGCCGTAACAATTCGCGAAATCGGGCGCGCGCAGCAGAGTGCTCCTGTTCGTCGTGGTCGGCTTCCTGCTCACATTCCTGTCCGAAGCGACTATATTGACCGAGCAGATATTCACGCCCTAGCGGCGATCGGAAGGAGGCGGCAATGGCGAATGGACCGGAGCGGGCAGAAGCGCGCCGCCCTGAAAAGCCGTCTGATCCCGCGGCGGCCAAGCCTGCGCCCCCCCAACACCACATTGTTTGGGAAGGTGCGAGCTTCTTTCGTACGCCAAAAGCGGTATCCAAGAAAAAATAAGGCGGGCAGCAATGGCCGGTGACGAAAAAGTGCCCGTTCCGCCGCCACCTGCTCCGGAGCGGCCGCAGCAGCCGACTCCAGAGTGGGTCAAGCGAGACGACAACCGGCCATACGAGCGCCGGTAGAGATTCTCAGGCCAGCGCGCCGATCATCGACTTGACCTCCATGAACTCCGCCAGTCCGAACTTGCCGTGCTCGCGGCCGTTGCCCGATTGCTTGTAGCCGCCGAAGGGCAGGTCGGGATTGGGGGTGCCGCCGTTGATATAGACCTGGCCGGCGCGCAGGCGGGGGGCGACGCGCTTGATCGCCTCGGGCGAGCCGAACACTACTGCGGAGAGGCCGTAGTCGGTGTCGTTGGCGATGCGGATCGCGTCTTCCTCGTCCTCATAGGGGATGATCGTGACGACGGGGCCGAACACTTCCTCGCGGGCGATGGTCATGTCGTTGGTGACGCCGGAGAACAGCGTCGGCTTGACGAAATAGCCGGTCTCGACGCCGTCGGGGCGGCCGGGGCCGCCGGTCTCGAGCTTGGCGCCTTCCTCCATGCCCTTGGCGATCAGGCCCTGGATCTTGTCCCACTGCGCCTTGTTGACCACCGGGCCGATATGGCGGCCTTCCTGCGACGGATCGCCGGTCTGGGTGGCCTTCATCATCTCGGCGGCGAGCGCGACGATCTCGGCCTGGCGCGCCTTGGGGACGAGCAGGCGGGTGGGGGCGATGCAGCTCTGCCCCGAGTTCATCAGCACGCTGAACAGGGTGCCCTGGACCGCGCGGGCGGCGTCGGCGCCTTCGAGGACGAGGCTGGGCGACTTGCCGCCCAATTCCTGGTGGACGCGCTTGACGGTGTCGGCGGCGTTCTTGGCGACCGCGATGCCGGCGCGGGTCGAGCCGGTGAAGCTGACCATGTCGACGCCCTTGTGGCGGCTGAGCGCGGTGCCGACCCCGGGGCCGTCGCCGTTGACGAGGTTGAACACGCCCTTGGGCACGCCCGCCTTGTCGAGCACCTCGGCGAAGATCACCGCGCTGGAGGGGGCTTCCTCGGAAGGCTTGAGGATCATCGTGCAGCCTGCGGCGAGCGCGGGGGCGACCTTCGAGACGATCTGGTTGAGCGGCCAGTTCCACGGGGTGATCATCGCGACCACGCCGATCGCCTCGTGGACGACGAGGCTGGTGCCGATCTGCTCCTCGAACTGGAAGTCCTTGAGCGCCTTTGCGGCCGACATCAGATGGCCGATGCCCGAGCCGACCTGCGCGGACTTCGCGAGGCTCAAGGGCGCGCCCATCTCCTGGCTGATCGCCTCGGCCATGTCGCCGGCGCGGGCCTTGTATTCCTCGATGATGCGCTCGATCAGCGCGACGCGCTCCTCGACCGTCGTGCGCGAGAAGCTCTCGAACGCGCGCTGGGCGGCGGCGACGGCCTTGTCGACATCGGCCTGCGAGCCGAGCGTGATCTCGGTGACGGCCTGCTCGGTGGCGGGATTGATGACCGGGTGGGTGGCGCCGCCCTCGCTCTCGACCCAGGCGCCGTCGATATACTGCTTGAGGTAGCTGCGCATCCCGCTCTCCGATTGAAGATTCTGGCCGATTCGAATTTCCGGTATGCGCGCTAGATGGCGGGGCGGCGAAGCGGTTGCAAGATGCAACGTACCCTTGCGGGCGATTGCGGCGGCGGGATTGGCGGCTATGCTTCGCGGGTAAGCGGGGGACTTCATGCTCGGCCTGTTCAAGCCCAGATTGCCGGTCGACCGCGACGAGTTCGAATGGCTGCTGGCGTGCTTCGCCTGGTATCTGCGCGAGTTCGATGGGATCGACGGGTTGCGCGGCAGCCCGCTGGTGCTGCCGACGACCGACTTCTTCCCGCGCAGCGACCTGCAGGGCCATGCCCGCGCGGTCGAGTTGTTCGACCGGGTGCGCGACTTGGCGGGGATGCGCGAATGGCAATGCGACCTGGTCGCCGGGGCGAGCGACGCCAATCCGCATATCGCCACCGGGCATCTGCTGCGCCGCCGGACCGAGGCGCAGCCTTTGAGGACCTTCAGTTACCAGCATGGCCGCTACCTGATCACCTATAATCCGGTCGGGCTGGCCGATCCGGAGACGCTGGTCGCGACCTTCGCGCACGAGCTGGCGCATTATCTGATGCACACCGCCAGCGGGCGGCCGCCGGGCGGCGGCGAGCTCGAGGAACATGCCACCGATCTCGCGGCGGTGTTCCTCGGCTTCGGGGTGTTCATGGCCAATTCGGCAAAGAATTTCCGCCAATTCCAGACGCATGAGGAAATGGGCTGGGAGATGCGCGCAGCGGGCTATCTCTCCGAGCTGGCGCGGATCACCGGCCTTGCGATCTTCGTGCGGCTGAAGGGCGCGGACGCGGGCGCCGCCGAGCGAGCGCTCAAGGACTATCTGCGCGGGCCGTTCCGCAAGGCGCTGGCGGCGATCGACCGCGAGTGCCCGGATCTCGCCGCGACGATCGCGGCGGTGGACCTGGCCGAGTGGCGGTGAGCTAGCGCCGCTCGGCCGACAGACGCGCGATCAGCACCGCGGCGCGCTTGGCCTGGATGGCGATGCTCGGGATCTCGACCCATTCGCCCTCGGCATGCGCCTTGTCGCCATAGGGGCCGAGGCCGGCGAGCGTGTCGGCGTCCGCCGCGACGAAGCTCGAATCCGCCGCGCCGCGCTTGGCGGGGTCGTATTCGGGCATTTGCGGCAGGTTGAGGCTGGTGTTGACCTGGTTGAGCCGGGCAAGCAGCGCGCGGTTGCCTTCGGTCGGGGCCATCGGCGGGTAGCCCGCATCAATGACGAGCGTGGCGCTGGTGCCGGGGAGGTGCTTGGCGACGATCTCCTGCATGCGCGCGCGGGCGCGGGCGTCCTGCTCGGGGGTGAGGCTGCGCAGGTCGCCGCGGGCGATCGCGGTTTCGGGGATGATGTTGGTCTTGCCCGAGCCGGTGATGCTGAGCCCCTGCGCGTCGATCGTCGCGGGGGTGCCGCCGCCCAGCACGCTGACATTGTAGGTGAGATTGGGCTCGGGAAGCTCGCGGCGGAAGCTGTCGAGGATCCGCGCCATCTCGTAGATCGCGCCATAGCCCATCTCGGCGTTGAAGATGCCGCTCGAATGGCCCGACTTGCCCTTGACCGTCAGCGTCCAGTTGCTCGAGCTGCGGCGCGCGACCGAGCCGTAATCCTTGCCGTCGTCGCGGGCGAGGCCTTCGAATTCGAGCGCGATATCGGCCCATTTGCCCGCCTCGATCAGATCCTTGCGCGCGACATCGAGCGGGGCGCCGACGCGCTCCTCGTCGCCGGTGAGGACGACAACGATGTCGGCGTTCCTGAGCGTTCCCGCGGCCTGCATGCCCCGCAGCGCCGCGACGATCACGGCGATCCCGCCCTTGTCGTCGACGGTGCCGGGGCCGGTGGCGCGATCGCCTTCGCGCTTGAAGCCGGTGAAGGGCGAGCTTGGTTCGAACACCGTGTCGAGATGGCCGATCAGCAGGATGCGCTTGCCGCGGCCGTTGCCCTTGTGGGTGGCGATCAGGTGGCCCGCGCGGCCGGTGGCGGTCATGTCGGCCCAGCGCAGCGTGAAGCCGAGCGCCTCGAATTCGGGGCTGACGATGTCGCGGACCGCGATCACGCCCGGCGTGTTCAGCGAGCCGCTGTTCTGGACGACCATCCGTTCGAGGAAGGCGAGGGTGCGGTCGGCCTCGGCGTCGATCGCCGCGGCGGTCCTGGCCTCGGTCTTCGACAGCGGCTGGGCAGTGGCGGGGACGGCGATCAGCATCGCGAGGGCGCTCAGGAGGAAGTGCTTCATGGGCGACAGGCTAGGGCAGCCGTCAGCCCGGCACCACCTCGAAAATCTCGCCGGCGATGTCGATGATGTAGAGATTGCCCGCGGCATCCTCGCCGAACGAGACGATCTGGTCGATGGTCCCGACGTCGGGCGTGAAATCGAGGTTGCGGCGCTCGTAACTGCCCGCGGGGAACAGGCTGCCCTGGACCAGCGAGGCGGCGGGCAGCGTCCAGATATGGCCGTTGACGTAATCGGCGAAGACATAGAGGCCGGCGAGCGACGTCACCGGGCCGCGATAGACATAGCCGCCGATGATCGTGTTGCCCTGCTTCTCGCCGGTGCCGTGGAGATATTGCGAGACCGGGTCGGTCAGCCCCGGAGGCGCGGTGCCGGTGTAGGGCGCGGTGCCCTCGAGGAAATGCCAGCCGAAGTTGAGCCCGGGCTGGTTGGGACGGACGACGTCGATCTCCTCGACGGCGTTCTGGCCGACATCGCCGATATAGAGCCGCCCGTCGGGGCCGAAGCTGTTGCGGAACGGGTTCCTGAGCCCGAGCGCGAAGACGTAAGGATTGCCGCCGCCGGCGACATAGGGATTGCCCGCGGCGGGCTTGAAGAAAACGGCGCTGGCGGTGGCATAGGGATCGGAAACGACTTCGATCCGCAGCATCTTGCCGAGCTGCGAATTGGGGTTCTGCGCGTCGTTTTCGGGATCGCCGGAGCCGCCGCCGTCGCCGATCGCGGCGTAGAGATAATTGTCGGGCCCGAAGCCGATCCAGCCGCCATTGTGGTTGTTCGCGCCCGGATGCGGGATCGAGAGCTTGGCCAGCATGGTGGGCGGGAATCCGGCGGCGCGGAAGACATATTGGCGCAGCTCGATATCGCCGTTGGCCGCGGTGCAGAAGATCATGAAGCGATCGGAATTGATCGGCAGGGGCAGCAGCGCCATGCCGAGCAGCCCGCGCTCGCCATCGGTGCTGAGATCGCCGACCGTCATCAGCAGCGTCTTCACTCCGGTGGCGGGCGTCAGGCGATAGATGCCGCCGGTCTTCTCCAGCACCCACACGTCGCTGCTGCCGGGGATCGGCGCGACATAGATGGGCTGGTTGAAGCCGGTGCCGACGCGCTTGACCGCGATGCCTTCGCGGCTGTTGGTGACGGTGACCTGGAGGTTGAGCGTCGAATCGAGCGACCCGTCGCCGGCGCGGAGCTGGACGTCGTAGACATTGTTGGCACCGGCATCGCGCGGCGCCTCGAAATTGGGCGCGGCGGCGAAGCTCAGCGCGCCGGCCGAGGTGATGGTGAACAGCGTGGCGTCGGCGCCGCCGGCGATGGTGAAGGTGACCGGGTTGCCGTCGGGGTCGGTCGCGGCGGCCTGGTAGGCGGCGGTGCCGTTTTCGACGACGCTGGCGGTGGCGGCGGAGGTGAAGGCGGGCGCGCGGTTGGATGGGCCGGGGGACGGCGTGGGGGTCGAGGTGCCGCCGCCGCTGCACGCGGCGAGAAGGAGCAGGGGGACCAGGGGGGCGGTACGCATCGGTGCGGCTCCTTCGCTTCGCGAAACGATGGGCGAGGGGATGCGTTCCGGTCGTTCATCAACCTCTCCCGCTTTCGCGGGGAGAGGTGCGAGACTTAGTGAGCGCAGCGAACTTAGTCGCAGCGGTGAGGGTCTTCTTCTTGAGCCTGTCCAAAGGCAAAAGAAGAAGACCCTCGCCCAACCCTCTCCCGCGAGGGCGGGAGAGGGCTAGAGGATCACCAGACGTGCACGCGCTCCTCGGGCGGCAGGTACAGCTTGTCGGCCGGCTTGACCCCGAACGCGGCGTACCATTCGTCCATGTTCCGGACGATCCCGTTGACGCGGTATTCCTCGGGGCTGTGGGGGTTGGACAGGAGCTGCGAGCGCAGCGCGCCTTCGCGGGCCTTGCCCTGCCAGCTCTGCGCATAGGCGAGGAAGAAGCGCTGGTCGCCGGTATAGCCGTCGATCACCGGCGGCTCGCCGTGGCGCGAGACGTAGCGGCGGTACGCGGCATAGGCGGCCTCGAGCCCGCCGAGATCGCCGAGATTCTCGCCCAGCGTGAGCTGGCCCTTGATATGGACCCCGGGGATCGGCTCGTACGCGTCGAACTGCTTGACGAGGTTCTGCGCGTGCGCGGTGTAGCGCTCGGCCGACCCGGCGGTCCACCAGTCGCGCAGCTTGCCGGTGGCGTCATATTGGCGGCCCTCGTCGTCGAAGCCATGGCCCATCTCGTGGCCGATCGTGGCACCGGTCATGCCGTAATTGACCGCCGGATCGGCATAGGGATCGAAGAAGGGCGGCTGAAGGATGCCGGCGGGGAAGGTCACCTGGTTCATCACCGGGTTGTAATAGGCGTTCACTTCCTGGACGTTCATGTCCCACAGGCTGCGGTCGACCGGCTTGCCGAGGCGCGACAGCGTCAGGTTCCAGGCGAAGCGGTCGGCATTCATGTCGTTGGCGAGCGGATCGGTGCGGCTGACCTTCATCGCCGAATAGTCGATATATTTCTCGGGGTGGCCGATGCGCGGGTCGAACGAGGCGAGCTTCGCCAGCGCTTCCTTGCGCGTGGCGTCGTCCATCCACGCCGCCGCCTTGATCTTGTCGGCGTAAGCGGCGCGCAGATCGTCGATCAGCTCGTTCATCTGCGCCGCGGCCTCGGGCTTCCAGTGCCGGTCGGCGTAGATCTTGCCGACCGCCTCGCCGAGATTGGCGTCGAGCAGGCGGACGCCGCGCTTCCACCGCTCGGGCTGCGACTCCACGCCCTGGAGCGTGTGGCTGTAGAAATCGAAGCTCGCCTGGTCGAACGCCCTCGGCAGGAAGGGGGCGTGATCGCTGATGAAGCGGAAGGCGAGGTAATCCTTCCAGGTGGCGGGCGGCACGTCGTCGAGGCGCTTGCCCGCGGCGGCGACGGCGCTCGGCTCGCGGACGATCACGGTCGGCATCTTGCCGAGGCCGATATGGGCGAGCGTGGCGCTCCATTCGAACTGCGGCGCGAGCTTCCGGAGCTCAGCGCGAGTCATCGGGTTGTAGGTTTTTTGGGGGTCGCGGCGCGCTTCGGGAGTCCACTGGTCCTTCGACAGGCTGGTCTCGAGCGCGATGATCGCATCGGCCCTGGCGGCGCCGTCGGGGATGTGCGCCAGCTCGAAGATCCGGATGATATAGTCGCGATAGGCCTTGCGGTAGGCGACGTATTTCTCGTCGGGCAGCAGGTAATAGTCGCGCGTCGGCAGCCCGAGCCGGGCCTGGCCGCTGAGCACGGTATAGTGAGTCGGGTCCTTCTCGTCGGCGTCGACGCCGATGCCGATCGGCGCGGCATAGCTGGGCTCGGCCATCAGCATCACCAGGTCGTGGCGGGTCTTCACCCCGGCGATGCGCGCGAGGTAGGGCTGGAGCGGCGCGAGCCCGCGCGCCTCGATCCCCGCCTGGTCCATCCACGCGGCGTAGAAGTCGCCGACCTGGCGCATCACCGGATCGGCGGGGGCGGCGCCGGCCTCTTCGACCAGCTTGCGGACCTCGATTTCGTTGGCGTCGGGCAGGTCGTAATTATAGCCGGCGCGCGACTTGTCGGGGGCGATCACGGCGTCGCGGAGCCAGCTGCCCTCGGCATAGCGGTAGAAATCGTCGCCGGGCTTCACCGACTTGTCCATCGTCGCCGTGTCGACGCCCCAGGTGCCGTATTTGGGCGCGGACTGCGCGGCGGCGGGAGCGGACAGCGCGAGGGCGGCGGCCGATGCCCCCGACAGCAGGATGGCGGCGAAACGGCTGGGACTCATGGAAAAACCTCCGGGTGAACTAGCGGGCTAGCACACCCGAAATGGGCGGACAATCGGAGCCGGGCTCAATTCCGCGCCGGCCCGCGTGTCTCGGTCTCGGGCACCTCGAGCGTCTGTGGGCAGGTGCCGGTCAGCTGCGCGCGAACCAGCAAGGCGCTGGGTCCGCCGCCGATATTGGGAACCTCGAACTCGAGCAGGTGCGTGCCGGGAGACAGCGCCTGGCCGAACCCGAACATCCGCGCGGCGCGATAGCCATAGCCGGGCACGCCCGCGGGCGCCGGGGAGGGCGCGGTGGGATCCGCGATCATTGGTGTCTCGCCGATCTGGTTGCCGTCGACCCGCACCTTCACCAGATCGTCGCCGGCGGCCATGCCGTCGAGGCGGATCGCCATCGGGATCGAGCAGTTGGGCACGCGAATCTGGATCGAATAGATGAAGACGCCGCCCGTCACGACAATCAGCGACCCGGACGGATGAATCCACCCCGCCGGCGGCAGCGACGCGTTCCAGCTGGGATGGACGATCGGCGTCGGCACCGCGACCGAATAGAGCGGGACGTTCGGCCCGGTCACGCGATACGGGACGGTGCCCGGCCCGCTCCCGGTGTTGATCGAGACGAGCCGGGCGGGATGGCCGATGCAGCTGCAGCAGGCGACCTGGACCATCGGCGGGCCGGGATTCTTGCGCGGCGGCGCGGTGCCGATCGAACCGGGGCCGGGCTCCGCGACCTGCGGCATCGTACAGCCGGCCAGGAGCAGCGACGTGACGATGATCCCCGAGCGAAACATGCGCGCCTCCCCGATGCGCCCGCGCAGCGTGCGGGCAAGGACGGTGCGACCCGTTTCGTTGCCGCAACGCTAGGACAGCGACGCGCGCAGGGCAAGCCGCCGGATTCCGGCGGTCGGGGTGGGGCCTAAAGTGCCACGCGCCCGACCTGGTTGAGCCCGAGCTCGGTGAACCAGATATTGCCGTCGGGGCCCTGGATGATGCGGTGCATCACCGAGCCCTTTGACGGCGCCTTGAAATATTCGATTCCGACGCCGGTCATGTCGCCATCCTGCGCCTGCTCGATGCCGGTCAGCTTGACGATATAGTCATTGGCAGTGGGCATCGCGCCGCCGCCGGGCGGATTGACATATTGCTGGACCCACAAAGCGCCGTCCTTGTCGAAGGCGAGCGCCCCGAGGATCGCGTTGCTCTGGGTGAGCGGCACCGGGAATTCGACGAACGGGCGCTTCGGATCGAAGGGCAGGTCGATCCGGCCGACCTTGCCGCCGGCTTCCTCGGTGAACCAGAACGCCTTGCCGTCGGGCGCGGGGACGATCGCGATCGGGCGGCTGTTGCCCGTGGGGATCGGATAGTCGGTGGCGATGCCGTCGCGCGTGACATGGCCGATGCGGCCGTTGCTCAGCGCGGTGCACCAGACGTCGCCGTCGGCGCCGGCGGCGATGTAGATCGGCACCGCGCCGAACGTCGGCAGCGCGAAATGCTGGACCTCGCGTCCGGTGACGCGGCCCATCGTGTTGGTCAGCTTGCCGGTGAACCACAGCGCGCCGTCCGAGGCGACGCCGAGGCCGTGGGGACGGGTGTTGATGCGGCCGCCGGTCGAGGGGTAGATCGCGACGTCGACGGGATCGCCGACGACCTTGCCGTCGGTGCCGATCTGGGCGAGGTGGCCGGTGCCCTCGAAGGTCAGCCACAGCCGGCCTTCATGGTCATAGGCCATGCCGTGCGGGGCTCTGCCCTCGTCCATCTTGAAATACTCGGCCTCGCCGTCGAGCGTGACGCGGGCGATGCAGTCATAGGCCTGACCCGAGACCCAGAAGACGGTGCCGCCGTTCCGGTCGTAGATGATCTCGTGCGTCGATCCGCCCCCGGTGGGATGACAGGCAGGCCCGGCATGGCCCTTTTCCTTCGAGCCCGGCCAGTCGAGCGGGAACTCGACCACCCGCGAACTCGAAGTCGACGCCGGCATTTCGCAATGTTCCATGTGCATGTCGTGCATGGCCTGTCCCCCGACTTATGTCCTGCCCAATAGAGGGCGACCTGGTTGCCGATGCTATACCCGGTTTATTCGTACCGCAATTGGCCGTGGATAGGCTATTTCATTGGCCCGGTCCGGGCTATTCCATCGACCTGTTGTCGCCATCGCGCCGCGCTTCAAAGGAAAGGGGCGCCCGGATCACTCCGGACGCCCCTTTGAGTGAGATGATCCCCCCGATCAGCTCGAATAGTACATATCGTATTCAACCGGGCTCGGAGTCATCTCCCAGCGGGCTACGTCCTCATACTTGAGCTCGATATAGGCCTCGATCTGGTCGCGAGTGAACACGTCGCCCTTGAGCAGGAAGTCCATGTCCGCGGTGAGGCTCTCGAGCGCCTCGCGCAGCGACGCGCAGACGGTGGGGACCTCGGCGAGTTCCGCGGGGGGAAGGTCGTAGAGGTTCTTGTCCATCGGCTCGCCCGGATGGATGCGGTTCTGGATGCCGTCGAGGCCGGCCATCAGCAGCGAGGCGTAGCAGAGATACGGGTTCGCCAGCGCATCGGGGAAGCGGAACTCGACGCGCTTGGCCTTGGCGCCCGCGCCGTACGGGATGCGGCACGAGGCCGAGCGGTTGCGCGCCGAATAGGCGAGCAGCACCGGCGCCTCATAGCCCGGGACCAGCCGCTTGTAGCTGTTGGTCGACGGGTTGGTGAAGGCGTTCAGCGCCTTGGCGTGCTTGATCACGCCGCCGATGAAATAGAGGCACATGTCGCTGAGGCCGGCATAGCCGTTGCCGGCGAACAGCGGGGTGCTGCCTTCCCAGATCGAGATGTGGGTGTGCATCCCCGAGCCGTTATCTTCCTTGATCGGCTTGGGCATGAAGGTCGCGGTCTTGCCATAGGCGTGCGCGACCTGGTGGACGACATACTTGTAGATCTGCATCCGGTCGGCGGTGGTGACGAGCGTGCCGAAGGTCAGGCCGAGCTCGTGCTGCGCCGCGGCGACTTCGTGGTGGTGCTTGTCGCAGGGCAGGCCCATTTCGAGCATGGTCGAGACCATCTCGCCGCGGATATCGACGGCGCTGTCGACCGGCGCTACCGGGAAATAGCCGCCCTTGGCGCGCGGACGGTGGCCGAGGTTGCCGCCTTCATATTCCTTGCCCGAATTGCCCGGCAGCTCGATATCGTCGATCGCGTAATAGCTGGTGGCGTAGCTGTTCTCGAAGCGGACATCGTCGAACATGAAGAACTCGGCTTCGGGGCCGACATAGACGGTGTCGCCGATCCCGATCGCCTTGACATAGGCTTCGGCGCGCTTGGCGCACGAGCGCGGATCGCGGCTGTAGAGCTCGCCGGTCGAGGGCTCGACGATGTCGCACACCAGGATCATCATCGGCGTCGCCGAGAAGGGATCGATCCACACCGCGTCGAGATCGGGCTTGAGGATCATGTCGGACTCGTTGATCGCCTTCCAGCCCTCGATCGACGAGCCGTCGAACATCAGCCCGTCGGTCAGCTCGTCCTCGCCCATCACCTTCGAGACCATGGTGAGGTGCTGCCACTTGCCCTTGGGATCGGTGAAGCGAAGATCGACCCATTCGATCTCCTGTTCCTTGATCATCTTAAGAATGTCGCTGGCCGAATTCGCCATGGAGGTCCCTTTCGCTCTCTTTCGTGAACCCGACGAATCGGGCAATAAAATTACATGTCGGCAGCCAGCATTGAGAAAATGCTGCGCTGCGTCAAATGGCATTCTCGTTGCGCTCGCCGGTGCGGATGCGCAGCGCCGAGTCGACCGGCATGACGAAGATCTTGCCGTCGCCGATGCGCCCGGTCTGCGCGGCGGCGGCGATCGCCTCGACCACGCGCTCGGCGAGCGCGTCCTCGACGACGACCTCGAGCTTCACCTTGGGCAGGAAATCGACGACATATTCGGCGCCGCGATAGAGCTCGGTGTGGCCCTTCTGGCGGCCGAAGCCCTTGGCCTCGGTGACGGTGATGCCCGAGACGCCGACTTCGTGCAGCGCCTCCTTCACTTCATCGAGCTTGAACGGCTTGATGATCGCTTCGATCTTTTTCACTTCAGTGCCCCTAAATGGACGGCAGGTCCCCTGCCGCGCGGTTTCGCAACAAGCGTGCCAGAGCGGGACCCCAGCTAATCCGCCACATGCACGCCGCGCAACCGCGAATACGTGCCTGTTTATTGAGCAGGGGGCGTTTGGGTGCCGGATTCGGGGGCAGGGCAAATGCGCGGAAACCGCTGAAAACGGAACGAATCCACCACCTTCACGTTCATGCAGGCACAGTGCGTGGGGTGTGCGTATGCGCTTCTTGCCGATGGATGCGCCTGCCGAGATTCATCGGTGGACCGAAAGCAGCGAGTCCGGCCAGCCGGGGCGGAGCGACGTGACGGTCGCCAAGGGTCCGCTTGTGCTGATGGCGCATGGGCTGATGGCGATCGCCGCCGCGCGGCGGGAGAGCTTCTGGATCACCAGCGAGGCAGGCGACCTGACGGCGTCGGAGGCCGAGGAAGCGCTGCGCGAGTGGTCGGCGCCGAGCCTCCGCGTGGCTATTCGGTCGCTCCCACGACCTTCAGCGCCAGGACCTTCTCCTTGTTCTGCCGGTCCTCCGAGCCTTCTTCCCGGCTCTTTTCATGCGGCTTTACCGTCGAGCGGATCACCATCAGCCGGTTGAGCGTGTCGAACCAGAAGGGTGCGCCGATCGAGATCGCGACTGCCGTGATCAGCCAGCCGAACAGCGCGGCGAGCCACGCGCCGAAATTGTTCGGCAGCCATGAATCCTTGCTCGCCCAGAAGCCGGGCTCCCAGATCCACGCCGGCCGCTTGTTCCAGCCGACCGGGAAGCCCATCGACTCCAGCCGGTGCTGGGCGCAGCTTACGCCGTCGGGGAGCTTCGCCTCGCCGCAGGTCACTGCCGCGGACAATGCCTTCTCATCGGTCGCGCCGTTCGTCCTGACCCGCGTCACGGTGGCTTCGGCCTCGGCGACGACCACCGAGCGCAGCGACGAATTGGTCTGCAAGGTCGAGGCGAGCCGGAGCGTGTCGACATTGAGCCCGATCGCCAGCACCAGCCCGATGATCAGGATCAGCCATTGCGTATGCTTGCGGTACCAGCCCGAGACGCGGTCCATGCTGCTGTCGAACCATTTCTCGATATTGACGCGGACGTTTTCAATTTTGCCTTCGGCCTGGTCGACCGCGACCAGCATCGCCTGCTTGATCCGTTCCTCGGGAATCTGGGCAATGCCGGCCTTCAGCCGATCGATGGTCAGCGGCTCGCCCGAGCCGCTCACGCTCGCCTTGCCGTCGGCGCCGGCGAAATCCATCAGCGCAAGCGCGAAGTTGCGCGCGGGAATATAGGCAGGAAGGTTGGACTTGAGCGCATAGCGCTTGGATGTCTTCTTCGCCCATGGAATAATCGGATCCTTGAGCTTGGCCGGATCGTAGGTTCCGCGGAACAGACTCGAGATCAACGGGTGCTTGAAAAGCTTGTCGGTCGCCTGGGTGCCGTCCGGATCGTTCAGCAGCTCGCGAATACCCTGTTCGAGCGTCACTGCGCGCACCTGCAGCCAGGTCTCGATCAATTCGCGAAGCGAAGTGGCGAGAAGGCTTAGTAGGCAGAACACGAACACGACGCCGATCGCGACGTCCAGAATGTCCAGGCCGAGCATAGTATCCCCCTTTTTCTCGTATCCATCCCAAGGATGTCACAAAGAATAGGCGAGGCCAACTGCCGGCAGGCGTGATCGGCGTCACGCACCCCTTCGTTTGCGTCACGGGTGCACCCGTCCGCTGCTCAGGCGTAGGGCGGCTGGCCCCGCCCGGTGGGGCTTTTGGTGAATATCTCGCAGCCGTCCTCGGTGATGCCGATTGAATGCTCGAACTGCGCCGAGAGCGAGCGGTCGCGGGTGACCGCGGTCCAGCCGTCGTCGAGCAGCTTCACGTCGGGGCGGCCGATGTTGATCATCGGCTCGATCGTGAAGAACATGCCGGGCCTGAGCTCGGGCCCGGTGTGCGGGCGGCCGACATGGACGACTTCAGGGGCGTCATGAAACACGCGGCCGAGGCCGTGCCCGCAGAAATCGCGGACGACACCGTAGCGGTGCTTCTCGGCATGGACCTGGATCGCGTGGCTGACGTCGCCGAGATGGTTGCCCGGCTTCGCCTGCTCGATCCCGAGCATCAGGCATTCATAAGTGACGTCGACCAGGCGGCGCGCCTTGAGCCCGACATCGCCGACGAGGAACATCCGGCTGGTGTCGCCGTGCCAGCCGTCGAGCATCGGGGTCACGTCGATATTGACGATGTCGCCGTCGCGCAGCGTGCGCTCGCTCGGGATGCCGTGGCAGACGACATGGTTGATCGAAATGCAGCAGCTATGGGTGTAGCCGCGATAGCCGAGCGTCGCGGGGACGCCGCCGCCGGCGACGCTCATCGCGCGGACGATGTCATCGATCTCGGCAGTGGTGACCCCGGGGACGACGTGCGGTGCGAGCGCGTCGAGGATCTCGGCGGCGAGCCGCCCGGCGGCGCGCATGCCGGCAAAGCCTTCGGGGCCGTGCAGCTTGATGGCGCCGGTGCGGGCGAGCGGGGTGTCGGTGGTGACGGCGACATACTCGGTCATGGGGCGGGATATAAGCGAAGCGGTGGGGATTTGCGAGATCGATGCTTCGCTCTATTGACAGTGCGCTGAGTTTAGCTATAACTAAACGCGCTTCCGGAGAGGAACCACATTGTGACGACGCCCGATAACGGGCGCCGGGTAATGTCTTCTGCCTGAAGGAGGTCCCATGAATCGGGCCGATCGATTTCTTATTTTTCTCCAAGAGCTGGAGAAGGCGGCGTCCGCCGCGGCATTCGAGGAGGCCCGTCTTTTGCTGGAAACGGTGCTCAACAGCGTCGAGGATCGGCATTCCGGCGTGCCGTACAATCAGGCATCGTCGAACACGGACGGGCGGATATATCCGCCGCACGACGATTTCGAGAAGCGCAGCGATCTGCCGGGCGCACGGATGTTCCGGACCCGGGGGCATCGCGTGTTCTTGGCCGCGAACGGGGCGATCCGCATTGTCGGACTGGACGGAAAGATCGTGCTCGACAAGGCGGGAAAGGATGGCGGGCGCTGCCCCGTTTGATGCGTACGCTATGAGCGCCT
Organism: Pseudomonadota bacterium; assembly: GCA_040388355.1. Lineage (GTDB taxonomy): Bacteria > Pseudomonadota > Alphaproteobacteria > Sphingomonadales > Sphingomonadaceae > Sphingomonas. The sequence continues at coordinate 9,036 of JAZKCD010000072.1, read as the reverse complement.
TTGATCAATTGGCCGGCGCTGTCCGCGAACGGTTCGGCGCGCGCGCGGGCTGGCAAATCACTGTCGAACCGCCGCTTCGTCCTGAAGGGGTTTATAACCTGACGCTTGCCCGCGACGACGGCTATCTGATCGAAGTCGAATGGCAGCGCAATCGCGGGTTCGGCATCGCGGCGGGCAAGGACATGGTGTTCGGCAGCGGGGTGGATGAAATCTACGGCGCGCCCGCGACGGCGCTCGAACGGATCAAATGGCTGGTGGAGAGCGGCGAGGAGACCTCCAACGCTGCCGCGCTCGAACTCGGCGATCTCCGCAAGCTCCGCGGCTTGCTCCAGAAGGACGTTGCCGAAAGCCTCGGCATCAGCAAGAGCGGGCTCGCGCAGATGGAGCGTCCGGCATCGCTGACCTCGATGCAGATCGATACGCTCAGGAAGGTGATCGCCAGCATGGGCGGCGAACTCGTGCTCACCGCGCGGTTCCCCGGCGGGAGCGAGCGGCAAATCGCAGTGGACTGAGGGTTCGTGGCGGCGCTACTGCCACGTCATGGCAGAGGAGCGCATCTGGACCGCGGCACTGGTGGTGATCGGCGACGAGATCCTCTCGGGGCGGACGCAGGACAAGAATATCGCGCAGCTCGCCGCGTGGCTCAACGCGCAGGGCATCCGGCTCGCCGAGGTGCGGGTGGTGCCCGATGTGCAGGCGCGGATCGTCGAGGCAGTCAACGCGCTCAGGGCGCAGAGCGACTATTGCTTCACCACCGGCGGGATCGGGCCGACGCATGACGACATCACCGTCGATGCAGTGGCGGCGGCGCTGGGCGTGGGGGTGGTGATCCACCCCGAGGCGCGCGCGGCGCTGGAGCGGCATTATGCGAAGCGCGGCGAGGCGCTGACCGATGCGCGGCTGCGGATGGCGCGGGTGCCCGAGGGCGCCGAGCTGATCCCCAACCGGATGTCGGGCGCGCCGGGGATACGCGTCGGCAACCTGTTCGTGCTGGCAGGGGTGCCGCACATTGCCGCGGGGATGCTCGACGCGCTGACCGGCGAACTCGAGGGCGGGCTGCCTCTGGTATCGCGGACGATCGGCTGCTGGGTGCCCGAGAGCGAAATCGCCGAGCTGCTGGGTGCGACCGAGCGGGCGTTCGAGGGCGTGGCGATCGGCAGCTACCCGTTCTTCCGCGAGGGACGGGTGGGGGCGAACTTCGTGGTGCGCGCTACTTCGCAGGGGGTGGTCGACGCGTGCGCCGAGGCGCTGCTCGCCGGGCTTCGCGAGGCCGGGCGCGAACCGGTCGAGGGCGGGATATAGGCCTTATCTCCCTCTCCCATAGGGAGAGGATACCGGAGCTTGGCAGCGTGCTGCCTAGCGCAGGTTGGTGAGGGGTTACGCGTTCTCGATAGGTTCCTAACCCCTCACCCAGCTCCGACTAGGGCCGCGCTGAAGAAGCGCGACCCAAGTCTGCGCAACCCTCTCCCGATGGGAGAGGGGCAGTGCCGCCTAGAACTTGGTCCCTGCCCGAATCCCCACGGTCGCCGGGCGGATATACACTGCATAGGGCCTCAGCACGCACGAGCCGCAGGCCTGGAAGCGCGAGATCTGGCCGCGTTCGTCGAAGACGTTGTCGAGGAAGGTCTCGAGGGTGAAATCGCCCCACAGCTTCGCGCCGAACGCCAGGTTGACCGTCGTATAGCCCGGCAGCCGCCCGAGCGCCGCGGCGTTGCCGGTGCGGATATCGGTCGAGGCGCCGCTCTGGTGCGCGACCACGCCTTGCAGCCAGGTCTCCGACCCGCCCAGGTCGAAATCATAGCGCGCCGTCGCATTGGCCTTGAACTGCGGCGTGATCGGCAGGCGGGTACCCTTGGGCGCGCTGATCGAGCTGCCGGCGCAGGTATAGGTCGGATCGTCGACCGAGCAGAGATTCTGCGTGGTCTTGGCGTCGGTGTACGAGCCCGCAGCGGTGATGCTGAGCCCGCCGGAGCGGAAGTTGATGTCCGCCTCGATCCCGCGGATGCGCGCGTCGGGGCCGTTATGGATCTCGGTGAAGCTGTTCGCGCCGAGGAAGGAATATTGGAAGGTCGCCCAGTTCTGCTGGTAGATCGCGCCGTTGAAGCGCAGCAGCCCGCCGGCCAGCGTGGTCTTCCAGCCGAGCTCGTAATTGGTCAGGAAATCGGCCGCATAGGGCGCGATGTCGGCGCGCCGGTTGATGCCGCCCGGGCGATAGCCGCGCGACCAGGTGGCGTAGAGCAGCACGTCCTCGTTGGGCTTCCAGTTGAGGTTGACCTTGTGGAGGAAGCCGTCGCCCTCGGTCGCCTTGGGGACGAGCTTGCCGTTCGCGAAGGTCGCGAGATTGGTGCACGGGCTGCCGTCGACCGCGGCGGGGAGCAGCGTGCCGCCCGGATTGTCGCGCAGCGACGCGCCGGTGGTGGTGTAGCAGGCGGCGACGCCGGTGCGCGAGCTGCCCGCGCCGTTATACGGCGGGCCCGCCGGATTGCGGCCGAAGCCGAAGAAGCCGATCAGCGAGTTGTCGAACTTGTAGACGCGCCCGCCGGCGGTGAGCGTCAGCGTCGGGGTGATGTCGTAGCTGGCCTCGCCGAACGCGGCATAATCCTTGTCGACGCGGTGCTGCTGGGTCAGCCACAGCGTGCCGGGGAAGCCGTTGACCGAGAGCGCGGGATCGAGCCCGGCGACGAAATAGTCCTGGTGGATCAGGTTGCTCTGGCGCTGGTAGAAGGCGCCGAGGACGACGCGGAACGGCGCGTCCGCGGGCGAGGCGACGCGCAGCTCCTGGCTCATCTTCTTGAAGTGATCGCTGCCGATGACGCGCTGGCGCGGATCGATCGTGTTGCCCGCCGCATTGGTCAGGTAGAAATAGCCCGCCAGGCCGCCCGATCCCGAATAGAGATCGTCATATTGCTCGGCATAGTCGGTGTAGTCGCTCGACGTGAGCGTGGTGCGGTCGAGATAGGCGCCGGCATAGGTGACGTCCCAATTGCCGATGCGGCCCTCGATCGTCAGCGCCGCCTGGGCGAAGCGATCGTTGCGGAACTCGTCGAAGAAACGCTCGACCTTGAGATCGCCGACCTGCGGATCGGAGAGGAAGACCCCCTTGGTCTTGCTCTCCTGGTAGATCGCGGTCGGGGTGACGGTCCAGTTGTCGTCGAGATCGACCTTGAGCGCGGCGCGGCCGCCATAGGTGTCGACGGTGTTATGGTCCTTCTTCACGAAGGCGGCGTTGTTGACGACGATGCCGCCGGGGATCGGCAGGAAGCGGCGGGTGGCCTGGACATTGTCGATATAGCCGGCGTCGCGCTGGTAGAAGCCGACGACGCGCAGCGCCGCGAACGACGAGAGCGGCGCGTTGATCATCCCCTCGACGCGCCCGCCGACGCCGCCGTTGACGATCGTGTTCACTTCGCCGTCGACGCGGCCGTAGAAGCGCGAGGTTTCGGGCTTGTTGGTGATGATGCGGATCGTGCCGGCCTGGCTCGACGCGCCGTAGAGCGTGCCCTGCGGCCCCGACAGGCTCTCGATGCGGGCGATGTCGTAGACATGGACGTCGAGCGTGCCGCCGATCGTCGTCACCGGCTGCTCGTCGAGATAGACGCCGACCGACGGCAGCGAGCCCGAATGGTTGCCGTCGCCGCCCGAGGCGACGCCGCGCATATAGATGGTGGTGATGCCGGGCTGGCTGGTCTGGAACGACAGCGACGGCAGCATCTGCGAATAGTCTTCGAAGTTGGTGACGTTGAGATTGTCGAGCCGGGTGGTGCTCAGCGCCTGGATGCTGATCGGCACGTCCTGGAGGTTCTCCTCGCGCTTCTGCGCGGTGACGACGATGTCCTCGTTGCCGTTGACGTTCGCATCGGGCGCCTCCTGCGCATAGGCGGGCGCGGCGAGCGCGACCGAGGTCAGCAGGGCGATGAGGGTGGCGCGGCGCTTGGTGAACAGCATCGGAAGTCTCCCGGCAGGACGCTCTATGTTCGTAAGAGTGTTCGCGGGCGAAACGATCGTCAATCTTGCACGACCGTGCAATCTAATTCGCAGGTGCAGCGTGACAGTTTTGCAACGCTAAGTTTACGCGGGCGAGAAGGCCGGAACTTGCGGGTAGCTGGTGGCGACATCGCCGAGCGCGGCCTTGAGCGAGTCGAGCCAGGGCTCGAAGGGCTGCCACGCCTCGGTGCCTTCGCGGAAGATCGGGCGGCGGACCTGTTCCGAGCTGGCGGTGCGGACGGCGCGGTCGTTCTTGTGGAATTCGAGGCAGGCGGGGTCGAAATCGAGCCCGCAATAGGCGAGCAAAGCGCGGACCTCGGCTTCGGTGTCGTCGACCATCGCCTCGTAATGGACGCGGTGGACGAGGCCGGGACGGACCGTGTCGACATGCGCCATCAGCCGCACATAGTCGCGGTAGTAAAGGCCCATGTCGCCGAGATCGTAGCTGAACGCCTGGCCGCGCGCGAAATGCTGCTTGAAGTTGGAGAAGCAGCAGCCGAGCGGATGGCGGCGCGCGTCGATGATCTTCGCATTGGGCAGGATCAGGTGGATCAGCGGCAGGTGCGCCCAGTTGTTGGGCAGCTTGTCGATGAAGAAGGGCCGGTCGGTGTGGCGCTGGATTTCGGCGCGCTTGAGATAGGCCTCGCCCAGTTCGCGGAACTTGCTCGGATCGAGGTGGCCGGTGCCGGTGGGGTAGTCGTCGATTCCGCGGGCGAGGACGGGGATGTCCGGCAGCTCGGTCGTGCCTTCGACGAGCGGGTGGCTGGAGAGGATCTGCTCGACCAAAGTCGACCCGGCGCGCGGCATGCCGAGGACGAAGATCGGGTCGGGCGCGTCGCAGCCGAGGCCCTTGCCGGCGTCGAGGAAGGCGGCGGTGTACAGCGCGATCGAGCGGTCGACATAGCTGGTGGTTTCGGCCGGGTCGTACTTCAGCCGGGTGCGGCGCAGGCGGTTGCCCGCCTCGTAATGCGCGAAGGCGGTCGCGGCCTCGCGGCGATCCTCGAACGCCTTGCCGAGCGCGAAGTCGAGGTGGAAGCGGTCCTCGGCGGACAAGTCCGCCTGCGCGAGCGCGCCCTGCATCGCGGCGATGTCGGCATCGTCGAACCTGACCGTCTTGAGGTTGGCGAGGCTCCACCAGACCTCGCCGAGCGCGGGGGCGAGCGCGAGCGCCTGGCGATAGGCGGCGACGGCCTCGGCCTGGCGGCCGACGGTCTTGAGCATATGGCCCAGGCTCATCCACACCTTGGGCTGGTCGGGCGCGCCGTCGAGCACGGCCTGGTACAGCAGGATCGCCTCGTCGAACCCGCCGATCCGGCCGAGGGCGGCGGCCTTGAGGTTCGAATGGCCGAGATTCTCGGGGTCTTCGCCCAGCACCTGGTCGAGCTCGGCGAGCGCCTCGGTCGGGCGGTTGAGGCGGTAGAGGACCAGCGCGAGATTGGCGCGCGCGGCAGTGAAGGCGGGCGACAGCTCGACTGCGCGGCGCAGCAGGCTTTCGGAATCCTTGTAGCGGCCGATGCGGCCCGCCAGTTCGGCGAGCATGCGGATCGCGCGGACGTCGAACGGATCGTCCTTGAGGTGGGTCTTGAGCAGCGGCTCGGCGTCGTGGAGGCGATTGTCGTGCAGCGCCAGCGCGGCCTCGATCAGGCGGGGATGGTAGCGGGGCGGGAGGGATTGCATCGGCGCGATGTAGCCCTGATTCCGCGCCGGCGTCATCCCCGCCGTAGGGGGGGTGAAGATCCCGACGAACAAGCGCGTTGATTATCGCTGGCCCCTGTTCGGTCCTTTCAATCCGGCGATGTCAAAGCGCGGCCGCGCGGGGTGGCGAGGCCAGTCGAGCAGGCGAAATCCAACATTGCAAGTCTGGCCCTCTCCCGCGAAAGCGGGAGAGGTGTACGCCATCCGCACCGGGGTGGCTGGTTCTTGCGCGGCTTCCGTGCTTCATTCCCTCTCGGGGGGACACGTACCTATGACGACCGACACCATTGCCACAGATCGGCGCCCGTTCGGATTCTGGACCGCGACTGCGATGGTGGTGGGCGGGATGATCGGGGCGGGGATCTTCGTGCTGCCGGCGCAGCTCGCGCCCTATGGCGCGACCGGCGCGGCGGGCTGGGTCGCGGCGATCGCCGGGGCGGTGGTGACCGCCTGGGTGTTCTCGCGGCTGTTCGCGGCGCGGCCCGACGCGACCGGGGCGATGGACGTGGTCGCCGGGGGCGTGGGGCCGCTGCCGGCGATGCTGGTCGCGTGGAGCTATTGGGTGAGTCTGTGGTGCGCGAACGCGGTGCTCGCGCTCACCGCCTCGCGCTACCTCGCCGAATTCTGGCCGTGGCTGGGGTCGAGCACCCTGGTGTCGGCGCTCGCCGCGCTGGCGATGCTGTGGGCGCTGACCTGCTACAATTTGCTCGGCGCGCGTGACGTGGGGCGGCTGCAAGTGGTCACGGTGGTGCTCAAGCTGCTGCCGCTGGTGGCGGTGGTGGTGATCCTCGCCGGGCTGGCGATCACCGATCCCGGCCGGTTCGCGGCGCACGCGCATACGCCGTTCGATTCGGTGCGCATCACCCCGGCGCTCGGCCTCGCCTTCTTCGCGCTGGTCGGGTTCGAATGCGCCGGGGTCTGTGCCGAGCGGGTGCGCGATCCGGGGCGGATCATCCCGCTGGCGACGATGGCGGGCGTGGTGATCACCGGCGCGCTCTACCTGCTGGTGTCGACGGGAATCGTCTACGCCATGCCGCAACAGGCGCTCGCCGATTCGGGCGCGCCGATCGCGCTGTTCGTCGGCGAGTTCTGGGGAAGTGCTGCGGGGCTGATCACTGCGGCGTTCGCGATGATCTCGGCGCTGGGCTGCCTCAACGGCTATGTGCTGCTGGTCGGCGAAGTCCCGCTCGGCATGGCGCGGGTCGGGCTGCTGCCGCGCTGGATGGGGCGCACCAGCCCGCGCGACGTGCCGGTCGCGATGATCCTGGTCGGCAGCGTGCTCGCCAGCATCCTGGTGCTGAGCAATGCGTTCCGGACGCTCCAGGGGCTGATGACCTTCATGCTCAACATCACCGCCGCCGCGACGATCTGGCTCTATATCGGCGCCTGCGCCTCGGCCTGGATGCAGCGCGTGGCGCGGCCCTGGGCGGTGGTCGGGTTCGCCTTTGCGGTCTGGGTGCTGATCGGCACGGGGTGGGAGGCGGTGGGGTGGAGCGTGGTGCTGATGCTGACCGCGGTGCCGCTGTATTGGTTGCGGGGGCGGGCGGCGGCTTCTTCCAGCGTTTGACCCGGCTGGATCGAACCAACCTCCCACCCCGGCCTTCGCCGGGGAAAAGTTAGAAGAGGTAAGAAGAAGACCCTCACCCAACCCTCTCCCGCGAAGGCGGGAGAGGGCTAAGAAGAATGAGAAGAAGAATGGGTCAGCCGAAAATTCGCCCCAGCACCGAGCGATCCCTGAGGATCTCATGCGCCGCATTGTGGCCTGGCGCGCCCGTCACACCACCGCCGGGGTGCGTCCCCGCGCCGCACATGTAGAGGCCCTTGATCGGGCCGCGATAGTCGCCGTGGCCGAGGACGGGGCGGGCGGCCCAGAGCTGGTCGAGCGACATATGGCCGTGCATGATGTCGCCGCCGATCAGGCCGAACTTGCGCTCGAGGTCGAGCGGGGAGTGGATCTGGACGCCGAGGATCGAGTTGCGGAAATTGGGAGCGTGTTTGGTCACGGTGTCGATGATCAGGTCCGCGGCCTTGTCCTTCTCGTCGTCCCATGAGCGACCGTCGGGCAGTTCGGGCGCGAATTGCTGGCAGAACAGGCTGGCGATGTGCTGGCCGGGGGGTGCCAGGCTGTCGTCGACCGAAGTGGGGAGCTTCATCTCGACGATCGGCTCCTTCGACCAGCCGAACGCCTTGGCGTCGGTGAAGGCCTTGTCCATGTAATCGAGCGTCGGCGAGATGATGATGCCGGCGGTGTGGTGCTCGGCCTTTTGCTTGCCGGGGAGCACGGTGAAGTCGGGCAGCTCGGAGAGCGCGACGTTCATGCGGAAGGTGCCCGAGCCGGCCTTGAAGCTGTCCATGCGGCGGGCGAAGGCTTCGGGCATGTCGGCGCGGTCGACGAGCTGGCGGTAGAGCAGGGCCGGGCCGGCGTTCGAGGCGACGATCGTCGCGGCGATCTCCTCGCCGGACTCCAGCTTGACGCCGGTGACCTTGTTGCCGTCGACCAGCACCTTGGCGACGGGGGCTTCGAGGCTGATCTCGACGCCCATGTCGGTGCAGGCCTCGGCCATGTATTGGGTGATCGCGCCCATCCCGCCGACGCTGTGGCCCCACATGCCCTTCTTGCCGTTGATCTCGCCGAAGACGTGGTGGAGCAGGACGTATGCCGATCCGGGCGTGTCGGGGCTGGCATAGTTGCCGACCACGGCGTCGAAGCCGAACGCGGCCTGGATATAGGGGTTCTCGTACCAGCTGCCCAGGAAATCGCGCGCGGACTTGACGAACAGGTCCATCGTGTCGCGCTGCGCCTCGAGGCTCATGCCGGCGAGGCGCTTGCCCTGGCTGGCCGCGGCGAGGAGGGCGCGGAGGCCGCCGCCGGCATTGGGCGGGGTCTTGAGCGCCATGTCGCGCAGGACCTCGGCGACGCGTTCGAGGGCTTCCTCGTATCGCGGGAAGGTGTCGGCGTCCTTTTGGGAGAAGCGCGCGAATTCGGCCTGGGTGCGCGCGGTGCCGCCGCCGAGCTTGAGATAGCCGCCTTCGTGGGGGAAGAAATTGCTGATCGTCCGCTCGATGATCCGCCAGCCGCGCTCGTGGAGGCGCATGTCGGCGATGACCTTGGGGCGGAGCAGGCTGACCGTGTAGCTCGCGGTCGAGTTGCGGAAGCCGGGGTGGAATTCCTCGGTCACCGCCGCGCCGCCGACGATGGGGCGGCGTTCGAGGACGCGGACCTTGAGCCCGGCGCGGGCGAGGTAGAAGGCGCAGACGAGGCCGTTATGGCCGCCGCCGATGATGAGCGCGTCGTATTTGGTCGTCATTGCCACCCCTTCTGTCTTCTTTCTTAGCCCTCTCCCGCTTTCGCGGGAG